>JABJGH010000006.1 GCA_018662365.1 Chloroflexota bacterium | reverse complement strand
TGATCCAAACCCCCCCCCCCGCAAATTGGATCAGCTTTCGTCTCAATCGGCTTACCAAAGGGCGCATAATCTCCGGGGCCTCCCAATCAGTCGTTTTATATCCCTGCACAAATAACACCAATTCCTTATGGGATAAAACCCTTCCCCGATTTTCAAGTAATACCTTTAAAAGTTTCCCTTCTGTGGGGGTGAGAGAAACAATTTGGTCATTTTGCCAAATTTCCCGTCTTTCAAGATCAATTTTTACATCCTCTCCCAGAGTATAGATCATTCGAGAAACCTCAGTAACCGTTTCAACTCCTTCATAATCTTTCAGCTCCTGTAAGGAACTTTCCATTTGCCCTATGATTCGGTGCTTTCTTTCTGACTCCGTTCTTCTAGAAATTCCCTTTCCGACACTGGCAAGGATTTCCTCAGGGGAAGCAGGTTTTAATATATAGTCGTGGGCACCCAGGCGTAAAGCTTCTATCGCAGAATCCATTGATCCATGGGCTGTCAACATGATTATTTGTAGCTCAGGGTAGATTTTTACCACTTCCTGTAAAACCTCTAGTCCGCTCATCCCCGGCATTTGAAGGTCCAATACCATCAGCTCAAAGGATTCATTGCTTAACAATTCCAAAGCACTTTCTCCATCCTCTTTTGCTTCAACAGTGTACCCTTCAAGTTTTAATATTTTTGAAAGAGATTTTAATGCAGTTTTCTCATCATCAACAATTAGAATTTTTCCTTTCATTTTTTATCCTCATAAGGTAATGATATGCAAAAACAAGCCCCTATTCCTTCCCCGTCCACCAACTTAATATCCCCTCCATGTGCGGTAATAATTCCGTAACTCACCGATAACCCTAACCCGGTTCCTTCTTCCTTGCTGCTCATAAATGGTTCAAATAATTTCTCTTTCACATCGTCAGCAATCCCGGTCCCTGAATCCTGAATAGTTATTTCAATAGAATTCTTTGCCCGTTTAGTAATAATTTTTACCGATCCCCCCTCAGCCATTGCCTCCATCGAATTTAGCAATAAATTAAAAATAACTTGTTGAATTTGATTCCTCACCACGAAAACTTTGGGCAGATCTCGAGAAAATTCTTGTTCAACTTTGATATTTTTATTTAATAATTGCTTATCTAATAGGGTAGTTACTAGTCCTAGTAACTCGTGAATATCTGTGGGTTTCTTTTCCAATACTCCTGGCCGATAGAAATCCAACATCCTTTGAACAGTCCCGGTTAATCTTTCCAATTCTGTATGGGCTAAATTTAGATACTCTTGTCGTTCCTTAATCCCTATATCTTCCCGACCCACAAGATGCATACAATTTCTAACAGCTTGTAAGGGGTTATTTACCTCATGCGCAATGGAAGCGGTAAGTCTTCCGACAGCAGACATTTTTTCTGCCTGAATTAATGCCCTTTGGGAATCCTCCACCTGTGTGACATAGCTCCTTAGATCACTGTAAAGTCTGGCGTTCTCCAATGCAATATCCGCCTGCCGGGCTAGGAGGCCAAAAGTTTCAAGATCTGCCAATTGGAAACCAGCTTTATTTTCATTTCGTCCGGCTAAGAACACCAAACCCCCCTCCCCTCTTGCAACAGGGCTACAGATCACCGCCCCAAGATGATGTTCTTTTAAGACCTCCTGAAGTTCTTGACCCCCAGGACCTTCCTTGTTGACCCATATCGGCACTTTCCAATGATCTGTGCGCCCCACCAACCCGGAACTTGCTGCACTCTCTTCTTCTGGCAATACATCGCCCTTGGATCCAATCAGGTTTAAAAATGTTTCCCCATCATTTTTTTGGTAAATTGCAGCATGATCCGATTTCATATAACTCAATATTGCTTCAATAATCAGATCAATCAATTCATCCCTTCTTGTTTCTGAAAATAGTGTTTCCGTCATATCTAATAACGGCTTGATCGTTTGCAATCTAGCCATTTCTTTTTTATGTTTTCTTTCTTGCAAGGCCTCTTTAACTGTCCGAATGAGTTCATCTTTATTTTCAAAGGGCTTTAAGATGAGACCATCCGCACCCTGGCGTAAGGCTCTAATTGCCGTCTCCAAAGTGCCAAAACCGGTCATGATCACCACGGCGATCTCTGGTTGAAATTGGCGAGCTTTTTCTATGACATCAAATCCATCCATTCCAGGCATTTGAATATCCACCAAAAGCAAATCAAATTTTTTCTTTTCTAAGGTGTCCACACCTAATTTGGGATCATTAAAAGTAGCCGTTGAAAAGTCTGCCTGTTCCAACAACCGTTCACAAAGTTTAGCGATCCCCTTTTCATCATCAATAATGATGATGGATGCCTCAGACATAGGTTTACTCCGTTTCCAATTTTACAGATTTATTTACTGGAAGCCAAACACTAAAAGTCGTACCAACATCGGGTTTGCTATCCACATCAATATAACCATCATGATCTGAGATAATTTTATAACTTATTGATAATCCCAATCCGGTACCCTCACCTGTCACCTTTGTTGTAAAAAATGGTTCAAAGATCTTGTCTAGATCTTTTTCATCGATACCAACTCCATTATCGCGTATGAGAATTGTGACCCAATTTTCATTATCCTTCTCATTTAACTGAGTTTCAAGAATAAGCTCCCCGCCGCTGGGCATGGCCTGGATCGCATTATGAATTAAATTCAATAACACTTGCTGAATTTGATTTTTTTCTAAACGAAGGGAGGGCAAATCATTCCATAAGGCAATACTGATACTTACATCATTCAATTTAGCTAAATGGTGTACCAGAGTAAGCACCTCAGATAAAATTTCATTTATGTCTGCATCCAAATGAAGAATTTTATCTTGGCGAGTAAAATCTAATAATCTCCGAACTACCGCGCGCGCCCGGTGAGCTTCTTTATGGATTAAGGTCATATCCTCATAATCAGGAGAATCCTGATCCATCGACTCCAATAATAATTCTGAAAACCCACTCACAGTTGTCAAGGGGTTATTGAGCTCATGGGCCACCCCCGCCGCCATCTCCCCCACCGCTGCTAACTTTGCAGTTTGCACCAACCGATCCTCTACAATCTGCTGCGCCATATTTTTTTCCTGTACTTCTTTTTCCAACATATTATTTTTGACAATTAATGCAATTAACGGCAATAAATTCTCAAGTAATTTAATCTCTTTTTCCCCAATTTTCCTCTCAGATCGTCGATCAAGAATTAGAACCGCCCCAACAATTTCACCAAATAGATTGATTGGGACACCAGCAACTGTTGAATAGGGTGAGATATTAATTGAAGAACTATTTTTCTCAAAAGATGTCGGCAGTATTAAGTTTTCACTACCTTTAACGAGATCACGGGTGAGCTGAAATAGCAAATCCGAGGTTTTCTCGTCATTATTCGGCCAAGGAAAATTTGACGTTAGAATTGATAGCGATTTTCTATTTTCACCCAATTGTATTATAGCGATGCCCTCAATGTCCAAAGATTTTTGGATAAATTCAATAATTCGTTCTAATGCCTGATTTAAACCTGATGACTTTTTGATATCAGATAATATTTTTTGAATCCCTCTAGATAAATCTGATATTCCCAATTCGAGGGATTCAAAATTGTAAAAAGCCAAAGACTCGGCAAATAATTTGATTTGTGATCGCCCACTTTTACTGAGTTCATTTGCTCCAAAAAGGACCAATTTCGCCCCGCCCGTTGCACCGAATCCGAAAACTTTTGATCCATTAAACCCACCTGGGGGATTTTTCAAAGTCTTGTATCTAACTCTATTTGAATTGATGACCGAGTTTATCCAAACCTGGTCGTCTGAAATATACTTTTCTAAGGCCAATGATTTTGCTTCAGGGATTTTAGATTTTTCGAAAATTTCCCATTTCCCCTCATATTTATGGAGAATTACAGCCCAATCCGCAGAAATACTCTGATTTATTTGGTCTAATTGGGCGTTCAATAACTCCAAAATTGTTGACAAACAACACCTCCAAACCTTTCATTCATTATAGATTAAAATCTATATTCGAATGTTTGAATGGCCTGAGAATATTAATCATTCTCAGGGTTAATTCATGAAATTTTTCACATAAATAACCCTCCATGATATACTTCGTTGGTTAAAAGTTAATTTATTTTTTTCGAGGAGGTATACCGAAATGAATATAGGAATACCAAAAGAAAGTAGACCATCTGAATATCGAGTAGGGCTTCATCCTGCTGGCGTAAAAATGTTAATTAGTAGAGGAAATACTTGTTATATAGAACATGACGCTGGATTGCACAGCGGTTTTACAGATCAAGACTATGAAAAAGTAGGTGGAACGATCGTATATTCGGCCCATGAAGCCTTTGGAAGAGCTGACTTGATTCTAAAATTTTCCCGTCCATTGGAAAACGAATTGAGAATGATCTCACCAAATGCAACCCTATGTGGATTTTTACATCTCCCAGCTGCCAATCAAACAAAGATCGATTTTCTTCTAGAAAATGAGATCACCACAATTGCCTACGAACAAATACAAGAGAAAGACGGATCAAGACCTGTCTTACATATGATGAGCGAAATTGGCGGCAGGCTATCAGCCCAAATTTCCGCCCATTATCTTCAAAATAATTCCGGGGGCAAGGGTATCTTATTAGGCGGTAGCGCCGGGGTTCCCCCTGCTGAGGTAGTTATCTTCGGCGCGGGAGTATTTGGACATTTTGCCGCCTCCGCATTTTTAGGAATGGGTGCTCAGGTAACAGTCCTAGATCGAGACTATAAATCATTAAGAAAAATACAATATGATTTACCCCAATTGGTCACCATGTTTTCAAATCAAGCAAATATTGAAAGAACTACTGCCTATGCAGATGTAGTTATTGCAGCCGCTGGGATTCCCGGTGAGCTTGCGCCCAAAATCATCACTCGAGAAATATTAAAGTCAATGAAATCCAGAGCTTTGATAATGGATATTAGTATCGACCAAGGTGGATGCGCGGTTACTTCTAGACCCACCACTCATGATAATCCCATCTTTGTGGAAGAAGACGTAATCCACTATTGTGTCCCTAATATTTCTAGTGTGATCGCTCGAACAGCAACGAATGCGTTTTTCAATGTTGCAGTACCTTATATTTTAGATCTTGCTGAAAAAGATGTAGATAAGGCAATTCAAGAAAACACGGCAATAGAAAAAGCAGTAAACACCTATAAAGGTAAAATCGTAAATCTCAACAGAATTATCCCGCAGGATAAATAAGGTCAGATCATGGATTGGATGAATAGAGTAAAAGATCGCGTAATTTCTGCCGAAGAGGCAGTTACCCATATTAGAAGTAATCAACGAATATTTTTATCTGGAAATGTCTCTGTACCTAAAAAATTATTATCTGCCCTTGTAGAGTATGCACCCGATAATCTTGAAAATGTAGAGATCATGCAGGCATTAACCGTCGGCGGTTCAGATTATGTGGCCCCAAATATGGAAGGCCATCTTCGGGTAAACAGCATTTTTATCAGTAGCAATATCAGGGAAGCAGTTCACGAAGGTAGAGCAGATTTCACCCCAGTAATGTTGTCTGAGTTTCCCTTGCTATTCAAAGAAGGAATCCTCCCCTTGGATGTAGCCCTCATTCACGTTTCTCCACCTGACGAACATGGATTTTGCAGCTTCGGTGTGGAAGTGGGGCTTACTAAAACTCCGGCGGAATCTGCAAAGTTAATCATAGCTGAGGTGAACGAACAAATGCCCCGCACCCTCGGAGATTCGTTCATTCATGTAAATCGATTAGATTATTTGGTCCCTTCTAATTATCCTCTACCCGAACATGCCATGTCAGAATCTGGTCCAAGCGAAATTACCGAAAAAATTGCTGGGTATTGCGCTGACCTGATTCCAGATGGGGCAACAATGCAATTGGGAATTGGGGCAATTCCAGACGCAGTCCTAAAATTCCTTTACAACAAAAAGAATTTGGGCATTCACACCGAGTTATTTTCAGATGGTGTGATTGATCTGGTCGAAGAAGGGATCATTACCAATTCAGAAAAAACGCTCCATCCCGGAAAAATTTTGGCAGGATTCATTATTGGTACACAAAAATTATATGACTGGGTAAATGACAACCCTTTGATCGAATTGCACCCTACCGAATACGTGAACGATCCATTTGTGGTCGCCAAAAATGAAAAAATGGTCGCAATTAATTCCGCTATTGAGGTTGACCTCACTGGCCAAATTTGTGCGGACAGTATCGGTCCTAAGCTATATAGTGGCGTAGGAGGGCAATTAGACTTTATCTATGGTGCCTCACGTTCCGAGGGGGGCGTCCCCATGATCGCCCTACCCAGCAAAGCCAAAGAGTTTAGTCGAATTGTACCCATGCTAAAACCAGGAGCTGGGGTTGTAACCACCAGAAATCATGTACGATACGTAATTACAGAGTATGGTGTTGCTGACCTTTATGGTAAGACAATCCGGCAGCGAGCTAGGTCATTAATAAATATTGCCCATCCCGAATTTAGGGATAGTTTAAAGAAACAAGCCAAAGAATTAAACTATATATAAATCACCCCCAAAGAAATTTGAGTTAGAAATCAATTCTTAAGGTTTAATTGATACTATGGAAAGACGAGCCAAAATTGTAGCCACTATCGGACCAGCAAGCCAGGATGAAGCAACCCTAAAAAAGTTAATTCAAGCTGGGATGAACGTCGCTCGTCTAAATTTTTCTCATGGCGATCATAAAGATCATCAAGAGGTGATCAAAAAACTACGTAAAATTTCTTATCGCTCTGGCCAACCCTTAGGAATCCTCCAGGATCTTCAAGGCCCAAAAATCAGAATTGGCGACCTTTCAGCAGAGGGAACCCCCCTTGTTAAAGGCGAGAGTATCATTTTATCCACCCTTGCTAATCCAAAAAATCCAGAAGATATTCCTGTTGATTTTGCAGATTTGCCCTCCGTTGTAAAAATTGGCGGCAGAATCCTCCTTGACGATGGAAATTTGGAATTAATCGTAACTGAGATCAACGAGGAAAAAACAGAAGTAAAAGCTACTGTATGGTTAGGAGGATTTCTAAAATCAAATAAAGGGATTAATCTCCCAGGTACAGATTTGAACATCCCCGGATTCACCGAAAAAGATGAGGAAGATCTCGCATTTGGATTAGAGCAAGGTGTCGATGCCGTTGCCATCTCATTTGTTCAGTCAGCGCAAGATGTCGCCCGCGTACGCCAGGCGATTAGTCAATATGCACCTAACAGAGTTGGTATTCCGATCATTGCTAAACTCGAGCGCCCCAAAGCTCTAGATAATTTAGACGAGATCATAGATCTCGCTGACGGCGTAATGGTTGCCCGTGGAGATTTAGGTGTTGAAATGCCCCCCGAGGTAGTGCCAATCGCTCAGAAACAGATCATTGATGCCGCCAATCGAAAGGGGAAATTAGTCATCACTGCAACACAAATGTTGGATTCAATGATTATTAATCCCCGTCCCACCCGTGCGGAGGCATCAGACGTGGCAAATGCCATCTTAGATGGGACGGATGCAGTAATGTTATCTGGGGAAACAGCAATGGGCAAATATCCAGTCGAAACTGTCCAGATCATGGATGCAATTATCCGAGAATCAGAAAAGAGTCAAAAAGAATGGGGGCATTGGCATGGTTCCGATTCGGACATGGGCACAGATGATGCCATATCGATCACCAGGGCAGCAAGAGAATTAGCCCACGATTTAAACGTCTCGGCGATTGTAGTATTCACCCAAACGGGTAGAACAGCTAGATTAATGTCAAAAGCGTTGCCCAGAGTACCGATCATCGGTTTCACTCCTGAGGAGGAGACCTTCCAAAGAATGGCATTCTACTGGGGAGTGTTCCCCTATAAAATTCCATTTGCTGACAAGATTGAAGATATGCTAGCCCACGTAGACACAGCGATGATTGCCTCCACGCCAGTCAAACCAGGGCAACAAGTAGTCATCATTTCAGGATTCCCCGTGGGGGCAAGACGATTACCAAATTTTGCCTTACTCTATACTATTGGACAACATTCCTAATAATAGCAATTACTAAAAAAAGAACTCCTCTTTACCAGAGGAGTTCTTTTTTTATCATGATTTATTTCATTCAACGGGTGGAATTTTATCCTCCACAGCATCAACTTCGCTAGGGATTGTCTCGGTAGTTTCCAAGGGGTCAGTTAGCACATTGTTCTCAGTTGCAGGTGCAGGGCTTACCGGAGTTGCAGGTACAAGATTTTTTTTATTATCCATCATCGAATACAGAATATAACCGATCATCAATGAAATTAGCCCAACTACAAAAACAATCAGTCCTTGGTTTTTCAATGGAAATGCAAAAAACGTCATCAATATCGCCAAAATCGATTCTAGAAATCCTCCAATCGTTTCAGGCACATCGGCGAAAAACAAATTGCCCATAAAAGAAATCAATCTTGTTGAAATAAAATCTAAAGAGAACACCAGGACAAATAAAAACCCACCTGAAAAGAAAAGGGGCCACCCCGCCCATTTAAACGTTTGAGAGATTGTTCTTGCCCCCATCGGAATTGCAACTAAAAATAAAATCAGCACGATAATCCAAGACCACTGTAATAGGAACCTTGCGCTTTTTAGGGTTTGTTTAAGGATCACTAAATTAAAACTTGCCGCACCTAATTGATCTGCCAGGTTCACTTCATCTGGCAATTTGCCAGCTATGCTTGGAATCGCTACAGTCCCCTTCTCTACTAGCAGGGAATAATAAGGTTCTGATGGTTTACAGAGGGGGACGCTATTCGATGCCGACCCTCCGAAAAAATTTGCCGCGGAATTTAAGGCATAAGTTGAAATTTGATCACTCGTGCAGGCTGGCAGCACATTTAACACTAGATCCAGAACTTTTGAAGAATTCTGAATAGTATTTCTCTTCCATGGGGTTAGATCGATCACAATGTTAGGAACAGGTTCATCGTTATCCATCCAAATATAAAACTCATCGAATATTGAACTAAAGGTATCCGACATCAAATCCGTTGGGGTAATTGTTGAAATTAATTCTGTCCATTGATCGATATTCAAGTTTTTCAGTGCACCGTTTACAAATTCTGAAACCGCGCTCGTATCGTCTGTAAGCTCTGACGTAATAGGGTTAGAGGATATAAGATCCTGAGCAAGATTCGCCAGGATTTCTTCATCAAAAAGATTTTTTTCAATTAGCTCAGAAATCATATCCTGAGAAAATAGAACCTCCCCCACATTTCTGGCGAACAAAGATAGCGGTAGAAAGATAATCACAAAGATCATGATGATCACCGCCAAAAATTTAAAAACTCCACTAATAAATTTCACCTTTTTCTCCTAATTATCGGTTTACACCTTTCTTCAGTGATGAATTAATATATCTATTTATACTATTATTGCCAACTTGAGGGCAATTAATATTGTACCAATGAATATCTCAATTAAATAAAAAAACCTCTCTATTGAAAACAGAGAGGTTTATAATTTTGATTGGTTTTGTTAGAACATCAATGAACTGATCATTTGGAGAGATTCTTTCGAAGGTCGCAGGTCATCTTCCTCAAATCTATTGAGGGCTTTATCCTTGGGCAATTGATGCAGGTCCATTAATGAAGGGGCATCTTCCTCGACATAGATCAAACCTGTGAGCAAGATATTTTCCTCATTTGCTTGTTGCAATACTTGCATTGCCTTAAAACGATCTGTGGGATCATAATCGCGTTCTAATTTCTTCAAAACCACCTGTGATCCATCATGCATCCTCACTGTTTGAACTTCACCAGCTTGTTGCTCGTCAATATGAATCTCTTCGGTGAAGGGCACATAACTAAAATCATGCAGCATTTCACGATGTTGTTTGGTCCATTCGTAGGAATGATGGGAGCCAGCTTGGTCATTAAAGGTCACACAGGGGCTAATGATGTCCAGAATGGCTGTCCCGTTATGACTGATGGCAGCTTTAATCAATTCTTTCACCTGTGAGGCGTCACCTGCGAAAGATCGCGCCACAAAGGTAGCTTTTGATGTAAGCGCTTCCATCACAATATCAACGGACATATAAGGATTATTTCCCTGGCTTTTTAAGGATAATCCTTTTTCTGCAGTTGCAGAGAACTGTCCTTTTGTAAGTCCATAAACCCCATTATTTTCCACAATATACACCATCGGGACATTTCTACGCATGATATGTTTAAATTGACCCATACCAATATTTGCTGTATCCCCATCCCCACTAACTGCTATGGCTTCTAAACTTTGGTCTCCAAACATAGCGCCTGTTGCAACTGACGGCATTCTTCCATGCAAACTATTGAAGCCAAAAGACCTGCCCAAGAAATAAGTTGGGCTTTTGCTAGAACATCCAATACCACTGAATTTTACGATATCCTCGGGCACTAAATTTAGTTCATAGGCGGTAGCAATAATTTGATTTGAGATCGAATTATGCCCGCATCCCGCACATAATGTGGTCGGTGCCCCTCGATATTCACTTTTTTCTAGTCCGATTTGATTTACTTTCGCCATTATTCTTGCTCCTTTTTGAGCAATTCAGATACAACCCATTCAGCAGATAATGAATAACCATTATGTTTTGTGAGTGAAACCATTTTTTCTGTCAATTTTGGATATTCTACAGTTAATATTTGATGCATTTGTCCATCTCGATTTAATTCGACTACATAAACTGTGTCATGGGATTCGATAAATTCTTTCACCGAGTCTGTAAGGGGTAATGCTTTGATTCTCAAAAAGTCAGCAGGAACATTTTTGGACTCTAAAATATCTTGGGCTTCTGCGATCGCCGATTCAGTCGATCCAAAAGCAATCATCCCAATTTTTGCACCCTCTTTTTGTTTAATTACTGGAGATGGTAAATATTCTTGGGCAGTTTTGAATTTTAGAACAAGCCGTGCCATATTCTTTTCCCAATCATCTGGTTTTTCCGTATAAGCGGCATAATCATCATGACCAGTACCCCGAGCAAAATAAGCACTCTTTGAGTTTCGGTTTCCAGGAATAGATCGGTATGGAATTCCGTCATCATCCACGTCTAAATATCTTCCCCAACGTTCGGTCATTTTTTCAAAATCTTCTTCCCAAAGCACCTTCCCTCTATCCATTTCTTTATCAGGATAATTGAAAGCCTCAGTCATCCCCTGGTTCATACCCAAATCAAGGTCAGATAACACGAATACTGGGGTTTGAACTCTCTCAGCGATGTCGAAAGATTTCCATCCAAACTCAAAACACTCATTGACCGATGAAGGTAATAAAATGATATGCTCAGTGTCTCCATGACCAATATAATAGGCCTGTGAAAGGTCACCTTGTGACGTACGAGTGGGCATACCTGTGCTTGGACCCACGCGCTGAATATTCCAAATAACCACGGGAATTTCAGAATAATAGGCCAATCCAATAAATTCAGTCATCAAACTAATGCCAGGACCGGACGTGGAGGTCATAGACCTTAATCCCGCCCAACCGGCTCCCACACACATGCCAATTGCCGCCAATTCATCCTCAGCTTGTACAATTGCATAGGTTTTTCCGTCCAACTCGGGTTTATCACGCAATCCCGGAATATAGTGTTTTACGGCTTCTGGCAACGAAGTAGCTGGAGTGATCGGGTACCAACCACAAAATTGAACTCCCCCATAAATGGAGCCAAGAGCTCCGGCTGTGTTTCCTGTCGCCATAATGCAATCTTCAGTCATGCCTTCCATATTTTCTACATAAAATGGATCCTGTTTTTCAAGGTTTTCTTTTGCCCACTTTGCTGCTTCTTCTATCACCCCAAAATTAAGATTTACCGGACCTTCCTTCCCTTTGAAGTGAAAATCAAGTGCGTCTTTAATTTTTTCCATATCGATCCCGATGATATGAGCTAAAACACCGACGTATGCCATATTCCCAACATAACTTCTAAGCTGTGAAGGTGCCCCGGATTTTTTTGCCAGATCCTTGGCTGGTACTGGATAAACCGCAATATCATCGCGTCCAATATCCAACTTTAAGTGATCTGCATAATAAAATGCACCACCCGGTGAAACCTTTGCAAGATCTTCTGCAAAAGTTGCTACATTCATGGCGATCACAATTTCATGTGTTTCAGTTCTTGCTGTATATCCATCCTTACTCGCGCGGATCGTATACCAAGTGGGCAGGCCTTGAATATTGGAGGGAAATAAATTCCCACTTGAAACCGGAATGCCCATCTTAAATAAAGATCTCAATATCGTTAAATTTGAAGTCTGACTTCCAGAACCATTTACAGTTGCAACCGTGATCGAAAAATCATTTACAACCCTGGTTTCTGTGGAGGATTCCTTCATTAGGGATTGTTCAGTCATGAAAACTCCTTAAAATTAATTATTATTCCTGTGCTCGATCAAATCCATATGATCGAGCATTGATTGAAAACTCTCATCTACCTTTCCAGAACAAATTGCAGAAACAATTTTGTTATGGTAAGTCCAAACATCCTTGAGGTATGAGAGATCACTATATCGACTTAAACCTATTTTTTCGTAAGCTTCCCAATAGGCTTCTAAAATTCCAGTAACAAACGGGTTATCTAACCTTTTAAATATCACAATATGTAGCTCGCGGTGCTCAGAGTGGGGAACCCGAATTGGATCACCTTGCAATTTCACCCATGCCTGCTGAACAATTTTTTCTAAGTCTTCCTTATCCTCTTCAGTTAGTTTCCCAACAGCTTGTTTCCAATATTCCGCTTCAACATGCCGTCTCAGATCAGCAAAATCATCAAAATACTTACGATCACATGAAATTGCATAATTAAGACTTTCTATAACCGCAGGGGCAAAACGATATGGCATTCTTCGGATGCCGGTTCTAGGACGTACCTCAACCAATCCTAAGGCCCTGGCAACGCCCAGTTGTTCTCGTAGAGAAGCAATACTAATGCCGGTCTCGCTACTAAGATCAGTTAAAGAAGGAATTCTTTCTTGATCTTCTTGGGAGTCTGCACTAACAATCGTTTTCTCTGCAAGGTACTCCAAAAAGTTGAAGGAGTTATTTCTTGTCATATTTTTCCTGATTAACTCGATTATATCTATTAATATGATTAATGAGATTATACAATATTTCTCAGGGAGGTCAAGAAACAATATTATTAAATATTAGAAGGTCGATCCTCTATATTCCCCCAATCACTTATTTACTTACAAATTAGCTTTTTATGTCAGGACAATAGGTCAAAAACAGTAGATGCCATTAATGCCAAACCGTTTCTTAGCGCTTTCTCATCAATGTCAAATTTAGGATGATGATGACCAAAATGGAATCCCTTCTCTTTATTTTGTGAACCAACAAATACAAAACAACTCGGAATATCTTTCATCAAAAAGGACATATCTTCGGATCCCATTGTCCTCTCATCTGAGACTACTTTATCTGCAGAGAATAAATCGGTCGCCAAATCCTGAATTCGATGGGTTAATGCATCATCATTATCCACAACCGGGGTAATATCTGTCATCTTTACTTCTGCTTCACATTCCATACTAGCAGCTATGCCAGTGACAACCTCGTCAATTCTCCTCAACAAAATTTCTCGAGTCTCAGGAGAATAAGACCTGATCGTGCCCAATATTTCTACTTCCGGGGGAATGATATTAAATGCTGTCCCCCCATTGATTGCCGTAACACTAATCACCGCAGTATCTTTCGGATCCACATTTCTTGAAACGATCGTTTGTAACCCCAGAATAATTTGGGAAGCTGCAACAATCGGGTCAATCCCTTCATTTGGTTTTGCACCGTGTGCCCCCTTCCCCTTTATTTTTATTTGCATTGTTTCCGCTGCTGCCATGATCGGTCCCGCAGTAATCCCAAATTTTCCAACAGGCATCGTATTCCAAACGTGTAATCCCAGAGAATAATCTGGACGCGGATTTTCAAGCACACCCTCTGCCACCATTTTTTCTGCGCCCCCCATCCCTTCCTCTGCTGGCTGAAACACCAACTTCACTGTGCCGTTCAATGCCTCTTTATTCTTATGAAGCAATTTTGCTAAACCCAAACCAATCGCGGTATGCCCATCATGCCCACAAGCATGCATCAACCCATCATTTACTGATGCATATTCAGCATTTGTTTCTTCGTTGATGGGCAGTGCATCCATATCAAATCTACAAAGGACCACCGGACCCGGTTTCCCCCCTTCAATAATTGCCACAACACCAGTTTCGGCTACCCCAGTGCTTACTTCAATATTAAGTTTATTTAATTCCTCGGCAACAATTCCCGCTGTCCTAAACTCTTCAAACCCAATTTCAGGATGCTTATGGAAATCTCTTCTAAGATCACGAGTATATTCAAAAAGTTCGTCAGCCTCTGCTATGAAATCAACCAAAATAAACTCCTAATTTTTCTTTTCCTTCCCAGCTCTACCACAATCACATCCCCCACCCTCATGTTTATCACAAGGAGCCTCAGATTTTCTGCGTAAGGCTTCTAATTCATTCCAGGGTTCAATTTCATGTCTCATAAACTCCGCTCTTGTGCGGTCTTGATCTTCTATCCGAACGATCACGGTTTCTTTCAACGGGTTTAGGTCGATCACTTTCCCGGTCCCCAGAGGTGTCACAACTTTTTTACCTCTTTTGGGAAGCACCTTTCGAGCTACAACATATTGCTCATATTCATAGATCAAACAGCATCGCAATCTTCCACACATCCCGGTAATTTCTGATGGATCTAATGAAATTCCTTGTGCTTTGGCCATCTTGATTGAAATTGGACTAAATTCGGTAAGAAAGGTAGAACAGCAGCGAGCTTCTAAACCACATACGCCCATACCACCGATAACCTTAGCCACATCCCTCGGTCCAATTCGGCGAAACTCTATTTTGATATTTGGATACTCTTTTTTCATTTCCTTGCTTATTGGGTTTAACTTTACTTCTTCTTCTCCCTCAGTGTTATAAAGAAGTAACAAATTATCCCCTTCAAAGTCAAACTCAGCTTTAACGATCTTTAAACCCTCATAGCCATGTTCAGATGCCTTTGCCCGACAAAAAATCATCGCTTCCAATTCTTTCTTCTCATATGATTGACGCAAAAGAAGATCATTTGCCGTAGCTATGCGTTCTATTCGTTTCCAAGTTCCCCGTGGAGGTGGAGAGGGATCCTCAATGATCCCCATTACTTGCCCCAATTGGGTGCCCCTGGCTGTCTTTACAATAGCAAAGTCTCCCGGCATGAGTGCGGGGTTTCGTGTTGCATCAAAATGGTAAAGCTTGCCCACCTTTTGAAAACGAATACCTACGATTTTTTTATCCATTTGGCACCAACTATCCTACGATATTTATCGGTATCGATCCTGATTGATTTTTAATCGCTAAAACACTTGAACGCAAGGCAGTTTGATATGCAATTTCGGTAATCACCTTGGATACAACTGAATCTGGTCTGGAAAGTACGATCGGCATTCCGCTATCTCCACCCTTTCTTATTGCGGGATCCATCGGTATCGCACCCATGAATGGCACATCAGCCTCTTCCGCCAATTTTTCTCCGCCACCCGCTCCAAACACATCCACTCGTTCCCCATCGGGCATTTCTAAATAACTCATATTTTCAACTACCCCAAAGATCGGAATCTGGAGTTGGCGGAACATTTCTAAACCTCTCCGAGCATCATCTAGCGAAACCTGTTGAGGTAGAGTAACGATTACACTTCCCGTAACTGACAAAGTCTGTGCCAAGCTTAATTGGGTATCGCCGGTTCCTGGGGGAAGATCCACCACCAAGTAGTCAATTTCTCCCCAATCCACATCTTCAATAAATTGTCGAATAGCCGTATGGAGCATTGGCCCACGCCAAACGATGGGTTGATCAGGGGGAACCATAAAACCGATCGAAATCATCTTTACCCCATGGGCTTCTGCAGGGGATATTCGTCCTTCTTCGCTCGGGTTTGCAGCTAATCTTTCTACACCCATCATAATCGGAATATTCGGTCCGTAAAGGTCAGCGTCCATCAGACCCACTTTAACCCCGGTCTTCGCTAATGCCACCGCGATATTCACCGAAACGGTGCTTTTGCCAACCCCGCCCTTTCCAGATGCCACCGCGATCACATTTTTGATCTTGGTATCATTTTTGTTTTGTACTTTCGCATCTGTGGGGACTTCCACAACCGAATTGATCTTCGCTTCTTTCACTCCCTCAATTCCCAGAATGGCGGTTTTCAGTTCCTCCACCATTTGTTCTTTAAAGGGATGCTCGGGGGAAATCAATACCAAGGTAAGACTTACCTTCTCTCCCTCGATCGCAATATCCCGAACTAAAAATGCGGAAACCAAACTTTTATTCAATGCAGGATCTTTTACTTTGCTGATCGCTGCCAATACATTTTCATTTTTTATTTCAGTTACCATTCTAAGAACTCTCTTTTTATCCCTTAATCAAAGCTTTTATTAATTTCAATAAGAGCTTTATCAAATAATTTAACTAGTTTTTTATCATCGTCTTTAAATCGACGGACGTTTTGTAAGGAGCACTGAGTACACCCCCTCATTGCCCTAAACGAGTCTGAACTACAAGTATTACAGCCATTTAATTTCGCCATCATCAAAATGAAGGCCAGATGTTCGTTATCAGCTGGGTCCTTGCTCAAAACTCTCGTAATCAATTCCTTCCAGGCCTTTCCTCGTTCAACTTCTAACTCAGAGATGACCCGGGCGGGAAATATTAATTCTGTATCATTATTCGACATAAGCTATTTTTACAAAAACCAGCGAGTGAGCAATCGTCCGCCCGCTGGCGTAAACTTTAGTTGATTAGATGTAGATCGAAATCCTATTCAGCGCCAGCAGCTTCGGCTTTTGCAGCAGCCCTTGCGGCTTTTGCGGCTTCAGCAGCTTTCTTTTTCTCTGCTTTTTCTTTCCGAATTATTTCTTCTCGTTCCCAATTCAGCGGTCTTATTTCAGCATAATATTCTGCTGGTTTTAATAATTTCTCTTTATTAAAAATATGTGCATCTATGCGGTCAAATGAGGCCATTTCATAATCATGATCCATTTTAATCGCATCGAAAGGACAATACTCAGCACAATATCCACAGTTCATACAAATATCAATATCAACGAAGAACTCAACGGGTTCGGGAACCGGTCGACCAGTGTCTGGATTTGTAGTTTGCTCGATCCAAATACATTGGGGTGGACAGACTTTTGCGCAAATCCCGCAAGAAGTACAACGAATTTGTTCTGTGCCGTCCTCATTTGTATCATATAACAAGAATGGGATGAACCTAAATTCTTCAGGGACAGGCATTTTTTCTTCAGGATACTGAATTGAAAAAATGCCTTTCACATCTTTGCTCATTCGGTATTCAATGCCCTCAGCCTTATTATATTTTCGGCCGATCATTCTAAAATCATCTGTAAAAGTGGCCACAAAATGTTTCAGGGTCACCCACATTCCTTTAAATATACCTTTTCCGTACATAATCTACTCCATATCTCCGGTAGTTACCTAGCGGTCAACCTCGCCAAGAACAATATCAATCGAACCTAGCACAACGACCGCATCCGCCACCAACTGACCCACACACATTTTCTCCAAAGCCGTCAAATTGACAAACGAAGGAGCACGTACGTGGTATCGGTAAGGATTAGCAGTACCATCTGAAACGATATAAAATCCCAGCTCGCCTTTTGGGGCTTCAACTCGGCCATAAGACTCACCTTCAGGCACACGGATATTATATGGATTCTTTAACAAAACCGGGCCTTCGGGAATATCCTTTAAGGCCTGCTGTAAAATACGTAGGCTTTGTCTGATCTCGTCAATACGAATAATATATCGGTCATAGCAGTCCCCATGATATCGAACAGCCACATCAAAATCAAAGCGGTCATAGATACTGTATGGATCTGCTCTTCGAACATCGTATGGCACACCCGATGCTCGCAATACCGGACCACCCACACCATGTGCGATCGCTTCTTCAGGGGAGAGAACACCCACACCCTTGGTTCTGGAGGCAACTACTTCATTATCAGTAAGATAGACATCCAATTCATCTACCTTTCGAGGAAGTCGTTCAAAAACGATGCTGTTTAATTTTTCCAATACACCAGGTGGGAAATCTCGAGCAACGCCACCAAAGCGGAAATAATTATTCATCATTCGAGCGCCGGTTGTGGCCTCGAAAATATCTAAGATCAATTCTCTTTCTTCAATCGCATAAAGTGATGGTGTAAAGAATGCACCCAGGTCATTTAGTAAAAATCCAATTGCCCAAAGGTGATTACTTACGCGAGTAAGTTCCGACATGATCACTCGGATATATTCAGCTCTTTCTGGAACTGCACCTTTTTTACCAAGCAACTTTTCTACGGCCAAAACATACCCGTGATTATTGACCATTGAAGAGAGATAATCTAAACGATCTGTAAACGGAATATTATGCAAATAAGTATTTCGCTCACCAATTTTCTCATGGTTGCGATGTAAATAGCCCATTACTGGTTTTAGAGCAACAATTCGTTCCCCGTCCAAAACCACCGCCATTCGAAACACACCATGGGTAGAAGGATGTTGAGGACCCATATTGACCACCACATGATCCGTAGCCAAGTCTCCGCTATCCTTTTTGCCTAATTCTTGTAAACCAGCATAGAGCAGATCTTCCTCTTCAGGATCCCATTTCTTAGGTTTATCAAATCCCTTAGGATACTGAACATTTTTTCCAAATTGGTTTTCATCTTCACTTCGGAATACTTTTCCTTCAGGCCATCGATTTGCGAAAGGTTTTTGATCTTCCACAAAAAATGCTTCTTGATAATCCTTCCGCATTGGAAAACCTTCAAAACCTTCCCACATTAAAATGCGGCGAAGATCAGGGTGACCTTCAAATTTGATGCCGTACAAATCCCAGGCTTCTCGCTCCTGGAAATCAGCACTGATGAAAAGATCATATAAAGAAGGAACAACAGCCTTTTTGCGAGGAACTTGCACACTCAAGACTAAAGATTTACCACCGGTCGATCGATAAAAATGGTAAACAACTTCCAATAATTCTTCTTCGAGGTAATCCACACCCGTCACAGATGAAAGATAGTCATATCCGAGTTCATCACGTATTACCGTGGCAACTTCCACCAAATTTTTGGTATCTACCAAAAAACCTTCGTAGCCTTTGCGTTCATCTTTTTTTACAACATCTGGAAAACGTGTTTCCAAAGCAGACAGAGTAACCACTAATTCTTCAGTCATCTTTTACGCCTTTGCCTGTTTAGTAATCATTGCATAATCTCGAGGATCCATAATATCTGGACCTAAAACAGGTACGGGGAGGGCTTCAATTGGATCCTCTTTGTCGTACCATCGTTCTCGATTGATTGATTGAGAATCGATTTTTTCTTGTAATTTCATAAATCCATTAAGTAAGGCTTGTGGGGTTGGAGGGCAACCTGAAATATATACATCCACAGGGATATACTTATCAATGCCCGCTACAACGTTATAGCCTTCCTTAAAGGGTCCCCCGCCAGAAGCACAAGCACCCATCGCCACCACATACTTTGGCTCTGGCATCTGGTTATAAAGACGCACAATTTGGGGAACCATTTTCTTGGTTACCGTGCCCGAAACAATGAGCATATCTGATTGACGCGGACTTGGGCGCATGACTTCCATCCCAAATCTTGCCATATCATATCGGCTTGCAGCTGTCGCGATCATTTCAATTGCGCAGCATGCCAAGCCAAACATCATTGGCCATATAGAATTACGGCGGCCCCAGTTATAGGGCTTATCCAAAAGATTGCCTTTCACTAAGTCTGCCATATTGGTTAAGGCAACTTGAGCGCGCATTTCATCTGGAACTTCAATGGTTTTTTCGTCTGTCATATCGGATTTTTCTCCTCATACCATTCTTGGTAAATCGATAACAATATATCGTCATTCGCCAGTTCCGGATCATCCTTAAAATTTGGCAATGCCAATGTCCATTCGAAGATTTGTAACAGTGAAACTTCCTCTAAATCTTCTTCAGGGAACTTGGCTATTAATGCCAGCGCAATTTCAAAAACTGCATCCCAATACAAAGGTTGATCCATCAGTCCAGATTATACTTCTGGGTTCTAAATGGGTCAATGTACTTATTAAAGAAAATATTTATTTGCTTAATTAAATATTTTCGATTATACTTTTTATATGCAAAATACCCGCCAACGTATTTTAGACTATTTGGACAACAACTATCAATCCACCGCACTGGAATTAAGTCATGTCTTTCAAATGACCCCCGCCAATGTGCGACATCACCTAAACGTATTAGAAGAAGACCATAAAATTGAAGTGGTTGGGCGTTCCGATGCAGATGGAAGGGGACGTCCAAACTTGATTTATATGCCCATAAAACAGTCTAAAGAACAAGGACTGGTCAATCTTTCCACTGCCCTAATCAGCACCATCACCGATCACCGATCCAAAAAACAAAAAGAGGTCCAGCTCAGAAAGCTAGCCACTCAATTGGGCGCAAAAGAATCAAACGAAAATCAATCCATCACACTTCGGCTCGGCACCGCTGTCCAAAGGTTAAACGAGCTAGGTTATAAGTCTCATTGGGAGGCACATTCTGATTCCCCCAGAATTTTTCTTGGGAATTGTCCCTACCCTGAATTGGCAGAAAATAATACCGAATTATGTGAAATGGACACTTATCTGATCGAAGATTTGGTAGAAAATAATGTAAAAATGATTGATAAATGTTCCCGAAATCCGGGAGATTCTCACCACTGTATCTTCAAAGTCATCAGTTAAAAGGACAATCTCCTTGACTTATTGGGAATTTTCTGTAAAATCCTTTCAGAATGAATGCATCAATATTCCAACCGGATTTAGATAAGATCAGAAAATCGCCGCAAAAAACAGCGGCCGAAATATCCGTTTTATTGCCCACTAATTCCAAAGAGCCTTTTATAGGCTCTTTTTTTTATGCCTATGACTAAAATCAAACTACCTGGATTAATTGATGTACATGTCCATATGCGTGAACCTGGCGCAACCCATAAAGAAGATTGGGAGTCGGGCACTAAAGCCGCAATTGCTGGCGGATTCACAATGCTATTAGCAATGCCCAATACTAATCCTTCAGTGACCACGGCAGAAGCCCTTGATCAGGCATCCAATATAGCAAGCCAAAAAGCATATTGTGATTGGGGCCAATTTATAGGCGCTGGCCCTCAAAATGCCCCGGAGATTGCCAAGATTGCCAAGAAGTCTGCCGGATTAAAAATGTATCTGGATGCCACTTTTGGGGATCTCAAATTGGATGAGATGCATTTATGGGCCCATCATTTTGAAGCATGGCCCAAAGAGTTGCCTCTCGCCGTCCATGCGGAACAAAAAACAATGGCAGCTGCCATCCTAATGGCAGAAATGTTTGATCGCTCAATTCATATTTGCCATGTATCAAAAAAAGAAGAAATCCTCCTCATTCGCTTAGCTAAAGAAAAAGGAATTCGTGTGACATGCGAAGTGGCTCCCCATCATCTTTTCCTTTCTGAACAAGATTTTTCCCGCTTAGGTTTTGGCCGATCAGAAGTCCGCCCAAGATTAGCCAAGGGTTCAGACGTGGATGCCCTATGGGAAAACATGGATGTGATCGATTGTTTTGCCACCGATCATGCCCCACATACCTTAGAAGAAAAAGATAGCGAATCCCCTCCCCCTGGTTTCCCCGGTCTGGAAACTGCCCTTCCTTTATTACTCACTGCTGCAAACCAAGGGCGATTGACCGTAGAAACGATTATCGAAAAAATGCATACCAACCCATTAATGATATTTAACCTTCCTATCCAGGAAAATACGTTAATTGAAATTGATACAAAAGAAAAATGGCATTTCGATGCAAAGAAGACTTTCAGCAAATCCGGCTGGAGTCCCTTTGATGGATGGGAAATGACAGGTCGATTAAAGAAAGTTATTTTACGAGGAGAAGAAATTTTTAAAGAGGGTCAAATAGTTTCAAAACCTAGTTCAGGGCAAAACATTCGGGATTAGTATTCAAGGAGAAAACAATGTCACTATCAAATATTCAACAGTCAGCATCACAACACCTGCCATTTGGCGATCAGCGCGGCGCCCGTTTTTATGGCACTGATATATTGTCGGTCAACCAATTTTCCAAAGAAGACCTCGCCTATATATTTGGTGTAGCTGTTGAAATGCGGGAAATGGTTGCCAGGGTTGGCACCTTTGATCTACTAAAGGGAAAGATTTTAGCCAACCTTTTTTATGAGCCTTCCACACGAACCTCCTCTTCCTTTACCGCAGCCATGGAAAGATTAGGCGGGTCGGTCATACCAATCCATGAAGTGAAGTATTCATCGGTTTCAAAAGGTGAAACTCTGCCAGACACCATCCGCACCCTAGAATGCTATGCAGATGTGATCGTTCTCCGCCACCCTGAAAAGGGCGCATCAGCAATTGCAGCGAAATATTCAAAAAAACCAATCCTCAATGCTGGCGATGGCGTCGGAGAACATCCTACCCAGGCCCTGTTGGACCTCCTCACAATTCTCGAAGAATTGGGTAATGTCGAAAACCTAACCGTCACCATGGTTGGCGATCTAAAATATGGACGCACAGTTCATTCCCTCTCCCAATTACTCTCCTTATATAATGTAAAATTACATTACGTTTCCCCAGATATTCTGAGAATGCCCCCCGAGATCATCGAAGAATTAAACCAAAAAGGCATTTCACAGACCGAGCATTCCACCCTCGAACAAGCCCTGCCAGAGACCGATGTACTATATGTCACTAGGGTACAAAAGGAACGCTTTGATAACCCAGAAGATTATGAAAAGGTGGCCGGCGCATTTATCATCGACCCAGAAATCATGAAAGCCGCCAAGAAAAAGATGATCGTCATGCACCCCCTCCCCCGTGTTGGAGAAATTAGCATGGATTTTGACGATGATTCCCGAGCCGCTTATTTTCGCCAAATGGAATATGGTTTATTTGTCAGAATGGCCTTATTAGCACTGGTCTTAGGAAAAGCTTAATAATGGAAAACTCTTTCTTTGCTCAACTTGAATCCCGAATAATCAAAGTTAATTCATTATTATGCGTCGGTTTAGATCCTCATCCCGCACAATTAGCTGAGCAAACAGCCTCTGCCGTTGCAATTTTTTGTGCAAATATTATTGATTCCACACATATTTATGCGGCAGCATATAAACCAAATATTGCTTTCTTTGAAGCATTCGGCTCAGAGGGCATTGATACATTGATCAATGTGATTACCTCTATTCCTGATGATATTCCCGTCATCTTAGATGCAAAAAGAGGGGATATTTCCTCAACCGCGCAAGCATATGTGCAGGCGGTATTTGAAAAATATAATGCGAACGCGGTGACAATCAATCCCTATTTAGGCTTTGATGCAGTGGAGCCATTTATCAAAAATCCTGAATTTGGCGCATTTATGTTATGCAAGACCTCCAACGTTGGCTCATCCGATCTCCAAGACCAAGAATTGACCAATGGCGATACAGTTTTTGAATCCGTTGCCAAATTAGGCAGAAAGTGGAATAAAAATAATAACCTCGGTTTAGTCGTGGGAGCCACCCATCCGGAAGCCATGGCCCAAGTAAGAATAGCCGCTCCCGACCTATGGATCCTAGCCCCAGGAATTGGTGCCCAAGGTGGAGATATTCAGGCTTCGCTAAAAGCCGGTCTTCGAGCGGATGGGTTGGGTATTTTAGTGCCAGTTTCCCGTGGGATTTCCCAAGCAGAAAACCCTGCCCTAGCCGCCAAGCAATTACGAGATGAAATTAACGATGCCCGCAATCAAATATCTCCGAATCCCACAAATCATCAATTAGATTCTGTTGCAAAGGGGTTACTGAAAGCTGGGTGCGTAAAGTTTGGTGAGTTCACCTTAAAATCAGGCTTGATCTCCCCAATCTATATTGATCTACGCAGGTTAGCTGGATTTCCAAAACTATTATCCCAGGTTGCCAAAGCTTATCAGCCGATCCTCAATAACCTCAAATTCAATAGAATTGGTGCCTTACCCTATGCTGCCATGCCGATCGGTACTGCGCTCAGCCTACAGGGCAATTGGCCGATGATCTACCCCCGTAAAGAAGCAAAAGAGTATGGTACAAAAGAATTGATCG
Source organism: Chloroflexota bacterium (assembly GCA_018662365.1). Classification (GTDB taxonomy): domain Bacteria; phylum Chloroflexota; class Anaerolineae; order Anaerolineales; family UBA11579; genus JABJGH01. The sequence goes on along the minus strand of JABJGH010000006.1, from coordinate 43,977 downwards.
AAGGGGAGTATGAACCCGGAGACCGGGTTGTTGTGATCGATGACCTCACTACAACCGGAGGCAGCAAATTCGAAGCGATCGCAAAATTTACCGCTGCTGATTTGATTGTCGAAGATGTTGTCGTACTCATTGACAGAGAATCCGGTGCAAAAGAAAAATTAGCTGAATCCGGGTATACCCTTCACCCTGTCTTCACCTTGACCGAACTAGTCCATCACCTCCACCAACTCAACGAGATAAATGATCAACAATTAAAAAATGTCGAAGAATTCTTGAAAAACTAGAAAATGATCTATAAACTTTTTCGCCCCCTCATATTCAAAATTGACCCCGAAGAAGCACATGCGCTCACATTAAAAATATTGGCATTTTCTTCTAGAATTCCTCTATTTCTCCGGTTCCTAAAAAAAATATTTCAAACCCCCAGATCCAAACCCATTCGTGCATTTGGCTTAACCTTCCCCAACGCCCTGGGTTTAGCTGCTGGATATGATAAGAATGGCATTGCCGTCCAGGGTCTAGCAGCCCTAGGTTTTGGGCATATCGAAGTGGGCACAATTACCCCCCTTCCCCAATTAGGAAATCCCAAAAAACGTATTTTCCGGCTCCCCGGGGAAAAGGCGATTATTAATCGTATGGGCTTTCCTAATTTGGGAGCGGAAAAAATTCTGAACAATTTAGAAAAAATTAAAAACCGCAGTGAATTTATTCTGGGTATTAATATAGGAAAGAATAAGGATACCCCAAATGAAGATGCCCACAAAGATTACACAAGTTTAATAAGCCACTTCAACCATCTTGCCGATTACTTTGCGATCAATATTAGTTCCCCAAATACGCTCGGCTTGCGAGAATTACAAGGGAAAGCTCATCTAAACACCCTATTAACCGCCATTATCGATCATCGAGATAATTTTGAAAAAAGAGTCCCGCTATTAGTTAAATTATCCCCCGATCTGACTGAATTAGAATTATCCGATGCCTTAGATATTCTTATAAAACTAAAAATGGATGGCATTATCGCCACCAATACAACCATTGATAAATCTAGTTTAATCTCAGCGAATAAGAATGAAACAGGGGGTTCAAGTGGAATGCCACTCACAAAAAAAAACACCGAGATGGTCAGGAAGATTGATCAATACACAAAAGGAGTTATTCCGATCATTGCAGTTGGCGGAGTGATGAGTGCAAAAGATGCCCAAGAAAAACTGGATGCAGGGGCAAAATTAGTCCAGGTTTATACCGGACTAATCTATTCAGGTCCATCCCTCGTTAAAAACATTCTTTCCAATTTAAACTGATCTCCCAAGAAGAATGGGAACAACCACCAAAAATCTACTACAATATAGTCAATCCCTTATCTACAAGATTCTAAGAAGGACTTTCAATGGATCATAATAAGTATCAATCCCCTTACACTTGGCGTTATGGCAGCGAAGAAATTCGCCAAATATGGAGTGAAGAGAATAAACGCCTGTTTTGGAGGAAACTCTGGGTAGCACTAGCTGAAGCTCAACAAGAATTCGGCCTGGTTTCTAAAGAACAGGTAAAGGATCTTTCTGACCATGCCGCACAGATCGATATACCCCGCGCCTTAGAAATTGAATCGGAAATTCACCATGATCTCGTGGCCGAATTAAAGACCTTTGCAGAACAATCTACCATTGGGGGTGGCATTATTCATCTAGGTGCTACCTCAATGGATATCGTCGATAATGCCGACGCCTTAAGAATCAAACAATCTTTGGAATTTATTTTAGAAGGCATCAAAGACTTATTATCTCTTTTGACCAATTTGATAGAAGAACATGCAAATCTGCAGGTCATGGGCCATACTCATATTCAACCCGCAGAACCCACCACCCTGGGTTACCGATTCGCCCAATATGCTCAAGATATATTTTTGGATTACAATAATATTCTTCAATTGCATGAAACCTTAAAAGGAAAAGGATTTAAGGGCGCAGTTGGCAGTGGAGCGGCATTTTCGGATCTCATTGGCAAGGATAATTTAGATAAATTTGAACAAATTCTCAGCGATAAGATCGGCCTGAATTTTTTTAATATCACTACCCAAACATATCCACGCAAACAAGATTATCAAATATCATCCGCAATTGCTGGTCTGGGCGCCTCGCTTCATAAAATGGCCTTCGATATTCGTATCCTACAATCCCCCCCCTTTGGTGAAATTAGCGAAGAATTTTCAAAAAATCAAGTGGGATCATCGGCAATGCCATTCAAGCGAAATCCGATCAATGCCGAAAAGATTAATTCTTTAAGCCGCCTTCTAGCTCAAATGCCTCGAGTTGCCTGGGATAACGCTGCCAATTCCCTCTTGGAGCGCACCCTAGACGATAGTGCAAATCGACGCACCACACTACCTGAAACATTTTTGATTAGTGACGAACTCATTCAGACAAGCATAAAAATATTATTTGGAATAAAGATCAATAAAAATGCTATTAACAGAAATATGGAAATTTATGGACCATTTTCCGCAACTGAAAGCCTCCTGGCTGCATTGGCAAAAAATGGTGCCAACCACCAGGAAATGCATGAAATCATCCGCAATCATTCCTTAAATGCTTGGGATGCAATCCAGAATAATCAAGAAAACCCTCTTATAAAAACAATGAGCGAGGATCCGAAATTTCTGGATTTTATTACAAAAAAAGATATTATAAAACTTATGGACTCTGAGGATCATATTGGAATGGCACCCGAAAGAACGCTTGCCTTAGTAAAGGAAATTCGGGCTTTCCTAGAAAAATAAATTATTAAACTGAAGCATCACCAGTTGACCCCATAATTCCCTTAATGTATAATCTCATTAATAATAAATATCCTCCTTATCTGGGAGGAGTATGAATATTTCTCTCCAACAGAGAGGTGGGCAAACATGCTGAAAGCCCTCCGAGATAGTAATATTTTGAAGTCGCCCAGAAGGATGTCGAAGAAAAAACCGTATTATCCGTTTGAGTAGACCGACACGGGTTAGCCCGATATAGCGAAAATCTTGGTGATTGCCAAGGTGACAAGTGCGCCATTGAGTTTTTTAGTGGCGAATTAAGGTGGTACCGCGGAAGGCTAGTCGCTTTCGTCCTTTGAGACGACGGCGATTTTATTTTTAAGGAGCAGCAAGATGACAAAAAAAATGGATTTAGCAAAAACATATGACTTCAAAGATACTGAAGAACGTATCTATAAAATGTGGGAAGAAAATGGATATTTCAAACCCACCAATGACCCCAATGAACCCGGGCATGATCCTTCGATCAAGCCATTCGTCATTTCTATTCCCCCACCCAATGTAACCGGTGAGTTACACCTTGGGCATCCGCTCTTTGTATCCTTAGAAGATTTAATGATTCGCTACCACCGCATGAAAGGTGTCCCTACTCTTTGGGTTCCCGGAACCGACCATGCCGGCATTGCTACTCAACTCCAAGTTGAGCAATATTTATTACGCACCAAAGAAGTTACTCGAGAAGAAATTGGTAGAGAAGAGTTCCTAAAACATACCTGGGAATGGAAAGAAAAATATGGCGGCATCATTACACAGCAAATTCGACGTTTAGGCGCTTCTTGTGATTGGGATCGCGAACGCTTCACATTAGATGAAGGATTGTCTATTGCAGTAAAAGAAGCCTTTGTTAGGCTTTATAACAAAGGTTTGATCTATCGTGGTCCCCGCCTTATCAACTGGTCCCCCGGATTAAGAACAGCGGTTTCTGACCTAGAAGTTGAATACCATGAAGAAGTTGGGAAGCTATATTTTTTCAAATATAAGATCAAGGACTCAGACGAATATATCCCAGTAGCTACCACCCGCCCTGAAACAATATTAGGGGATACCGCTGTTGCAGTTCATCCAGAGGATCAGCGTTACAAAAATTTAATTGGCAAAATGGCGATCGTTCCCATGCTTGGTCGCGAAATTCCTGTGATTGCGGATGAATATGTAGATCAAAGTTTTGGTACTGGCGCTTTGAAGATCACCCCTGGGCATGACCCCAATGATTACGAGATTGGGGCGCGCCATAAGCTAAAGGTTCTTTCGATCCTCAACAAAGATGCAAAGATCAATGAAAATGGCGGTCAATACGAAGGTTTAGACCGATTCGAATGTCGCGAAAAAATTTGGAAGGATATGGACTCAGCAGGACTGGTGATCAAGACCGAGGAACATACCCACCAGGTACCACGCTCCCAACGTGGTGGAGAAATTATTGAACCGATGATCTCCACCCAATGGTTTGTGGACATTCAACCCCTGGCGGATAAAGCCTTAGCTGCAGTCAGTGATGGCAGAATCAAAATCGTTCCTGAATTCTTCACCAAAACATATAATAATTGGCTCGAAAATATTCAAGATTGGTGCATCTCCCGCCAGCTTTGGTGGGGCCACCAAATTCCAGTTTGGTACGGACCCGATGGGGAAAAGTTCTGCGCTCATTCTGAAGAGGAAGCCATGCAACAAGCCAAGGATCATTATGGAAAAGAGACTGCCCTAGAACAAGACCCAGATGTGCTTGACACCTGGTTTTCATCCGGTCTTTGGCCCTTCTCAACCCTTGGCTGGCCTGAACAAACCCCCGATCTAAAATACTTCTACCCCACCTCCGTTCTCGAAACCGGAAACGATATTCTATTCTTCTGGGTTGTGCGCATGATCATGAGCGGCCTAGAATTTACGGACGACATCCCCTTCGATACCGTTTATCTCCACGGGTTGGTTATGGACGAACATGGCCAAAAAATGAGTAAGTCCAAAGGAAATGTGATTGATCCTCTCAAAGTAATTGATCAGTTCGGGACGGATTCTCTAAGATTTACCCTCCTGGTCGGCTCTACTCCCGGCAAAGATATGAACATCAGCCTTAAAAAAGTGGAAGCCAACCGGAATTTTGCAAACAAGCTTTGGAATGCCACTCGCTTGGTGCTTAGCCTCCTCAAGCAAGCCCCCGCAGATGCCGATTTAAAAGGCATCGAATGGACTTTGGCCGATTCTTGGGCATGGGCAAAACTCAAAGACCTCACCCATAATGTCGATCGCCTCTTTGCAACCCATCAATATGGAGAAGCAGGTCGCCAGATCTATGAATTTTTCTGGAGCGAATTTGCTGACTGGTATCTAGAAATTGCCAAGCTGCAAATTTCTGAAGGCGGTCCCCGTGCAAAGATGACAGCAAATGCATTGGTCCGCATTTTAGATACCTTATTAAGACTCCTCCACCCATTTACCCCCTTCATCACCGAAGAACTTTGGGGGTACCTAAAGCAAGCATCAATCGATCACAGTCCCGACCTCGCCCCCTCACAAGGCTGGGAAGAAGCCCTAATTATCGCAAAATGGCCAGAACCATTTGAAAAAGAGGGATGGGAAGAAGATAAGATCAATGAGTTTGAATTGGTAATGGAAATAGTTAGATCAATAAGAAATTTGCGATCCGAAAAACAAGTGAAAGCTGGCCGAAAAATCCCTGCCATTATTGTAGCTGGAGAACAAACCAAACTAATAAAAAATCAAGCCTATGCAATATCTGCATTGGCGCATCTAGATAAAAATGAATTACAGGTAATCGACTCAATTAACGAGAAACCAGAAAGCTCCATCGCCCTCGTGGTCGGTTCAATCAATATCTTTTTACCATTGGCTGGTTTAGTAGACCAAGTAGAAGAAAAACAGAGATTAGAAAAAGAATTAAAAGAAGTGTTGAGTCAGATTGATCGCCTAGAAAAATTATTAAATAGCCCATTTGCCGAGAAAGCTCCTCCACAAGTGGTTGAAAAAGAACATGAAAAATTAAAAGCTTTCAAAGAAACCGCTGCAAAAATAGAAATTCAACTTTCTGAATTAGGATAGACAGAGTTCATGACCGATTCTACTTTTTTGAAAAGGTTTGAAGATCCCCGCCCGATCCTCCTCGACGGTGCCACTGGCACCGAACTCAACCGTCGCGGCGTACAAACTGGCTTGCCTCTATGGAGTGCTTGGGCATTGATCGATTCCCCCAAAACATTAGCCCAGGTTCATTATGATTATCTCAAAGCTGGTGCTGAAGTCCTCACCGCAAATACTTTTCGCACCCATCGGCGGAATTTGGACATTGCCGGAATGGGAGATCAAGCAAAAGAAATCACCTTTAAAGCAGTCGACATTGCAAAACAGGTTTCAAAAATATTTATGGACGAAGGGGGGCATCCCGCCTGGGTCGCTGGCTCCATCGCCCCACTCGAAGATTGTTATTCCCCCGAGCTCGTCCCTCCCCAGGAAGATTGCTTGAAGGAACACAAAGAAATGGTCGATCACTTGGCAGTAGCCGGTGCCGATTTATTATTGATCGAGACCATGAACACGATCCGAGAAGCAGAAGCAGCTGTGATCGCCGCCAAGGCAACTAACCTCCCCTTTGGCGTAAGTTTTGTCTTGCGAACCGATGGAAAAATATTCTCCGGTGAAAGTTTAGAGGATGCGGTTAGGGTCCTAAAACCCTATAATCCCAATTTTATTGGCGTAAACTGCACCCCCACCACCATGATCACCGAAGCTCTGAAAGAGCTCTCTACTTTTACCGAAATCCCCTTAAGTGGCTACGGTAACATTGGGCATACCAATGAGATTGAGGGATGGGAAAATACGGACGATGTGTCCCCCCCTGAATATGGACAATTAGCGGAGAGTTGGCATCAAAACAAGGTGCGCCTGATCGGTGGTTGTTGTGGCACCTCTCCCGCTCATATTCAGGCAATAAAAGATCAACTCCACCGCTAATTTATTCCCATTATTAATATAAGATTTATCCATTATGAAGTCAATTATTGTATAATTAATTAATGACCCCAAGTCCTGTTGCTACAATTCTACAAAAAATTGAAATAGACTTTACTGAGTTTGTGCATCCCGGACCCGTCCATTCTATCGAGCAAGCTGCGGAAGAACGTGATCAATCTCTAGACCAGATCATTCGAAGTATTTTATTTAGACTTTCCGAGAATAAATACGCCATGGTCCTCATCGCCGGACCTTCGCAAGTTAATTGGAAAACCCTCCGAAATCATTTTAATCAATCTAGGTTATCCATGGCGAAACCAGAAGAAGTCCTCGACATTACTGGCTGTGAGATTGGCGCTGTTTCCCCCTTCCGCATCCCCCAAGATATCCCATTCTCTTGGATGATTCCGTCTCGAAACAATCCATCGTTTCGATTGGCTCAGGGCGAAGGGGAACGACGATCATTCTCAAAACAAAAGAATTAATGCGAGCGCTCAATATTTTTGAAACAGGAAACTATATAAAAGAAAGAGGGAATGTACATGTTTAGATCAAGAAACAAACAAAAACAATCTTTTTCAGGAAAATTAATCGGTGCACTTTTCGGCCTAGGAATGTTTGCTGGGGCGTTCTTCCTCCTTTGGAATAATGAGGGTCGCATTAATTTTGGAGATATCGCCCAGGACAGCATCACGATAAATGCGCTGGAATCAAATAATGCAATATCTAGTGAATTAATTGCCCTCGAAGGGCCCCTCCACTCCCCAGATTCTCTCTCTGACCCAGTCTTCATCGAAAATACCGATTATATTCAACTCAACCGCCAGGTTGAAATGTACGCCTGGACCGAAAAAGAAGTAAATGAAGATGACGAAACCTATTATGAATACTCAGAAGAATGGACGACCTCCCCTGATAATTCGAGTACCTTTGTACAATCTGGTTATGACAACCCTGCCATGGGTTATGAAAACTTAACATTTACAGTACCTACTGCCTTCATTGGCAATTATGAAATTGATCCTAACCAAATTGAGTTTCCCGATCCACAATCCCTGAATCTCAATCAAGAACCGATTAATAATGAAGTTCTGCGAGTTAATTTTGTAAGTCTCACCAATGAGTACATTTACTTTGGTGAATCAAATCTGGACTCTCCGGACATTGGGGATCTCCGAATTAGTTTCACAGCGGTGCCTCAAAATAATTTCACCACCACCTTTGGGGAGATCAAACAAGATCAACTTCTTCCTTACGTATTTGAGGGAGACGAAAGTTTATTTCGGGTTTTCTTTGTCGACCGAGAAAATGCCATCCTGCAAATGGATGATGAATATTCCGCTGCTCTTTGGGGGATCAGGTTTGCTGGTTTCACCCTGCTCTGGTGTGGAATGTTCTTACTTCTCAACCCAATAACTATTATCGTTGCAATATTGCCCGCATTAGAAAAAGCGGGTGTTTGGCTCCTCATCGCCATCACCTTCCCCATAGCAGCCGTGATATCAATATTATTTGTTCTGGTATCCTATCTCGCCCATAACCCCCTGGTTCTAATCGGATTTATTTGCCTTTCTATTTTTGCAATCGTCGCAGTTGCTCTTGTCCTTTACCTCATCGACAAACGAAGGGACCAAGAAATCCCTACCGAAAGCGAATAATTCCGCCTTGCATTTGGACAGAATAAATACCCCCTTCTTCAATGATTAATTCGGATTGAATTTGATCAATTTGAATATCAAATGCCTGATTAATTTTAATCTTTTCACCCCCTCCCAAATCCAGCCAAAAGGGCGCCCATTCATCTGCACCCTTCAGAAAATCATACGCCCGCTTCACATCCCATTTCGTTGAGATTATTTTCGCATCTTCATCTGGCAATTTTTGCCCGGTGGCTTCCTCATCATTTTGCGGAACCCTCGGAAATTCCTCTTTTGACAACATTTCCACCATCATTGCTCCACCAACAGTCGCAGTAATCTCATCCGCTTCAGCCGCGGTCACACCATTTGCGAAATTGACTTTTTTCTGAGCAATGATATATCCTGTATCCATTTCTTCATCCATAAAATGAAGTGTGACCCCCATATTTTCTTCCCCCGCCCGAAATTGCCAAAATAAGGGTGCTGGTCCGCGATATTTTGGTAATAACGAAGGATGCAAATTTAAGAATCCAAGATTTGAAATTTCGAGCCATTTTTTTGGAATTTTTCTTGGAAAGCAAACAGTAAAAACAATATCGGGGGACAAATTTTTAAATTCCAGAAAAGTTTCTTCGTCTTTTAGACTGCCCACCGAGAGTACCGGAATTTGATTTTCAGAAGCCAATAGATGAAGATTACGCTCTTTTGGTTTTTCCAACATCGGCAGCTCAGAAAAGAAAGGTTTTGCGTTTGGGAGCCAAGAAGGACCAAAATCATCTGCGTTTTCTCGGGGCATGATCACCGCCCGGATATTCGCCCCGGCTTCAATTAACCTTTTAAATGGAATCACGGAAAACGATCCATTCATTCCTAAATATACAATTTTCCTCTCATTTATATTGACCATTGACATGCCTGTTCACTCCGCTCTATAATACCTGAATTCTGAAAAGGATTAAGTAAAATAAAAAATAAATTGAGGAACTCACTTAATGGCTGAACAACGAATGGTTCAATGTGTCAAAATTGGCAAGGAATTACCTGGACTAAATCGCCCTCCAAGAAACGATGAATTAGGCAAACGCATATACGAAACAGTGTCTGCACAAGCCTGGCAATTATGGCTCGACCAACAAACAATTGCGATTAATCATTACGGTTTAAATATGGCCGACCCTGAGGCCCATAATTTTCTAACTCAACAAATGGAAGAATTTTTATTTGGAGAGGGTGCCCAACTCCCTGATGATTGGATTCCCGAAGATCAACGAGGATCTGCCCCTGGTCCCGACGGAAAAGGTGCCCCTGCCCCCAGCGATAAAGGTGGTGGCGGTGGTAGTGGTGGCGGTAAAGGCGCCCCTGCCCCAGCAAGTAAATAAGCTTTTTTCTGATTCCAGATTATTGAATCTTAGTTTCAAGTCCTTCAGTTAAAACCTAAATGACAAAAAAAAACCTATTATTAGCATGCTACGAATTAGGGCATCAGCCACTAAGCCTTGCCTGGCCCCTTGCAGCATTATCCGCTGCAGGTTTAAATTCACATGCCTATGACCTATCAATCGACGATTTTCCTACCGAACGAGCAAAAGAAGCTCAGTTTGTCGGCATTGCCGTACCCATGCACACCGCTTTAAGACTAGGTGTAGAGGCAGCAAATCTAGTTCGCCAAGTTAATCCAAATGCGCATATCTGTTTTTTCGGTCATTATGCCTGGCTCAATGCTGATTACTTATTAGAGATTTTGGCCGATTCTGTGATTGCAGGAGAATATGAAGCACCTTTGGTTGGCTTAATCAAAGCGGTGAATGACGCCCAAGACATTAATGCCATAGTTGGCGTGAGTACGAAAACTACAAGAAATATTCCCCACATTGAGCGAATCGAATTTCAAATCCCCGAAAGAACAAATCTCCCCTCCTTAGATAAATATGCCCACTACAATAGTAATGGCAATCATGAGCTTGTGGCCTACGTGGAAACCAGCCGAGGTTGTTTACATACCTGCAACCATTGTCCCATTGTCCCTGTTTATCAAGGTCGCTTTTTTATTATCCCCAAAGAGATTGTTCTGGCAGATATTCGACAGCAAGTAGCTGAAGGAGCCAAGCATATCAGTTTCGGTGATCCCGATTTTCTGAATGGCCCCAACCATGCCTTAAAGATCATTCGAGAAATGCATGCAGAATATCCCGAGATCACCTTTAGTTTCACCACAAAAGTAGAACATATTCTTGAACAGAAAGAAATAATTAAAGAATTTTCAACAATGGGCTGTAGTTTTATCATCACGGCCTGCGAAGCAACCAGCGAGAAAATATTAACTCGCCTAGACAAGGGTCACACCCTGCCTCAAATCAAAGAAGCGCTTCAACTTCTTCAAAATCTTGGCATATCTCCACAACCTACATGGATGCCATTTACCCCTTGGACCAGTTTAGCTGACTATATTGAATTTCTTGCCTGGGTCAAAGAACAAGAGCTAATCCCATTTATCCCAGCAGTCCAATTTGCTGTCCGCATGTTAGTCCCCCCCGGAAGTGCCCTTTTAAATCACCCAGATGTTGAGAATTGGTGTGGAAAATTAGATCAAGAGAACTTCACCTATCGATGGACGCATGCCGATCCAAAAATGGATGAGCTGCATCAGATCATTTCCTCTATCGCCGCAGAAAATCAACAAGAAAATCCCTACAAAGTATTCAAAATGATTGAAACCGAAACCTATAAAATAGCGGGGAAACAATTACCAATTTGGAACAAACCTCTACAAAACATTCCCTCACCGCCCAAAATGACCGAAAATTGGTTTTGTTGAGCGGAACCCACAAGTGGTCAGGTTGACCGCATCCAAAATAATTCAAATATTGAACCTGTTGCAGAAAGATACGGATTTTAGGAAAGAAAAAATATCCAGCCCCCCATTTTTACTATTCCCAATGTACCCCAGTTAATCCCTCGCTTACTTCCCACAATCGTTTTTGATCCTCAACAATATAGGACGCCTCATTAGTGTTCATTTCCTTACTCTTATAGAAATATTTTCCACTTACTTTCTCAACCTCATCAGATTCTATTAAATAGATCGACGTTTTTGAGCCCTCTTCAACAGATATTGCATTTCTAAAAATGACAGGTTTTAGAAGTTTTCCTATCAGTCCCCATTCTGGGATACCAATATTTGTCTTGACCAATCCAGGATGCAGTGCATTGACAGTCACCTCTGTTCCCGCCATCTTACGCGCCAGCTCATAGGTAAACATCACATTCCCTAACTTAGATTGCCGATAAGCCTTCATCAAGCTGTACTCTTTTTCCAAATTCAAATTATCAAAATGGATCACCCCAGTTCTATGCCCGCTCGACGATGTATTAATAATTCTTGCAGGACCACTTTCCTTTATCAGATCCATCAATAAGTAAGTCATTAAAAAATACGATAAATGATTCAGTGCAAAGGTTCTTTCAATATCATCTGATGTGAGTTTCCAAGATCGAAAAGTCGCCCCTGCATTATTAAACAAGATCTCTAAACGAGAATATTTTTCCTTGATTTTCTCCGCCAACACCCGCACCTGGTTTTGATCGCTCAAATCTGCAATAAAATAATCAACTTTCTCATTATTGGTAGTCTTAACAATCTCATTCACAACCCCCTTGGTTTTTTCCTCGTTTCTTCCAACCAAAATGATTTTTGTGCCATGTGCCGCAATACGAAGAGCGGTCTCTTTTCCTATCCCATCCGATGCCCCTGTGATCAAGATAGTTTTATCCTTAATTTCCATGTCGATCTTCCTTTTAGCAAAGTACCTGCTGGGGCCCTTGTTTCCAATTATAATCAATTCATGCGAATCGAAAACCTACCACTTTTATGCAATCCATATGTGGGTGAACCCTTTAAAATTGAAAAAGGATTTTTAGTTGGTGTAATGACCGGAAAAAAATTCCCCATCATCAATGGTATCCCTCTGATTTACGATGCCAGTAACCATTCCAAGAAAAACAATAGGAATCGCTGGCTCCACGACCGTTCAGCCTTTGCATATGATGCTGTTGTTTCCTGGGGGGAAAAACTTAAAATAAATTCAGAAAATACAGTTAGAGAAAATTACATTAGATCGCTAAAGATTAACTCTGGTGACAGAGTTCTTGAAACCGCCATTGGCACTGGGACCAATTTAGCATACCTCCCCCAAGACATAGATTTTTTTGGACACGACCTCTCGATCCAAATGCTTAAAATTGCCCAAAAGAATGGGGATAAGCAGAGTCGTACCCTTGAGCTTTTCCAGGGAGACGGAGCCTTTCTCCCTTTCCGAGATGAAACCTTTGACCACGTTTTCCAAATGGGTGGATTACAATTCTACGAGGATCCCTTCAAAGGAGTAAGCGAGATGGCTCGCACCGCTAAATCTGGTACAACCATCCACATTTTAGACGAGATCAGCGGTGCCATGCGTATGCTAAAGAAAATGCCAGCGCATGCAAAATATGCCGATCAACCCCAGAGAACAGTAGATGCTATGCCCCGCTTAGTCCCCCACAGCATGCGATCTATTGAAAGTGGTAGTATCGAAAATTCAAATTTTTATTTCCTAAGGTTTGAAAAACCTTAGCTCCTCAGGAATTTATTTATGTCACATGGCCGCCGAATTGGGCGAATAAAATTTATCGAGCCCACCCCAGCTGTAAAAGAAAGATATTTTTATCGCTGGAATTCAAAAGATCTTCACTTCAACCCCGATGTTTTCCCTCAGCTGAGTGGAGAAGGATTATTCAATTCTCCTTCCCCCATAAATTTGGAAATTGGCTGTGGCACCGGTGAATATATCACCGGTCTTGCAAAATCACACCCCAAAGAAAATTATGTCGGCATTGAAACATCCACCCGATCGGTCTATTTTGCCATCGATCTCGCAAGAAAGAATCGACTAGAAAATATTCGTTTCATTCATGGGGATTTCAAATTGACCTATCCGCTTATCCCTGATAATTCCATAAAAACGTTAATTTTACATTTTCCAGATCCCAATTATGGCTCCAAACATATAAAACATAGGATATTTGATCAAAATTTCCTAAACAAAATGAATACCGCAATAATTTCAACAGGTTTGATTAGCGTAGTTACCGACCAGAAAGAATTTTTCTTCGATATGCTGGAAATAGCTGAAAATGACCATCGATTTACCAAAACCCACACAGAAAGATTTTTAGATCACTATCAATCAGATGTAAAATCGAGATTTCAGCTTGCTTGGGAAAGAATTAACCGCCCCATTTATAGATTTGAGCTGACCAAATCATAATATTTCCCCACTTTTCCTCGATAATTTGTCTAAAATTACCTAAAAATAAATTGCTTGGCGATATATTAAAGGGGATTTTCCCTGCCATGTTATACTACTTATAGAGCTTTTTTTTACATTTTTAGGAATACTTGTTCTAATTCCACCGAAATTATTACAAATCCTAAGCAAAATCGATTATTTTCGTCCCAATTTTTGGAATACGATAATATTTTTGATTATTTATTGACCACCTCAAAGGAGCCAATAGTGGCTAAAAAATCAGCCCCCCTTAAACGGGGCGATTGGGTTGTCCATACCTATTACGGTGTTGGACAGATCAAAGGGATAGAGAAAAGAGACATTGCGGACGTAAAATCGAAATTCTTCATTATTGAGACAAAGAATAGTACCTTTTTCGTTCCTACCGATAATATTGACAATGATCGAATTCGCCCCATTTCTTCAAAATATAAACTTAAGAAAGCAATTACTGAATTAAAGTCTACCCCCGCCCCCCTAGAAACCGACCATACCCAACGGAAACGACAAATTTCCGAAATGATCGGGAATAGCAATATTGAAGTGAGTGCTAGATTAATCAGGGATTTGAATGCGCGAAGAATTGAAAATGGTTTAAATTCCTACGAAGAAAATACTTTGACAAAAATGACCGGTCGCATGATCCAAGAATGGTCAATTAGCGAAACGATAGATATTGAAAAAGCAAAAGAAAAATTAGAAGCTATCCTACACACATAAAAAAAGAGCCCGTTGATACGGGCTCTTTTTCTATATTAGTTAAAACCTTTTGGGTTTTCTGATTGCCACCGCCAAGTATCCTCACACATCTCTTCCAAACCCATTTCAGCCGTCCACCCTAGCTCACTCTCTGCCTTAGCAGGGTCCGCCCAACTCGATGCAATATCCCCATCCCGACGTCCCACCACCTTATACGGAATCTCCACCCCGGAAGCCTTTTCAAAGGCTTTGATTAATTCTAAAACACTATACCCCTTCCCCTTGCCCAGGTTATAAACTACAAACCCAGGGTTAGATTCCAGGTGATCAAGAGTTTTTATATGTCCCTTTGCAAGATCCACCACATGAATATAATCTCTGACCCCTGTACCATCTGGTGTATCATAATCATCCCCAAAAACCATGACCTCCGGTCGTTTTTTTACTGCCACTTGGGAGATAAAAGGCATTAAATTATTAGGAGTACCGATGGGGTCTTCCCCGATCTTTCCACTTTTATGCGCGCCAACCGGATTGAAATATCGCAATATCGCCACATTAAGATCCTCATCTGCGGTTTGTAAATCCTTCAATATGATCTCAATAAAATATTTTGCGGTCCCATACGGGTTGGTTTGTGATAAGGGAAATTCTTCAGTAATTGGTAAACTTGCCGGATCTCCATATACTGTGGCCGAAGAGCTGAACACAATATTTTTTACCCCAAATTCTGCCATCACCTCAAAAAGAACAATGGAACCTGTCACATTATTATGATAATAAAGTCCCGGCTTCTCAACTGATTCTCCCACTGCTTTCAACCCCGCAAAATGGATCACCGACTCGATCTCATGTTTTTTAAAAATTTCTGTAAGGTTCTCTTTGTCTAAGAGATCAACTTGGTAAAAATCCAGCTCTTTCCCGGTGATCTCCCTCACCCGATCTAAGGATTTTTCACTGCTGTTTGAAAGGTTATCAACCACCACCACTTTTTTCCCCTGATTCAACAACTCCACGCATGTGTGGCTGCCAATATATCCCGCACCACCTGTTACTAAGACTGTCATATTTTCCTCATATTCACTATTTTTGTACCCAGTTGCCTTATTTTCCTGATTAATCTTTATGAAGAACCCTGGGTAAATTTGAAATAGGTTTGTATTCTAATCGGAAGCGAATAGACTTACTAGGACAAAATCTTAATTAAAGCTTGCCTTCCTACCCATATTTTCTCTATAATTTATTCATTTCTTCAACATATCCCATGTGGTATCATTCGAAACTGTGAAGTTAATTCGTTCAAATCTCTGGCAATTCGCCATTTTGGTAGTTACTTTAATAACTCTCCTAGCTGTTCCGGTTTCGACCTCCGCTGAGGTCAAAGCCAGCAGATCAGCCTTCCCCCCCCTTTCCCCTTCTGAAATAATTGCCTCGATCAATAATTATAGAAATCAGAATGGCTTATTATCCTTGCAAACCAACACCACTCTGACCATTCTCGCTCAGGGGCATGCGGAATATCAGGCCGCCATAAACACCGTCACCCACACCGGTCCCGGAGGCTCCACTCCTAAAGGGCGGGCAATTTCTGCGGGTTATGCCGGGGGCAGTGTGACCTATTTTGCAGAAATAATTTATGGGGGCACGAATACAACGCCCAGCAATGCCATAGACTGGTGGAAAGATTCTCCCATCCATAATGAGATGATGCTTGCACCCGCATTTAATGAACTGGGAGCTGGCGTATCAAGTGACGGCAACTGGAATTATTACACCGTTGAATTTGGCTATTCCACAGGCGCAGGCCCCTCTGGTTCCTCCAGCAGCACCGGGTCAGATGGTGATGACTCTCCTCCCGCCCCATCCATAATTTATGCCGTACCTGTCGTCAAAGCCACCCCCAGAGAAGATGGTTCTGTCATTCATGTCCTGAAAACCGGGCAAGTACCATGGACCCTTGCGGTGGTCTATGAAGTAGATCTCGATCTACTCTTGGAACAAAATGGCCTCACCAGATTCACATTTGTGCATACCGGGGATGAAATCGTCATCGTCCCCTCACATACGCCTGCTCCAGAAACCCCCACCCCACAGCATACCCCCACCTCAACGATTACACCATCTCCCAGCGTCACACCAACTTCAAAAGTTACCAACACCCCCCTTGCAACCTCCACCGAGGAATCTTCTTCTGAAGAGGTTGAAAGCAATTCTGGTAATTCTGAAGATGATGCCAATCCAAATAGCGCAATTCGATGGGCGGTTATCGCCGCTTTCGCGATCTTCATTGCGGTCATCTTCGGCAGCATGTTCACTTCCAAAACAACCGATCACTCTAAAGATGAGGATTCAACAAACCAATCATGAGCGAGAAAAATACCAAGCAACCCCTCACCAGATGGGTGGAATTTTTTAATGGGGCAAAAGCGATTTTCCCCCTTGAGGTTGGGGCGATCCCTTTTGGGATTATTTTCGGCGCATTGGCGGTCACCAGTGGGCTAAGTCCAGCAGGAACGATGTCAATGTCTCTCTTTGTCTTTGCCGGTGCTTCCCAATTCATAGCTGCAGGATTAATTGCTAGCGGCACTGGCATATTTCTCATCATTGCCACAACCTTCATTGTTAACCTCCGTCATGTGCTTTACTCTGCCACCCTTGCCCCCTATGTAAAGAACTTACCCCAAAAATGGTTAATACCGCTGGGTTTTTGGCTTACCGATGAAGCATTTGTAGTAACCATTCAACGCTACCAAGAAAAAGATACCTCCCCACATAAACATTGGTTTTTTTTTGGGGCAGCCATTTTCATGTACATCAATTGGGCCGCATTCACTTTTGTTGGCATAAAAGCAGGACAATCCATCAAAGATCCCGCAAGTTGGGGCCTAGATTTCGCAATGATCGTCACCTTTATCGGCATGCTCATCCCAATGATCAAATCCAAATCAATAATCTTGGCTGTAGTTTCTGCAGCGGTTTCTTCCGTATTATTCAATAATCTCCCCTACCAGATGGGCTTATTCTTGGCAGCCATTATTGGGATCACCGCCGGGGTTATAGGCCAATCCATTTGGCCCTCCGCTCAGGAGGATGAAACCAATGAATGAGTTTCTCTTAATCTTTGGCATGGCTCTGGTCACATTTATTATCAGATATCCCGTGCTTGCATTTCTGAGCAAAATGAATCTTCCAGAAAAATATCTTTCCGGCCTAAAATTTGTGCCCCCCACAGTTTTAACCGCCATTATCATCCCTCAACTTTTATTTGATAAAGATAAATTGGATATTTCATTCCAAAATCCCCAATTAATTGCTGGGGTATTAGCCGCATTAATTGCCTGGAAATCTAAAAATCTGTTGCTCACGATCGTCTTAGGGATGGGTATTTATTTAGGATTGCGCTGGATACTCGCAATTTAATTCTGAAGAATCAAAAATATTGGACTTGATATTTCTCTGATTTTTGGATACCTTTATAGGAGGAAATATTATGGCTCACAATAAAATTCAATCGACACATGAAGAATTTCTTCAAAATGTGCCTGGTATTGACCAGCTCTCAGGGAAACTTGTTGCCAATTATCGGTTAGATACCTATTTAGGGCGGACAAATATTGCCCATATATATAGTGTAAGGAAAATCGGTGGCTCACAACTTCTTTCAGTCTATTTGTTTCCGAATCAATACTCAAACGAATCAAACTTTGTCGACCAATTTATGTTGCAATCTGGCATTCTTCGAGAATTAGAACACAAGAATATCAACCCCGTTATAGATTATGGAGTTGAACATGGATTCCCATATTTGGTAACTAAATATGCCGCTAGTCTAAGTTTAATTGACCTCATTCAAACAGCAAAACTTAGAATGGTACGTGTTCCCTTGACTGTAGGATTATATATATTCAACACAGTTGGTAATGCTCTTTCCTATGCACATAATGTAGGTGTCGCCCATGGGGACATTCATGCGAATAATGTACTTCTCGTAGAAGATGGAGATATTGTCCTCACTGATTTTTGTTTCAAGACATTCTTCAGTAAGGTAGTCCTCGATAAAATAAAAGAAACTGGTCCCCTTGTTACTGACGATTACTCATACCTTAAATTAGAGATTGACGAAGATATATTCTCCTTAGCAGTATTATTCTATAAAACGATTACTAGTCATTTGCCCTACACAAAAGAAGAAGTCACTCCAAATTGGATTTATAAGAACATCGAAACAATTGAATTGGATTCCTTAACCAAATATGTACCTGAACTTCCTCAAGAAATTGAAAATAGTTTAAAAATTGCCCTAAAACAAGACTCCTCAAAACAATATCAATCTGTGGATGAGTTCATCACCGATATCTCAGCCTACAAAGAAAAAGTAAAAACCTCCATTCTCCCTACCGCCCATTTATCAAATATGCTTGCCTTCAGCAGCCGATTTTCAAACTCTAGCATTCCTAATGAATTTGATGTGGATGAAAAAAAGAAGATCGCCCTATTCTTTTTAGACACGGGTCAAGTCTTAGAATTAGATAACGATCGTCAATACACCCTCGGGAGAAATTACGAAAATTCGCCCATGCTTCCTGATATTGACCTGACTCCTTTTAAGGCCTACGAATGGGGAATCTCCCGTCTTCATGCCTTCCTAGACATTAAAGATAATCAGGTTTCCCTTATCGATAACAATTCTTCCAATGGCACGTTTCAGGGCGGAAGACGAATCGAATCCAACAAACCATATCTGCTCCATCATGGCAATATTTTTATGCTCGGTAAACTTCGATTACAAATATTGATTTCTGAAGAATAAAGTTATAAATCCATAACCGAAAAAATTTAAATTAAAAAGCCAGTCGGTAAATACCAACTGGCTTTTATTATGTCCAACTTTTTTACCCTTCTTGGAAAGAATCCATATACGTTTTAATCGTTGGAATACCCGCTAGTTTTTCGTAGAAGAAGTTATTCACAATATTGATCAATTCTTCTCTGGCAGCATCAGCCTGCGGTGATAGTAATCCTTTTTCTGAATCCTGCACCAAATAATCTTTAAATCTCAACAACTGCCGGATGATCTCCGTTTCCATTTCCCCTTCCAAAACCCCAGATACTGCCAGGATCAATTCATCTGTCTGACCAAGGATAATATCCATATCCATTTCAGAACCGAGTTTAAAACTCTCCTCAACTGTTCGGATCAATGCCCAAACTTGGTAGAGCATGGTTGTGGGTTCATCAAATAATTCCCGCAAAAACGCTGCCTCAACATAACGCCCAGTCAAACGAAAAACATTATACATTCGTTTCGCCGCTTTCCCATAATTAGGATGCTTTGTGACATATTTCTTAACTTCCCCTTCCAATTGAGCCACATAATCATCCAAAGCATTTCCCGAAACATGTTTCACCAATTTGCTAAAGATTGGCACAGATTCTGCATCAAGATAAACTTCCTGGAAGAAGGAATCTAGATAACCATCCAATGGGGTAATCGAACCATCCGGTGCTTCCCAGGTCACATCCAACATATTGCTGGCATTCACCAATTGTTTCCGAACTGGATACGCAACCACCCAATCCAGTTTGCACCAACCCGGATCTAATACTTCTTCATCCCATTTGATTTCGCCGGGTTTACCATCCATTGTTTCGATGGAAAATTTTCCTGCCAATGCTTCATCTGGAGTCCATGAAATCGGGGACCCCGTTGATTTAACCTCTCCATTTCGTCTAACATCAGAAGAATAGGACCCCATTTTCAACTCGATCATTTCATAATTTGAAGCTTTTCTATGGGTTTTTATCTTATCCTGCATCAGATCCCCCAAAGCCTTGCAGGCATCTTCCCAACTATCTGCAATGATATTTACCCGTTCAAAGAAATCTGCATCCCCAGGATAAGTTTGTATCTTAGATTGAGCAGCAGACCCAGACAATGCCAATGCGGTTTCCACCTTCCCAGGAATATCGTAAAATTCCACGATCTTGCCAATCTTCCGAAAATGCTCCAAATCTGCATCGCTAAAATCAAGAATGGACACTTTATGACCAAACACACCCGTATCCACATCCATTACAATTTGACCTTCTTGTGTCGCGCTCATCGCCGTGAGCCATTGCAGGGCATCCGCTTCATCAAGCTCAACCCCCAATCGTTTCGCCGACTCCAAAATATTTTTGATTTCTTCGGACTCACTCATAACAAACCTCCAAATTCTCTAGTTATCTTCTAGCATCCTTTGAAACATATCCGCCGTGTCGATCGCGTCCTGAAGTGCATGGTGCTCAATACTTTTACTATCTAAATAGCGTTCCGCTACATTTTTAAAAGATGTATCCTTCCAGGAGACACCATGCTTGCCCATATAAAAAGCCTTAATATCCAAAGCCTTATAACCAAAAGGGTTTGCAATTTTATATCGATGGAAATATTCATTCACGAACATCCAATCATAGGGTGCATTAAATGCAACGAAAACTGGGGAAGCATTTTCAGGACATATGCCGCTAACCCAATCAGAAAATTTTTGCATCGCCTCTTTGGAGTCAATACCATTTTCCTTCAAATATTCCATTGAAAAATTACTAATTCTCAATGCCTCATCCGTAAATAATTCTGAATCGGGAATCAACTCAATATAAAACGTTTCTCTAGTCTGGTTCAACGTACAAGCCCCAATTGAAGAAAGCGCGTAATTTCCCGGATTAGGTCCTGCACTTTCTACATCTATTACAATAAAAAATTCATCAATGAAAGGGTTTTGCATTATTTTAAACTATCCTTAATAGCTTTATTTATGATCTTCGCCAAGTGTAATTTTGGACATATTCTCAAGGGATTTTACTAAAGCGTGGTTGCCTTCCCCACCGAGTCCTTGTTGCTGCAAAGTTCGGTACATATTGAAAACCATGCTTGTAGCGATCAGAGGAACCCCCAGTTGATCCGCAGCTTCCAATACCAATCTCAAGTCCTTTTGTTGCAAATCAATCGTAAATCCTGGTCGCCAATCTCTTTCAATCATTTGCGGTCCTCTAGCTGAGAGCATCCAACTGGCCGCCGCCCCACCCTCAACTGCCTTCAAAGTTTTTTCCAGGTCTAAGCCCCCCGCTTGAGCAAATACCATTGCTTCGCTAACTGCAAGGCCCGTCACGACCACCAAGATCTGATTGACCAATTTAACCAATTGTCCTGCCCCCTGATCCCCAACCAAAGTAATTCCCTTTCCCATTGCTTCCAGATATGGAAGGGCCCGATTGAACTGTTCTTTCTCTCCCCCAATCATGATGCTCAGGGTCCCATTTGCCGCCCCCTCATTTCCACCGCTGATCGGCGCATCCAGCCAAAAGGCTCCTTTCTCATTTACCGACTTGGCAAGTTCTAAAGTAGTATGTGGGCTGATCGTGCTGTGGTCGATCACTAATTTTCCTTCAGTTAACCCCGCCAACACCCCCACTTCACCATAAACAACTTCCTTTACATCTGGGCTGTCGCTGACACAGATCATGATAATATCGCAATTTTCAGCAACTTCCTTGCAAGTCTGAGCCTTTTTAGCCCCCGCTGCTACAAATTCATCCACCTTGCTTTCAGTCCGATTCCAAACAGTAAGGTCATGTCCTTTCTTCAATAAATTATGAGCCATGCCATGGCCCATGATCCCCAATCCAATAAATCCAATTTTTTCCGACATCATTCTCCTCTTCTTCAATGAACGAACTTATTTTTAATATTATTCTAGTATTTTTCCCAAAATTGCTTGGTTAAGAATACCTCATCATTGGATAATAAATCAAGTTTATTTTTCTTCAAGAGGATCCTCTTTGAAGAATTACCATTAACTGTTGAGTAGTGCGTTTGTCCCTCTCAATTCGTGATATATGCAACTATTAATTTCTCATCTATCTATATTAGTATGGAATATATACTTTTTTAAAATTTGAATGATCCTGCGGAGAATCTATCATCTATGAAATCTAGAATACAGGGAAGTTTCCTTGCATTCATCCTTTCTTTGTTCCTCAGCTCGGTTATGGTCCCGGTTGCACTAGCTGCCCCATTTCCTAATTCGGAAGGTCACCAGGGGGAATGTCTTCTTTGCCATGCACAAGAAAGTTTTTTTGCATACCTAGAAAACGGAGAATCCATTTCACTGACCGTTACCACCGATCATACAAAAAATTCAATCCACTGGGATGAAAATATTTATTGTGCGGATTGTCATACAGACCAATCGGATAACCCCCATCCCAACCCTGATACCACTACCTGTAAAGACTGCCATCCCAATAATGAGTATGATGAAGAAGTTAACCTTGCAAACATATCCTTCAAATTAGCCTATCTAACTCTTAGGGATTATCAATTAAACTTAAACAATATTTGCAAAGATTGTCATCAGAGTGAAGCAGAACGCTCCGCAGACAGTACCCATCAAATGGTATTTGATCAAGGAAATTTATCTGCCCCCATTTGCACGGACTGCCATAAAAGTCATTTCGTCGTCAAACCGAATCAACCCAGGTCAATGATCTCCGAAATCTGTTCCGAATGCCATTTAGCAGTTTATACGACCTACGCGGGAAGCGTGCACGGAGCCGCCCTGATCGGGGAAGGAAATGAAGATGTGCCGTCATGTGTAGATTGCCATGGGGTCCATGATATCAGCGGTCCATATGATATTACCTTCAGAAATGCCAGCGTCATCATGTGCACCACTTGCCATTCCGATGAATCCTTAATGGCCCCTTATGGAATTTCCACCCAGATCATTGAGACTTATCTGAAAGATTTTCATGCCAGAAGTTCCAACCTATTCATTCTGAGCAACAAGAACCGCCCCAAGGATCAAGCAGTATGCTTTGATTGTCATGGCATTCACAACATACTTGCGCCAGACAATCCATCCTCCCAGGTCTATCCTGAAAATCTCCTTCATACCTGCCAAAAATGTCATATCGACGCTGATATTACTTTTCCGAGGACTTGGTTGGGGCATTATGTACCCACGATCGAAGATAATCCCATTTTATTTTTCATCAACAAATTTTATCCGACCCTAATCGGAACAGTATTATTCGTATCCTCGATCTATATATTTTTTGATGCCAGAAAAAGGTCTCAATTAAAAAATTCGATTGATAAAAATGAACAAGAGGGGAAATAATTGACTGAATATACAGTTCGCCAAATTAATCGTGCAAAAGCCTTGTCTAGAAGGATGTACAAACTGCCCAATGGAGAAAGGATTTATTTGCGGTTTCCAAAATACCAACGTATTGAACACCAAACCCTAATCTTAAGTTTTTTTACCCTATCTTTTTCTGGTCTAGTTCAACGTTACAGTCATTTGAAAATTGCAAATTACATAATCAATCAGTTACTCGGCGGGATCAATAACGTACAGTTTATCCACCATGTCGCCGCCAGCATATTTATCGCCCAGTCCATTTACCATTTTGCCAAAATAATTCGCATGTTGCTTATAGATCAAGAATTGGGTTATATGTGGCCTACCAAAAAGGATTTTTTAGATATTTGGGGCATCTTTCTCTACAATATTGGAAAAAAGGACGCTAAGCCCTTATTTGATCGTTTCACTGTTGAGGAAAAACTTGAATATTGGGCATTGATCTGGGTAAATATCATCATGATCATTACCGGCTTAATTCAAGGGTTCCCTGTGTTTTTCACCAAATTTTTCTCAAGGGAAATCTTGCCAATTTCAAAGGCGATTCATAGCTGGGAAGCAGTTTTAGCAGTATTAGTGGTTCTAATTTGGCATACCTACCATGTCTTGGTAAAAGAAAAAAATAATAGTATTTTCACGGGCTATCTTACAGAAAACCAAATGAAAGAAAACCACCCTCTAGAACTGATAAGAATATTAGAAGCAATTGCCTTCATGAAGGAAATTTCTAAGATACCCTAAATCTACCCAATTTAAACCCGGAAAAAACTACTCCACATCGATCGAATTCAATAAAAATTCGGTTCCTGCAATTGGCGTTATTTTTGCACCCTCACATGCAGGGCAGCTCAACTCCCCACTCACCAATAAATAAATCTTTCCACAATCTTGGCATTCCATCTTCGCCGGTATTCTTTTAAAAACTAATTTTGCCCCCTCCGCAATTGTCCCTTCACTGATCATATCCCAATAAAAGGAAACCGAATCGTCAATCACAGACGATAGCTCCCCTATCACCAATTCCATTGAAAGAATTCGAGAGGCATTATTCTTATCAGCATGCCTAAGCGCTAATTTTAATAAATTTTGGGTTACAGATAATTCATGCAAGATACTTTCCAATTTCAGGAATACCTTTTGATCTCATTCAGTATCTTATCACCAAATATTATCGGAAATCCCCCAGCCAATCACTCGATAACCAACCTAAAACATTAAATAAAAAATGCCAAAAACTTAGGTACAATCTAGTTCCTAGCATATTTATTCATTTATAATCACTTCTAATTTTATTTAGACGATAATTATTCCTTTTTTTCCTCTTCTTCAGGAACTTCTTCGTCTGACTTTATACCTGCTCTAAAAGATTTTATTCCAGAGCCAAGTTCCCCTGCGATCTTTCCAATTCTGCCAGCCCCAAATAACAAAATGACAATCACCAAAATAATGATTAGCTCCGTTGTGCCAAGTCTCATAACTTCTCCTTCATAGCCAAGAATTTAAATAACAAGTTCTTTAGTAATTATAACTTCTTTTGAGCCTTAGTCAAAACAAGTAAACAATATTTATTGAAATTATTATAAAGACTGTTAATTTTGTATCTCAACCCCCTTCCAAAAGGCTACTCGACCCTTAATTTCATTTGCCGAATCTGATGGTTTGGCGTAATACCATGCTGCATTTGTATTTTCCTTTCCATCCACAACGATCGAATAATAACTTGCCGTACCCTTCCAAGAACAAACCGTGTTTCTATCACTTTCTTGGAAATACTCTTTATTGATAGAATTTTCTGGGAAATAATAATTCCCCTCCACCACTACTGTTTCATTGCTTTCTGCGAGTACAACACCATTCCATACTGCTTTCATAAATTTTTGCCTCTTTGAAATATTTTATTGGTTAATTTCTAGAGGCCTTTTATTCAAAATCCTTACCCCACCAAGTGCATTATTTTTTAGGTCTTAGTAGCTCCAGATCACCAACGATTTCTAAGCCTGCATGTTTCCCCGTTTGCTCAAAAATAATCTCCCCTCTTGAAGTACTTAATTTTACATCGATCACCGAGGTCATCGACTCAAAAACTCGCACATCCATCGCTTTTTCGGTCGGTCCTTTGAGCTCCCCACCCCCTGCTCTTTCTGCTCTCAGCTCTATGGTAAATTTTCTACCCCTGATTCTTATCTCCACGATATCCCCTTCAATGGATAATTTTTCGATTTTTGCACCTGTATAGGTCGCAAATCGGTACAGTTTTCCCTTCACCCACAACCCAATGATGAAGCCCGGAAAAGAATACCCAATCCAAGGGATTAATGCCAAAGACGCCGTAAGTGATACATCCCCTTCTTCAAAATGGTTGGTCTGCATCCAAATATAAGCTTCAGGAAAAGATCGACCCCAGTCTTTTTCAATATAGCCTCTTCCCCCCAGAAAATTAATTTCTGATCCATTTACCGACAAAGTTCCAATTAACTCATGATCGAATCCCAACACCCCATGATAGCACTCCATAAAGGGTACCCAAGCAAACCATCCCATTATGCCGGGGGAGATCACGCTTACTGGCCATCCATTTACACCGGAGAAATTTAGTTTCCCCTCAACTTCTACCTCTTCATTTTTGATACCAAGACGGATTTCATCCAAAGAAAAATAGCTATTTCCAATCCAAACTTCAAAAGAGTCTTTTGCTGCCTTAAAATCAGATAACGGATACTTTACAAATTTACTTTCGCCAGTATTTCCATTCAAGATTTGAATAAAAGCATATCCATTATCCCCCATGAACACACCTGGAATAAATGCGAAAAATTTGTCTTCAATTTCATTAGCGAGCTTAAAATACCATCCTTCAAAAAAAGGGGCGTCCTTTGATTTCCCATGGAATCGATCAGGATGAAATATATTTCTTAGAAAGGTCATTCGGTAATCTCGCCTAATAATTCAGAGTTAGATAGTCCAATTATAATTCACGGTTCCCAATATTTTCCTGTGGCTCAGATATTTCGGAACGATTTTTCCTTTGAAGAATACGTTACAATTGGCTGGATGAAAAAAATTATTTTAATTGCCTCCCTCACCTTTGGGCTCGAATCTGTCGTAAAACGCGAACTTCAGAAACTAGGATTCCAAAACATAAAACCTTCCAACGGAAAAGTTGAATTTGAAGCTTCGGTCGACGAGATTCCTAAGGCCAATTTATGGCTCCGCAGTGCAGATCGGGTTTTGCTGAAAATGGGAGAATTCACCGCAATCACCTTTGACGAACTTTTTGAGCAAACCAAATCTTTGCCCTGGGAGGAATGGATTACTGAAAATGGAGATTTTAAAGTAGATGGCGTTTCAGTCAAATCCACTTTAGGAAGTATCCGAGCCTGTCAGTCTATTGTTGAAAAAGCAGTCGTCGAACGTTTAAAGGAATACTATCATGTTGAATGGTTCGATAAAACGGGTCCAAAATACACCATCAAAGTTTCAGTGCTCAAAGATGTCGCCACATTATCCATCGACACCTCCGGCCCAGGATTAAATCGCAGAGGCTATCGCCAATTAAGTGGAAAAGCTTCCCTGAAAGAAACGATGGCTGCTGCTCTGGTTCAACTAAGTTTTTGGAACAAAGATAGATTGCTCATCGACCCAATGTGTGGATCTGGCACTATTCTGATCGAGGCTGCCATGCTCGCCCGCAATATTGCTCCTGGTTTAAATAGAGAATTTGTCTCAGAATCCTGGCCCATCCTTGATCCTACAACTTGGGCAAAAGAAAGAGAAAATGCTAGAGATTTAATCAAGCGGAATCTTGACCTTCGCATTATTGGATACGACATCGATGAAGAAATAATCAAAGCAGCCCAGAAAAATGCACAAAATGCAGGGGTTGAATATGATATCCAATTTGAAACCAAAGATATTAAAGACCTTTGGGTAGATCAACAATATGGCATGATTATCACCAACCCCCCCTATGGAATGAAAATGGGCGAACTGCAAGAGTTAAACCAAATGTATATTTCTATCCATAAAACCTTTAAAAAGAAATTGGGTTGGTCAGTCTACGTCCTCACCGCAGACAAAAAATTCCGGGACTACTTTAAACGAGCTGAGCCAGACAAAGTTCGAAAACTCTTTAACGGCAAAATTGAAGTAAATTACTATCAATATTTTGGTGAAAGACCAAAATAATCCATGGCTTATTCATAAACAACCAATTATTAGCCATAATTTTGCCCATTTAGGGGCTATATTCCTAAAAATTCCCTCTAATCTCATTTATTTGGAATGATATTGTCCGAATTGACCGCCTAATTTTATATACAATTCAAGTACAATAAAGTGAAGATATTTATGGCTGATATTAATATACGTATCCCAAAACGAAATCTTAAAGTACTACGGCGCGCTCGGTTATTAGATCTTCTTCATAATAATATCCACCGAAAACTGTCATTTATTTGTGCGCCGGCTGGTTATGGAAAAACAACACTTCTCGTTGATTTTGCTGAAGATGTTGACGCGGAGATATTCTGGTATCGCATTTTAGAACAGGACACGAGTTTAGCAGCTTTTTATGAGAGCCTAGTTCAAGCATTTCAAGTAAAGATCCCCTCCTTTGGCAGCAATCAAGAAGGTCTATCGCAGACCGGTGATCACACTCCTCGTTCCCTTGCCATCTCTTTAGCCGCCATCATTGAAGAATCCATAGACCTATACAGTATTATGGTGATCGATGATTATCATATTATTAGTGATGATCCCGAGATCAACGACTTTATGGATACATTTCTTGAATTTTTACCTGATCAATTAAGAATATTGATCGGGTCAAGATCGGTTTATGGAATCCCCACTGCAGCCCTCTACATCCAAGAACAACTATCTGTCATTAGTTCCTCAGAACTTGCCTTTATTCCCAATGAACTAATTGATCTATGCCGTCAATATTATCAAATCGACCTTCATCCCGACCACGCGCAAAGGATCATCGAAGAATCTGAAGGTTGGATCATCGCAATCCTCCTTGCTCTTAGAACAGAAAACACTACGATTGAGATCCCAAAGATTTTGGGGGCCAGAGAACATATCTATCAATACCTCGCCAATGAGGTCGTAAGTTCCCTTTCTGATGAATTAAAAGACTTTATGCTAGCCACCTCTATTGCAGATCAATTCACCTCAAAATTTGCAAACTATTTGCTTGAAGTGGATAACTCGGAATCGATGATCAGAGAATTAGAAGAATTAAACCTCTTCCTCTCAGATTCTGACAATAAGGCAGATGCCTCATACCGTTACCATCAACTTTTCTCTGAATTTCTCCAATCCTTTTTAGGAAAGAATTCACCAGAAAAAGTAAAATTATATAATCAACGAGCTGCAGACTGGTTTAAAGAAAATGATTCACCAGAAAATGCAATTTCTCACTATTTTAAAGCGGGTCTCCAAGACCTTGCGGCAGAAGTAATCAATAACTCTTCAAGGCAATTTCATTTAAATGGTCAAATAAAATTACTTGAATCTTGGTATCAGCAATTGCTCCATCCAAATGATCTCAGGCATTTAGCCCCCGTTTTATTGTTAGATCTCGGAAAAACCAAGATTACTAACCGTCAACCAGCACTCTGTGAAGAGCTCCTGAATCTAGCTGAACCCCTCATTAAAGATTTAAAAGATTACAATAATCTTGCAAATTTATACTATGCAAAGGGGATACTTTATCGATCTTTTGGGGATTACAAAAAAATCTTAAGTATTGCAGATGACGTTCAGGATCTAACAATAAAGCACGAACTAACAAAACATTATTGGTTCCAAGCAGAAAGATTAAAGGGAATCGCTTCATTTTATTTGGGGGAAGTGGATAATGCTTTTACTTTTTTAGAGAATGCTGCTAAGGGATTTCGTGAAGAAATGAATTTGACCGAAAACCATGATCAGATTTTTGATTTGATCATGACATTAGCGGATGTTGGGTATTTTGGGGTTGAAACAGGAAGAATATTTGAAGCCCAGAGTTCATATCGAGAAGCATTAGAGTTAAGCAAAAAAATTCGTAAAAATTATACAAATACCACCATGGTAAAAAATAATTACGCTTATTTGCATTTTCTATTAGGAAATTTCAAAGAAGCCTGGCGTCTGTACGCTCAGGCAATTGAAATTGCCGAAACTTTCCAAATCAATAATTATTTGGTCCATGTTTATAATGGCCAAGCGGATATTCTTCGAGATATATCGGAATATGAGGAAGCTGAAAAAATATATTTAGAAGCCCTAAAATTAGCAGAATCCATTAGTTATCCCTTGGGTCAAGCCCAAATTTTTTCTGGATTAATGCAATTGAATTTCCTCTCTGAAAATTTCAATGAGGCACTTTTTTACATCAGAGAAACCGCGCGGGTGAACAAAGAAGGGCTTGATCTTCCCGTCCATCAGGAGAATTTTGGAAAAGTTTACTTGGCAATGGGGCAATATGATCTTGCGAAATCCTGTTTTGAAAAGGTAATTATAGGTCTAGGGGAAGACCCACAACCTGATCAAATTTTAGTAGAGACATATTTCCATTACGCAAACCTTTCCTTTTTACTTGGGGAAAAAGAAACCGCATTAAATCAACTTAAGATAGCTTTCCAAAATTCTGCAGCTCTTGGCTTTGATGAATTCTTGGTTCCCCTAGCAAGGAAGCCCAAAGATTTCCTAGAAGAATTATCCAAAGAATGGGATTCTCCTCAATTAAAATCACTAATTAAACGATCTAAGAAAAAACCATTAACCAAAGATCAACTATTTAAACCACCCGAAAAAACCACAAAAGTTGTTTCCTCACTTCAAGTATTAGCATTTGGCAAAGGCGCTGTGAGGTTAGACGGAAAATTAATTGAAAATCAATTATGGCATTCCGCAGGCGCAAGGGCAATGTTCCATTATTTGATTGATCGGAAGAGGGTCACCAAGGAAGAGATCGCTCTTGACTTTTGGCCCGACTTCTCGCCCGGAAAAATTAACAGTAACTTTCATGCCGTCCTTTGGCGCGTTCGCAATGCATTAGGGGGGAAACACATGATCGAATTTAAGGAGGAGCATTATCAACTAAACCCCCACATTAAATTATTCTCAGATTTACACCAATTCCAACAACTAGTTGACCAAGTAGGAGAAACTCAAAATAAGACAAAAGAAAGAATTTTACTCAGACAAGCCTTAGAACTTTACCAAGGCGATTACCTTACAGATATCGATATGCCCTGGGCAGATCAAAGAAGAACCAAGATTCGCAATCAATTTCTAGGAATATTAGAAAAACTTGCAAGAATAGAATTTGAAAAAAAGAACTACTCAGAGAGTTTAATCTTATACGATCAGTTAATTGAAATTGATCCCTACCAAGATCATTATCACTTAAATTTGATGAAATGCATGGTTGCAGAACTAAAGATTAAGGATGCAAAAAAACATTATATTGATTATTCAAATCACATCCAGGTTGAACTTGGCCTATCGCCCAGTTTAGAATTAGATACATATTATAAAAATATATAATTAAATAAATTTCTGGGGGGAAATGATTTGTGAAAAAAATTATTAATTTCATTATTGTTAAAAATAGAATACAAATTACCTGATTTCGTTCATAACTGCGTTCATAACGTATAGTTTATGATTTACCAATATCTGGAGGAAGATAAAAATGAAAAACAAATTCGCAAGTTTACTCGTTTCAGGAAAGGCTCTAACCATGCTTCGTTTCGCTTTAGTTCTAACAATTCTATTTACCCTACTGCTTTTCCCCGGTTTCGCCTTCGCTGGCCCTATCCCCGGTGGAGCTGGTTCTTAGAATAATCTTTATAAAACAATCTAATTAAAGGAAATTTGAAAATGAAAAACAATCTCGCAAGTTTACTCGTATCTGGCAAAGCCCTCACAATGCTCCGCTTCGCATTGGTCCTAACAATTCTATTCACCTTATTACTTTTCCCCGGTTTCGCTTTCGCGGGTCCCATCCCTGGTGGAGCTGGATCGTAATCGACTAGATTATAGAATTTCTTACTGAATTTTTATTATTCTTCTTTGGAGGAAGATAATGTTATCCTATAACACAACCACAGCTCGAACACAAATTAACGCAATTGCAACTCGATCATTATTAGATGAAGATTTCAAAGCCGAAATTCTCACTGGCACAAGATCAAAAAGATTGCAAGAATATCCCCTTCCCGCAACTGTACATCAAGCAGTAATGGATATCAATGCTGAGAATTTAAATCAGTTCATCCTCAAACTACACCAAATTATCACTGGATAGTAATTAATTAGGAAGAGGTGATTTAAGCCTCTTCGGAAATGCCTATGGGTATCCTCAGTGAAAACATTGTAATTGAAACGATTCCTCTTCCCCTCGCGGGAGTTTTGTTCTCGGATTCGATTCATTCAATAGTTTTAAAACAGCATCATATAGATGCAAGTGTAATTCTATTTGAAAAAACACCTGAGGAATATTTCATTAACTCCCGGGCAGGATTTGAAACAAATGGAAA
Organism: Chloroflexota bacterium; assembly: GCA_018662365.1. GTDB lineage: Bacteria > Chloroflexota > Anaerolineae > Anaerolineales > UBA11579 > JABJGH01. The sequence continues at coordinate 11,808 of JABJGH010000006.1, read as the reverse complement.
ACTCGACGAAAAGTTTTTTTCAAATTTATGCATTGAGTTCACCAAGAAGTTAGCAACCCAAGAAAAAAGTAACGATCCCATAATCCTAGACATGGATAATATGCTCTCATTAGAAGGCTATGTCGACCTAGAAAATTTCAATTCTTTTAGGGTCTTTAAAATTAGTGATTATCTAAACACAGCCGGCTATTGGTTCATGTTTTACAAAAATGGCAACAAACCCCAAATAAGTGATAACCCATTCGACCTTTATCCCGGATCAAAACAATTGATCGAGGCCATAAAAGAAACCATTGAATATCAATCCAAAAGCATTGCCAAGGACGAAATAATTTCCCAATGGGTAAAATTGTTGGACCTTCGAGATAAGGAAACCGAGGAACATACCGTTCGTGTAGCCCGTTTAGCGCAAGAGCTAGCAATTAACCTGGGTTTACCCGACGATGAGGTGGAATCAATTAAAAATGGGGCATTACTGCACGATATCGGCAAATTAGTCATCCATAATAATATTCTTCAGAAAAAAGGTCCCCTCTCGAAAGAAGAGTGGCAGATCATGAAGCTCCATCCCAGTATTGCTCGCGAACTATTATCAAGTCTTGAATTATCACAAGACATATTAGATATCCCCATGTTCCATCATGAAAGATGGTCAGGAACCGGTTATCCTTTCCAACTAAAAGGAAGACAAATCCCCCTTGCTGCGAGAATATTTGCCGTGGTAGATGTTTGGGACGCATTAAACTCTAATCGCCCTTACAGAAAAAAATTCGCAAAGGTAAAAGTAGACCAATATTTAAGATCAAAAAAGGGTATTGATTTTGATCCAAAAGTAGTGGACAAATTTCTTGAATTACATGGCACAGATACAATTATTAGCAGAAAATATTTAACTACAATGGATGACAAAAGAATAAACTATTAGTAGTTAAATTCGATATAAATACAGATTGATTGACATGCACCTAAAACCCTATACAATTGGCTGATAAATTGTGAAGGGTTTTTTATATGCCAAATTTTGAAACTGAAAAAAAACAATATTTTGTAGGAATCGAAGGAGGGGGCACCAAATTCAATTGCATTATTGCAAATCATCCTGATGATGTTTTCGAGACAACCCGAATTCCAACCACCGACCCAGATGAGACCCTGGACCACATAATCACTTTCATTAAAAATTTCCAAAATGAGTTCCAAATCAAAGCCATCGGATTAGGTACTTTTGGTCCCTTAGACATCAATAAAAAGTCCCCGAATTATGGAAAAATTAGCAAAACGACAAAACCAGGATGGTCAAATTTTGATATTCTCGGAAAATTAAAAGATAAACTACCTTTCCCAATTGCATTAGATACTGATGTCAACGCCGCCGCCCTTGGAGAACATTTATGGGGTGCTGGCCAAAATCTTGAATCCCTTGTTTACCTTACCATAGGCACTGGCATCGGGGGCGGTGTAATCATCAATGGTAAACCCATCCATGGGCTTCTTCATCCAGAAATGGGACACCTCCTCATCCCCCTCTCCCCCCAATCCGATTCCCCCCAAGGGATATGCCCATATCACAACAATTGCTTAGAAGGCATCGCCAGCGGACCCGCAATTGAATCAATATGGGGGCAATCTCCTGAGGATTTACCAGAAGATCATCCCGCCTGGATATTGGAAGCTGAATATCTCGCAAAAGGATTAATGAATATTATTCTCGCCATTTCCCCCCAGAAGATCATTCTCGGCGGTGGGGTAATGAAAAAACCAGGCTTATTAGAATTAATCAGAGAAAACATACTAGCTCTTCTCAACGATTATGTGCAACATTCTTCAATAACAAATTCCATAGATACTTATATTCTTCCTCCCGCTTTAGGAGATTTTTCTGGAAGGTATGGCGCGGTTGCTCTTGCTTCCGAAATATATCTTGCCCAAGGGGTTTAATTTCAAATGACATTAAAAACAATTGGCGAGCTTGCTGCCATCGGCACTGCGATCTGTTTTTCTATTGGCCCCACCTTTTTCACCTTGGCTGGTAAATCAGTCGGCTCGGTGATCGTGAACCGAACCCGTTTGGTAATTGCAGTTTTTCTATTGCTCATCGTTCATTGGATCGCCTATGGAAATTTACTCCCCCCCGAAATTGAAGGATTTCGTTGGCTATGGTTAGGGCTTTCTGGAGTCATTGGCCTAACCCTTGGCGACGCTGCCCTTTTCCAAGCGTTGATCAATCTCGGACCTCGCCTAACAATGTTGATCTTTGCACTTTCTCCAGTAATCGGCATTGGTTTAGGTTGGATGTTTCTTGATGAAACGCTCGGCCTCATGCAGATCATCGGAATTATAATTACCCTTGGTGGGATAAGCTGGGTCGTTTCAAATCAGGAAAATGGCGACAATAAAATTGCAGACAGAAAAAAATATTTATGGGGAATTGCTTTTGCCGTGCTTGGTGCTGCTGGCCAAGCTATCGGTTTATTTACTGCAAAAAAGGGACTCATTGATGGCTTCCCTGCCCTCTCAGGACAGATCATCCGCATGCTGGCTGCTACAATTTCTATCTGGATCTGGACGCTACTTATTCGAAAAGGAAAAGAAACAATTAAGACCATCCGAGAAAATCCGAACGCATTAAAGCTAATTTTTATCGCATCATTGATTGGTCCAATGTTAGGCGTTTGGCTCTCATTAGTATCTGTTCAAAATACAGAACTTGGCATTTCTAGCACTCTCCAATCCTTGCCCCCCATATTCTTAATTCCAATCAGCATTTACTTCTTTAAAGAAAAAGTAAATTTCCAAAGTATCCTCGGAACCGTAATTTCACTCGTTGGCGTGGCAATAATTTTCTTAGCATGATCCAATAATTTCCGAAGCTCACTCACTGAATTTTTGGGGAGAATTGACATTATGAAATACGTCCCAGAAATTATGGGACATTTGTCACTCCACAAAACGAGCCACCTGCGAGAAAATAATTAAGTAATAAAACGCTATATATACTCCATATTATCCGATTTTCCAAATAAGGAGGCTTTACTGTGCCTGCAAAGGGATGGATCGAAGTCAATGAAAAGTATTGCAAAGGTTGCGAGCTTTGTATACCAGCTTGTCCCCAGGACGTACTTGCCATTGATCAGCAAACAATTACCTCAAAGGGTTATCACCCCGTAAATTTAACAGGACCAGGTTGTACAGGCTGTGCGATATGTGCAGTAGTTTGCCCTGATGCAGCCCTAACTGTTTATCGAGAAGCAAAAGTAAAGAAAACTCAATCTGTAGCCTCGCCTGCGTAGGAGACTTAAGCAATGGTAAAAAAACTACTCAAGGGTAACGAGGCATTCGCCGAAGCTGCCATCCGAGCAGGGTGTGAAGGCTTTTTCGGCTACCCCATTACCCCCTCAACTGAATTTTTAGAACACATGGCAAAAAGAATGCCAGAACTTGGACGCGGTTTTGTCCAAGCAGAAAGTGAGGTCGCTGCCATAAACATGGTTTATGGTGCCGCCTGCACCGGAAAAAGAGCCATGACTGCTTCCTCAAGTCCTGGAATTAGTCTAATGATGGAAGGAATATCCTATATAGCTGGAACAGAGGTCCCCGCCGTAATTGTCAATGTAATGCGTGGCGGACCCGGCTTAGGCAACATTGCCCCCTCCCAAGGAGATTACAACCAAATGGTCAAAGGAGGCGGACATGGGGATTATTTCCCCATCGTATTAGCCCCTGCCAGCGTGCAAGAAGCAATCGACTACATCACACTTGCTTTTGATCTTGCAGATAAATATCGATCTTTAGTATTTGTAATTGTAGACGGCAATTTAGGGCAAATGATGGAACCCGCTGAACTCCCCCCCATGCGAGATCTTGATTTCATTACACCAGAATGGGCAGTAGATGGAGAGACAGAAGGCAGAGAACGAAGATTTCTCTCCTCGATCTATATCGATCCAAAAGATGAAGAAGTCACAAATATTCGTTTATTACGAAGAAAACTTGAAATTGAAAAAAATGAGATTCTCTATCACACCGAAGAGATCGATGATGCAGAAATCGTGATTGTCGCATTTGGAACTGCAGGCAGGGTCGCATCAACAGCAGTCCGTCAAGCCCGTCAAGAAGGGATCAAGGTCGGGCTATTTAGACCGATTACCCTTTCTCCCTTCCCCTATAAAGAAATTGAAAAATTAGCTGACCAAGCAAAATCAATGCTCGTTGCAGAAATGAATACCGGAATGATGTTAGATGATGTCAGCCTAAGTGTAAAAGGGAAAATTCCAATTGAGTTTTATGGCCGCATGGGAGGGATCACCCCCTTCCCCGATGAGATCCTAGACGAGATCAGACGAATAAATAATAGTCCCCCCACTGACACAGATTTCAATGCCCGAGAAGCTTGGCTCGACAGACTAGAGTTAATTATTGAAGGAGAGAATTAATGGTTTCAGAAACAAATAATGCAACACTTGTTTATGAGCGACCAGAATCCCTCACAGAAATGCCTACGTTTTATTGCCCAGGTTGCACGCATGGCACAGCACACCGATTGGTGGCAGAAGTACTCGACGAAATGGGCATTCGAGAGACCACCATTGGGGTAGCACCTGTAGGCTGTTCTGTCTTTGCCTACAACTATTTCAATCATGATTATGTGGAAGCAGCCCATGGGCGGGCTCCAGCCATGGCGACCGGCATCAAGCGGGTATTACCCAAAAAAATGGTCTATACCTATCAAGGAGACGGCGATCTTGCCTCTATTGGTATGGGAGAGATCATGCATGCTGCCGCTCGGGGTGAAAATATCACCGTGATCTATCTCAATAATGCCATCTATGGAATGACGGGCGGCCAAATGTCCCCCACCACCCTACCAAATATGAAAACGACCTCAACACCCTTAGGTCGAGATGTTGAAGTTGCGGGATATCCCATTCGCATGGCAGAAATAATTTCCAATTTAGACGCAGTAAGCTATGTCGTTCGTCGAAGCCTTCACAACCCTGCCAATATTCGAAAGACAAAGAAAGCGGTCAAAACAGCTTTTCAAACACAAGCCAGTGGTATGGGTTTTTCTATGGTTGAAATATTATCTTCATGTCCCACGAACTGGAAATTATCCCCTTCAAAATCTTTGGAATTCATAGAAGAACAAATGATTCCCGTTTACCCCATAGCTGATTTCAAAGTTAATCCTGAAATTAAAAATATCAAAGGCTAGGAAAGAATAATGACAGAAACAAGTATCATCATCTCCGGTTTTGGTGGCCAAGGTACACTTTTTGCAGGTCAGCTATTGGCATACGCTGCCATGGATTACGGTAAGGAAGTCACCTGGATCCCTTCCTACGGTCCAGAAATGAGAGGCGGAACAGCAAGGTGCATCGTCATCATCTCCGATGAAAAAATCGGTTCTCCCGTGGCCCGAAATCCCTTTGCTGTCATCGCAATGAACGTCCCATCCGTCAATATGTACGAACCATTGGTCGCCCCTGGTGGGTACATGATCATCAATGAATCTCTTGTGGACCAAAAAATTGAGCGCACAGATATTCAACCGATTTATATCCCCGGTAATGATATCGCCAAAGAGCTAGGAAATATTCGGATAACGAATATGGTGATGATCGGGGCTTTACTCGAATTAGTTCAAGTACTCCCGGTAGATGAATTAAAGAAAGCATTAGACAGTCATATTCCTGAGCGCCACCGTGGCACTTTACCCATAAATTTTGAAGCCATTGAAAGAGGGGCGAAATTTGTTCAGGAAGTGCTAGCAGAAAAAGTGTAAGGTTCACCATTTAACCAAATTAATTAAAATAAAAAAGCGCAAGAAATTTCTTGCACTTTTTAGTTATATTGTTTTTAAAACCTGTCAGGGTAATTCATCAAAAATGCTCTGCGCTGCGTAGGCCACACCCACCATGCTGGGACCTGTATGTGCGCCCAATACCAATGACATCACTCCGATCGGCAGCCATTCCACTTCAAAAAGCTGGTCGATTTTTTCTTTTAATAATGCCGCACTTTCTGGATTAAACGCATGCAAAACCTGCACCCGTAATTTACTACCCAAGGCATGTTGAGACTTGATCTGTTTTACCAATCCATCCAAGGCTCGTTTAAAATTCCGTTCTTGTCCCAATTGCTCGTAAGTACCCCCCACCTTTTCCACTCCGATCACCGGCTTAATATTTAACAAGTTAGCCAACAGCCCTTTCATATGGCTAATTCTTCCGCCATTAATTAAATATTTAAGTTCTTTCAACGTGTAAACACTATTGCTCGCATCGCTCACTTTTTGCATCAGTGCGACGACCTTATCTTTGCTCCATCCGGCTTTAATTGCTCTAGAGGCTGCCTCGATCATCCACCCAACTGCTGCCGAAAGCGTCTTTGCATCAAAATGGGTCACATTTGCTTCAGGCACCAGATCTGCACCTTGAATGGCAGCGTTATAAGTGCCGCTCAAGCCCGAAGAAATATGTACCGATAAAATATCAGGATCGGTTTTCGCAATTTTTTTATAAACTTCTGCAAAATCACCGGGAGATGGGGTTGAAGTTAAGGGCAGCCCTTTGCTTGCCTCAAGCAGATCATAAAAATCTGCTGTTTTTATATCTATCCCTTCTCTATACGATTTATCATCAAGACTAACGGTTAAGGGTACGGTGATAACATCTAGTTTTTCTAAAGTTTCCTTCGGAAATAAAAGGTCTGCACCACTATCTGTAACGATCTTCATTCGGTTCTCCATTTTTTCAAACAACAATTTTTCAACTTATCTATATCATAATCGAATATCTTCGAACAAGTGAGATTTAACACAAAATAGGGCCGTAAAAATATATTATGTAAAGAAATTGGTGCTTGAAAATGGACATTCCCCCAGGAAAAACTCACATTTATTACTAATAAAGAATATTTCTATACTTCTTTAAGGCAGGGCATCAAAGATTTTTTGATCAGCAAATGCCACCCCAACCATACTAGGTCCAGTATGTGCGCCAAGCACCAAGGACATTTCCCCAATAGGTAACCAAACCACATCATAATATTTATCGATCTGATATTTGAATGCTGCTGCGGCTTCATGGTTATAGGAATGCAGCACCTGCACCCTCAGCCTACTTCCAAATTTATGATGACTCTTCATATACTTAATCAATCCATTTAGAGCACCTTTAAATGTACGCTCCTGCCCATGTTGGATAAAAGACCCATCTTTTTTATCTATACCGATTACTGGCTTGATGCCGAGCACATTAGCCACTAAACCCCGCATATGGCTGATCCGCCCACCATTAATTAAATATCGAAGCTCATTCAAAGTATAAACAGTGTTGCTTTCCGCGCTAATTCTTCGCATCAGGTTGATGATCATTTTGTTGCTCCACCCCGCATCGATTGCTCGCGAAGCAGCCTCGATCATCCATCCTACAACGGCAGATAATGTTTTGGCATTGAAATGAATAATATTAGCTTCCGGGACCAACTGCGCGCCCTGAACCGCAAATTTATAAGTTTCGCTTAAATTCGCGGAGATATGAACCGATAAAATATTCGGATCCGTCATAGAAATATTGCGATAGGTGTTCACAAAATCGAAAACAGAAGGAGGTGACGTGGTCGGCAGACCCTTGCTGTTCTTGAGTAAATAATAAAATTCACCGGTATTAATATCAATATCTTCTCGATAAACTTTGTCATCAAGACTAACTTTCAGCGGAACAGTTTCAACATTTATTCTTTCCAAGGTAGCGGCAGGGAAAAAAAGATCCGCCCCACTATCCGTAACAATTTTCATTTAAGCTCCAAATCTAATTTTTCTCCATCAACTCTTTAATCATAATCTATTGTTGCCCATCGTGGAAGTATTTAACTATTACATTCCTGTAATGCAATTTCCACATAAAATTAACGATTAAATGAGGAGATTACAATACCAATTCCTAAAATTATTATGATCAATCCCGACAAACGACTGAACAGAATTAATAACTCTTTTTTGAAATTTGACCGCAATATATTTACCCCACTAGATAAAACAATCCACAGGAACAAAGATCCTAAAGTTACGCCCAATGAAAAATTGACCGCGGATACCCATCCCCCTTCTACCCCTGCAAGGCCAATTCCTGAATAGACCCCCGCAAAAAATAATATGGTCATCGGGTTAGATATTGTCAACAAAAAAATACTTGAAAAATCTCCCAAATAATTTAATTTTTGGGTTTCTATTTCTTTCGTTTCTCTAAAATTCACTTTTGTAAAAAGTGAATTCATCCCCATAATTACCAAAATCAAACCCCCAATCAGACGCAGCCAAGTTTGCTGTCCCACCATAAAACTAGTGATTGCCGTTAACCCAAGTCCACCAATTAATCCAAATAGACCATCGGCTAATGCCACGCCTAACCCTGATGCAATGCCAGTTTGCCAACCCCCGCGCAATGTTCGCTGAATGATAATGATGCCAATCGGTCCTAATACTGCGGCACCCGTAAAACCTATCGCCAGTCCTTTTAACAAAATCGGAATTTCCATGGAAATATTTTAGTCTAATTCCTCACCCATGTCTCTTAGTTGGGCATAAAAAAAGAGACAATCTCATCGATTGCCTCTTTAATCATTTATCTTTAAGTTATGCCCTATGTCGTAATGCCGACTGTGCTGCTGCTAACCTGGCAACTGGCACACGGAATGGGGAACAACTCACGTAATTAAGACCAATCTGGTGACACCAATCAATCGATTGTGGATCCCCACCATGCTCACCACAAATACCACATTCAAGTTCATTTCGCACAGAGCGACCTTTCTTGACGGTGATATCCATCAACTGACCCACACCTTCTATATCAATGGTTTGGAATGGATTTTGAGGAAGAATGCCATCTTCCACATATTTGACTAAGAAATTTCTTTCCGCATCATCCCGGCTGTACCCGAATGTGAATTGAGTGAGGTCGTTTGTACCGAAGGAGAAAAATTCTGCCACGCCGGCAACTTGGTCGGCGGTTAAACCCGCACGAGGAATTTCGATCATCGTACCGAATTTATATGCAAACTCGACACCTTTTTCTTTCATCACGCTGGTCGCAATTTCTTCTAAAATAGGCTGGATCAAATTTAGCTCATTCACATGCCCAGTTAGAGGAATCATTACCTCGGGATGTGGTTCAAAACCACGCAGTTTTACATCTGCGGCGGCTTCGAAGATCGCGCGCACTTGCATGCCGACGATCTCGGGCATCATCACGCTCAAGCGAATACCACGCAATCCCATCATGGGGTTGCTTTCATGCATGGCCTGGATAGATTCGAGGAGTTCTTCCTTTTCTTGGTCAACGGTTTCTTTGATCCGATTAGCGATGACTTCTTCGAGAAGTTCCTGCTCATCTGGCATAAATTCATGCAATGGAGGATCGATCAGGCGAACGATGACGGGAAGCCCGGTCATTGCTTCAAATAAGCCATCGAAATCTGCTCGTTGGTAGGGTAATAATTTATCTAATGCTGCTGTGCGCCCTTCGCTGGTATCACTCAAGATCATATCTTGCACAATGGGGAGACGTTCGGTTTCGAAGAACATATGCTCCGTGCGGCAGAGACCAATACCCTGTGCGCCATAACTTCGGGCACGGCGGGCATCTTCGGGGTAATCGGCGTTGGCCCAGACTTGCAAGCCCCGGGTGGGCCAGCCTGCTGGGGCATTTCGGATGTCACCCGTTGCGGAAATTTCATCTGCATAATCGAGGAGGGTTAATAAATCAATCTGCTCTTCTAGAGATGGGGCAATTGATTCGATCTGACCCAAGAATACTTCACCGCTGGCACCATCGACTGAGATCCAATCGCCTTCTTTGACAGTGATGTCACCGGCGGTGAATGTGCGATTTTCCATGTTGATGCGGACGGCGGAGGCACCGACGATACAAGGGATACCAAATTGTCGGGCAACGACGGCGGCGTGGGAGGTGGCCCCACCTTCACTGGTGAGAATCCCTTTGGCGGCTAACATGCCGTGGACATCGTCTGGTTTGGTGAAGGGGCGCACCATGATGACGTCTTGGCCTTCTTCTTTGGCTTTTTGCTCAGCGGTATCGGCGTCAAAATATACCCGGCCAACCGCGGCACCGGGGGAGGCGTTTACGCCAGTGGCAAATAATTTTCCTTCGTCATCGGCGGCGCGTTTTGCTTCGTCGATGAATTGAGGATGGAGGAGTGTGTCGACTTGATCGGTGTGGACCCGGCCGACGGCTTCTTCTTTGGTGATGAGGCCTTCGTTGACGAAATCAACAGCAATGGTGACTGCTGACTTGGCTGTGCGTTTGCCGTCACGGGTCTGAAGCATCCAGAGTTTGCCATTTTCAATGGTGAATTCTACGTCTTGCATTTCCCGGTAATGTTTTTCTAGTTTCGCGCAGACATCCATAAAATCTGCGTAGGCTTCGGGTAGATCAGCTTTCATGTTGACCACATTCTCAGCATTTCGAATACCGGCGACTACATCCTCACCCTGGGCATTCATGAGGTATTCCCCCCAGACCACGGGCTCACCAGTGGAGGGGTTACGGGTGAATGCGACACCTGTGCCGGAGTTGTCCATGTTGCCAAAGACCATTGTCTGGATATTGACGGCGGTACCGAGATCGTGGGCGATATGGGCAGCATTACGATAGTCGATGGCGCGCTTGCCATTCCAAGAGCGGAAGACTGCTTCGGTGGCCATTCTTAGCTGCTCATAGGCTTCTTGAGGGAAATCGAAACCTTTATGCTCTTTGATGACGGCTTTGTAGGTATCGGTGAGGGCTTTCCAATCTGCGGCTTGCATTTCGGTGTCGAGCTTATAGCCTTTTTCTTTTTTGTATTCGTCGAGGGGTTCTTCGAATTTTTCGTCGTTGATGTCTAAAACTACGGAGCCAAACATGTGGACGAGTCGGCGATAGGCATCGAAAACAAATCTTTCGTCCCCGGTGAGTTCGACCATTTTAGCGGCAGTTTCATCGTTGAGACCGATGTTGAGGACGGTGTCCATCATGCCGGGCATTGAGAAGACGGCACCGGATCGGCAGGAGACTAGAAGGGGATTGCTGGGGTCTCCGAATTTTTTGCCGGTTTGGGCTTCGATGCCATGAACGGCTTCGACTTCTTGGTCCCACATGGTGCCAGGGAAGGTTTCGCCAGCTTCAAGGAAGGCATTGCAGGCTTCGGTGGAGACGGTGAAGCCGGGAGGCACAGGGACGCCAATTCTGGTCATATCTGCTAAGTTGGCACCTTTTCCACCTAGAAGGGAGCGCACTTTGGCCCATACTCCGCCAACTGATTCTTCGGCTTTATTTACATCTGTAAATAAATAAACCCATTTTTTATCATTCATTTTTTTCTCCTCGTGCGCAACTCCGCACAGTAATGTCTACTTTTTTCCAAAATCTTTCGATTCGTGCAACCGGTTTCCTTGAGTGAGGATTTCCGGGAATTGGTTAGAGTGTTCGTGAACAATCACTCAAACGGCAAAATCTATTTATTTTACTATAAGACTTTTTTTATGGGGGAAGTTGGTATTTTTTAGGATGATGGTTTTTGGTTTCCCCAGAATGTCATAGAATTTCCCTTCAGAGAAAGTATAGCACATATGTTCTTTTTGTGCAAGGGTGGAATTGGTGAAGCTAATTCCTTGGAGAATGGGGACATGAAGAATTATAAAATGATAACGTCTCCCCATTCTCCACATTTGGTGCGAATGGGATAGTTATTAATTATTTTTTACGGAGGGGGCGCTTGCCCCCTCCACCCCCGCAAGGGGGTTTCACC
>JABJGH010000007.1 GCA_018662365.1 Chloroflexota bacterium | reverse complement strand
GTCGGGGCGAGAGGATTTGAACCTCCGACCTCGCCGACCCGAACGGCGCGCGCTACCGGTCTGCGCTACGCCCCGAACTGCAAAAGCGATTATATCTCAGCCATTATCCTTTGACTAGGTAAAACATTAAAAAGGAGAAACCTAAGCTATAACTTATAAAAAAAGACGGCAGTAAAACCTGCCGTCTTTGAATATATCTAAAATCTGGCTATCTTCTTCCACCCCTGCCGCGGTTTCCACCACTGCGATTTCGATCGCCTCCACCTTTTTTGCCTCCCCCACGGTCTTTTTCGGCAGCCTCTTCAGCGGTCCAACCTTCCAATACTGCTTTGCGGCTGAGTCTGATCTTGCCGTCTCCACCAATATTGGTCACCATCACAGTGATCTCATCCCCCACCGATGCCACATCTTCCACGCTTTCAATTCTCTCGGAATCAAGTTGTGAAATATGAACCATGCCGTCAGTGCCCGGGAAGATTTCAACAAAGGCACCGAAATCAGTTGTTCGAACAACCTTTCCGGTATAAATTCTGCCCATTTCAGCATCTTCAGTGAGCGCTTCAATTCTTTCTCGAGCCGCTCTTTCACTATCACCATCATTGGTTGAAATAAATACTGTACCGTCTTCACCAATATCGATCTTGGCACCAGTTTCTTCTTGGATACTTCGAATGGTTTTACCACCCGAACCAATCACTGCGCCAATCTTTTCAACAGGAATCACAACAGTAGTAATTCGAGGGGTATGTTCTTTAAGTTCAGGGCGTGGGACCGAAATGGTCTCCAGCATAGTATTCAAGATGTGGGATCGACCTGCTTTTGCTTGTTGAAGAGCTTCTCCCATCATTTCTGGGGTTAAACCGTCAACTTTAATGTCCATTTGTAAGGCTGTGATACCTTTGTCAGTTCCAGCCACCTTGAAGTCCATATCTCCTAAGTGATCTTCCAAGCCTTGGATATCACTGAGGATCTTATAGTTATCTCCATCAGAAATCATGCCCATCGCAATCCCAGATACAGGAGCTTTGATCGGAACACCAGCGTCCATCATCGAAAGGGTTGAAGAACAAACCGCACCCATTGAAGTGGAACCATTTGATGACATACATTCTGAAACCAATCGGATAGAGTAGGGGAAGTCAACTTCTGCAGGGATAACAGGAATCAAGGCTCTTTCAGCCAATGCCCCGTGTCCTACTTCACGGCGAGAAGTCCCTCGCATCATTCGAGTTTCACCAACCGAGAAGGGAGGGAAATTATAATGATGCATAATTCGTTTGGCTTCTACAGGGGTTAAATTATCGATTAATTGTGCATCTTTTGGGGTCCCCAAAGTTGTAAAATTAATCACCTGTGTTTCACCGCGGGTGAAAATACCGGAGCCATGAGCCATCGGGCTATAATCGACTTCACACCAGATTGGGCGAATATCGGTTGTACCGCGGCCATCAGGGCGCAGACCATTTTCTAAGATCTGATCACGAACCACCTTTTTGTTTGCGGCTTCAAAAGCTTCTTTGACGGCACCTGTAATTCCATCGGCATCTTCTTCGCCAGCAACTTCAAGAACCACAGCGTTGCGCAGTTCATTGACTGCTTCATCGCGGGCATGTTTGCCCAGGCTGCCGCCTTGTTTTGCGATCTCAACCAATCTGTCTTTCGCTTGGCTATATACTTTTTCTTTGATCTCAGCGTCAACAGCGAAAGAAGGATACTCAGATTTAGGTTTACCAACTTCGGCAGCCATCTTTATTTGTGCATCAAGCAATGGTTGCATGGCATTATGGGCAAAAACCAAAGCCTCAGACATGATCTCTTCACTGATCTCTTCAGCGCCCGCTTCAACCATCAAAATGGCTTCTTTTGTCCCAGCGACTCGTAGATCAAGGGTAGAAGTTTCCAGCTCTGTATAAGTGGGGTTCACGATAAATTCGTCATCGATTCGACCAATTCGTACTGCAGCAACCGGGCCATTCCAAGGAGCATCAGAGATCAGTACTGCCGCTGAGGCAGAGTTGATCGCTAGTATATCCAGGGGCATGTCCCCGTCAGAAGAATGGGCATAGATGATTACCTGAACATCGTTACGCATATCCTTTGGAAACAAAGGGCGTAAGGGGCGATCAGTTAATCGGGACGTGAGAATTGCGTTTTCGGTGGGTCTACCTTCTCGGCGGAAGAAACTGCCAGGAATTTTTCCAATCGAATACATTCTTTCTTCAAAATCAACACTTAATGGGAAAAAGTTAATCCCATCTCGGGGTTTTGAGCTCATTGTGGCAGAGCAGAAGACAATGTTCTTACCCATTTTAAGGGTAACAGCACCACCAGCCTGCCCGGCTAGTTTACCTGTTTCATAGGTAAAAGTCTTTCCACCGACCTCGGCGGAAAATTGTTTAACATCGGGTTTCATTTGAACCTCCATCTGATGTTATTACCACCCTTGTTAGGAACTGGAAGTTGCAGACAACCACTATTTGTTGTCGCCAACGTCCAATGCCCAACGGGGGGCAATTGATAAAATTGTTTTTGAAAAACAGAGATGGCCATTCTTAGGCCATCTACTGTTATTACGTTATTTACGTCGGATATTGAGTTTATCGGTAATTTCGATATACCCCTGATAATTCTTCTTTCGCATATAAGCCAATAACCTTCTTCGTTGGCCTACAAGCTTAAGTAATCCGCGACGGGAAGACTCATCGTGTTTGTGTTCCCTAAGGTGTTCAGTTAAGTGCAGAATCCTGTTGGTACAGAGGGCAACTTGCACCTCTGGTGACCCCGTATCGTTCTCATGGGTTTGATATTCTGCGATAACTACTTCTTTTGCTTGTTGCATGACATTTGCTCCTTAAATATTTGTTTTTTTGCAAGTCTCCAGGTCAGCAGCAAACGCCACTAAACGGTCGAGTCAGCGGATGCATTATACCTCAGGGGTGTACAAGGAGCAAGAAGAGAATAACATACGATATTGAGCAAAATCACTACTCAAAAGGGTATTATTATCGGTTGTTCCGAAGAATGTTTTTAAATTCATCTTGTTGTTCAGGGAGAAAAATATTCAATAGGTTACGAATTAACCAGCGAGTTTCCTTATTAGGGTATTTGAATAAGATTTCTTTTAGATAATGGACAGTTTCTTGATTTGAAAGTCGGACCAAATGTTTAAAAATCTCCAAATGATAGGGGCGAAATTTCTTTTTTTCTAATTCAAAACTTTTTTCTATTAATTTAAATATTACGGGGAAATTATCGAATGAATTTGTTCTAAGTAGGGTAGAGAGACCCATTAATCCTAATAATTGTTGATCGTTATCGTCGGAGCGGCTCCAATCTTTCAATAGATCTAAGTACTCACTCGTTAATTTTTCCCTCATTGGTGCCAAACTGACTTCAAACATTTCTTGGATGATGTCTTCTTCAATAGTTTCCTCAATCCATGGTCTGACTCGCTCAAGGATCCTATCTGCTGGAGTAGGGGAGACCTGTGCTATTAAATGTATTGCCAGCTTGCGGTATTCAAGCACCGATTCTTGCCAACACCGGTCAATTAAAACTAAGAATGCCTCAGTTTCATTGTATGCAAAGGGGCTCAGTTCCAAAACTATTTGTCTAAACATTGGCTGGGGAATGTTATAAGTTTTTAAAGAGGGGGGCGGTTTACCCTTTTGACTCGGCCGTCGGGTCCGGTCAGAATAAAATTCCAACAACACATCCATATTTTTAATAAATCGGTCCGGGTACTCAAAATGCTGAATAAGGTCAGCAATCTCCAAGCGTAAGCGTGCTAATTGAATGGCTGGCATGGTTTTAGGAAATATGCCCAGTGTTCATTTGGGATAATTTTTGCAATTGATCAAATGCGTCTTGAGCATCAACAGCAAAGTGTAGCAGATTTACCGAGTCATCGGAAATATAGGGTTGGCTGTTTTCAAAGAAATTATGAAATATTGAATACCACTCATTGCCCACCAGAATTAGAGGTTTTTTCTTTATGGCTTCCGTTTGCATTAAGGTCCAACTTAAACTTATTTCTGCCAAGGTCCCCGGTCCCCCCGGCAGTGCAATTGCTGCATCACAGTTACTGACTAAGGTCAGTAATCGTTCATATAAAGAATCAAATCGCAACTCTTTTTGAACCCATTGGTTCGCATTTATCGGTCGCCAGTCCTCGATTTCCTCACAAGTAACGCCTATGACCGTTCCTCCAGATTCTGAGGCGCCGCGTGATACTGCTTCCATGATGCCCGTGTATCCACCGGTCATCACTGTGTACTTTTCATTTCCAAGTAAATTGCCAAGGGCCAATCCTTCTAAATACGTCGGATCTTCGGATTGGGGGGTGGAGGAGCCAAATACGGATATTTTCATAATTGATATTTACAATAAATAGGAGGATGAGCAGGTAGATCCTCATCAACAATTCTTTATTTAATTGATTCTAAAACTGAGGGAGTTTATTTCCAAATTCGATCTTGGTTTTTTTCTAACTTATCGAGAATCGCTCTTTCCAGATCGATTTCACTCACCCAAGCCAATTGTAACAAATATAAAACCACATCCGCCAGTTCCTCAGCTAAGGCGGGTTTGTCATGAATATCCTCTGTCCACTGGAAATGTTCTAAAATCTCCGCCACCTCGATCGATAACGAACTTGCCAAATTCTTCGGTGTTTGTGGTTTAGGGCTATCAGGTGCATACCACCCTTTTTTTTCTACAAATGTATGCATCGCTTGGGTTAATTCTTTAATATCCATAATTATCAATAACTACCCTTTTTCTTCTGACAGTTTATTGATTCTTTGCTGAGTTAATTCCGCATAATCGGGATTCAATTCATATCCGATATATTGACGATCATTGTTCAGCGCGGCAATTGCAGTTTGGCCGCTCCCCATAAATGGATCTAAAATGATCTCTTCTGCATAGGTATACAGTTGAATTAATCGTTTAGGTAATTCCTCAGGAAATGGAGCGGGGTGCCCAATTTTTTTTGCCGAAACCGACGGGAAGGTCCAAACCGACTTGGTATTTTCTAAAAATTGTTCCTTATCAATCGTGTTTTTTCGTTCCTCGGGCGGAACCCTTCGGTAGGTGTCCTTTGAGAATACTAATATATATTCATGTACGTCCCGCAAAGTAGGGTTGCTGGCTGCCATCCAACTTCCCCATGCAGTCGAAGCACTCGCGCTGGATCCCTTATCCCAAATGATCTCCCCTCGCATCAAAAATCCGATCGATTGCATGTCCTCGATGATATAGCTATGTAAGGGGATATAGGGCTTCCGGCCTAAATTTGCAATATTGATGCAGGCTCTTCCGCCAGGAACTAAAACACGATAAACCTCTTGCCAAACCTTGTTGAGTAAGGTTCGAAACTCCACCAAAGAAAGATCTTGGTCATACTCTTTGCCAACATTATATGGAGGGGAGGTCACCATCAAATGGATGCTGTTGTCTGGTAGCTCATCCATTTTTTCGCTCGATTTTATATGTACCTGGTCAAGCTGCTCAGCTGGAAGTGGTGTTTCAACGTACTCCACCTTTTTTTCTTTGGGCAGACCTTGGTAAATACGACCATTATAAAAATCACGCGCATCATGGTTAATCCTACCATTACTGCCAAAGCTGCTGGTCCGAGTTTTTGTTTTAGTCATTGCTTGAATTTCCTTCAAAATCTAAAGCCTTTAACGCGATCAATGCAGATTGGATCTGACTGGCATGCCAATCATTTTCGGTAGATATTTTTTTCAAATGTTCCATGACCGCTGGTTTTTCCTCCACCGACAGTCGTTAAAAGCATTTTTAATTCTGTCATCATCTCGCGAAATAATTGTTTCCCAAAAACCAGCAAATGGATTGATTGACATGCTTTGACTGTAGCCTTAAAAGAAAAAACGCGCAACCGTGGCCGCGCGTGAAAAAAAACATGATTTTAAATTCTTAACTAATAGTGATTATAGGAGGGAATAAATTATTTTTGAAACACCCAAAGCTTAACCCTGGAGAATTTATGCCCAAAACCAAGAAGATCAGCCATTTCTTTTTGGTTTGCGATTTTATTAAAATCACTTTGCCACGTAGGATTCTCTTCGTATATCCCTCTTACACCCCTGGTGAGGAAGAAATAGGTACCTAACCCACCTTCGTCCACTAATTTCATGCCATTTTCCTTCATAAAACTTATATATTCTTCATTCTTAAGGAATCGGTTATGCCAGCGGACCGGGATAGGCTTTAATCCATATGCTTCTCGGAATTGATTGAGTTCATCTACCCCTTCCTGGTTCCCCTCTAGGGTGAGTAATTTTCCGCCAGGTTTAAGCATATTGGTAAAGTCAACTAATACTTTCTTTTGTAAATCCCATTCGCCTAAATTGATCAACATCCGTTGAGAGATGATCAGATCATAATCATTATCAAGCTTATAATCTTCAAGAAAATCTACTTGTTGATATTGAATATTGTCATAATCTTTTAGTCGTTCTTTGGCTTTCTTGAGGCGAGTTTCAGAAAAATCTACTGCATGTACCACTGCCCCATCTTTCTTTGCATATACACTAGTGCCTTCACCTTCTCCACATCCGGCATCCAATATCTTGGCGTTTACGCCTATATGGCTAGCGATCAATGCAATTTCGGACTCAACCACATATTTATCTTGCATGGATTCAACATTATCATCATCCCAATGTTCAAGGATCGATTTTTTATCATATTTCATGGAGTATTTCCTTACGTACCTAATGAAAAACAATTATAAGTCTTTCTATGAGCGAATTGGTGAAACGTTTTACGAAATCTCGTCACCTTCCGACCCCATAAATTCATACATTGTCACTGTTTCAGATTGATTAATTCCTTCTTTGGTAAAAACTTTAGCAAAGGTTTTGAACAAAACTTTTATGTCCAACCATATAGATTGGTGATCTACATACCAAACATCCAATTTGAACTTGATATCCCAGGAGACATTATTTCTGCCATTGATCTGTGCCCACCCAGTAATCCCGGGTAATACGTCATGCCGACGGTTTTGCTCTGCAGAATATCTGCCTAAATAGCGCATCAGCAGTGGTCTTGGTCCCACCAAACTCATTTCACCCCTCAGCACATTATAAAGTTCTGGGAGTTCGTCTAAACTTGAAGAACGTAAAAACTTCCCAAATTTGGTCACTCTGTCTTTGTCTGGAAGGAGTTCACCATGCTCATCTTTTTCATCTGTCATTGAGCGAAACTTATACATCGTGAATGGCTCAGTTTTGTAGCCCGGCCTAACCTGGGTAAAGACGATCGGCTTACCGTGCAAAATTCGAATCAGTACCACAAGGATTAGTAGCAAGGGTGAAGCCAACAATAGACCCGGGATTGTAAGTAGTAGATCAAAAAGTCTTTTGCTAATTGGCACACCAGGGGGGAAGAGTCTTGCAGTCATAAAAAGATTTTACCAGAGTGTAAAAAAGCTAGGCAATTTAAATAAAAAAAGAGTTTCTATTGTTTAGAAACTCTTATCAATAATAAACTTTATTTCTAAATGGGTGATGCGTCTATTTGGCGAATGACCAAAACAACCTTTCCCTGAACTTCCACTTGGGAGGGATCGTCCACGATAATTGGGTCGATCGTCGGGTTTGCTGGTTGAAGACGAACCTTGCCATTTTCTTTATAGAAATATTTCAAAGTTGTCATATCATCATCTGCTAGTCTTACAGCAACCATTTCGCCATTTACAGCTTCTTGAGCTTGTTTCATCACAACAATATCGCCACTGTTGACCATCGCATCGATCATTGAATTACCCTCGACCTCAAGAGCAAACAAAGGTTCTTGTTGATCGCGAGTATTCAAAAGGCTGCGGGCAACCTCTACGCTTTCATCTGGGTCAAAGACCGAAAATCCAGAGGGTGGGGGTTGGAAAACTTCACCAGCACCAATTCGACCAGCTAGGGGGATGCGCATCACATCATCAATTGCAGCTTTTACACCAGAGAGCATTTCACCCGTGGCAGTTTTAATCAATCGCATCCCTCTTGATACTTTGCGATCTCTCTCGATATAGCCCATTTCCTCAAGTTGATCTAGGTAATAGTTGACTACTGAGGTAGAAGAAATGTCAGCTTCCTTCCCGATCTCACGAATTGAGGGGGGGTAGCCTACAGTCTCTTGAAAATGTCCTAATACCTCAAGAATTTTTTTATGTCTATCGCTGAGACCTTCTCTTCTTCTTGCCATAATAAACTCCTAACAAATGAATTTATTGAAAAATCATTGCTCATTTGTGCTATAAATATACACGAACATTCGTTCTGTGTCAAGCATTGGGGAAACCAGGATATCAATTAAAAATAGTAAGGGTATTTATGTCCCTGACAACCGTCCCTTGCTATTTTTTCAACTAAAAGTGATAATAAAATTGATAAAATCATATAATTTAAAAAATTGGAGCCAGAGAATATTCCAATGATTTAGGAGGATTGTGCATGTCTGCTGTTAAACAACCCGTAAAGCCTTTACCCCTTAAAACGTTAAACCCTGTACCTTCTGATATCGAGATCGCCCAAGCTGCGACCGGTAAAAAGATCACCGATCTTATTGATGAGATTGGTTTGAACATGGATGAGGTAGAACTTCATGGTGACAATAAAGCTAAGGTAAAACTAGATGTTTTAGATCGGCTAAAAGATATTCCTGATGGAAAGTATATTGATGTCACCGCCATAACCCCAACCCCTTTAGGTGAAGGGAAAAGTACCACCATGGTTGGCCTGAGCCAAGCACTAGGCGCCCATCTTGGTAAGAGCGTATTCACATGCATCCGCCAACCCAGCCAAGGACCAACCTTTGGAATTAAGGGTGGGGCAGCTGGTGGTGGATATAGCCAAGTCATCCCCATGGAAGATTTCAATTTACATCTAACTGGTGACATCCATGCCATCACTGCTTCAAACAACCTTGTCGCTGCGGCAATTGATACCAGAATGTTCCACGAATCCCAACAATCTGACGCAGGCTTATTCAAACGCTTATGCCCCGGTAAACCTGGAGAACGTTCATTCTCACCTTCAATGTTAAGAAGGTTAAAGAAATTAGGAATTGACAAGACCAATCCAGATGACCTGACCGATGAAGAGATTTCTCGATTTGCTCGCCTCGACATTGATCCTGATAGCGTTACCTGGCGTCGAGTTGTAGATATTAATGACCGCATGCTCCGAGGAATTACAATTGGAACCGGCCCGAAAGAAAAAGGGTTCACTCGCGAAACTGGATACGACATAACTGTAGCAAGTGAGATCATGGCGATCTTGGCCTTAACCTCTAGTCTAGCAGATATGCGCGAACGCTTTAGTCGAGTTGTTATTGGTACAAATCACGCTGGGGAAGCGATTACCTGTGAAGACATTGGTGTTGCCGGTGCGATGACTGTGTTGATGAAAGATGCCATCAAACCCACTCTGATGCAAACCCTAGAAGGCACTCCTGCCTTTGTACATGCGGGTCCATTTGCAAATATTGCGCATGGAAATAGCTCGATCATCGCTGACAAGATCGCTCTTAAATTAGCAGATTACGTTGTAACCGAATCTGGATTTGGTGCCGATATTGGTATGGAAAAATTCTTCAATATCAAATGCCGTTATTCTGGATTGATTCCCCACTGTGTTGTGATGGTTGCAACCGTCCGAGCACTTAAGATGCATGGTGGCGGCCCCAAAGTTTCTGCTGGCAGACCCTTAGCCCCAGAATACATTGAAGAAAACCTCGAATTGCTTGAAGCAGGCATGGTCAATCTTGAAGCCCATATCAAAAATGCTAAAGCATTTGGCATCTCCGTAGTAGTCGCAGTAAACTCCTTCAAAGATGACACCAAGGCCGAAGTAGATTTGGTCACCAAGATGGCCATCGAAGCAGGTGCAGAAGATGCAGTTGTTTCCCGTCATTGGATGGAAGGTGGCGCAGGCGCTACAGCATTGGCCGAAGCCGTCGTTGCAGCATGTGAAAAACCAAGTGATTTCAAATTCCTTTACGATTTAGAAACCACCACGATCAAAGAAAAGATCGAAATCATCTGTAAAACAATTTATAGTGCCGATGGTGTGGAATATAGTGAGGAAGCTGAAGAAAAGATTGCGCTATATGAAAAATTGGGCTTTGATAAACTCCCCATGTGTATGGCCAAAACCCATTTGAGCATCAGCCATGATCCGAAATTAAAAGGTGCTCCAACAGGATTCACCGTCCCCATTCGAGACATTCGTGCTTCGGTAGGCGCGGGATTCCTATATCCGCTTCTCGGAAAGATGAGCACCATGCCAGGGCTGCCCACCAGACCGGCATATTATGATGTGGACCTTGATCTTGAAACAGGCAAAATTATTGGCTTGTTCTAAGTTTTAGAGGAATCCATTTGACCGATTAGAATAAATGTAGAGGCTCAGCTTGCTGGGCCTCTACTTGTTTTTTAGGCGAATTCCGTTATTCTTGGGTCAATAAAAGTTGATTTTTAATTCGATTATGGAGATAGTTAATGCGTAAAAAAGTAATTCTGATTACAGGCGCTTGTGGTGAAATTGGACATGCCCTTGTAGATTATCTAATAGAAAATAGCGACCTTCCGGTCGTAACCCTCGACCTGCAAGATGCCTCTCCCGAAATTGTCGATAAAGTCATTCATGTAAAAGGGAGTGTCACCGATAAATCTCTTTTTGATCGCCTGATCTCAGAATATGAAATTGATATTATTTATCATCTTGCAGCATTACTATCCACCAGTGCGGAGTTCAACCCAGTTGCCGCACATAACGTAAATGTAGAGGGTACCCTCATGCTTTTGGAAATGGCCGCCAGCCAAACCGAATTCCGCGGCAAGCCAGTAAAATTCATCTTCCCCAGTTCCATCGCTGCCTACGGCATGCCTGATCTTGAAACAAAAACTCAATTTCCTAATGTAAAAGAATGGGAATGGAATTACCCAACCACCATGTATGGCGCAAACAAACTATATTGTGAGATGTTAGGGATCTATTTTAGTGATCATTTCAAGCAATTGGCGGAAATCCGCCCTGTGACCCTAGATTTCCGGGCGATCCGCTTCCCTGGCCTAATCAGCGCCTTCACTCTGCCCAGCGGTGGCACCACTGATTACGGCCCTGAAATGCTTCATGCTGCCGCGAAAGGGGAGACCTATAACTGTTTCGTACGTGAAGATTCCGCGATCCCGTTTATGGCGATGCCTGATGCAGTCAAATCCTTGACTTTGTTGGCCGAAGCCCCCGACGAAAAAATCAAAAAACGAGTCTATAATATTTCTGCATTTAGCCTCTTAGCCAGCGAATTCCGGGAAGAGGTACTCAAATATTTCCCCGAAGCAAAAATTGGCTATCAAATTCACCCTCAACGTCAAAAGATTATTGATAGCTGGCCTATTGGCTGTGATGATACAGCTGCCCAGGAAGACTGGGGTTGGTCCGCAGATTATGGTTTAGAGCGTTGTTTCGAGGAATATTTGGTGCCGAATATTAAGAAGAGGTACGAGTAAACAATCTTGTATAGTCATCACTAATCCCACCAAAAATCGATGATAGGCAAAATACCAATACCACCGTTAGGGGCCCAATATATATTTTTTCCATCAGGGCTGATCGCCATCATTGTGGGGTCACCGGCTGTCCAGATTGCGTACACTTGGGTTTCCTTTCCATCTGGGCTTACCCATTGAATTTGCCCACTGGAGAGAATAAAGATATCATTTGTTATTGGTGATACATGAATTGAGCCAAGATAATCATCACCATAATCTTCCTTAAAGACACTCCCATTTCCTTCATAATCAACAAAAAATGTTGTTTTTAATTGAAAATCATGAATTAAAAATCCTTCATCACCATAAACAGCGATAGATATCGAGTAAGTTCCGAAGCGTCTTCCTTCAATTGAATTTAATATAAATTCAACCTGGTTTTCCCCAGTAATGCGAACTAGGTCATAGCTTGTTCCATTTCCACCTCGCATCGCATAGATGGCCTCATCCTTTCCAATCACCATACTCGGGGTTTTAACTGGTGCATAAAATATTGGGTTTAAATCAGCATCAAATCTATATATACTGTTGACAAATCCTAAATAAACTTGACCTTGACCATCTACCGCAACCGTCCCAGGTCCCCTACCAAGGCCTATCACGTTTCCAAAATCATGTATTAGTTCCTTTTCGCCATTGGAAGAATAGCGATACATATTTTCTGTGCTTGCATCGAAAGCATATAACTCACCATCTAAGCCGAAGGCCATACCGTTTACAACCATGCTTTCATACACATCGCTAAATATATAATTTGGGACAGTTTTAGCAGAATCGCTTAGTGTTAATTTCCAGAGCGCTCCTTGAAAAGCAGCCACCCAAATGTTCCCTTGATCATCAATGGCCAATCCGCTAGATGTGTGCCAGTTATAGTCTCCTCCTGAAATAATTTGGCCATCCACATTAATCGTGAAGGGTTTTTCTTGACCCTCTAGGCTGAACTGCTCAAGATAAAAAGAGCTTCTTATCCATAAATCTCCCTCAAGATCAAAATCTATCCAAACCTGATCCCAAACTCTTTCTGGTATCCAAAATGGAGTAACTTCTCTAGTATCCATATCAACAACAAAAACCCCAGTATTCATTGCCGTAACATATAGCCTTCCATCTGGGCCAAATGCAAGATCTTCAGCAAGGGGTATGCTTGCAATACGTGTTGAAATACCGTCTTCCCACATAAACACGCCACCATCATCTGGGTCTCGGCTAGCATAGAACATCGTGTCATCTGCATCAAAGATTGCCTTGCTAAGAAGTCCACGAACTAAACCTTCCAATGTTGTTCCAATACCATTTTTCATTCTCATGATTGAGACGGCATTTGTAATATACATTATTCCTTTGGAATCAAAACTAACACTACCTGGGCCATTAATTCTCAAACTAGGATTTGTGCGCCATAATTCCAAATCCACTAAATCTCCATCAGGGCTAACCCGAGTTATTTCATAAATATCGGGACTACAAACATAAATATATCCATCAGGGCCATATTCTACATTAGCCATTTGGATCATAATGCTATGATCAAGATATGTTCCCCTTTCTCGGTGGCCTGCAACCCAAAAATTCGCTTCAATATCGCCTTCATAAAATAAGCCTTCCTCATTCTTTGCTAATAGTTCTTGATAGGGCTCGATTTCTTCAGGACGAGGAATAGCTGCTCCATTCATTGAATCCCCTCTCGCATCTCCTGAACCACAACAATTTTCAATGGCATAAATATCTGTCGGGGTAAACCCAAGGTCTTTGAGAGCAATTTTAACTTCGATTACATCCCCAAGTGTTGTTTGAGACTGTATATCTTCGAATGGTTCTCCGGCTTGAGATATCTGGGATTTATGACCTGGCCAAACATTGAGTTGATAATTCCCTCCATTTTTTCCTCCAATACCAAAAATAATGTGGTCAAAATAATCCCAATTATTCGTTGTGATAAGAATATAAAAATATTCATTATTGAGAAATGCGCTCATCTCAGCGAGATCCAACATTCCCTCAATCTGGTCCCCTGTCTGGTCAGTGGCGAGAACATCGTAATCATTCCAGTCATTCTTATTGCCATCAATGATAATCTCGGTAAATATTGGTGCTTCAGTTGGAGTAGGTTCCATGTTGGGCGGAAAGTTTGTGGGTGAAATATTAGCTGGTGTGGATGTAGCTTCAATTTGCACTGCAAGTACTGCAGTTTCTTCAATTTCATCTACGGCAATAATATTATCTCCATCTATCCCATCACCTCGATCACAACTGGCTGTTTTTCCACAGTAAGTTTCCAATCTGTGAATAGCAAAGGGCACAATTCCGAGATCAACAAGGGGGACCTTAATCTCGATTACATCACCTTGAGCCGAAATAGCGTTAAATTCCTCAAAATTTTCCCCAGGGGCATTTTCATATTGAGAATATTCTCCAGGCCAAATATTTAGCGTCCGGCCATTCCCGTCTTCCTCTCCAATACGAAAAATCATATGATCAAAAGGGCCATCTTGATAATATGCGACCATAATGTACAAATATTCATTATTTACAAATGCACGAATTTCAGAAAGATCAATAGTCCCATTTAATGAATCCCCTTCCTCATCATTCGACATAACAGCATAAGATACCCAGTCATCAGCTTTTCCATCAATGGTAATTTGGGTAAGGTTGATTTCTTCATTTACTATCGGATTGGATGTAATAGATAGTATTTCATTATCCGAGTTATTGCTTGTCCCCCCATTGAATTCTGTGTATTGTTTGCACCCACCTAATAATATTGAACTTAAAAATATAAAAACAATAGTAAATTTATACTTCATGTTTCCACCTCAATAAGGTTAATTATTATACTTCTTGATTTTTCCCACTTAATAGTATACAAGAGAAAATATTAATAATTATTACAAAATAGACTACTCATAATAATCTGTTTTGTGTTTTCCAAAGTGGTTAATCTTTTATCTTCCCCACCGATTGCACAATTTCATTCGCCGATTGCAAAGTCCCTTCACTCACATCGCCCAACATTTGAGCCAGTTCCATCAAGCGGTCATTCTCTTTAATTTCGGTCACTATTGTTGTTGTCCGCCCTTCCTCAAGCTTCTTGCTCACCCTAAAATGGGCATCGCCGAATCCAGCCAACTGTGCAAGGTGGGTGATGCATAAAACTTGGTGGCTCTGACCTAAATTCCAAAGTTTCTGCCCAACCACCGAGCCAACTCTGCCGCCAATACCCTGATCGATCTCATCAAAAATTAGGGTGGGTGTGGCGTCTGCTTTTGCGAGCACATTCTTTAATGCCAGCATTAATCTTGCGGTTTCACCACCGGAAGCAATCTTCACCAACGGTTTTAGACCTTCCCCAGGGTTTGGTTCAACCATGAATTCAATACTTTCATACCCATTCACATCAAATGCCACTTTTTCACCATCTGAGATTTCAATACCATTAAGATCTGGCACGGAATTGAAATCCACACCAAATCTAGCCTGATCCATTTTAAGATCTTTCAATTCATTTTCGATCTGCTTGCTCAGATCTTCTGCGGCAATATGCCTCTTGGAGGATAGCAGTATGGCTTTTTTAGATAACTCCGCCCGCAAGTCAATTTCTTTTTGACTTAGCAACTCAATTCGTTCTCCTGCATTTGTGATCGCATCAAGATCATCCATGGCTTTTTGTCCAAAAGCTTTGATCTCGTTGATATCTTGTCCATATTTACGTTTGAGAGATTGGATCAATTCGATTCTTTCTTCCACTTCTTCCAACCGAACCGGATTAAATTCGATCTCTTCCAGATAATCCCCAATTTCTCGGGCCAAATCTGTAGCCGAATCAAATAATTCTTGGGCTTGTGTACTAAAGGTTGTTTTGCTTTCGTCCACACTGCTCAAGACTTCCAAGGCACCCAAAGCCTCTCCCAATAAATCAGTAGCCGTTGGAGACTCAGGATCAGAAGAATCAAGAACTTCAAGAGCTTGGCTGGCTTTATTTGCTAAATTTTCTGAATTTGCCAATCGAGTTCGCTCAGCTTTTAATTCTTCTTCTTCCCCTTCCTCTAATCCAGCTGATTCAATCTCGTCGATCTGAAACTTGAGAAGTTCTAACCTTTTTGCCGAATCAGTTTCTGCCTGACGTAATTCACTTAATTCTTTTTGAACTTGAGACAGTTCCTTGAAGGTCTTTTGATAATCTGTAAGCTCGTTTTCAACTTCGGCATATCTGTCCAATAAAGTCAAATGACTTTGAACACGCAGTAAAGATAAATGTTCAGATTGCCCGTGCAGGTCAATTAAATACTCACCTAATTTTTTTAAAATTCCCAAACTTACGATCCGACCGTTCACCCGAGCCACATTCCGCCCTTCGCGTCTAAATTCGCGCTGCAAGGTCACAAAATTCTCATCATCCAACAAATCTTCTTCAATCAATATCCCATGTATTTGTTTTTGTATTTGTGGGGATATTTTAAAAGACCCTTCTACGCTGGAACGTTCCACACCTGTGCGAATAAGGGTTGTATCTGCGCGTACCCCCAGCAATGTCTCTACCGCATCAATGATGATCGATTTCCCGGCCCCTGTTTCACCTGTAAAGATCGTCAACCCTGAATCAAATTCAAGCGCTAACTTATCGATGATCGCAAAATTTTCGATTCTTAATTCGATCAGCATAAAGGTTTACCTAAGTTGAATGCCCGCGATACGCGCATAGGCGCTCGAGGCAGCCAAGAAAATATACAAGGTCGGCCATATGATCCCCGTAAGTGCTTGCAGCCCTGCACCTAAAAATAAGAAATAGATATTTTGCCAAATGGAGGGAAATGCCCCCACGACAATGGCGACCACCATTAATTGAAACAAGGACTTTGACCGTCTCCGATTGATCACTCTCCGCACAACCTCAGCGATGCCCACGCCTACAGCAGGAGCGATGAAAAAAATGAAAAACCCTACAATTCTGGTGAGATAACTTCCGAGATATGAGAGTACAGCCGCGACGATAAATACTAAAATATAATCCTGAACCTGGGCGGTGTTAAACTTTTTCCCCATTTCGCGGTTGCATTCTTTGCATCGATACCCGGTTGGGGTATGCACAGCACATTGAGCGCAAATATACTTATCACAACGGTTACATCGCAACCCGGTTTCTTTACCAGGGTGGTTGTGACAATAGGTAGTTGGTTCTGTCATTTATTTATTACTCCAGCAGATGGGTTTTGATCCATTAATGAAATAATATTCCTATAGAAATAGCCAGCTTTTTGAAAACGCACAAATTGCAAAGTGTGTTTGCTGGCAAACACCTCTACTTCATCCCCATCCTCCAAATCCATGGGTTCCTGCCCATCCACACTTAGCACGGCTTCATGATCTGTTTGATGTTGTATGCAGACCTTTGATCCTTCCGCCAAAACGATAGCTCTATCCATTGAAAGGTGGGGAGCCACTGGAATAAGCAATATGTTTCGTAATTCAGGAGGTAAAACCGGACCCCCGGCCGCCAATGCGTATGCAGTAGAGCCTGTGGGCGTTGCAACGATCAAAGCATCAGTCACATAAGTAGTAAGCGGGTGTCCATCCAGACTTGTTGTTAAATGAACGGGTCTCACAGAACGACCTCGCCCAATAACTGCCTCATTTAATACTTCCCATTCTCCAATGCTCTTATTGTTTCGAACAATTTTGGTCTGGAGCATCATTCGTTTTTCTAGCCAATAATTTCCAGAAAAAAGGTTTTCCAAATAAGGTTCCCATTCATTAGAGGGGACCTCGATCAAAAATCCAAATCGCCCATGGTTGATCGCCAATATGGGTACATTGCAGGGGGCACATAAATGACCTGCTCTAAGAACCGTGCCATCCCCACCTAGGGTGATTACTAAATCAAATTCATTATTCTTGATGCGATTTCTCAGCCCTTCATCATCCAAAAATCCAGTCGCGGATTTAACCTGATGATGTTCCAAATATGCAGCTACTTTTTGGGCTTCCCCCGCGGCTTCATCCACATTTGGGTGGGCAATGATCGCAATCGATTTGATCTCTTTGTTTTCTAAAGTCATAAGGTTATTATACGCTAATCAAGAACCAGAAAATACTTAAATTTTTTGATCACATATCCCAGAAAATCCGCATCCTGCACATCTTCTAGCCTGATCATGTGAGCGATTAAGGCTCTTTTTTCGATCAGAGATTCGTATTTCGCCGACAAGATCCAGCAGAGCTGATTCAAGTTTCTTCGTGTACGCTACAGTGAAACTTCGTTTGCCATAATGAATGATGCCATGGGGTGGACGCATTCCTATCGTTTTTTCTACCAGGTAGCAGTAAGCGGCCAATTGAAAAATATGAGAATCATATGGAGCGTTAGGTACTCGTCCCGTCTTTACTTCGACCGGAATGATCTCTTCATCCTTTCGTATCAGATAATCGGGTTTCCCAGAAAGACCTAAAGAGGGATCATATAAGACCTCATCACTAGCTCCCCATTCCTTCGTGTCCGTGTAGATCACCTTGCCAGCAGGCAGACCACTTTCTTTTTGTAAAGTTACCGACCGCAATAAAAAAAACACGGCAAGAATCAAAAGCAGGATTGATAAAAGCAGCTGCATATTTTATGAATTACTCAGGGAAGAATACTTAATCCAAAAGTAATCACCGCAGCAACCAGAAATAAGATTGCCAAAATTCGCGTAAACCCAATTGCAATGACCTTACGGCCATGAGCAAAATGTAGAGCGGTCCCGGCTTGCATTTCCGCTTGATTATCTGATTTCATATTTTCGCGTTGATATTTCCATGCCTTATGGCAAAACAAATAGGTACCGATCTCTGAGGCTCTGATTGTCCTTGGCAAAAAAACTACTCCCCGTTCCCGATGATGCGTTGTTCGACTTCTCTCAAGGTTTGTTCTAGTTTTTCCTGCCTAAGACTTAGTGTGATGTCACCGCGCGTGCGTTCAATGATCGATCTGGCAATATCAGTCAATCTTCTCAATCCATGGGTCACTGCGTCCGGATAATCCATCGTCACCAAGATGGCATAAATATCTTCCATGTGTTGAAGTAATCGTTCCACCTCATCCGAATGACCATGTCTCAAGATATCCAATATTCTCCGACGAAGTTCCCCCACCACTTCAGCCAATCCCTTCAGATAAGTATTATTTTCCAATCCAAGGTCGGCGGGCGAGGGTAGCGTTTGATTATTCACCAGGGCGTGCACGATCTTTGCTTCAGCGAACTCTTTCAATGCATCTTGTGAATAGCCAGAAAAATACAAATTAGGATAATCCACCAAATCCTCGCGTAAAGACTTTGCCAAGTTCTGGGCTTCGCCAAGTTCCTGGTCTGCTTTTTCGTGATCTTCACGGTGTACGGCGCGAATCGCATGTGCGCAATGTCTCGTCAAGGCGCGCGCTTGGGTTAAGGCATTATCACGTGCAGCTGTGAGCGCGTCGAAGGACGCTCTAATTTCTTCGGCTATCGAATCTAAATGATCCATTATTTTTTATCTCCCTCAGGGGTTTCCTCGGGGTTAATTGGCGGTGGACGAAATAAAGAGTCAGCTAAAGTATGCTTTTTAGGCACGGGGATCTCTCCAAATGCAGTTTCATATTTCGCTATATTCTC
Source organism: Chloroflexota bacterium (assembly GCA_018662365.1). GTDB lineage: Bacteria > Chloroflexota > Anaerolineae > Anaerolineales > UBA11579 > JABJGH01. Next base: position 39,621 of record JABJGH010000007.1, on the reverse strand, counting down.
AGTTAGGGCTTGCAATAACAACTTAGCACCCAGAGGGGACATTAAAACTCTTGAAACCACCTCCGCTCCTGGATCTCCTGGTAAATACCTGCCGAAATCGAACATCAATTCAGAGGGTGTATGGGCAATCCGCACTAAATTTGCATAAGCCACATTCAAATCTTTAGGTACCCTCAGTCTTGCTTGAGGGAGTTTTTTCTTTGGTTTTGATTCCTCAGTCATATTTATTTCCTATGGATTAAAAGGGGATGTCATCATCCTCTGCTATTTGGTGGCTGGCTTCGCCCTGGGAATATCCGCCAGATTGCTCATCGCGACTAGTGAGGAAGACCACTCGTTCAGCCGTCACTTCGTAGGAAGCGCCGCTGGTGCCATCTTGCCGGGACCATATCTTTGGTCCACCAGTTTCTTTATCTGGGGTCAACCGCCCTTCAACTAATACTTGGCTTCCTGTTTTTAAATATTGGTTGCAGGTTTCTGCCTGGCGTCCCCAAGCTGCAACCCTGAACCAAGTGGTTTCTTTTACTTTTTCACCATTCGATGTAGTATATTGGCGGTTGCTTGCCAAATTAAAATTTGTCACCGCTTGGCCGCCCGGGGTGTACTTCATTTCTGGATCCCGGCCTAAATTTCCGACAATTACGAGTTTTTGGTATGACATTGCTTCTCCTCTAAAAAATGTTTTGAATTGTTCTAAAAATAATTAAAAAGTATACAGGATAGAAATTCTATCCTTTTCGGGTTTATGGGGGATTGATCTTTATGGGAATCTCCTTTCTGGCAAGCAGGCTAGCGACAGTTTCTAAACGTGAGTCGTTTAGTTCGGTTAATTTTTTGCTATGCAGTACAGAACAATTGTACACTAAATTATTTATTTTTCAAAGTGTTTTTCAAAAATTCATGAATTGTCCCCAATTCTCATCTCTTTTCCCAATCCCGTGCCCGCCTAAATAGTTCGCTCATTGGTCGTAATTTATTGATCGGCAAAGATAAACTATCTTCAAAAACATTCTGATTCCCGAAAAGCACACTCCCTTTTGGGAGAAATTTCCCTTGCTTTAGGAATTCTTTCTGACTCAAAAATCCAAATAAGAAGATCTTTTTCCCTTGCACCCATAAGTTACCCCATTGATAAGGAGCAATTAATAAGGTGTATTGCAGGCTAGGGCTGTGAATCCCCACCGATCCACCCGGAAGCCCATTAATATGCAAGTGGCGGAGGCTGTAAAATTCTTCATTTATCACTACTCTTTCTTTTGGGGGAAGCACCAAATTAGCTTCTATGGAATGCCGTATTTTATCTTGACCGGTAATAATTAATTGTTTCGGTTTTAGCGTATCCCCTTTTATCGCAAGGGGGCCCAAAGGTCTCCAATTGGATGGTCTTGCCCAAGCTTGGGGAAATTGGAAAAACAAATGGCTGGCTTGTCCTTCTTCCTCAGACTTCTTAATAGCCCCCAAATTTCGGGTGACCCTGCCGGTCATTGAGGTAAAAATATAAATATCTTCCTGGGAACCAACTTGCTTAGCCTCCGCCATAGGTGCAAATGATTTTCCAGAAAGCAAATGGGCTTGATTTGAGTCTATTTGAGTGATATTTTTTCCGTGGCTAATAAGGTTATTAAATATCCTGCATCTTCGTCCCCCCATTTGAATATAATGTTGCTCATTTGGGCCAAAACTTTTACTCTGAATGAGGTGATGGGGGATATTTTGATCACTTATATGCCTTCGAAAGGCAAGCTCAACCGCCTTTTCTGCGATCCTTTCCCTTAGCAGATCAAAACCAGGAATACCGCTATCAAATTGACTTTGAGCCAACTCTTCTGTCACGAAATTAATACCCGCCGAAGTGAGTTCGGGGGCATAGTTTAATGGGGTGATATCCTTGATTTCCAGCATAATTTGTTTCCCGACTCTATTATATCCTCAGAAAATGGTCAATAATAACCCCCAAAACAAATTCGCCTGTCCGAATATGTTACATTTGTCCCTAGGCTCTAATGACAAATGTCATTGTATCCATCAGCAGAAAAGACTATACTATTATTGCTTATACGCATAAGCGAATAAGTGTCCTTAAATAATCATTCCATTGATTATTCAAGGGAAAAAGAAGAGATTGCTCCTCTCCTTGGTAAACGGTTAAGCCAAGAAAACACGGAATTATTATTTAATTCCGTGTTTTCATTTAATAGAATATTTAATTAAGAAGTTTTTCTTTCGTAGTGGATCTGCCAACTCAGATCCCATGTTTTCCCCTCATCCGCTGATCGTTCCCAGTTCCAATCAAAAGAATCTATTTCAATATTATGAAATTTCATTCGAAATAAAATAATCCCTTCCTTTGTTTTTCGTTCACTGATCAGGATCATCATATTATTCTCGAATTCTCCCACCAGATTGATCGTCGTTCCGGCATCATCCATCCAGGTTTGCTTCCATTTTTTGAGGTTTGGATTGTACTGCGAGATGCTCATCCCGCTAAAATCCATCGAGGGTCTGCCGTCAAATCGTTCCTCGATCACACAACCCCCATAAGTGGACCGAATCGTATTGCTCCCCTTCCCCCCGTCAGCCCAGGTCAGATCCCACTCCCCGATCCAAAAATCAAATTGCCTTGCTTCTTTTGTCTCACAGGGTTTTATTTCTTCACTCATATTAAATCTCCCATAGTAAATGGCTTTTCAAATCTATTCCGCATCAATTTCGAACAAAGATAAATCTGAAAAATTAACCGAAACAGTTGCATCACTCACCGAGTGGATAAAAACGCCTAGAGTGCCGCTTCTTAAAATGATATCCTGAGTGGAGAACAAAAATTGATCATTGATAAAAAATCTTATTTCAGTATTGTTTGCCCAGAACCCTATCTTAACCGAACCCGGTGGGCCGGTTTGTTGACCAGGGATCGGACTATTAGGGATCACTGAAAAAGTGCTGCCTTCCGAAGATCGAGAAACACTTACTGACCCTCCGCAGCTGATCGCCAATCGATAAAAATCCTGTAATTGAACCGTTCGCAAGATTACCCCATATTCATCCGCAGCCTCACAAAGATTTGGCTTTGCCGTGATTTCCCCATAAAAATTATAAATGAACAGATGATTATGTGTGGCGTAAGCATATTGATTTTTTTGATCCAGCACCATCGTCAAATGCCCATTCGAGAACATCGAACTTCCCCCCTGAACCGGAAAGATTTCCCAATCCTCAGGGTTGTCAAAAGGTTCTTCAAAAAATATTTTGCCAATCCCCGTCCGCATATCCGGGGTAGGACTACTTAATATCTCTGGTCTTTCAGTCGCTGTGGCCGTAGGGGGAAACCAAACGATCGTCGCCGTCGGGCTGGGACTTGGTTCCGGAGTGGAAGTAGGCAAAACCACCGTAGGGCTGGGAACAGGTCCACAGGCAGAAAGTATCAATAAACATATAACAGCAACAAAAACTTTTCGCATTTCGAAAGTATATCGTATTTCAAAAATTATTCACTGAAAATAAAACGGTATTGGTTTTTTAATGGGGTTTCGAAGAAAAAAGAAAATATTTTTTATAGTTCTGTAACCCCTTGAAGCCGAAAGAAATAAAAGAACAGGAAAATAAGATTAATAAAAAGGTCTAGTCTTCAGGAGACTAGACCTTTTTAGTTTTACGCTTTTTAATAAGCAAAGAAATAATTATTCTTAAATATCAATAGAATTATGGTTTTTCATAAAAATCGGCATATAAAACAGGAAAACAAATCGTGGCCCCAAAAGCATTTTCACCGCATTCCTCACCGCCAACCATGCCGTATACTGTAATCCAGTCGTTTTCATATACAGATGAAATAGGATCGAAGAATGAAATATATAAAGAATCATACGAACCATCAATGTATATCTGTATTGCCTCCTGGCTTATAATATTAAATACACGGCCTCGAACAACAACATTCTCCCCAAAATGGTTATCGGAATAATTTACAAGTTCTTGTCGAGAAATTGTCCCATAACTGGCAATTTGAGTTGCATAGGCATTGAGCACTTCAGCCGTTGCAGTGTATGGAGCCCAGTATGCCTGATGTGTTGAGGTTATATCTTTGGCAGCAACAGTGCTTGTCATATTTTTCCCCTGTTGAGTTGCAGTTAAATTGTTTGAAATTGCCGTTTCAGTCATAGCGATACTAATCGCAGTAGCAGTTCCTGGGAGATGGGTAGGTGTAGGTGTTGAAGTGCTAGTAGCTGTGGGCGAATTAGTTGCAGTGGGGACTAAGGTTGCAGTTGAACTCGGAACTATTGTTGGCGTTAATGTCATTGTTGGTGTTAAGGTGGCAGTTGGCAATGAGGCAATATACACATCCTTAACTGAGGTAATTGATAAGCATGATTGAATGAGCAAACTGAATAAAAATAAAGAAATAATTATAGTGGGAGATTTGTAAAAGACCAACGGTTCATCTTGATCGATATTAAAAAGGTATAGCAAATAATTTCTAATTGAAATTTCTTTGAATTTTTCAAAATCATCAGCTAGTGGGGCGAGTTCCATTTCTGCATTCTTGATTTTCTCATTAGCTGTAACCTCGTTTTGGTCATTTATTAATAATTGTTTTTTTGCTTCTTCCCTGATTCTTTTAATATCCTCAGCGTAGTTTTCCTCAAGAGCCCCAGCTTTTATGAATTCATTTTTTTTAGCAACTTCACGGCTTTCTTCATATTTACTTTTAATTGGATCGCTTAGGTAATCGGGTAATGTTTTTGGCTGAGTTGCTCTAATTTTATTCTCTTCTTGTTTGCGCCATTTGATTAACCGCTGAATTTGCTTATCTTTAATTCCGGGGATTGCTTTTAAACTTGTCAGTGTAATATCTTGGGCAGAGACAACGCCATATTTTTCTAATTTTAGTTTCCAATTTTTATTAATACTTGAAATATTAGAATTGATTAACTTTGTTTCTAATAACCTGCTTTCAAAATATTTTTTCTGTTCACTTTTTAAGAGAGCATTTAACTCAAATTCTTCTTCTCTATTGAGATTGGTTCTCCATGTAGTTATTCCGGCTAAATCTTTATTCAGCTTATCCTTTCTTGCTTCAATATCTTTTTCCTCTTTTTTGGGAATACTATTTTTGAGAGTTCTTGTAATTGAAACTTCTTTATTTGCAGAAGTTAATTTTTGTTTTACAATATTTATTGAATTTTGAGAATTCCGTTTGTTTTTAACTTCTTTTTCTGAATAGTAAAACACCAAAATTGCAATAATACATAAAGAAATTATTAGAGCATCTATTAAAGCTAATAATAAAGGTATTAGGCGATATGAGCCTTTTGTAAATATAAATATTATCCAGGAAGTAATAAGTAGACCTACTTGGATAAAGAAAAATATTTTTAGAGATTTTGGGGATGCAATTTGCTTTTTTTGGAACAAGCCATTCATTTTGCCCTCCTATATTACGTAGCGATCTTATTATCGAAATTTTGTTACTTAGCTAAATTTTCATATCATTTATGTTCTTTGTGATTATATCAAATTAGTATAGGGAAATAGCTAAATAGGCTCTCAAAAAATAATTATCCAAACTTTTTGCATTTCGAAAGTATATCGTATTTCAATTCTTTTTAATTCGTTATAATTGAAGGCAACAAATTTTCTAACCCCCAAGAGACGATCAACCCATGAATAAAATTACCATCCTATTGTTCCTGCTTATCTTTTTACTCTCAGCCTGTGTTAGAAGCCAGCCTGCTGCTCTTCCTGCCGAAACCATCCTCTCGCCCACTGAGAAATCAAACCCAATACAAAAAGAAATCACAGCATCTGAAGAAAATAAGCAACCAACGCCGATAAAAAAATCGCCCGAACAATCAGAACCAAACGCAGATGTGATCTATGTGCGTGCTGTATGGGAAGGCAATGGATTATGGACCTTTTATGTAACCGTAGAACATCCTGATACAGGTTGGGAGGATTACGCCGACGGCTGGAATGTGGTCCTGCCCGATGGCACAATTCTAAAAACGAATCCCGATAATCCTTTTACGCGGTTGTTAACCCATCCGCATCAAGAAGAGCAGCCCTTTACCCGCAGTCAGAGCGGGTTATTTATTCCTGAGGATGTCACCCAAGTAATGGTACAAGCCCATGATATTGTGGATGGCTTTGGTGGACAAGAAATACTTGTCGATCTGGAAATGACCTCTGGACTCGGCTTTGAAGTAGAACGATAAGCCAGCCCACCCCCGGGTGCAATATTTTTCACCGGGCTATATACGGTGAGCACTTATTGCCATCGGAAGATATACGGTAAATTTGGGGGACCTGAAAATAAAAACCCCCGTCATTCCTGCGAAAGCAGGAATCTTGTTTGTCCTAAATAAATAATAACCACATCCCACCTTTAGCGAATGATTTATGAGCGCATTCTAAATTTTCCTGCAACAACGATCCAGAACATAAAGATATCGGCATTAACCCGGACAACTCATACAAGCTCCATTTGGGGTTCAAAGGGGGTGGTGGGGGTAAGTACCCCCACCAATAAAGAAAAACTGACAACATTCACTTCCATTCGAAATTAGAAATAATAATAAACAAACACTCCATCTCACATCGGTAAACCGAAGAATCTCCCTAAAATCCACCATTGATTAAACAGAACATATGTGCTATAATTGCTCCATGCTTTGGGGAAACAAGCTTTTCGATCTGTAAAGGAATAAACAAACAATCATAAAAATCAAGCCCAAATTCCGTCTACTGGCATCGCGAAGCCATCAGATAAAAGCTCAGCCTCGAAACACGATGAATTGACCTTTGGTCATTTCATCAATGAACCTTAACAATTAGAACGCAAATAATGCGCTCGAAATAATTCTAATCAAAAGGAGAATGAGCATTGCTCATTCTCCAAGGGGTCGAGTTTTATTCGACTACAACCATCTGATCTCTCTCGGGACCTACTGAGATCCATCCCACCCTCACCCCACCCAACTCTTCAATTTTTCGGATATAAGCTTGGGCTTCCTCGGGTAGATCCTCCCACTTTCGGCAATCTTGCACGTCTTCCTTCCATCCCGGCATTTCCTCAAGGATCGGTTCAAAATCTTCCAAGTCCTTCTCCCCGATCGGAAAATCTTTGTGCGTTTTATTCCCGTGTGTATAACCGACACAAATTTTGAGGGGGTTAATCCCGCTCAGAATATCGAGTTTGGTTAAAGCCAATTGGGTAAATCCATTCACCTGCACCGCATAACCCAACAAGACCATGTCCAGCCAGCCCACTCGGCGCGGTCTGCCAGTCGTCGTCCCAAACTCATCCCAAGGATTCTTGCCCGTTCCCCGTAGCATACCCGCCACATCTCCCTCTAGCTCTGTCGGCATCGCCCCTTCCCCCACGCGTGTTTGAAAGACCTTGGTGACCCCCACTACTTCCCCCACATCTTTTGGACCCACCCCCAAGCCTACCAATGCCCCACTCGATGTCGGATGTGAACTCGTCACAAACGGGTAAGTCCCTAAGTCCAGATCCAACAGGGTGCCTTGCGCACCTTCCGCCAATACATCTTCCCCACCTTTTAATGCCGAGTGGATCAAACCAACAGTATCCGCAATAAACGGTTTAAGAGTTCGCGCATATTCCAAATATTCGGTAGCTACTTTTTGTGGATCAAGAGCCTCAGCCCCGTAAAGATTGGTCAATCGTTTATTCGTAAACTCGATATGCGCCTTGATCTTGTCGGCAAACGCTTCTTCATCGAGCATGTCCCCAACCCGCAATCCCCGTCGCGCAGATTTATCCATATACGCCGGGCCAATCCCACGTAAAGTTGTGCCGATCATCTCTTTTCCCCGTGATTTTTCTTGGGCAGCATCTAATGCAAGGTGGGCGGGGGTAATCAGGTGGGCGGCGGCAGAGATTTTCAATCGCTCAGGACCTACTTCGATCCCCGCTTCTACCAACATCTCAATTTCATTAATCAAAGTTTTTGGGTTGATCACCATGCCATTCCCCATCACACCAACAGTATGCTCTTGGATCATCCCCGAAGGGATTAAGTGCAATTTATAGACCTTTTCACCCACAGTCACGGTATGTCCTGCGTTATCTCCCCCACTGAACCTTGCCACGATCCTCGCTTTGCTAGCCATCAGATCGACCATCCGGCCTTTCCCCTCATCTCCCCATTGCGCACCCACGATGATATTTAGAGGCATTTTTCTCCACCTTTGTAATAAATAAATGATTTTATAGGATTATACCAGCCCGATAATTCGCTAAAATTACTAAATAATTATAATATTTTCCTTCTTTTGAAACAATTTCTTCAATAATTGTGCTGGATAAATTACAAATTACTGAGTAGAATACCCCCCACACAAAAATACTGATTTTGAGGAACTTATGCGAGTATTTGCCAGATCAAAAATCCATCATGCCACAGTGACCCAAGCCGATTTAAATTATATTGGCAGTATAACTATTGATTCCGATCTATTGGAAAAAGCAAATATTTGGCCGGGTGAAAAAGTATTGGTCGTCAGTCTAACATCTGGCGCTAGATTAGAAACCTATGTAATCGAGGGTGAATCAGGATCTGGGGATATATTCATGAATGGGGCTGCAGCGCATTTGATTCAGAAAGGGGAAAAAATCATCATTGTTGCTTTTGAGATAAGCGACGAACCTGTTGAAACCTCATTTATATTGGTCGATGAGAATAATAAATTTTCAAAATTTTTATAAATCAATAAATTCCTGATACCCATAATTAAGTACAATTTGGTTAATTTTGGTTTAAATCAGGGTTTTCCTAAAAATCTCTTATATAATTGAGAAGGAGCATAAATTTTCAGATTTCCCAAGGAGGAATGATGAAAAAACGAAAAGGGTTTCTATTCTCGTTTATTTTTTCCTTACAGTTAGTCTTTTTAGCATGTGCCAGTTTTTTAAACTTATCTGCAGACAATAATGTCCTTGAAAATCCTCCAGAAATTAAGGATAGACTCAGCGAAATTCCAGCAGACGCTGTCAAAGTTTCTCCCGAAACAGATCTCCAGCCCCCTCTCCTCATTTCCTCAGAATTTGAAAACCCTGTCCCGTTATCCGAAGGGGTAAACACCGCCGGGGCGGAGGATTCTCCATTCATTTTGCCCGATGGAAAAACGCTATATTTCTTTTTTACCCCAGATGTCAAAGTTCCCGTTGAGCAACAAGTTTCAGACGGGGTGACGGGGATATATGTCTCTCACTTAACAAATGATAGTTGGGGAATTGCCGAAAGAGTGATGTTACAAGATCCAGGAAAGCTTGCGGGTGATGGCTGTGAATTCGTCCAAAACAATTTTATGTGGTTTTGCTCGGCAAGGGAAGGGTACACCGGGATGCATTGGTTCACCGCAGAATATGCAAATGGACTTTGGACAAATTGGGAGTTGGCGGACTTTGACCCCGATTATGAGGTAGGAGAATTCCATATCTCATCGGATGGCACTGAACTCTATTTTGCGTCGGAAAGACAAGGTGGGGTAGGGGGGTTAGATATTTGGGTTTTGAATAATGTGAACGGTAAATGGCAAGACCCTATCAACCTTTCAGTAGTAAATACGAATGATTTTGAAGGATGGCCAGCCCTTAATCCCCAGGGAGACGAATTATGGTTTTCAAGAAATTTTGGAATTTGGCGATCTAAAAAAGTAGCTGGGGAGTGGCAAGAACCCGAATTAATTATTTCTCCGCTGGCGGGCGAACCAACCGTGGATGAAGCAGGAAATCTGTACTTTGTGCATCACTACTATAAAGACAATGAAATGATTGAGGCAGACATTTATGTCGCGTATCGAAAATAATCGTCGAAAGACCAAGAGTTACCAATAAAAAATCTTCTCCAAATGGACGAAGATTTCATGGAATTTATTTGCTTGGAATTATTATTTCTATAAATAGTCTCGTAGATCGCGGCTGCGAGTGGGATGCCGTAATTTTCTAAGTGCTTTTGCTTCTATCTGTCGAATTCTTTCTCGCGTCACCTTGAAGTACTGTCCTACTTCTTCTAAAGTGTGGTCCTTTCCATCGATCAAACCGTAACGCAATTCAAGCACTTCCCGTTCCCTATCCGTGAGAGCGCCTAATGCATGATGAACTTGTTCCTTCAACATTTCTCTGGCGGCGGCATCCATGGGGGCTAAGGCGTCATCATCTTCAATAAAATCCCCTAGTTGGCTATTGTCCCCAGTACCGACAGGGCTTTCTAAGGACATCGGTTCTTCAGCCGATCTTAAGGTTTTGTCTACCTTGGCTGCAGCTTTAGATAATTTTCTTCTCAACTCTGGAGGAAGTTCTGTGCCTTCTTCCTTGATTTTTCTAATAGCGTGAATATCTGCTTCATCCATAAAATCTGGGCTTAGGGCTAATTCTTCTGTGCGCGGTTCACGACCTAAAACCTGGGTAAGTTCTCTTTGTGCCCGCATTAATCGCTGGATCGATTCCAATAAATGAACCGGAATTCGAATGGTCCGAGCTTGGTCTGCGATAGAACGGGTTATTGCCTGGCGAATCCACCAGGTCGCATAGGTACTAAATTTAAATCCCCGGGTTACATCAAATTTATGCACGGCCCGTAATAATCCTATATTCCCCTCTTGAATTAGGTCTTCAAAGGAGCTGCCTCGGCCCACAAATCTTTTCGCTATGCTAACCACCAAACGAAGGTTTGCACTAATGATCGCCTCTTGCGCATCTTCGGCGTTGCTACTAGTTGAATTCAAGGCTTGGTTTAATAGGTCATCCTCGGGTAAATACCTAGAAAAAGTTCGGCCAGAGGGTAATTTATTCTTGCTTTCAAAATGATCCCTTAAGCTAATTGCAACTGGATGAGGAAGAAGGTATAAAGCTACAAAAACCTTAAAACAATTTTTCGCAACTTCATCCCAAAGGTCATTTCTCGACCAAAGCCCATTATTTAAATATTTTCGCAAATATGATTTTCTGTCTAAATTCCAGGTGATCTGTAATTCTTGTGCTTCGTCTAGAATCTCCACAAAACTTGGGGAATCTTGTTCTAACTCTTCAGTATCTTCAAGGATCGCTTTCCAATCTGCCGAAATTTCAATAAAAATACTTCGAAAAAGGGTGGAAGGGGCAATCTCTTTTCGTTTGGGTGAAAGATGATCTTCTTTGACTCGATCCAATCTTTTTGAAGAATCAACTAAGGTGGCCAGCCAAAACTCTTGATCAATATTTAATAGTTCTACCAACCCGATTTCTTTAAGGTATAGGCGAACAGGATCATCTCCACCACCCACGACCTGCGTGGTTTTTGTTTTTCTAGTACTTTTCTTCTTTAAATTAACAGCTTTTGCTTTTGTTTTTTGCTCTGTCTTTTCACTCATTTCTCGCCTACCTATTGTTTCCATTTGTGGTTGAGAAAGACATGTTATTGTTCAAAGCTTTGTTTATTTTTAACAGTACCTGATTGTTCTCCAAAATCGTTTCTTCGTAATTCGCATTTCTGAGCTTACCACTTTCTTGAGAATCTTCCATTAAAAACCGTATTTGATTTATCGATTGTCGCAAATTTGTTTCTCGAATTCTTAGCAATGCTCGGAGAAGTTCGGTGAGAACCCTTTCATCATTTAAATTTACATCATCTGTTTCTGATAAAACAGTATCTGCTTGTTCCACTAGAGGCATTGGCAAATATTCTACTGCAAAATTAAGCGGTTCAATATAATCTTGGTCGATCGCTTCTTTCGTGATCTTGAAAATTTCCTGATGGCTGGTAATTTGAAAATCATTCTCGGAGGTATGTGGAAGCCCGGCATTCAATAGCGCTCGGTCAATCCGGTAAAGTAATTCTGGCTGCCGGATGATAATTCCTAGGGCGTATTTCTCCAAACGAACTAAGGGATGATTGGCAAGTTCTTCAACATTTATATCTTCTTCACCTAAATCATTTTGTTCGGGTTGGACAACTTTCCTTCTACGTCTTTTGGGGCGCCGGCTGTTGGTGTGAGGGGCATATTCGGCTAATAAGGCACCTTCATCTACCTTTAATTTTCTGGCCAGCTGCTGAATGAAGGTGTCGCGTTCAATCGCCGACGGTATATCGTTGATCAATGGCATTACCTGAGAGGCGATATCGGTTTTTATTTTGGGATCACCTAGATCCTTCCCCGCAGACAGGGTCTCTAGCACATGAATAACAATGGGTTTAGCTGCATTGATCAGTTCTACCCAGGCTTCCGGGTTTTCATTGACCACATTATCGGGATCCATTCCATCGGGCAAAGTGGTCACGCGGATATCTGCTTTTAGGCGCCCTTCCTGTTGAAGAAGTCCACGAGCATTAAACTGCAGATCAGTTTCTCGATCCAAAGTTTTTCTGGCGACCTGTAAGCCGCGCAGAGTGGCTTTTGCTCCAGCAGCGTCTGCATCAAGCGCCATCACGATCCGTCGGCTAAGGCGTTTGAGCATGCGGAGTTGATGTTCAGTCAGGGCGGTTCCCATGGGTGAGACTAGGTTTTGGTAACCGGCTTGGAAGGGAGCGATTACATCTAAATAACCTTCCACGATGACCACCTGATCTTGGCTTCGAATAGCCTTGCGGGTCTTATCTAAACCGTAAAGCAGGTTGCTTTTATCAAACAGAACAGTCTGTGGGGAATTTAGATATTTGGGCATATCTTCATCAGATAATGCCCTGGCACCAAATCCAGCCATTTTTCCGCGCTGGTCACGGATGGGGAAAATTACTCGATTGCGAAAGCGGTCATAGATGCCGCCATCATCACGCTGGGAAACCAGACCCGCATCTACGAGGTCCTTTTCTTTGTATCCTTTTTCAAGAAAATGTTTTCGAATATTGTCATAACCAGCTGGAGCATAGCCAAGTTCAAAGGTGGCGATGGTTTCATCGGTTAATTCTCGTTTGTGGAGATAATCTAGGGCAACCTTTCCGTTATCTGTCTTTAGATGATGTCGATAATATGCCACGGCTTCTTCAAGCAGTGTGCGTAGATATTCAAATTCTTCTTTTCGGGCTTTATCTTTAGGTGTTTCTGGTTTGAGTTCTACGCCTGCTCGATCAGCTAATATTTTTAAAGTTTCAGCAAAATCTCCCCCGTCTCGCTTCATTACATATTTAAAAATATCCCCGCCCTCACTACATTGTCCAAAACAACGCCATGTTCCAGTATCTGGAAAGACTACAAAGGCGGGTGTGCGCGTATTATCATGGAAAGGACAAAAGCCTGAATAACTTTTACCGGATCTTCGGAGTTGGACGTTTTCTGAAACGATCTCAACAATATCTAAGCGGGCTTTGATTTCATCAATCGAGCTCATCTATTTTTGTTTTTCCTGACTGAATAGAACAATATCGCTATTATATCATTGCTGATGAAAACTGCTTTTTTTAGAGGAACCAGCATATGATAAAATCATGCAATCGGTTGCATATAATCGATATTTTGTGGCAATTTTAATAGAAATCCATAAGGTACAATTATGTCGAATTTTTGAACTTTCGAAATAAATATTAGAATAAGGCGATATGAAAGAATTTCAAGGGAAACAACCAAATCAATTCCAATTACCCGATCAAATCTCTAGACTTGGAGAATTGGCGTATAACCTATGGTGGGTTTGGGAAAAAGAAGCACAAAAGCTTTTTACTTTGATCGATGAACATTTATGGGAAGAAACTTACCATAATCCGGTCTTATTTCTTCGGCAGGTAGAGCGTTCTCATTTAAATGCTGTGACATATGATCTTTTTTATATGGAAACCTACCAGCGGGTGATGAATAAGTTCGACAACTATATGAATGAAGAAGATACTTGGTTCAAGGAGAAACACGCCGAACTTAAGAATTGGCCAATTGCTTATTTTTCATCGGAATTTGGGCTTCATGAAACTTTGCCGATCTATGCTGGGGGATTGGGCGTTTTATCTGGAGACCATGTAAAAGAAGCCAGTGACCTGGGGCTCCCATTTGTGGCGATGGGGTTTCTTTATACTCAGGGATATTTTTCACAGCATATTACCGAAGACGGTTGGCAAGAAGCCCGTCAAAGTGATTTGAAATTTGATAACTTACCTGTATTTCCAATATTAAAAGAAGACGGATCCCCGATCACAATTTCTGTGGATCTACCTGGCCGTGAGGTTCATGCTCGGATTTGGGAAATTCGAGTGGGACGTGTGCCGCTCTATTTGCTGGATTCAAATGTGGAAGAAAATAATGAAGAAGATAAAAAATTAACTGCCCGTCTCTATAGCAGCGACCTGGATCTGCGCATTTCCCAGGAGATCATCCTAGGCATTGGGGGTGTGAGAGCCCTACGAGTTTTAGGGTATAACCCTGGTGTTTGGCATATGAATGAAGGCCATTCAGCGTTTCTGAGCTTTGAGCGAATTAGAGAAAGGGTATCAGGAGGGCAAAGTTTTGAGGACGCTCAACAAAGTGTCATTCAAAATAATGTTTTTACGACACATACCCCGGTTCCTGCCGGGAATGATGAGTTTCCATTATGGTTAATGGATAAATATTTCTCCAATTATTGGTTAGAGTTGGGATTGGATCGAGAGAAATTTATTTCGATCGCGCACCGACAACTCTCTTGGGGAGAGTCCTTTAGTATGCCAGTGTTGGCCTTAGGCATGTCAAAATATGCCAATGGCGTTTCTGAACTTCATGGTCATGTTGCTAGAAAAATGTGGCAATTCTTATGGCCTAAAAAGAAGGTGGAAGATGTGCCGATTAGTCATATCACCAATGGTGTGCATACTGGCACATGGCTGGCCCGGCGTTTAAAAGATTTATTTGATATGTATTTACCTGAGAATTGGTGGAACCGGATTGATGACCCGGCCATATGGGAAAATGTGATCGATATTCCGAATGAAGAATTATGGGAAGTGCGAAAACATTTGAAACGAAAATTGGTTGCCTATATGCGGGACCGGGCACGACAACAATGGAAAAACGATGGGGTTCATCCTGTTCAGGTGGTTGCATCTGGTACCTTATTGGACCCTTATGCCTTAACGATTGGATTTGCAAGACGTTTTGCTACCTATAAACGAGCAGAATTGATCTTGACAGATATGGATCGATTGTTGAAATTGATCAATCAGCCCAACCGACCGGTTCAAATTATTTTTGCGGGAAAAGCCCATCCTGCAGATGAACCCGGGAAATTATTGATCCAAGAGGTTTACCGAAAGGTTAAGGCTTCAGAAAATGGGGGCAGATTAGTCTTTTTGGAAGATTATGATATGAATCTGGGAAGATATTTGACCCAAGGTGTAGATGTGTGGTTAAATACTCCCCGCCGACCGAATGAGGCCTCAGGGACTTCGGGTCAAAAAGCAGCCTTAAATGGGGTCCTAAATTTGTCTATTATGGATGGTTGGTGGCGGGAAGGCTATAATGGTAAAAACGGCTGGGCCATTGGGGAAGACAAAGATTATGAAGACCCGGCAATTCAGGATAGCGAAGATTTGGAAAGTTTATATTCACTTCTAGAAAACGAGATCATTCCCCTCTATTACGATCAACGCCCCTCTGATAAAATGCCAGTGGAATGGGTACAGTATACTAAAGAATGTATCCGAACTTTGGCGCCTCGATTTAGTATGCGGCGCATGGTGAAAGAATATGCTGAAGACCTCTACCTGCCGGTCATTCAGGCAAAAAGCAAGTCGTAAATTTCACCAAATTCAGGATAAATATTTTTGATGGGCAGGTGATAAACTTGCCTTTTTTTTTGGCAAAACAGTAAGCGATTTATACAGGAAAACTCATGGAAAATTTATTATCTCTCGATTTATGGTTAGGGGCTGGTTTGATCTTTATATTGCGTTTGTTGAATATGGCCGTCGATACAGTTCGAGCATTAATGGTGATGCGTGGAAGGAAACCGATTGTATGGCTTTTGGGGTTCATACAAACCATGATCTATGTGGTGGTGCTTAATACGATCATTCAAGACCTTGGGAATTGGATAAATTTGTTGATGTATGCGGCGGGATTTGCTTCGGGAAATGTGATCGGTATGTGGGTGGAAGAAAGAATGGCTTTGGGTCATGCCCATGTCCAGATCATTAGTACCCAACTTGGGACAGCGATCGCGGAGCGATTGCGGCAAGATGGCTATGCAGTGACTGAGTTTTCAGGCAGGGGCCGAGACGGCACGGTCACTTTAATATCGGCGGCAGTTTTACGAAAAAACATTGAAATTGTGCGCTCGATTGTGGAAAAAGTGGATGAGAGCGCATTTATTTCTGCAGAAAATTTGAATCCAATCCGGCGAGGTTATTGGCGATTGAAGTAGGGGTATGAAATTAAAACAAAAACGGCAACTTAACCAAGCTGCCGTTTTTATATTTGTATTCGCTAGATCACAAACTGACCATCTTTATAAACTAATTCATTATCCATCAATATCTCGGAATCGTTTCGCATATCACAGATCATATCCCAATGGATCTGACTTTTATTGAGGCTACCTGTTTCGGGATATCCGGCTCCTAATGCCATGTGGAAGGAGCCACCGATCTTTTCATCGAATAAGATACTGCCGGTGAATTGTTGGATGCCATAATTTGTGCCGATGGCAAACTCACCTACATAACTAGCGCCCTCATCAGAACCGATCATTTTGAGCAAGAAGTCCTCATTTTTGTCGGCGGATGCTTTAATCACTTTGCCATTTTCAAACTTTAGCTCGATGCCTTCGACGACGCGACCTTGCATGATGGCGGGGTAGGTGTATCGCACCCAGCCATTTAGAGAATCTTCAACCGGTCCGGTGAAGATTTCGCCATCGGGCATATTATTTGTTCCCGCACAATTGATAAATACTCGGTCTTTTACGGAGAGGGAGAGATCTACATTGGGGCCACGCAAGACAACTTTTTCTTTACCAAAGATATTCTTGATTAAATTAGCCTGGGTATCCCGGAATTTTTCCCATTCTGCGATGGGGTCTTCTTTGTCTGCAAATACGGCGCTAAAGACAAAATCTTCATAGTCTGTTAGGCTCATGCCCGCTTGGTCAGCATAGGCCTGGGTGGGATATTGGGAGGATACCCATTTGAATTCTCCCTCGGCTCCACGGCGCATTTGGGTTTCCAATATGGAGCTGTTGGCTTTCCCAAAAATCGCCTGTTTTTCAGGCGCTACATCTTTTAATTCATGCAAATCGGTGGCTGCTGCAATCCTGAAACGGGATTCGAAATTATCATATATATATTTCCGAATCTCATTGGTTTTGCCTAATTGCATATCGTTGGCATGTTCAAAAAAGTCAGCGGTTTGTCCTTCCCAGGATAATGCGGGGAAGGGAATACCACCTCGGTCGAGCACTTTTTTATATAGCTCTTTGACTAACGGCAAGGCGGCTAAGGTAGTTTGAATTTCAACCCGATCTCCAGGTTGGATATTTGCGGAATATTCTACGAGAATTTTTGCAAATTTCTCGATTCTACTGTCGGTCATTCGGTCTCCTAATGGAACTATTTGATAAACCTAAAAAATTATAACATTTAGCAATTATAAATAATGCTTAAAATGAATAAAAGCGCATGGTAGAATCATGCAGATTTTGAAAAATTAAGGAAGATTGATATGAAACAGCTCATACAAAATATGCGCGACGGAAAAACCGAAGTCGTAGATGCCCCTGTCCCAAGTCCAAAACCAGGTTATGTGTTGGTAAAAACAGCCGCTTCGCTAGTATCTGTTGGTACAGAGAGAAGCGTGGTCGAATTTGCTCAAAAATCTTTGATCGGGAAAGCACAGTCTCGGCCGGATCTGGTTGGACAAGTATTGGATAAGGCCAAAAGAGAGGGAATTGTCCCTACCCTTGAGGCTGCATTTAATCGATTGGATCAACCAATGCCCTTGGGATATTCCATGTCGGGGACTATCGTTGAAATCGGGGAAGGGGTAGGGGATTTTCAAATTGGTCAACGCGTAGTTTGCGCGGGGGGCAATGCCCGCCATGCGGAATATGTGAGTGTGGAAAAGAATCTGGTGGCAAGTTTGTCAGACTCCGTTGATTTTGACTCAGGTGCGTTTTCAACCCTGGGCGCGATTGCGATGCATGGTTTTCGCTTAGCATTTCCGCAGGTTGGCGAAACGGTTGTTGTTGTGGGATTGGGATTGTTGGGTTTGGTCACTGTGGCGGTTGCCAAAGCAGCTGGTTGTCGAGTGATCGGGATCGATCTTGATCCAAGGCGAGTCAAATTAGCAAAAGAATTAGGGGCAGAATCTGCTAGCAGAGAAGAAGCGGAAGAATCAGTGATGGCCTTCACCCAGAATAAGGGTGCGGACATCATATTGGTATGTGCGGCTACCTCTTCAAATGATCCGGTTGAATTGGCTGGTACCGTTGCCAGAGATCGGGGTAGGGTGGTGGCGCTCGGTGTGGTGGGGATGGATTTGCCTCATGCACTCTTCTTTAAAAAAGAACTGGATTTCAAGGTTTCGCGGTCCTATGGCCCGGGGCGCTATGATCCGGTTTATGAGGATGGCGGTATCGATTATCCGATTAGTTATGTACGTTGGACGGCTGGAAGAAATTTAGAAGGTTTCGCGAATTTATTGGGAGAAGGGCTAGACATTACTCCCTTGATCACCCATCGATTCCCAATTGAAGACGCAGTGCAAGCCTATCAAATGATCACTCAGGAAACTGAGGAGATTTATTTAGGGGTGTTGCTCACTTATCCCGAGCAGGGATCTGATGATCTCAAAAATCTTAAAACAGTCCAAGTTTCCGAAAGGAAAGCAGAGAAAACGATCAATTTGGGTGTGTTCGGCGCGGGATTATATGCGAGTGCAGTGATGCTTCCTTCACTAAAAGCAGATAATGCTATTAACTTGGTTGGGATTGCCACGGCATCTGGTGCTACCGCTCAACAAGCTGCCTCCCGTTTTGGGTTTGCATATGCCAGCACCGATAATGAAAAAATTCTAGAAGATAAAGAAATTAATACGATCGGGATTCTCACTCGACATCACCTGCATGCGCAACAAACCCTAGGAGGTTTGAGAGCAGGGAAGCATGTTTTTGTTGAAAAACCTTTAACGATCAAAGAGGAAGATCTCGATGAGATCAAAAAAGAAATAAACAAACCCGGCGCACCGATCTTAATGGTTGGTTTTAATCGCCGTTTTGCACCTTTAGCTATAAAAATGAAAGCGTTTCTGGATTTGCGAAAGGAACCAGTTGTGGCATCCTATAGGGTAAATGCAGGATATTTGCCTCTCACACATTGGCATCATGATATTGAACAAGGCGGGGGAAGAATTTTGAGCGAGGGCTGTCATTTTATCGACTATCTTACCTGGTTGATCGGTGAAGTTCCTTCAAGTGTGACGGCAGAAGGAATGAGCGATCAGGGAAAATATTATGAAGATAATATTGTAATTACCTTGAGTTACCCCGATGGTTCCGTTGGCACA
Organism: Chloroflexota bacterium; assembly: GCA_018662365.1. Classification (GTDB taxonomy): domain Bacteria; phylum Chloroflexota; class Anaerolineae; order Anaerolineales; family UBA11579; genus JABJGH01. The sequence goes on along the minus strand of JABJGH010000007.1, from coordinate 20,163 downwards.
GTAAGCTACATGGCAAATGGTGATAAATCCTTTTCTAAAGAACGGGTCGAAGCCTTTTCAGGTGGACGCATTGCGGTATTGGATAATTATCGTAGTTTAGAGCTGATCAAAGATGGTCGACGAAAGGTGCATAAGTCCCGATTAAAAATGGATAAGGGACACAAGGCGGAATGGCAGGTCTTGGCAGAGGCCATTAAAGCGGGTGGACCGCCCCCCATTCCATATGATGAGATCATCGGCGTGCATAGAGCAACTTTTGCTGCTGTGCGTGCCCTGAGAACTGGTAAAAAACAGTCCATTTAATAGAAATATACAGGTAAACGAATTCATTTGAAAGAGAACCCCCTCTTTCTTTCTAACTATTCAATAAATTCTAAATTGTAGAAATATGATAAATTTCAATTTTTTTCCAGGAGATAAAGAGTGATCATTGATCGTGCTTCTGGGATATTAATGCATATAACGAGTTTGCCAGGGGGATATGGGATCGGTGACCTTGGTCCCGAAGCTTATCGGTGGGTAGACTTTTTATTTGAAAGCGGATTTAAATATTGGCAGGTTTTACCATTAGGACCAACGGGTTATGGGGATTCTCCCTATCAGAGTTTTTCGGCGATTGCTGGCAACCATTATCTGATCAGTCCCGATTTGTTATTAGAAGATGGTCTGTTGTTCCCAAAAGATTTGGAGAGGATACCAGAATTTGCTGAAGAAAAAATTGATTTTGGTTCCCTTATTCCTTGGAAATTGAAACTATTAGAAACAAGTTATCAGAATTTCTTAAATACTCGAACACTAGAGGTTGAATTTGAAAAATTTGTAATCCAGGAAAAAGACTGGCTTGAAGATTATGCCCTATTTATGGCAATCAAAGAAAGCCAGCGACAGGCATCATGGGTCTTGTGGCCGAAAGGATTGAGGGATAGGGAAGAAAAGTCAATTGAAGAGTTTATTTCAATGAATAGCAATACAATAAAGAAACATAAATTTTTCCAATTCATCTTTTTCCGACAATGGAACGCACTCAGAAATTACGCAATTTCAAAGAAAATCAAAATCGTGGGGGATCTGCCCATTTATGTAGCTCATGACAGTGTAGATGTATGGGCGAACCCAGAAATGTATGCCCTTTTGGCCGATGGTAATCCAGCGAAAATGGCTGGCGTTCCCCCAGATTATTTTTCGCCACAAGGACAATTATGGGGAAACCCAATCTACTGCTGGGATAAACATGAAGCCAGTGGGTTTTCGTGGTGGATCCAACGAGTTTCAAAAATAATTGAAATGGTCGATCTTATTCGGTTGGACCATTTCAGAGGGTTTGCAGGATATTGGGAAATTCTTGCAGGAAACGAAACGGCAGAACAGGGTGAATGGGTTAAAGGGCCTGGAGAGGTTTTTTTTTCTACACTTAAAAACCATTTTGGGGAGCTGCCTTTTATTGCAGAAGATCTGGGGGAAATCACCCCGGATGTGATCGAGCTTCGCGATCAGTTTGGGTTCCCAGGAATGAGGATTATGCAGTTTGCTTTTAATGGAGAAGAGAACCATCCCTTTTTGCCGCATACTTACCCTGAATACACGGTTGCTTATTCTGGCACTCATGATAATGAGTCGATCATGGGTTGGTTTGAAACTGTGGGCAAATGGGAAAGAGATAATGCGTTGAAATATCTGGAGAAGTTCAACCTTGATCTGCCCTGGTCGATGATGGAATCCTTGTGGCAATCTGCGGCTTCATTAGTATTTATTCAAATGCAAGATGCGCTTGGATTAGGTGCTGACTCTCGGATGAATTTTCCAAGCACATCTCAGGGAAATTGGACGTGGCGAATGAAATCTAATGCAATTAATGAGGAGTTATCTCGCAAATTGAATAAATTAAACCTAAATTGTCAGAGATAGTAAAAATAATCGTAATCTGATTATCTAAACCATTGGATTGTGAAAATTGACACCTAATTAAACAATGTGATAAACTATTAGAAAATATCCCATTGATATGAAGTGGGCATTTTTTTTGTGTGTTAAATAAATTCTATACATTCTTACGACGTAGGTGAAACATGCTACAGGATTACCTCAACGATTATTGGCCTATTGCGATTTTGCTCCTGCTAACCACATTATTAGGGATTGTTGCGATAGGATTGGGTTACCTATTTGGTCCCCGTAGATCAAATAAACGCAAAAATGCACCATATGAATCAGGGATGTCTCCGATCGGCCCTGGAACTAGACAACTACCCGTCAAGTTCTATATTGTGGCTGTTTTATTCATCCTTTTTGATATTGAAGTAGTGTTCTTATTGCCTTGGGCTGTCATCTTCAAGAAATTTGTGGATGAAGGACTTGGCAATTTTGTTTTAATTGAAATGATTATCTTCCTGGGGATCCTATTGGTGGGTTACGTGTATGCCTGGAAAAAAGGAGCCTTCGAATGGGATTAGAACAAAAGCTCGGAGACTTTGGTTTTGTGACCACTAAACTCCAAGATATGGTGAATTGGGGGCGAACCCGAGCGATGTGGCCTTTAGGCTTTGGCCTCGCTTGCTGTGCGATTGAAATGATGGCCACCCAAGCACCCAATTATGACCTCAGCCGATTTGGCATGGAGTTATTGCGTGCCAGCCCTCGACAGGCTGATCTGTTATTGGTATCTGGCAGGTTATCACGAAAAATGGCCCCCGTACTTCGAAAACTTTATGACCAAATGCCTGACCCCAAATGGGTGTTGGCAATGGGAGATTGTGCTTCCTGTGGGGGGGTATTCAATAATTATGCAATCGTGCAAGGAATCGATGAGATCGTTCCGGTTGATGTTTATGTGGCTGGATGTCCTCCACGACCAGAAGCATTAATTCATGGCATCATGACCTTACATGAGAAAGTAAAGACAGAAGTATTTAAGGATTATGCCTAAAACCAGGTGACCTTATTATGGAAAAAGAAATCAAAGAAATCACCAATGACCTCAAAAAGAAATTCAAAGTAGAAATATCTGAATTTCGTGATGAAATTAGTTTATTGGTTTCCCCTGAAAAAATTGTTGAGGTTTGTAAAAGCCTTAAGAAAGATCATGGCTTTGAACAGCTTTCTTCGCTCACGGCTGTTGATTACTGGCCTGAGATAGCCCCACGTTTTCATGTGGTTTATCAAATGAATTCCTATTCAAAGAAAATTCGATTAGAGCTGCGGGTACCTTTAGACGGAAATAACCCGAGTGTGGATAGCGTAGAAAGTGTCTACCCCAATGCGAATTGGTTTGAACGAGAAATCTGGGATATGTTGGGCGTGACAATTGATGGTCATTCCGATCCCCGACGAATTTTAATGCCCCATGATTGGGAAGGACACCCCCTAAGAAAAGATTATCCCCTGGGATACGAAGAAGTGCAGTTTACCTTCAATCATGAAGAGATCCAAAAGCGTAAACCGAATCCTAAGGATTAGGCGAAATTATGGCACAACTTGAATCAATTAAAGTAACCACTGATGAGATTAAACACCTTATCTCGAATAGAGCGGTTGAAGGCGAAACCATGCTGCTCAACATGGGGCCGCAACATCCTGCGACACATGGTGTGCTGCGCATGTTGGTGGAGCTAGATGGTGAGACCGTAATCAACTGTATTCCAGATATTGGTTTCCTGCATACTGGCATTGAAAAGAACATGGAAGCCAAGACATATATGAAAGCCGAAGTAATGACGGACCGGTTGGATTATCTCAACACAGTGGGCAATAACTTGGCCTATGTATTGGCAGTCGAAAAGTTAGTGGAATTGGACGTGCCCGAACGTGCACAAGTTATTCGGGTGATTATGACCGAGCTGCAACGAATTGCTTCTCACTTGGTTTGGATGGGCACCGCTGCAATGGATTTGGCAGCGATGACCGTTTTCCTTTATTCTTTCCGAGAACGGGAAGACATTCTCAATATTTTAGAAATGGTTTCAGGTCAAAGGATGATGACCACTTATTTCAGACCCGGCGGAGTTTGGCGGGATGTGCCAGAAGAGTTCGAAAAAGCAGTCCGAGATTTTATCGACATCATGCCAGCTCGATTAGATGAATACGAATCCTTATTGACTGAAAACCCGATCTTTATTGACCGAACGAAGGGAATTGGCGTGATTCCTAAGAATAAGGCCTTAGGATGGGGGTTAACCGGTCCAATCGCAAGAGGATCTGGGATCGACTATGATATTCGAAAAGCTCACCCATATACGGGATACGAAAACTACGATTTTGATGTTCCCGTCCAAAAAGCTGGGGATGTGTATGCTCGTTACCAGGTTCGGGTTGAGGAAATGCGTCAGTCTTTGAGAATTATTGATCAGGCTTTAAAAGCATTTCCAAAAGGGCCTTTCCGCAGCAATAATAGAAAATTTGTACCCCCACCCAGAGCAGAATTGGGCACAAGCATGGAAGCTGTGATCCACCATTTCAAATTATGGACAGAAGGCTTTGATGCCCCTAAAGGTTCCGTATATTTTCCTGTTGAATCCCCTCGTGGCGAGTTGGGTATTTTCTTGGAAGGGGATGGGGGACCAAAGCCCTATCGAGTGCATTGGCGAACCCCCTCATTTAGTAATTTGCAAGTGTTGTCATGGTTAGCGAAAGGCCATTATGTGGCTGATCTGATCGCGATCATCGGCAGCATTGATTTCGTGTTAGGAGATACTGACAGGTGAACGCGCTTCTAGAAAAACACACAAAAGATATTGAGGATATTTTAAAGAAATATCCAGAAGACCAAAAGCGCTCTGCGGTAATGCCTTTATTATATGTAGCGATGCGCGAGAATGGTTTTGTTAGCAAGCAAGATATGTATGATATTGCGGAGATCATCAAGGTTTCTGCTACTCAGGTTGCATCGATCGTTGGCTTTTACACCCTTTATCATGATAAAGAAGGTGGAAAGCATCGCGTTCAGGTTTGTAACGATCTGCCCTGCGCCTTAAGAGGTTCGGGTGAATACCTTGAGAAACTTTGCGAAAATATTGGAATTAAGGTGGGGGAAACCACTGAAGATGGACTTGTTAGTGTGGAATCCGTGATGTGCCTCGCAGGATGCGATAAAGCGCCAATGTTCCAAGAGCAGAATCCAGATGGGGTTTTCTACCATGAAGATCAAACTGTGGAAAGCACTTTGGAATTGATCGAGCAGTGGCGAAAACAGGAGGCTAAATAGATATGAGTAAAGTTGATAAACATATCCTCCTCCGACATCATGAAATTCCTGATATAGCGAATATTAAAACATATCAAGCTGATGGCGGGTTTGAAACCTTTAGGAAAGTAGTCTCGACAAAGATGGACCCGGTTGAGCTCAAAAATATCGTGCATGATTCTGGTTTGCGCGGTCGAGGTGGTGCAGGTTTCCCCACCGGCTTAAAATGGAAATTTGTCGACGATAATAACTGGCCTCATTATTTGGTTGTGAATGCGGATGAATCTGAGCCAGGAACTTTCAAAGATCGCGAAATCATGGAAAAGAACCCATGGCAATTTTTTGAAGGCATCATGGTTTCGGCATACGCTATCTCTGCCAATGATATCTATATCTATTTGCGAGGCGAATTCTGGGAATTGGCGCATGTATTAGATGAACAGATCGAGCTAATGAAGAAGGAAGGTCTTTTAGGAAAGAACCTTTTTGGCACAGAATATGAATTAAATATATTCACCCATTTGGGTGCTGGCGCCTATATATGTGGTGAGGAAACGGCCTTGCTTGAATCTTTAGAAGGCAAAATGGGACAACCTCGAGTTCGTCCTCCCTTCCCACCCGCGGTTGGTTTATATGCAAAACCCACAGTGGTAAATAATGTGGAAACCTTGGCGAACGTATCCCTTATTGTTGAAAAAGGTGCGAATTGGTATCGAAAATTTGGTACTGAAAAAAGCGCCGGCACCAAGGTCTTTAGTCTCTCAGGTAGGGTAAAGAATCCTGGGAATTACGAACTTCCTCTTGGCACGCCATTTCGGGAGTTGATCTATGAACATGGCGGAGGGATCATCGATGACCGCCCAATTAAGGGAATAATGGCTGCAGGTGCCTCCTCCTCGATCATCGTTGCGGATGATAAAGCTTTGGATACACCGATGGATTATGAAAGTGTGCCAGATGTGGGTGCGCAATTGGGCTCCGCATCGGTGATTATCTTGGATGATACGGTCGATATGAGTTGGTTGATCAATAAAACGACGCATTTCTTTAAACATGAGTCTTGTGGAAAATGCACCCCGTGTCGAGAAGGTGCGTTTTGGATGACCAGCCTAACTGAAAGAATTCGAAGCAAAAAAGGCACGATGGAAGATGTGATCTTGTTGGAAGATGTGGCCAAAAACATAAAGGGTAAAACCCTATGTGCATTAGGAGAATTTTCTACGGAAGCAGTGCTTTCAGCAATTGAACGATTCCCCGATGATTTTGATGCGCAGGTCAATAAATAGGCTAGAGGCTGAAATGACAGAAGTGCTCGAAGAAAAAACAACAAAATTGGTCAATCTAACGATTGATAACCTAGAAATAACTGCACCTGAAGGCACATTGATCGTCGATGCGGCTAAGCTGGCAGGGATCGATATACCCGTATTCTGCTATCACCCGAAGATGGAACCGGTGGGTATGTGCCGGATGTGTTTGGTAGATGTGGGGATGCCGATGCGTGATCGTGACACAGGGGAAACTATCATGGAAAAGGGGAAACCAAAGATTCAGTTTGGCCGTGAACTTCAGACGGGCTGTACGGTTTCTGTTTCTGAGGGAATGGTGGTAGTAGGCTATACCGAAAAAGTTAAGAAGGGACGACAAGATATTCTCGAATTCTTGCTTAGTTCGCACCCCTTAGACTGCCCAATTTGCGATAAGGGTGGAGAATGCCCCTTACAAAATTTAACGATAGGGTATGGATCAGGTGAAAGCCGATTTGACCTCGAAGAAAAACAACATTTAGCAAAACATGTGCCTCTTGGTGACTTGATCTGGTTGGATCGGGAACGCTGTATTCAATGTGCACGCTGTACAAGGTTCCAAGATGAAATTGTGGATCAGCCGGTGATCGGATTCCAAAACCGGGGACGCAAATTGCAAATTGTGACATTTTCAGAACCTGGATTTGATTCCTATTGGTCTGGCAATACTTCGGATATATGTCCGGTGGGTGCTTTAACTACCGCCGATTTCCGATTTGGCGCTCGCCCTTGGGAAATGCAGGCTTCTGCCTCGGTTTGTAATCAGTGTTCGGTGAACTGCAATATCACCTTTAACACCCGCCGAGAAGCAAAATCGGGTGGCGATTTGGTGATCAAACGGGCAATGCCTCGCCAAAACGAAGAAGTAAATGAAGTATGGCTTTGTGATAAAGGCCGATTTGCCTATACATCCGTGAAGAAAGATGACCGATTAACCCAACCTCTGATTCGAGAAGGGGAAACATTGGTCGAAACAACTTGGGAAAAAGCTCTTGATCTGGTTGCTGAAAAAGCGAAAGAAGCTGGAAAAGAGATGGTCTCTTTGGTGGGTGGTCGATTATCCAACGAAGATTATTTCAATATTAATCAACTTACAGCACATCTCGGTGGAAAATCGTTATTAAATTCTGAGATGGCAGGTGGGGACTTGGTCTCTCAGGTGGGCTTAGGGACGGGAAGTAATATTGCAGATATGGGTCAAGGTGACGCGATATTGATCGTGGCTAGTGACCTGGAAGAAGAAGCCCCGTTATTCTGGCTACGAGTAAAGCAAGCTGCTGAACGGGGAGCAGAGGTGATTATTGCCAATGCAAGAGAAACTAGGGCAGATCGTTTTGCAAAATATAAAATCCGTATAGCTTTCGGTCAAGAGACCGCAGTTATATTGTCGATGGCTGGCGCAAAAGAAGGCATTGCGGTTGAATTCTTAGCTGATGATGCAAAAGTGAAAGCGGCTGCCAAAGTTTTTTCAGAAGCGAATAATGCGGTTATTTATTATGGAAGTGATGGACTTGGTTTATCAGGCTCAGAGGAACTCTCGAAAGCCTGTGCATTTTTACTCTCTGAAACCAAACATACCGGCAGACCAAATAATGGGTTGGTTGCAGTATGGAATAAAGCGAATTTGCAAGGTGCTTGGGATATGGGATTCCGCCCGAGTGAGACTTTGGCCGCCGATCTGAAGAATGCTAAATTTGCCTATGTGGTGGGAAATGATCCTGCTTCCAAAGATATACTAGAAAAGAGTTTGAAAGACACAGACTTTGTGGTTGTTCAGGACGTGCGCCTTTCAGAAACGGCAGAAATTGCAGATGTTGTCCTTCCAGCACAGGTTTATACAGAACGAGAAGGGACTTATACATCTGCTGAACGACGGGTACAAAGGTTTTATCCTGCTGTGCCTGCTCCTGAAATGACAAAGCCTGATTATAAAATTACGGCTAAGATCGCCAAACGTTTAGATCTGAGCTTGGAAAAGATCGCCGCATCCTTAGTGTTTTTGGACTTGGCTGAGAAAGTGGCGGATTACGCTGAATTGGACTATGTTCGCCTCGCCGAAGTGACCGAACAATGGCCGATCATTGGGAGAGATGACCTCTTCTACGGGGGAACCAGTTATCAGAATACGCAGGGACTGGGCAAGCAAATCAGCCCAGCCATTGAAACTGAAACCATAAAATATGAAGCATTTGTGCCAAGTGTATTGTCGAAAAAGGATGAGTTCCTCGCTGTTCCAGTTACCACCCTTTACGACAGAGGCAGCACAATGCTCTCCTCCGAAGTATTACAACCTAGAATTGCGGATCCTTATGTGATTCTAAATACGGCCGATGCTGAAAAGTTGGGTGTAGAAGCTGGTGTTCAAATATCAGTGAAATTAAATGGTAAAACTGCTAATGTCACCGCCAAACTTGATGATAGTTTGGCAAAAGGTATCGTGTTGGTTCCTCGAAGTATGGGAATCCCGATCAGTGATCCTGGTTCGATAACGATCAAGGCGAAATGAGGAAAGGTTAATGAACGAAACCCTCGCATTTATTTTAGAATGGGTAATCAAAGGGGCAGTGTTGATTGCGATCCTGTTGACAGGGTTTGCCTATACTACATATTTTGAGCGACGATTCTTGGCTCGAATCCAAATTCGGGTAGGTCCTAACCGGGCAGGCCCATTTGGATTACTGCAACCGGTCGCAGATGGTATTAAACTCATCTTTAAGGAAGAAGTTGAGCCTGCAGAAGCCTATCGTTTTGCCTTCCTATTAGCCCCGGTGATGACGATGGTGCCAGCAGTGGTGATCATGGCTGTGATTCCATGGGGTGATAAAGTAGTCATGTTTGGGCGTGAAATTGCGCTAGCTGTCACAGACCTGAATGTAGGCGTGTTGTATTTGCTTTCGATCGCATCGATTTCAGTTTATGGCATCGTATTAGCGGGTTGGTCATCAAATAATAAATATGCAATGATGGGCGGCATTCGTTCTACAGCCCAAATGATTTCTTATGAACTCGCTTTAGGACTCTCTTTTGTGCCTCCGATCTTGTTGGCTGGGTCTTTGAGCATGTCGGAAATTATCCAAGGTCAGCAAAGCTCCGCTTGGTATATTGTGTATGCCCCATTGGCGGCAATCGTTTGTTTTATTGCCTTGCTAGCAGAAGTGAACCGTGCTCCCTTCGATATGGTCGAAGCCGAGCAAGAGTTGGTGGCAGGTTATGTAACTGAATATTCTGGAATGAAATTCGCTTTATTCTTCATGGGTGAATATATCAAGATGGCGGCTGTAAGCGCTATCTTTGCTACGATGTTCTTGGGTGGGTTTGATGGCCCTGGTGTTGATACTTACGCATGGTTGGGACCGATCTACTTATTCTTGAAAATATTTGGTTTGTTAGGGTTGATGATCTGGATTCGAGCAACCCTTCCGCGGTTGCGCTATGACCGTTTGATGGCATTTGGGTGGAAAGTGTTAATCCCAATTGCATTACTTAATGTATTTATTACTGCCGCGTTGATCGTCGGCCTGGGTATATAGAGGCAATACATGGCAAATTTTGAAAGATTTAATCCAATTCCAATCCTAAAAGGGTTGTACACCACTTTCCACTCAACATTTTTTGAGCCAGTGGTGACAGTGCAATACCCTGAGGAAAAACGACCCGTTAGTAAACGATTTCGGGGCCGACATCATTTACGTCGTTATGATAATGGTTTGGAAAAATGCATCGGCTGTGCTTTATGTGCGGCGGCCTGTCCGGCAGACGCGATATTTGTAGAAGCCTCTGAAAACAACGATGACGTCCGTTTTTCTCCGGGCGAACGATATGCGAGTACTTATGAGATTAATATGATGCGCTGCATTTTCTGCGGCTATTGTGAAGATGCCTGCCCCACCCAAGCGATCGAACTGGGTGACCAATATGAGCTTTCGTTTACTGAGCGGGTTCAAGCGATCTATACCCGTGATATGTTGTTGGATACTGTTGACGAATTGGAAAAAGCCACCCCACGGAAAGTTGAACCAGGGGCCTTTGATCGCTCTATCCCGATGATGGAGAACCCAGACTAAGGGAACGTTTATGGAAACTGAAGTAATCGTCTTTTTAATTTTAGCTTTTGTTGCAATTGGGTCTGCAATTGGCATGATCATAAATAAAAATGCGGTCTATTCTGCATTGTTTTTGATCTTGAATTTTGCAACGGTAGCAATTTTTTACCTGATGTTAGGTGCACCTTTTATTGCCATGGCACAGGTCACTGTTTATGCGGGAGCGATCATGGTTTTATTCCTCTTTGTGATTATGCTTTTGGGCGCAGAACAGCTGAAAAAGGCAGATAAAGGGGAATGGCAAAAACCAGTTGCAATTCTATTTGTAGTTGTGTTGATCGTGGAGGCAGTATATTTGATCTTTGGTGGGGGGGGAGACCTGCTCCCAATGATCAACGAGGTGTCAGAAGTAGGCGATCCTATAAGTTTGGCCACCAAATTATTCAAAGAATATTTCCTGCCATTCCAAGTGACGGCAGTGCTGCTTTTGGCAGCAATGGTTGGTGCGATCGTGATCACCAAGCAAGATAAAAAGTCTTAAGGCCGGAGGAGAAAAACATGGTACCCCTTTCATATTATGTAGCCCTTTCGGCAATATTATTCGCCCTTGGCGCGTTGGGCGTGTTGACCCGACGAAATACGATCATTATTTTTATGTCGATCGAATTGATGCTGAATTCTGCTAATTTGTTATTCGTAGCCTTCGCCCGAAGTTTTGGCGATGTGAGCGGACAGATTTTTGTCTTCTTTGTGATGGCCGTGGCGGCCGCCGAGGTGGCAGTTGGACTGGCTTTGATTGTGGCAGTCTTCCGAAATAAGCATACGATCAATATTGATGAGGTGAGCGGTCTCAAGGGCTAGGCCCGGACCGTTGAGGAGTAGTTTATAAATGCTACTGAGTGAAGCAACCACGACTGGATTTGACCTGTTCTCATTGGTCCCCTGGATCGTCTTCATTCCGGTGATCGGTTTATTGGTCAATTTGATCTTTGGCCGAAAATGGAATGAGCGCATTATTGGGATTGTCGCGAGCAGTGCGGTGGCCTTGACCTTTGTGGTATCTGTTTTGCAGTTGATCGCATTACAGGGCAATCACCACGAGGCTCATGTGGTGCCATTTGTCGATTGGCTTTCAATCGGCCAATTTCATTTGCCTTGGGAATTCCGGGTGGATACACTTTCTGTGACGATGATGCTCGTGGTCTCGGGGGTGGGTACATTGATCCATATCTATGCTACTGGTTATATGTGGTTTGATGTGCGATATAAGGAAGACCTCAAAAGTTATCGAAGATTCTTTATTTATATGAATTTATTCATTGCCATGATGATGATCTTGGTGAGCGGCAATAGTTATTTGATGTTATTCGTTGGTTGGGAGGGTGTCGGTCTTTGTTCCTTCTTGTTGATCGGTTTTTGGTTTGACCGCAATCCCGACACCACCTTTGGGGATAAAAACGCATTTGCTGGAAAGAAAGCTTTTGTTGCCAACAGAGTAGGTGACTTTGGTTTCTTGATGGCGATGTTCCTCACGTTCTGGAATTTCAAGACTTTATCCTTTACCGAATTATTTCCTGATGCAGTTGCTCATTATTCAGGTGACCCTGCCTTAATCTGGTGGATCACTGGCTTTATGTTGCTCGGTGTTGCGGGTAAATCTGCTCAGATTCCTTTGTTTGTTTGGTTACCCGATGCGATGGCGGGCCCAACACCAGTTTCTGCTTTGATCCATGCGGCTACAATGGTTACTGCAGGTGTGTATTTGGTGACCCGCTCCGCGCCTATCTTCAATGCGGTTGAGGGTGTGCATATTATGGTGGCAACGGTGGGGGCGGCAACGGCATTATTTGCGGCAACGATCGCGGTGGGGCAGCATGATATTAAAAAAGTGCTCGCCTATTCTACAGTAAGCCAATTGGGATTCATGGTGGCGGCTGTAGGTATGGGGGCGTATGTGGCAGGGATGTTCCATTTGGTTACGCATGCCTTCTTCAAAGCGCTCTTGTTCCTTGGGGCTGGCTCAGTGATCTTGGCCGTTGAACGAGGACATCATCCCCTGATTGGTGGGCATGAAGATGAACATGAACCCCATGATGATGAAGACCATCACGAACTCTTTGATCCCCAAGATATGCGAAATATGGGCGGTCTTAGAAAAAGAATTCCGTGGACCTATTGGACCTACATGATGGGCACCTTTGCATTAATGGGGCTGCCGATCTTTGCAGGTTTCTGGTCGAAAGATGAAATATTATTAGATGCAAAATTAGAATACCCAGTCATTTATTGGGTATTGGTAGTGGCCGCATTCCTTACAGCTTTTTATATGGGACGCCAGGTGTGGTTGGTCTTTTTCGGCAAACCCCGACACCATGCTTCGGAAGTTGCAAAAGAAAGCCCTTGGTCGATGTTGGTTCCTCTACTAGTTTTGGCCTTCCTATCCGTCTTTGGCGGGTTTATGAATTGGCCTTTTGAGGGTGGACATCAATTTGGTCACTGGTTGGGCTATACAATCGAAAAAGCTACCGGGCATGCCTTACATGTACCGGCCTTTGATTGGGGCGTAGCAATCCCAGCAACTCTATTGGCATTACTCGCCATTGGCATATCCTGGTTGATCTATGGTCGAAATCCCTTGAAAACTGGTCAGCAGGATCCCCTAGAAAAAGCCCTTGGGCCGATCTTTAAAGGAATGCATAATAAATGGTATGTGGATGAGATCTATGATTTCTTAATCTTGCGACCTTACCAAAAATTAGCAAAATTCTTTGCTGAAACTTTAGATTGGAATATTTGGCATGACTGGTTCCATGAAAAGGGCATTCGCGATAACTTCCAAAAATTTACTCGTTTCCTTGCTGACCCGATTGATTTGGGTGTGATCGATCGAATTGCGAATGGACTGGCCTCCACAGTAAAAAACAGTGGCGAAATCTTAAGCCGATTGCAAACAGGATTTATTAGAAACTACGCGCTGTCGGTCTTTTTTGGCGTGGTCGTTATTTTAGGTTATTTAATTTTTCGTTAGCCTTGGCTAGCGAGCAAATCTTCTACTGAGGATTGATGATGGACTTTATCTTAGAACCGCTTAATTTAGTAACGTTTTTCCCACTCGTGGGTGTCCTTTTGCTCCTACTCCTAAAGAATGAGCAGAAGAAAATTGCCCGGTGGGTCGCCTTGGTGACTGCATTGGTCACGTTCGGCATTTCTTTATGGGTACTTTCCATGTTTGATGCGAGTAACCCTGGTCTTCAATTCATGATCGAAGAAGATTGGATACAGGTTGCTGGTTGGAAAATAAAGTATGCCTTGGGCATGGATGGGATCAGCATCTTATTGGTGCTGCTGACTACCTTTTTGACCCCGATCGCGATACTTTCCACGTGGAAGGCAATTGATGAGAAAGTGCGAGATTTCCAACTCTTCTTCCTATTATTGGAAATGGGCATGTTGGGGGTCTTTTTAGCACAAGACTTATTCTTATTCTATGTCTTCTGGGAATTTACATTGGTGCCAATGTACTTCTTGATCGGTATTTGGGGTGGCGAAAAACGAATGTATGCCGCAATCAAATTCTTCCTCTATACCATGGCGGGATCAATCTTAATGCTCTTGGCCATTTTATGGTTAGGGATCAGGCAGGGAACTTTCTTCTTGCCCGAGTTGATTGCAAAAGGTGGTATCCCGGCGGATGTTCAGTTCTGGCTTTTCCTTGCCTTTGCGGCGGCATTTGCCATCAAGGTGCCGATGTGGCCTTTACATAGCTGGTTGCCCGATGCACATGTGCAGGCGCCCACTGCGGGTTCTGTGATCTTGGCGGGTGTATTGCTGAAGATGGGCACCTATGGATTTGTGCGCTTCAATTTGCCCCTCTTCCCAGAGGCGGCAGTGCAACTCGCACCGACGATGGCTTTACTCGCGGTGATTGGCATCTTATATGGTGCGGCGGTTTCCTATTCGCAAACAGATGTTAAAAAGTTGGTGGCCTATTCTTCCGTCAGTCACTTAGGATTTGTGATCTTAGGTATCTTTGCGCTCAACGAGCAGGGCATTGCTGGCGGTATTTTACAGATGGTCAACCATGGTATTAGCACTGGTGCTTTATTCCTTTTGATCGGTTTCATTTACGAACGCCGACACACCCGAGACTTTGATCAGTTTGGTGGTTTGTGGAAGGTCGTTCCGGTCTATGCAGTAATCACCTTGATCGTCAGTTTATCCTCGATGGGCTTACCCGGCCTTAATGGTTTTGTGGGTGAGTTTGCCATCTTGTTAGGTGCTTGGGGTGCAGGTACCGCGGGTGGTCCTTTAGGCACACCCTTGTTTGCAGCCTTCGCTGCTGCCGGTGTGATTTTGGCTGCGGTGTATATTCTTTTCATGTTCCAAAAGATGTTCTTGGGACCGATTACAGTTGAAGAAAACAAGAATATCAAAGACTTAAATTGGCGAGAATTGCTGGTAATTGTTCCCCTCTTGGTCTTCATTTTCTGGATCGGTTTGTATCCTAAGCCATTCTTTGATCTGATTGGACCCTCTGTTTCCCATTTGGTAGAAATGCTGCCGACCGCAGTTTCCACAGTTTTACACTAGGAAGGTCTTATGCTGTATTCAATGGATGACATGTTCAACATATTACCAACCGTGATTGTGGTTGCTTGGGCAACTGCCTTGATTTTGGTGGAAGCTTTTCTACCTAAAAAATATAAATTCATCACCATTTGGCTGACCGTATTGGGTCTGGTGGTTGCTTTGGTTGCCGCAATCAATCAGCATGGGATTGAAGCTGAAGCCTTTAACGGCATGTTGGTGGTGGATGGTTTTTCCTCGTTCCTAAATATATTGATCTTAGGATCTGGCATTTTGGCGGTGGCCCTCGCGGTGGGTTATAACAAACGCTTTGGTTTTGACCGTGGCGAATATTACATCATGATGATGTTCTCCATCGCGGGCACGATGTTGATGTCCTCGGCTGCAGATCTGATCGTGATCTTCCTAGCTTTAGAATTAATGTCCATCCCTCTTTATATTATGGCTGCATTTTACAGAGGGAACGTAAACTCGGAAGAAGCAGGCATGAAGTATTTCTTGTTGGGGGCCTTTGCGGGTGGGTTTATACTTTACGGGATTGGATTTGTCTACGGTGCTACCGGTGCTACTGGACTCTCTCAGGTGGTCACTGCAATTAATGGTGGAGTGGATAGCCCTACATTCCTATTGGTGGGTGCGGCCCTCATATTGATCGGATTAGGATTCAAGGTGGCGGCAGTTCCCTTTCATATGTGGACTCCGGACGTCTATGAAGGTTCACCAACACCTGCCACAGCCTATATGGCAGTCGGCGCAAAAGTAGGTGGTTTTGCTGCGTTGATTCGCATCTTTGTGGTTGCATTCCCGACCTTGAGTACAGACCTGGTACCCATTTTATGGGGCTTGGTCGCATTGACCTTAGTGGTCGGAAACTTGGTGGCGATTGCACAAAAGAATATTAAACGGATGCTGGCTTATTCGAGTATCTCGCATGCCGGCTTTATATTGATGGCCTTTTTACCTTATGGTGATGCGGCGGTATTCAAAAGCTCTGTTGCTGCCGCCTTGTTCTATCTCCTAGCTTTTGCAATTACGAGTTTTGGGTCATGGGGTGTCGTAATTGCCCTAGAAAAGTCCGAAGGGAAAGGTTTATTGCTAGAAGATTATGCCGGATTGGGAAGAAAATATCCGGCATTAGGGGTGGCGATGTTGATCTTCATGCTTTCCTTTACTGGCATACCCCCCACGATCGGATTTGCGGGGAAATTCCTGCTCTTCAAAGCTGTGATGGAGGGAGGATATTATGGGCTGGCAATATTAGGCGTCTTGACCTCATTGTTTTCAGCCTATTATTATTTACGCCTGGTGATCATCATGTTCATGAAATCTGGTGAGCCAAATATTGTTAGCGATAGATGGGTGACTCTGGTGACGGCAAGCTCTGCGGTAGCCACGGTAGTATTATTTATGGTTTCAACGCCCTTATTTGCCTGGGCAGAACAGGCGGTACTGAAACTTTTTTAGGATGATAATTGATAATCAAAAGCCCTTCTTGTAAAAAGAGGGGCTTTTTTGTTGATTTTCTAAAATATGTAACTTTGCAACTTTTAGGGGGGAGCCCCAAGTGGGGTAGGGGGGTCTTGCCGTTAGAATTTCCTAAGAAAGCTTTTATCGAATTGATGATTGTGGCTTGGTCAGGTACAATTAACTTTCAATTGAATGAAATTTAGAATCTAAACCAAGGATTTTTTATGCCTTTTGAACCCACTAGAGACCGGGTAAAACCGGAAGATATTGATACGACCCCCAAGCGCCGACCGGATTGGATTCGGGTGAAGGCGCCACAAGGGGAGAGTTATGAAGAGATAAAAACCCTGATGCGGAGTAAAGAACTGCATACGGTCTGTGAAGAGGCGATGTGCCCGAACATGGGGGAATGCTGGGGAAGTGGTACTGCAACTTTCCTTATGCTGGGGGATGTATGTACGCGAACCTGTGGATTTTGTGATGTGAAACATGGTGTGCCCACAGAAATGGATTGGAAAGAACCTTTCCGTGTGGCTCAAGCAGTTAAGAATATGAATCTCAGACATGCGGTGATCACTAGTGTGAACAGGGATGAACGAAAAGATGGGGGAGCCCCAATTTTTGCGATGGTGATCAAGCGCATCCGCCAGATTCACCCTGGGTGTTCGATCGAGGTTTTGATTCCTGATTTCAAGGGTAGCATTGAAGCCTTACAGATCGTGATGGAAGCCCGGCCGGAAATCCTTAATCACAACGTGGAGACAGTGCCACGTCTGTTTAAATATGTGCAACCACAGGATAGCTATGAGTGGACGAAGGCAACCTTATCGAACGCGAAGAAGATCGACCCCGAGGTGTTGACCAAGTCTGGGATCATGCTGGGTTTGGGGGAAGATATGGATGAAGTTGAGGATGTAATGCGGGACCTGCGGGAATTGGATGTGGATATATTGACGATCGGTCAGTATTTACAACCTAGCAGAAAGCATTTACCGATCGCTCGATATTATTCGCCGGAAGAATTCGATCATTTGAAAGAATTTGGCCTAGGTATCGGGTTCAAATGGGTAGAAAGTGGTCCGTTGGTGCGTTCGAGTTATAAAGCAGTGGACCAAGTGCAGGCGCTGAGTATTGTCCATAGAAAGTTGTATGGCAATTAAGAAATTTAGAATTATTGCAAGAGCCCGCCTTTTTGGTGGGCTTTTTTTTATAAATGTCTTAGGAATTGTTCGGGGTTATTGAGAAAATCTCGGGTGAGGGTGACGTGGTCTAACTCTTCGTATGCCACTGATTTGATCGGGGATTGATCGAGATTGAAAATTTCAGCGTCTGGGAGTGCTAATAGGATGGGGGAGTGGGTGGCTATGATGAACTGGGCGTCCTTTTCGACCATTTCTTTGATCATTGACATGAAAGCTAGTTGGCGGAGGGGGGATAGGGGGGCTTCGGGTTCATCCAATAGGTAGATCCCGCCCGGAACGAAACGGGCTTGGAAAAGGGTTAGAAAACTTTCCCCATGGGAATAATTATCAAGATCTCCACCATATTTGCGGTTCATGCTGTTCAGTTCATTGGAAAAAGGCAATTTCGCCAAACTTTTTGCGTATTCTGACCGATCCTTGTAATCTTCGTCCACCTTTTTGATATCTAGTTCCATCTCTTGCTTGTTTTGTGCTAGGCGTTTCACATATCCAAAAAAGTCTTCTGCACGCAGAAAGAAACCTTTTCGGACGCGTTTATTCCAAACTAATTTTGAAAAATTACTGAGGTTGCGAACATGATTAAGGCTTTTATCTTGATTTATGTTTTCGCTTCCAACAGTGATGATCTCCATGGATAAAGCCAATGTTTCCAGCAAAGTGGATTTTCCAGAACCATTCTCTCCGACGAAGATCGAGACGGGGGAATTGATCTCAAGGAGTTCCCAATTTTTTATTATTGGAATTGAATAAGGAAACCGATCTTCTATGTTGGCGGGGATATTAAAGTCAATCGAGCGAAGATGTGCCATAGCGATAATTATGCCACAAGAAATAGAGGAAAATCATTGCGGAGAGATTTATTTAGGAGAGCTTTTTGGGGTCTAATCGGAGGCTTTCAATAATAATTCGTCTAGCGCGATTTCTGTTAAGGAGGTTAATTGGATATCTGCAGTACTGAGGTCTAAAGAGGCGGTAAGGACATTGGGCACCACAACCACGAAAATGCCTGCGCGGTTTGCGGCTTTCACACCGTTGGAAGAGTCTTCAAAAATGATCGCTTCAGAGGTGTCCACCCCCAATCGCTCAGCAGCAAGGAGGAATAAAGCAGGGTCAGGTTTTGTCTTTTCTACATCGTCGGCTGTGCATAGCACATCGAAGTATTGGATTAAATTTAATCGAGTGAGATGCCCTGCCACCCAACTATTGGGAGAACTGGAAGCAATGGCGAGTTTTAAGCCTAAATCTTTTGCAGCGTTCAAATAATCGACCACTCCTGGAAGTACCGGTTGAGATTCCAAATGTTCCATATAGCTTCTTCGGCGAGCGATCCAAATCTCTTCCTCATTAATCTCTTTTCCGGTGATTTCTTTGAGATAGGAGAGGGGGTCAAAGTCTGATTCTGCAGATCCGCCTACGGTGCTGAGCCATTTTTCTTGGGGTAATTCTGCCTTATGTTGGGTGTAAACTTCCTGCCAGGATATAAAATCCGGCATTTCTGTGTCTATAATAAGTCCATCAAAATCAAAAATTAAGGCTTTCATTGGAGGCTCCAATTCCTTGAGATTGAATTAGTATACCGCTTTTTAAGACATGACTTGACCATCTTCTCTGTACAAGGTAGAATTTATCGGCATGCGGGTGTCGCCAAGTGGTAAGGCATCAGCCTTCCAAGCTGACATCATGGGTTCGAATCCCATCACCCGCTCTTGGAAGATTTTGTGGGTAGTAAACAGTGGACAGGAGATGGGGGAAATGGTTGGTTTACTGCTGACTACCTGCTGTGTTTTTAAATGGGGCCCGTAGCTCAATGGCAGAGCGCACGGCTCATAACCGTTTGGTTGAAGGTTCGAATCCTTCCGGGCCCACCATATGTAGGGGTTTTACCCCAAATCTAGACCCAGATACGCCGGTATCAGGGTCTTTTTTTATTGATTTGGTGCAAATATGGTGCAGTTTTCGGCTTTTATGGGTGTTAGAAGATCATCCATGAGGGTTGCAGCCTCTTCTTCCTTGCTAGGAATAAGGTGCCCATAAACATCCAAAGTAATGCTGGGTTTGGAATGTCCTAATCTTCGGGATACAGCTAAAACTGAAATTCCATAGTTAAGCATCATGGATGCGGCTGTATGTCGAAGATCATGGAAGCGAATTTTGGGTAACCTAGAAACATTTAAGACTTTTCTAAAACCTCTTCTAAGGTTTGAACTGACAATTGGTGTGCCCACTTTCGTGGGGAAAATTAGGTCTAATTCTGTCCAATTCTCTTTAGCATTCTTTCTTTTTTGGATCACAGTCTCCTGATGGTTTTTCAATACATCCATCGTTCGTAATCCGATGAGAATCTTCCGATTACTGCTTCTTGATTTTGGCTTACTGAATTC
>JABJGH010000008.1 GCA_018662365.1 Chloroflexota bacterium | reverse complement strand
ATATCTAGAAATTTTTCCATGCCTATACTTTTCTCCTTCTAAAAAAATGGCTAAGGTTTCAGTCCTCAGGCCAGACGGATTATACCGTTCTCCCTCTCTTTTTGTCAAACTTATATCCTTCCCAAAACTTGCTATCAAATAATCATTATTCCCCCCAATTTGCTATAATAAGTCGATATAGTATAGTTAAATAGAGAATTAAATTAGTACCTTTGGAAAACATCATGCACGAATACACCGTCAACCTCCATATGCACACCACCTATTCCGACGGCACCGGCTCTCACTCCGACATTGCAAATGCAGCCATCAAAGCCGGCATAGACGCCGTCATCGTCACCGATCATAACGTCTGGGTCCAGGGTGTCGAGGGCTATTTTGGAGACGATCAAAATAAAGTGCTCGTCCTCGTCGGCGAAGAAATTCATGACCAGGTACGCTCTCCTCAAAAAAATCATCTCCTCGTATTTGGTGTCGAAAAAGAACTAGAACACCTCGCCGCTGATCCCCAAAACCTGATCAACGCGATTAACAAAAACGACGGCCTCAGTTTCCTCGCCCATCCCTACGATCCCGAATCCCAAACCTTTGGCGAAGAAAATCTATCATGGGTCGATTGGGATATCGATAACTTCACCGGCATCGAATTATGGAATTCCATGTCCGAATTCAAATCCTTGCTCACCAGCCATCTCCCCGCCATCTTCTATGCCTTCAACTTCAAGCGTGTCGCACGGGGTCCCTTCTCCCAATCCATCTCCATCTGGGATCGTCTCCTAGCCAAAGGCAAGCCCGTCGTCGCCGTCGGTGGCTCAGATGCCCATAACTTGCTCGGCAAGCTTGGTCCCATCTCTCGCAATCTCTTCCCCTACGAATGGCATTTCGGGGCCATCAACACCCATATTTTGGCTTCCGCAGAGTTTTCCGGCGACCCCGCCAATGACCGAACCCTCGTCTACCAGGCGCTCCGCCAGGGACATTGTTATCTTGGCTATGATCTCCCTGCCAGCACCAAGGGTTTTCATTTTTCCGCTCAGACTAAGAAAGACTCCGCCATTATGGGGGACACCATCCAATTAAAAGACAGCCCCACATTACAAGTCAAACTGCCCCAAACAGCAGAATTTCATCTGCTCAAAGATGGCAAAGTCATCGCCAGCTACAAAAACCGAGAAACCGCCGCCTTTCACATCGATGAGACCGGGGTCTACCGGGTAGAAGTCTATATCAACTACAAAGGACGCCGCCGGGCCTGGATCTTCAGCAACCCGATCTACGTTCGCTAACCCTATCTAGGAAGGTGTACTGATGAAAAAATTCTTATTAATTATCCTCGTCTTGATCCTCATGTCCTTGGCTTGTGCCTCAACCAATAATATGGTCTCAAACATCGCTGAAGGAATTATCGACAAAGTCGAGGAACAAATCGGGGAAGCCCTCCCCGATGACCTGCTCACCCAATTGCCAGACATGCTCACTCAGATCCCCGGCGAAATCCTCACCCAGATTCCCCAGGGCATCCCCACTGGCGACGGTACGGTCAATGGCGATATTTGCTATCCCAGCGAATTTATTCCCCCCATGCTCGCCTTCTTCGAGAATGTCAATACCGGCGAACTCTTTGACTTGCCCATCGCGGAAAATCAGAGTACTTACGCCATCCAACTCCCGCAGGGCAGCTATAATGCCTATGCTTGGCTCTATGACTTCAGCTATGGCGGCAGTTACTCGCAATCCGTAATCTGTGGGCTAGATGTCAGTTGCACCGACCATTCTTTGGTAGATTTCCAAGTCACATCAAATACCAACACCAACGATGTTGATATTTGCGATTGGTATGGCGATCTAAATATCATCCCCGTCCCCCAAAATTTTGACATGAGCGCCTATACCGGCTCTATCGCTGGCACATTATCCTATCCCAGTGAAATGATCCCCGCCATGATGGTCGTCGCCAGAAACGTGCAAACAGCCTCCTACACCTATGTTCTCACCGTCGATCACCAGGGCGATTTCCAGATCGATGGCCTCGCCCCTGGCAACTACACGGTAGCTGTCTATCCCTCGATTGGTGATCCCAGCCTTGTAGGGGCTTACAGTCAGGCTGTCCCCTGCGGGCTGAGCGTTAATTGTAACGACCATAGCCTTATACCTGTCCAGGTCACCCCCGCCCAAATTACTGGCGGCGTCATGCCTCACGATTGGTATGCCCCTGCTGGTACATTCCCCGTCAAACCTGCGCCGTAAATAAAAATTGGCACATAAAAAAGAGACCTTATTAATTAAATAAGGTCTCTTTTCATATTAAAAATAATTCAAAATTCAATAATCACCCCTCCCGAATTCCTAGAGGATGCTGGCCCCAAATCTGATACTCAAATAATTAAATTTTTCCTGTAAAATTTTACTGACTGAGCTCTATCTCATCAACTAATATTTAGTTTCAAATTTATCAATCCAAATCTTTTAACCAATAATTGCTAAAACTATAATTCTTCCTAGGATTTAAATCGTTTTCAATTAGAAGCTCTTCAAGTTTTTTCAATGAGTTTTTGCATACTTTTTTTAAAAATAAAGCGGGATAATGAAGAGCCCAATAATTATTTGAAGGGTCATCTACATCAGGGCCTAAAACCTCAAAATAGGAATAGTAAGGTTCTTCCTTGCGCATTTTAGTGTGCGTTTCCCAAGAATAATCTTTTAACGTTAGTTCGTGCACTATAGAGTTTCTGTATGTATAAAACAAATGAGTGTGTTTTAAATCTATTATTTTTATATTCTTAAATATTTTATTTTCGCCAAGAGCCTTTGGTAAGAGACTTGCAATTTCCTCAACACCTATATCATTTTCCAAGTATTTTACCTCCCCAGGAATCCAATTTTCTAATTTTTTATTCACATAATCTAATAATTTTTGATATTCATTATTTTTGGATTTATCTAGTAACCTTTTCAAATGAGGCAAACTGATTTTTCCAGAATTTTCCCAACCTGAAAAAATATCAATAAATCTAATCATTCTAATTTTGTTTTTTCCCCGTTCTGGCTCATAAACTGATTTTAACATGGCATCAATTAAGCAAATATATAAAACTTTCTGATACAAAAAAGAGAAATCATTTTCAACATGAATTTTCCCAATATTCTCTATATGATTATCAAAATACTTTATAAACGATTTAATTTCATCACTATTTATTTTCATTACGCCTCATCCAAACCCTCACCAATCCCCATACCCCCAATACCAATAAAATATTCATTGCAACACCAAACATATCAAAGGGAAGTACCCCAACATTGATCATCTTTGAATATAAAGTGAACGGGAAAAATTTTAAATATGAGCTCGCTCGAAAACCAACTAAACTCAACCACCACAAACCAATAATTAATTGAATTAAATGATATTTCCAATCTTTTCCAATGATTTTAAAATTAATAAACAGAAAACCCATACAAGCAAGGGAAAAACCTAGAGTATAGACAACCATTACCATTTCAAGGTTAGGCATTTCAAAAGTTCTGCCAAATTGCATTCTAGCTTCATAAAAATAACGATCTAATCCGAATGCAATTAGAATAAATAGAACTAAACCGCCATACGAAATCAAATATTTTTTCATCAATTCTCTCCCTCCAGGTTTCCCCTTTTTTCAGAATTTTTTTTTGAGAGTCCAACCACCCCCAACCCCGCTACAAAAGTCAGTGCCATCGGTAGCGCCCCCGTTCCTGCTCCATAAAAAAGGAAAGCAAAAAATCCAGTAATCCGATTCGGGGGCAAATACCCTGGCATAAAAATGGGTGAAAAGACCCCAAAAATACCTAACACAACTTGGAAATTACTAAATAATGGATCATTTCTTAAATTAGAAAGGGCATACCAAAGATAAACAAAACTTCCTATTGCAAAGATTACCCAATAAATACTCCGCGCTTTGTATTCATACATACCGAAATCATTATGACTTGCAGTCATTATTGTAAAAATAATCCGATCCAACCCATATGAAAATGCCAAATATAATAGCAACGCACCAAATGTAGGAAAATATTTTTTCATTAAAAACCCCTTTCTAACTAATCAATTCCACCTCTTTCATTCTACATTATCTCAGTCTCCAGTCATATAGGCAGAAGTACTGATTCTCACGTCTCCCCCTACTCCTCATTTTTAGAAAGCAATCCGATCAATCCTAATCCCGCCACAAAGGTCAGCGCCATATTCAACCCCTGAGATACGCCTCCCCCATACTCATACATTTTCGCGATCCAGCTGAATGGGAAAATCTCAATGATCCGGGAATACGCCGAAAGATTTGTAATGATCCCCAGCACGCCCAAGGTTAGCTGGAAAATGTAGAAATTTTTATCTCCCGGTAATTTCTTAAGCATCCACCAAAGGTACACCAACGTCCCCGCCGCGAACAGCACCCAATACAACCTATAAAACAAATTAAATAGTTGCATATCAAAATCAGGGGTTCGGCTCATCCGCACCAACACCACCACCCGATCCAATCCGATCGCAAACAAAAGATAGATTATCAAACCAACATAAGCAGGCCAATACTTTTTCATCAAAGTTTCCTTTTTCCCACGGATAACATCCTCTTTATTTTACCCAAACTTCCATTCAGATTCTGAAAGGAAACCCTATCATTCTTGAAAGCATTTAAATTCTTATATCCCCCTCTATGAAAGATTAAACAATTCGTATTTGTATTTCTTTCTTACGTATAAAACTCATGCTTATACCCACAATTATCACAAACAAACGCCTTCCCACCTTTACTGAACATTTCAATATCCAAGAATACAAACAAGCTCTTATTTAGTTTTACATCATGGGCGTAAAACAAATTTTCCCCACAGTTTAAGCACTTCAATTCTTTTTCATTCACAATATATGTTTCTGGGTTGCTCATCCTAATCTCCTTATTTTTTTCACATTTATCATAAACGGATCAGAATATTTTTAAAATACTAAAAAATAGGATGATTTTTTACGCTTCTATTTATCTAACCAAGAGAAAACCGCCTGAAAAAATGCCTCTTTCTCTTCAATAAATGGAAAATGCCCACTGTTTTCAAAAATATGCATTTCAGAATTTGGGATACCCGCATGAATGGTCTCCGCTTTAGATGCGGGTGTAATAAAATCATCCTCCCCCACCAATACCAATGTAGCTATTTCGATTTCGCCTAGACGGTTCCTCACATCAAAACCCGCCAATTCACCTTCTCTTGTCATCCCCGAATATTTCATGATGATATTCTCAACCATTTTGTTTGCAAAATTTTCATCATAATTCTTAAAATAAAGTGGGAAAAAGGTTTTCAATCCCTTTTCAAATTCTTCATCCGAATGCCATTCCTCAATGATCGCCTCGATCATCTCCTCGGTAGCTCCTTTCTTTTTTGCATTTTCAAGGATTTCATCAAAATAATCAAAGGCTGCCGCTGTGTCCACCAAGATCAAATGGGTCACTCTTTCTGGAAACTTCAGCGCGAATTCAAGACCCAAAAAACCACCATAAGAATGACCCAGGATCGCGAATTTCTCATACCCCAAGGCACTCGCAAGAGCCTTCGCATCCTCGAGCAAAACTTCATGCGTCAGGCTGTTTGCTTCAACTGGGGTAGATTTCCCATTCCCCCGATGGTCATAATAGACCAATTCCATTTTTTCCCCCAGACCATCAAGCCAGGGGTGCATCACATTATGATCAACCCCCAAACCTCCATGCATCATCAAGCAGGGAATTCCTTCTCCAACCTTTTTATAAAAGATTTCAACACCATTGACCTCAATGATCGCCATTTTTCTCCTCCATATAAATCTATATTTTTTCCCTAAAATTATTATACAGAAATTTAACATGAATCTACAACACTATCTTGAAATTTGCCCACTAAAATAAATTCACCCCTGGAGGTACACCTTGCGTAAGTGGATTCAATTCTCGATCAATATCTTCCCCATATTCCTTGCCCCCTTCGCCCTCGGCTATCTCTTTTTCCCCACTCAAACCTTGTCCCTCATGGGCTTTCAAACCGATGCCACAGGCATCCTCTTTCTCCAATTCATCGGCGCCTTTGCCGCCAGTTTCGCTGTCCTCCTCTGGGCTACTAGGAAGTCAGATAAAGCCGTTCGTTCCCCCGTAATCTTCGCCACCCTCATCATGATGGCAATTCAATTCATCGTCGTTCTCAGTTACTACCTCGACCACGGATTTGGTATTTTTGGAGGGTTCGGGGTCTTTATGTATGGCTTGGCTGTTGCCATGCTTGGCTATGAATATTGGGCATTACAGAAGGATTAACGATCCCGCAATGTACCCAACCACGCCCCTACCTTGGCCGCATAAATAACAAATTTAAAAGAAAAAAAGGGTAGCATCATCAACAAAGCCATCAAACTTCCCATTAAGCTTATCCCGGAGTTCACTGAGGTGAAATACAAAGACACAACCAACAAGATTACCCCGCAAATCATCAAATAAAGTCGGAAGCGCATTAAAATATGCATCAAGATCATTTCCAACCGTTCCCTATCAAGGTTTCGTTTATTCCTCATCAGCTTTCCTATTAATAGTATACCTTCCTTGCAAAGATAATCCCCATTCCGCAACGATCCACCGTAATTCCTCTCAATCCCGCCTGGCCCCCGTCATTCCCGCATGTTTCTAGCGGGAATCTCAAAAAGATTAACTAAAATAAAACACTACGCACAAAGTATTCCGTCAAACTAACTTTAAAAATACATAATACTACTGACGGAATACTTTAAGCTATGGCAAGGGTCTATGCCTTTTTGAAAATATTATATTTAACCCCTGTCATTCCCGCACGCTACTAGCGGGAATCTCAAAAAGAAAAATCAAAATAAATTACTACGCGCAAAGTATTCCGTCATCCTGCAATGCTTAAAAACCACCACAAAACGGAATACTTTAAGCTTTGGCAAGGGTCT
>JABJGH010000009.1 GCA_018662365.1 Chloroflexota bacterium | reverse complement strand
CTAGACGAACACTCTTTGAATATATTGAAGTTTGGTACAATCGTAAGCGCTTGCATTCCTCGCTGGGCTACCTCAGTCCTGCACAGTTTGCTAAGCAAAATTCAGACATTTATGCTCTCCACTTAACTGGGTAAAGCCCACAATTCTCATATTTTACTTATATAGTCTACATTATAATTCTCAAACCCGCTACAGGATTAATCTTTATCTAAAAAAAGAGGGTTCAGCATACTTTGCCGAACCCTCATTTTTTTTAGACTTATGAACCAAATTAAATTGAATTCATAATGTTTGAGAAAACATTACCAATTGCTGGTCCGAGCAGAGCCAAAATTACGATTACAACAATAGCTACCAATACTAAAATCAATGCATATTCTACGAGGCCCTGTCCTTTCTCTTTAGGAGCAAATAACATAGCGTTCACCATCTTTTTCCTTGAAATTTCTTTGACTATAATCAAAGTTGAATAAATTTATTATATACGCTTTTTGTGCAATATTCAATCAACTTTCAGTTCTGTAAGCATATTAAATATATGCGGATTTTTATAAAATTGCAACGATGTTAAATGGGGACATTCAATGTAAATTGAGTTCCTCCCTCTTCAAAGCTTTCAATTTCGAATGATCCACCGATCATATCCGCTCGTTCTTTGATCATTTTAATTCCAATAGTAGACTCTTCAGGATGGGCATTTTCCTCATACCCTTTTCCATTATCTTCCATATTCAAGCGTGCATTATCCAATCCCATATCAAATTGGATATTCAATTGGTCTGCTTGACCCTGATTTGAACAATAATTAATTAATTCTTGCATAGCTCTAAATATCATCACTTCTAAATATGATTCTATCCGGCGATCTTGTCCAGTGACGGAAAGATTTATTGCAATAGCTGATTTCTCTCGATAGGCTTCTACGTATCTTTTTACCGTGGGAACCAGACCTAGATCATCTAACATCATCGGACGAAGATCAAATATAAAATCTCGAACTTGTTGGAAAGTATTACTGGCTGAGGCTTTCAGCTCACCTAATTCCTCCTTGGCTTTGGATTGATCTATCTCAAAAAGCCTAAGAGCAATTTCTGTCTGAAGGATAAAATTAGATAGAGTTTGAGCAGGTCCATCATGGATCTTTTGAGACAATCTTTGCCGTTCTGCTTCCTGCGCCTGTATCATCATTTCAGCTGCAGCAAACTTTCCTTGACTGGAAGAATTATCCGAGCCATCCATTGCCCCTTCATCAATCGCCTGCTTTACTTTTAGCACAATTTTAAAATAACGATTTAGGTGTTTCTGCTCAGATTTTAGCTTTTCCAACTGGCTTCTCATCACGACCAGACGTTGTTGCGAATCTAGAGCGGCATTATAAGCTATCTTGGTTTCTGCACTGGGAAGATCATCTATTTGGGTAAGGATTTTTTGAAGATGTAAATTAATCGTCGCATTGCGCTCTGCTAATTTTTCCACCTCACCTTCACTTTGCTCTAATAAAATTGAAATTTCATTCAATTCTTTTTCTGTTTGTTCAATTTCAATATCGATTTCCGCGGCAAATGAATCCCATGCTATATTTTTATTTTGACCCTCTGTTGGTAATGCCATTCATTTACTCCTCGTTGATACAAAATTCTTCTTCGGAACAAAGGGGAATTTCTTCACATCATTTTTGATAAAGAAAAGCTAATTCCAAAATTAAATCGATAAGATTAAGACAGTATAGCATAGGTAGAAATCGCCAGCAACTTGGAGAGAACCCAAGGCTTTTTAAGGTTTAGAATTAATCTTTATGGATTAATTGAGCATTTCCAGCAATAAACGGTCATTCTCTCTTCTGCAATATCAGGATTTTGCGGAATTTCCGCTTGGAATACAATAAATTTTTCTGCTATTAGTTGGGGATACCAAGATGGAAAAGAAATTATATAATTTGCATCATTTTCATTTAGATACTTGGCTAATTCCTCTTCATCCCGGATTATTGGAATCACATCGGGGGAGATCAAACCAGCAAGATCAAGAATTGGGCGATTGGCAAAATATCCTAAGGCGCCAATGTCGTGAGCGGCAACACGGTTATCTTCAGGAATGTTTTCTGAAACCCAATTTGCAACATGAACCATTTGCGAATTAATAACCTGAACATCTTGAGCATATGAATTTCCACCAATAAAAAGAAATGCATTCGTTATTAAAACGATAGATAGGAACCATGATTTATTAATTATTCTGGTAACCATTGTTTTGGCTTTGGCATCGAAGATTAGGGCAAACCCGCTAAAAGCTAGCAAATAATATACCGACATGGAAGGGATGGCATATCTGCCATGTTGATATGTGACAGGCAATCTGATTGCATATATTGATAAATGCCCGATAAACCAAAGGAACATAGCCAAAACTGACCATTTCTTTTTCTTAATTATTTGGAAAAGCAAATAAATAAACCCAGGTAAAAGCAGTATGCCAACCCCCACCATCGGGAGTGAAAATTGTTGAAACAGCCTTGTCCAAAGAGGAAGTTGTTTCAGAACGGCGTATTCTGCCTGTTTTGCGAAGAAGGTGTTTGGCCACCAATCTCCTGCAAGCCATTGGTTAAACCAAAGGTATGGAATAAATACAGAGCTGAACCCCAAAAGAGAAAAACTAAGACGTTTTATTGTTTTCTTCCAAGCATATGTATTTAGAAGATTTACAAATAATAAGGGACCCAACAAGGTTAGACCCTCTGGGCGCACCCAAATACTGACCCCAATGAGTATACCGATCAAAAGGCTTTGATCGTTTTTATTCTCTTTGTCATTTTTTAGCAGTAGAACCAAAACAATTATTACCAATAGCGCATATTGAAGAGTTTCCATCCCTGAGACAGCTGCCCAAACCAGATGCCATTCGAGCGCTAACAAAGCCCCTGCAAAGAATGCCCATTTTTCCCTTCCTGGTACAAGGATGAGGAACCCATAACTACCCGTAACCGCCAAGGCCCAAAGCGTTATCCAACCCAGGAGAAAGGTTAGTAGATAAGGGCCAATCCTAATATAGTGGCCAACGGCTAATAATAAACCCCATAACGGTGCGGTGAGCCCTGCAGATGGTTCACCGGAAACGAAGGACCACCCATATCCGGAGGCTAAATTTTTTGCATAGGTCTGGTGAATCCAGGCATCATCTAATGGAAAACCGATTCCGGCGATTTGATTCGCAAATAGCAAATATATAGATACAGATATCGCTGAAATTAACCCTAAGTAAAGTATTGATTTTCGGGGTAACATTATGGAATTATCCTAAAAATATGGGTTCCCTTGTGTTCTTGGGTATCAAGGGCATCTTGATCTGGATAGGTCCTGATATATTCATACTTGCCAAAAGAATAAGGATTTTGATAAAGGTCGTCGAGCGCTTTTGGATGGTTGAATTCTAAGATTAAAAATTGAGGGTGATATATGTCATTTAGATCTGACAATACGCCCAGATCTCCATTTGGAATTACGATTGCTGAACGCCCTGTCGTTGCGAAATAGGAAGGGGGATTATTGACCAACACGACATCGCCTCCTCCGCCCCAATACTTTCAAGTTCAGTTTCAATTGCGATATAAGTTTCTGAGACAGTCTTCCAAGTACTGCTCTTTTGAATGACCAGATAGCCACTAATCCAAATGGCTAAAGTTATTATCCCAATTTGAAAAACCTTTATTGCTTCTTCAATTTTCCAATTACGTTTTTTCCCTAGCCAGGAAACGGCGATGTCTAATCCCTCCACTGAGAGAACCCAAATGAGGGGCATGAATGCAGCTCCTGAATGGAAGAAGCCACCTCTAGCACCCGAATAGGGGAACATGATGCTCATTAATATAAATGTGAAAAGCCATACAAACCAAGCAACCCGAAGGGTTAAAATTTTTCGTTCTTTCCAAGCAGCGACCAAAGCTAAAGGACCCAAGAAAACTAAACCCTGGATGACCATGCCGGTTTGTAAGTTTTGAAGAATTGCCTCCCACCTAGAAAGTAAAATGTTTCCAAGCCCTGAAGAGAAAAAATGTTCAAGGGCAAGCGCGTTTGCAGGAAAAGAAAACAACTCGTCGTAATTCAATAAAAATAGGGATCGGCTTCCACCGGGAGACATTATGTAACCAAATGATTGCAAATTACGCCAAAACCAAGGAAATGCAATTAATAAGTAACCGGTCAACAGATATCCAGTTGATCGAATAAACTTCAGGTCTTCCCTTTTTAGCCAAGCCACATAAAATGCCACTACCATCCATATCAATCCATCGGCACGGGTCATATGCATCAAGCCACCCAGCAGACCTAAGAATAAAAAATGCCAATCCCTTTTTAATGAAATTATCTGGAGGAGGAAAAAGCCTCCTAAAAGCATGTAAAGTGCAAAGGAATCGGTGTTGGTGATGTATGGTAAATAAAAACCAGAAAATATTGCTAATAAACCAGCCAAGAATGCTTTATTTGTGTCATTAAAAATTCGCATTGCTAATTCAGCTGTTAGCAATGGAATTATTGATGCGATTAGTACGAATCCAATTTGGGCTGCCTTAAATTTCGGCAAAAATGAAAAAAGGGATATCCCTAGGGAGGCAAAAACCGAAGTGAGAGGCATCCAATACGTATGTGATTGATGCGGTAAACCCTGAGGGTCATCCAAGTAATTCCAAAGAATTTCTTCAGTAAACCCAAAACCCTCAGAAAGGCGTAACCCACCCGCAAAATAATAATCTGCATCCATGTACCCTGGAGCAGGTTGTAATGATGCCACAATAATGGCGACCCCTAATGCAATGAAAAATAGGGTGAATTTTTGTTTTTTACTCATCGGCTATTTGATACAAAGTATAAATTCCATTAAATTCTTCGCTAACCGGTAAATTATCTAAGAGGTCCTCTAATGCCGTCCATTCAGATTCTAAATATCGATCATCCGTTTGTTGAATAAATTTTTGACCTTCCTTATATAGAAGAACATGAGAATAATTTTCAGCTCGCCAATTTTCAATGATTTTTTCTGGTGTGCCCAAAGATCTATAGTCTGAAAGCCATCGATCGATCGTCTCATCCGCTTCACAAATAGGGGCACAATAATATTCTCGGGTTTCCCAAAGCATGAGCACACGATTTTCTTCGGGCAATTCGGATATAACCTCATTTACCAGTGCATACATCCCCAAGTTGTTTTGAAGATAATTCCGAGTGGATTCCAACCCAAACAATACTTGGGGTGCTTTTTTTCTAAATACGTCAACACCAATTTGGGAAAGATTAAATACCGAAACAGCGATTAAAAATAGTGAAGCAATGCGCCCCACCCTTATTTTTCCGATATTGATCTTTTCGATTTCAGAATACCCAACTGCCGCCAAGATCGAAAAGGCGGGGAATAGAATGTAATATAAGCGGGTCTGACTGAGGATCCAGGAAAGCCGCCCACCAACACCCCAAATAATTAATCCAATAAGTGCTACCCAGGTTGATATGGAAAGGATTTGGTATTTCTCCCCTTTTTGCTTTTTCCATCCAAACCATGCGAATACCCCAAAACCTAAGAGTAATGGACCGATTGAGGATAAATACCCGGGTGCATCTCCTAATTCGGCACCCTCCAAACCCCTAAGCGTTGCCCGAATGGGTAGAAAAAGTAAATCGAACCAATTTCCATCGACTGCATGCCCTTGGTAAATTGATAGACGGATGGCATTCATCGCCCCAGATGGAAATATTAGTGGATAGGCAATGTTTCCAGTAGCTAAGAAATTCTTGATCAGCCAAGGGACTGCAAATATTCCTGCCCCAATTGCAAATCGCAATAGATGTTTTGGGTTATTCCTCATTATCATTATGAAGGCAATTAGAAAAATTAATCCATTAGTATATTTTATTCCAAAGGCTATCCCGGTGATCATTCCAAGAAATATTGCATTTGATTGATTTGAATCCTCTTTATATTGGAAAAGGAGAATAAGGAATGAGAGACCGAGTAGTATACTCCCCCACCCCATATAGGCCGTGCTTAATGCCGATACTAATGAAATTCCTCCGAGCAAACTTGCCACTGCCACCCAGGCATATCGACGGCCAAAATATTTTGATACCATCCCCCAAAGGCCCAATAGTGTAAGGATGCCCACAAAATATGTGGCTAGGGCTACAACTTCGCCTCCCAGGGCCATAAACCATAAATAAAGCATGTGGATGGCTTGGGGGTAACCCCAGAAAATATTTTCCTGTAAATATTGAATTTGATTGTTGAGTAAGTATTGTTGAGGAATTGTGAGGTGATATACAAGGCTATCAAATTGCAAGGGGGGAGCTAACACGATAAAAAATTCAAATAATAAATATCCACCAACGATCCAAGAAATTAATTGTCCTAACTTTCCTCCCCCACCCAAATCTTTCCAACCCTGAGAAAAAAGATTTGCACATTCTGTAACTTGGGACCTTAACAAGAATAATCCTAAAAACAACAGAAACCATGCCAAATAGGCATTTAAACCAAACACGTTTCCGATGAAATAATATATTGGAGATGTTATTCCAATACCAAATGCTAAAAATACAGCTAATTGTGCAAAATAATGGGTGTTAATTTTTGGAGAAATTTTCGCCCCCAAAGCCGCACAGAATATTAATATAGCAATTGCCAAGACACTCTGCCAAAATGCTAATAATAGATTCGAGACAAGGACCACATCAAAAGGAAAATGAGACACATAGTAGAGGCTGACGATCGAGGTCAACCATATGATTACCACCATTCCTTTTGTTTTCATCTTAATACCCTTTTTATTAAAGTCTTGAAAAAAGTACTGATTATCTATGCTTTATTATAAATTCTTTAAAGGAGCTAATTCTTCGATCTCCATTTTTCTTGAATTTAATGCCCAGTATCGCACCCAATATAAATTTAGAAATAACAGGGTTGGAAGGGGGAAGAAAAGGATGGGATTTTGCCAGGGTTGATCGCTATTGATTAGAGTTGCAATAAAGAGCCACCATACGCCAACCATAAGTGTAATTAGATAAAAAAGGACTATTTTTGAACTTTCTTTTTTCCATCGTTCCTGAATTATTGAGAAGATCAATATTAATCCTGGCATAAGGGCGATGTAATTTGCTGTGCTGGTGCGAATGCCGATTAAATTAGTAATTACCAAGGTCAGACTTGCGGTCCAGAGAAACCAATATTGATCTTTTTTTGTAGCTGCGATCCATTCGATCAATAATACAAGAGCTAAAAAGATGCTTAATCCTATCCCTATTGAGCTACCGGTCTCCGACCACCAACTTGAAAAAATACCTCCGGGTGTACCGGGTTCAGTATAAGAAGGGTAGGCAACTATTTGACGAAGGTTCCCTAACAACCAATCGGGTTGGCTAATCTGTGAGATAGCAACAAAGAAGAACATGGTGATCGAAAAACTTATAATCAATGCTGTTTTTCGTCGGGAAATCGCCCACCAGAGTACGAAAGGCACTAATAAGATCACCATTTGAGGTTTTATTGTTGAAAATGCAATTAATACTCCCGCTGCAGTATATCTATTTCGAGTAATCATTAGAAATGCGAGACTAATAAAAACTGCCGCTAAAATTGCGGGGTTTCCGTTTATTAAAGGACGAACAGCATGGTACCAAGTTAATGTAAAAATCAAGAAAATGATCAAAGTTGATCTTCCAGGTTTCCAGCCTACAGCCGCCATGCTTGAAAATGAGATCACAAGTAATCCAATTTCCAAAACCGTCATCCAAACCGCTCGCGCTAATGCAAAATCTTCGATCAAAGAAAAGGGAGCAAAGAACAGCATTGAATAATAAGGGTATACAAATAATTGTTGGTCTTCATTAGGCAAAGCTTCCCTGCCATAAAAAAATTCTTGGATCCTAAGAGTAGCCTCATCGCTATATGGATTTATTCCTTCGGTGACGAATAGGCGTGTGCCTAACCACCTTGAAATAAAGTCGTTCCCGCCAGGGTTCTCTTTGGTGAATTGATAATTCCCCCAGGTTATGCCAAGAATCATCAAAATCATGAAAACTGTTAAGCCTAAAAATAATAGATCGGGTCGAATTTTTTTCATTTAGATACCAATTAATAATTGCATTTCTTAATTATATTCTTCTTATTGACTAAAACCAATATCTTCGGGGCGCACAGCCTCAGATAAATCATAAAAAATATGGAATTCGCCAATATCTGTTTCCAAAAAACTTATCTTCAAAGATTCAAATTTATTGCGAATCAATTCATTCAGATTAGGCTGATCGGTTGTAATAAAAGCAACTTTTTCACTGGCATCTACAATTTCTGAATAGCGTGGATATCGATTGCCCAATGGGTTGAAACTTAGATCTTGTTTATAAGGAAGATCAGCGGCAAAAATGATCTCCTCATTTGTGAGAAAGGCAAATCTAAATGTTACCCAGTAATTAGAGTAACCGCGAAGTTCACCTTTTTCGGTCAAAAATTTGATCAAAGCTTGATCACTTGAATTATCAAAACTACTGATCGGATCAAACTGAGTAGTGAATTTATCAACAGAGTTGGCAGCTAAAATCGATCCAATCAGGTTAGTTCCCAAAATTAGGATAATAACCATCCAGCCAAAAATAAACTTTTTTTGAAATAGATAGCTGATTAAACTGGCCATGGCAAATAGGAGAGGTAAGTATAAGGGGAGCAGATAGCGACCAGTAAAATCGATGCCATATGTTGATAAAAACAAAATCATGAAGCAACTGAGGGTATATATTAAAAGTATGGTTACTCCGTTAGATAAATCCTTCACTCCCCGTTTTCTACATCTATTTGCTATAAAGAGAATCACCCCCATATTTAGAATAAGTATCACAAATATCAAAGGCCATGGAAGATATTCCGATCCCCAAGGAAAACGCATCCCGAGAAGTGCGGGGATACCAAAAAGTATTGCACTTTGGATACGCTCAAAAATAGATGAAGAATAAATGTGAACTCCAGTGAGGGTGCTGAAAGCCCCCCATTCATTTTCCAAATTATAAAACCACCAAGGTAAGCTTCCAATTAAAAAAGATCCAGCAGCAAACAAATAGTATTTAATTTTCTTCCGATCAAATTTCCATAAACCAAGTAGGCCTATCGGCAACAAATATATGCCTGCCATGCCTAGCGTCCAAAAAGCCAATCCCCCAACCAGACCCAAAATAATCCAGGTTTTTGAGTTAAATTGTTTATCCCCATATATGACCAAATATCCTAAACTGAGGATCAAATTTCCAAGAAGCAAAGATTCCCCATACCCTCCGAGGGACATCGTGGTGTAGGTTGTGACGACGATGGGTGGAATTGCTGCAAGAATAACAACTATTGCGGGTTTGAGTGAATCCTTAAACCATAATTTAGCCAACCACCAAAGGGTGACGATATAAAGTAAATATAAAACCGATTGAACCAATCGGATTACCCACACATGTTCCCCAAATATCGCAAACCCCCCAGCTACAAGATAAGCATCCAGGCTACCCATATATTCTTGGCCATAAAAGAAAACTGGCTTGGCACCCTGAAGAATGTGTCTCGCCATGGTAGCTATGACTGCTTCATCTCCATTGAAAGTGGTTGAATTTGAGAACACCAACCAAATTTTGAAGACTGCAGCGATGATTAAAGAAAGGATAAGGGGGCGTCTTTTTTCGAGAAAATTCATCTTATATTCAATAGTATCATAAGGGGCAAAATGTAGCCTTTAATTCATTTTGCGAATTAAAAAGAAGAGTTTTTAACGGCACACTACCAATAAGCAACAATATAAATTGTATTTTATCCCAGGGGCTATTTAAATCTGGCTAAGCAGAACAGTATATAATTTCCATATGGAAAAACTTAAAAAGATAAAACCTTTTCTTCCATACATTTTGATATTTTCCTTCGCGGTGGTCGCAAGATTGGTTCCTGGCCCCCGCAGTATCGATGATTCCTTTATCACATTTCGTTATGCCAGGAATATCTTGGCTGGGGAAGGATTTGTGTATAACCCTGGTGAGCAAGTTTTAGGAACGACAACCCCTTTATATACTTTGGCAATGAGTGGGCTGGGGTTTATCAGTGGTGGTATCAATGCAAATTTCCCACAAATAGCAATGGTAATCAATGCGCTATTAGATGGTTTTTCTACAGTGTTCCTCCTTCTTATCGGCAAAAAAATTGGTGCTCATTGGGCTGGGATCGGAGCAGCCATAGCTTGGTCCATTGCTCCATGGAGTGTTAGTTTTGCAATTGGGGGAATGGAAACCAGCCTCTATATTTTTCTCCTTCTAGGAGCCTGGACCGCTTATATTTATCAATATTATTCTCTAACTTCTTTGGCCGCTGCATTTGCGATCCTTACGCGACCAGAAGCTCTTGCTTTGGTTCTCCCCCTAATGGTTGATCGACTATTTTTTGATGTGAAAAGACGAGAGAATAAAATTACGATCAAAGAATTTCTATATTTTATTATTCCATTATTGCTTTGGTTCAGCTTTTCTTATTTTTATTTCGGGAGTTTTCTCCCTCAATCCATCGCTGCCAAAACAGATGCCTACCTGATAGCGCCCAACTCAGCCCTTGTCCGATTTCTTCAACATTATTCCACACCATTCATGGAGCAGGGAACATTTGGTATCTCCGCAATCTATTTTGGTTTTGTTTTTTATCCGACCTTATTCTTGATAGGCAGTTATCGAATCCTAAAAAAGAATTGGGCTTATTGGCCTGCAGTACTCTTTCCCATTGGTTACGCAGTAGCTTTTTCTTTTGCTAATCCCCTCATTTTTCGCTGGTATCTTTCTCCTCCTTTGCCATTCTTTTTCATCTTTGTTCTTTTTGGTTTGGAATCTTTAATCACAGATATATTTGGCGTCTTCAAGAAAAAACATTTTATCAAATATTTCGCCCCATTACTGATCATCTTTCTTCCCTTTTTATTGCTATTGAATAATTGGACTCTGAAACCAGATCATGGACTTAGAAATCCAGCTCCTGAAATGGCTTGGAACAAATTGGAGCTGTTATACACCAAAGTGGGAAAAGAACTCGCTTTGGAAATTGAAATGAATCCAGACGCCGTTTTAGCGGCAGGTGATGTGGGCGCATTAGGTTATTTTAGCAATGCGGATATACTGGATACCGTGGGTTTGATATCCCCGCAAGCATTAAATTATTACCCATTGGCCGAGGAGTTATATTCAGACTTTTCATATGCAATTTCCCCCGAGTTGATCCTAAAAAATCAGCCAGATTATTTTGTTGCACTTGAGGTATATATTCGAAGTGGGCTATTGAACAATAAATCTTTTTTGAACGCTTACAGTCTAATCAATAAAATTGAAACAGATATTTATGGGAGTGAAGGGTTATTAATCTTTAAAAGGAACAAAATTCGGTGAAAACCAAAATATATGATCATTGGTATTGGATCAATTTTGTAGTGTTTGGTGCCTAACACTGGGGGTGCCGTCTGTTCCTTTTCACCCGGATGAGACAAGGTATCTATTTCAAAACCAAGAATATGAAACCTTGATACTGATCATAGTGATTTGGACAAGCCTTTGTATAACATCAATTCTTAATCAATTTCGTAAATAATTTGCCATTCATTTAATCTCCCTCCCCATTTACTTGTAAAATTAAAATAAAAAATTATAATTACCCCTTGTAATACTTAGTGGCACTAAGTATTTTTATTTGGAGAAAAATGGAAAAAGAGATCGAGAAAATAACAGCCAGCCATACCGCCAAAGAAATTGAAAAGATCACTGTTCAGCTTGGTTGGGTGATGCATAAACGCCTTAGCAAAAGGTTAAAGGAATATAACCTTACCCTGCCACAACTGGTCGTTTTGCAAGCACTTTATCAAAAGAAAACCCCAATAAGCATGTCCGAGCTCGCCGAAGCAACATTGCAGGTTTCAGCCACAATCACTGGAATTATTGACCGGCTTGAAGAGAGAGGGCTGGTTGAACGCCAAACTGACCCTGAGGATAAACGAAGTTTGAAGGTGGCATTGACAAAAATTGGTGTCTCTACCTTAAACAAGATTGAAATTCACAAAAAAAACAGCTTATCAAAATTCACAAAAAGTCTCCCAATGGAAGATCAGATAATTTTCCTGAATGCATTGCAAAATTATCTTTCTGTAATCGCCGAAGAACTAAACGAATAAATATTCTACAAATTGGAGTCTCACAAGTATGAAAAACAATAAAAAGAACATTGGTATTTTATTTTTCACCCTAGTAATCGTCATGATGGGTTTTGGATTGGTAATTCCAATTTTCCCATTTTATATTGAAGAATTTGGGGCAAGTGGTAGCGCATTAGGGTTTTTGATGGCAATTTTTGCATTAATGCAATTCATCTTTTCTCCAATTTGGGGAGTCCTTTCGGATCGATTCGGCAGAAAACCGATCATTCTCATTGGTGTATTTGGCTATGCAATCTCGATGCTTTTATTTGGATTAGCCACAAAATTATGGATGCTATTTTTCGCCCGAGCGTTGGCAGGTATCCTTTCATCGGCAACAATGCCTACAGCAATGGCCTTCATTGGGGATAGTACCGATGAGGAGAATCGCGGCGGTGGCATGGGTATGATGGGTGCAG
Organism: Chloroflexota bacterium; assembly: GCA_018662365.1. Lineage (GTDB taxonomy): Bacteria > Chloroflexota > Anaerolineae > Anaerolineales > UBA11579 > JABJGH01. Next base: position 68,067 of record JABJGH010000009.1, on the reverse strand, counting down.
CCATGGGTGTAGGGATGGTGATCGGCCCTGGTATCGGCGGTTGGTTGGCGGAGGATTCATTATCCCTGCCATTTTTCATCGCGGCTGGATTATCCCTGTTAGCATTAATATTTGTATATTTATTACTACCAGAATCATTGAGCAAAGAAAATCGAAGTGAATCCTCCAAAATAAATATGGCCTCTGAGTTCAAGTTAATGTGGCAATCACTATTTGGCCCTTTGAGTTTCTTGCTAATTCTTGCGTTCTTCGTAAGTTTTGGATTAACTAATTTTGAGGGGGTGTTTGGCCTATACGCTGCCCATAGATTTGATTTTGGGCCAAGAGAGGTGGGATCATTATTGACCGTAGTGGGCGTAGTTTCTGCATTAGCTCAAGGAGCTTTAACTGGGCCATTGAGTAAAAAATGGGGTGAAGAAAAGATTATTAAAGTGACTGTTTTTGGAAGCGCAATTGGTTTCATCCTCATGTTATTTGCGACCGATTTTCTAACAATTGCCATTTACACCGGACTCTTTGTATTCAGCAATTCATTGATCAGACCCGCTGTAACCTCCTTAACATCAAAAAACGCAGAGGTTGGGCAGGGAATCGCAATGGGGATGAATAATTCATTTATGAGCTTAGGAAGAATATTTGGTCCAATGCTCGCAGGGATACTTTTTGACGTCCAGATCAATTTGCCTTATATTATCGGCGGTGGAGTGATGCTGGGAGTATATTTTTTATGTTTAGTATATTTGGGAAAAAATCAGGTCACAAAATCTGTCCCCGTTTAGAAATTACTTTAATGAAAAAATGCCTGAGTTTTCAGGCATTTTTTGTTTAAACAAACAGTTGAGGAAAGGGAGCCTTTCCTCAACTGTTTAGTAAATTTTAAAAAATTATTCGCCGAGATACTCTCTAAGTTTACGACGGATTACAGGATGTCGTAACCTGCTTAAAGCTTGGGCTTCGATTTGGCGAACTCTTTCCCGAGTTACACCCATTTTTCGCCCAACTTCTTCGAGGGTATATGCTTGGCCATCCAACAAACCATAACGGAGTTGTAGAATTCGCACCTCTCGCGGAGGCAAGGACCCTAGAACTTCTTCTAGATGTTCGCGCAACAAATTATAAGTCGCTGAATCATCGGGAGCTGGAGCTTCGCGGTCTTGAATAAAATCACCCAAAACTGAATCTTCCTCGTCATCTGTCGGAGTTTCCAAAGATAATGGACGTCGGGCAACTTGTATCATATTCTCAACTTTCTTTGGCGGTACATCTAACGCACTGGCCAATTCTTCAACAGATGGGTCCCGTCCTAATGTCTGTGTAAGTTGATGTTGGACGCGCAATAATTTATTGATCTGGTCTCCCATATGAACTGGCACACGAATCGTTCGACCTTGATCGGCAATTGCGCGAGTGACAGCCTGTCGGATCCACCAGGTGGCATATGTACTAAACTTATGCCCTCGCCGGTAATCAAACTTTTTTGCTGCTCGAATCAGTCCTATGTTTCCTTCCTGGATTAGATCTTGGAAAGGCACCCCACGACCCATATACTTTTTAGCGACACTGATCACCAAACGAGAATTTGCAGTAATGAGATGTTCTCGAGCGGCCCAGCCATCTTCAATATTATTTCTATGATCTGATCGTGCATCTGTCGGAATACTTCTGCCATCTTTGGCCATTGTTTCCCGAGAAATTCTTCCTTTTTCAATTCTTTTTGCCAAACGCACTTCTTGCTCCGCGATCAACAAAGGAACTCGCCCCACCTCTTTCAAGTAAAGGCCAATCATGTCATCAGTATCAATATTTGCTAAATAATTTTCATCGAGTGCCGCATTAGTTTTTGGTTCTTCTTCCTCAGCTTCTTCTTTTTCAGTCACCAAGTTTTCGTCAGTGGGTTCGATTGTTGTGTCATCATCCACATATGGGATAGCAGCACTCAGGAGTGCAGCAAATGCTTCCTCTAGTTGATCCACATCTCTTTCAGCTTCTGGGAAGAAATTTAGAATATCATCGATCGTTACATAGGTTTTCTTTTTTCCTAATTCGATCAATCGGGCGATAGGGGAATAATCCTTGTCTCCCATTTTTTCCATCTTATCTAATAATTTGTCATTAATTACTTTTACTTTAGCCAATTAAACATACCTCGTTTATATATAATTTGATTTTTATGTCTTACATAGATGTAATAATTGAAAGTAAACTTACCCAAAAAGGTCTATTTGCCATTTGTGCTGTAGTCTCCTCTGAATTAGAGGATTTATCAGCTAGGGTTGGCAGTTTATAAACCATTTCATTTGAAGTTCTTTTTACAGAGTACTCTTTTTTGAGCATTAAAGCAACACCCAAAAAATTATCTTAAAAATCTGTAAAAAAGCTTTCGTTTTATGAGAATATGATTCTCGAATCTCAAATTGCTAATCGAATAATATTCTTGAGATTTTTATCTATTGTAAAGTCCATAAAAATACAGCATCTCGTAATTTCACCTTGATGCTGATAATTTTTAACACTGTTTGACTATACAAAAATTCAAGACAAAAGTCAAGAACCAATATTAGAAATTGATAAATAATATTTTCTTCATTCAATAAACAAAAATAACATGTGGAAATTAATAATAGTTTGCTTACTTGAAAGCATTATGCTTGCATTTGAGTTTAATTTATGTTATTTTGAGTTAAGGGTTTTTGATATAAAAAACTTTTCGAATTAAAGGGAATAACTCATAATAATCACTTGCTATAGTAGTTTTATTTACTCTAGTTTAGTAACAGAAATAATCCGCAAATAATTAAATTTTTGAAATCAAAAACTATGAGAAAAAATATGTTTTTTAGTTCAGTTCGTAAAAGCACTAATAATCAGTACAAATTGGGGATTTGCTAATGGCAGCTATTAGATCATTCATTGCAATTGAATTACCGGCCGAACTTCAAAAAAGTTTACAAACCGTACATGATCATTTATTTGAAGAATTAAAAGGGCTTCCAATTCGATGGGTGCCAATTCCTAATATTCATATCACTTTAAAATTTTTAGGAGATGTTTCTGAAAATAATATCCCGATGATCAATGAGATCATCCAAAAAGCCGCATCGAATTCTAAGCCTTTGGATATTACCGCTGGGGGGTTTGGTATATTTCCTAACGTGACCAGACCGAGGGTGATTTGGGTAGGAATCAAAGCACCTGAAGAATTATTTAAGTTACAGGCGCGGACTGAGATTGAGACTTCTAAGATGGGGTATTCTCCAGACCAACGGAAATTTAATCCTCACCTCACTATGGGAAGGGTTTCGCGGAATGCCACAATACAAGAAATTCGCACGGCAAGCAATATATTTCGAAAGCAAAAATTTGGATTTATAGGGGCGGCAAAAATAAATTCTATTTCCTTGTACCAAAGTAAGCTCAGCCCAAAAGGTGCCATTTACAAAAAGCTTTTCACAGCAAACTTGGGTTCATGATAAACTTAGCCCCTAAAAAAAAGCAAAGACGAATGTTTAAACATTGAAATTTAAGAGGTGAGATCTGGACGCGATAAATGTAGCTCATACAATAATTGAGGCTTTAGAAGAAACGAAAGGGGAAAACATTACTTTAATGGACTTAAACGGAGTCACGCCATTTACAGATTATTTTGTAATCTGTTCGGGCACCAGTGGTCGCATGCTGAAAGCTTTGATGAAAGCTGTACTAGATAAGGTTAGGGTAGAACATAAAATTAAAACAAAGATCGAAGGACAACCAATTGATGGATGGCTTTTGGCAGATTATGGGGATGTGATCTTACATGTTTTTTCGGAAGACCAAAGAATAAATTATGCGCTTGAGGACCTGTGGGCAGAGGGAAAAATATTATTGCATGTGCAGTAACAGCCTAAATTTAATTAAATAAAAAAAATCCCACAGCATTGTGGGATTTTTTTTATTAAGTTAGAAATTTATTCAAAAACCCAAGTATCAATATCTCGATTCCAATCAATTATTTCCTCTGCTGTAAACCACATTTCAATTTCTTTTTGGGCATTTTCGACAGAATCTGATGCATGGGTAATATTACGGCCAATTTCTAATCCAAAGTCATGACGGACTGATCCAGGTGCGGCTTCGGTGGGTTTTGTTGCACCCATCGTTTGTCTAACAGCTGCGACCGCGTTGGGGCCTTCCCAAACCATTGCCATAACGGGGGCAGATGTGACATATTCTAATAAGCCCTCATAAAAAGGCTTTCCCTGATGAATAGCATAATGTTGACCTGCCAATTCTTGACTTACTGCCATAAATTTGCTGGCTACCAAACGAAGTCCTCTTCGTTCTAACCGAGCCATTATTTCTCCAACCAATCCACGTTGCACTCCATCGGGTTTTACAAAAACAAAAGTTTTTTCCACACTTTCCTCCAAATCATTTTTAAATAAGAATTCGGGGTCCTGAAAGACCCCGAATAGGGATTTTCACAGCGATATATTATACCTGACTAGAACAAACAACTCAAAACTTCCAAAATATCCGAGCAATTTAATTCATGCGTTTCTTAACGAAGCAAATCTTCGGCTTTGGTGTAGGCATCTAATGCCTCTTGTAATCGATCTTGTTTCATAAAGGCGTCACCTAATATCTGCCAAAGATTTACATCAAGAGGGAATTTTCTAAGTGCATTGTTAATGTTTTCTACCACTTCTTCGATCCCCGCTCCCTTCTTGATCAATTTTTTATATCCACCGACTGCATCTTGAACATCTCCCTGAGAAAGGGCTGACTTAATTTCAGTTAGCAGTTCTGTAGAAGCCAGTTTTGCTACTTTCGGTTTAGGAGTAGGTTTTTCAAGGGCCGGTTCCGGTGTTGGATCTGATATTCCAGATTCACTTTCAGGAATCCAATCTCCTGCTAAATCTTCTTCAGGCTCCTCTGGTTTGTCTGGAACTGACATCGAGGATTCTTCCTCTACTGTTTCTTCATTGGTCAACCAGTCAATCGAGGTGTCGGCATCAGATTCACTTTTGGTTTCACCGACTGGTTCATTTATAGATTTTTCTTCTTCAACAATCTCATTCATCCAATCTGGCACATTGGCAAGATCAAGCGGTTCGGTAGGTGCATCTTCAATTGAAAATTCTTGTGGGGCTGAGGTGAAAGCGCCGGTCATTTCGGTTGGAAGATCTTTTTCTTCAATATCTAGAAAATCATCAGATAATTTCTCTTCTACCCCATCACCCTCGCCTTCAAAGTTAGTTTCATTTTCCGATTGAGAAACAACCAACTCTTCTTCCAAGGTGGAATCTTGGGAATCTTCCTCATTCGTGGTCTCTTTATCCGATTCATCTTCTGAATTTTTTGGGACTGCCGCCTCATCTAACTCTTTTAACCAATCCGTATCTCCCGGAGGCTTTTGAGGGTCTGCCTCGGGCGTTAAATCTGCAATAGTTTCCATCCATTCGTCATCATCTTCAGTATTGATCTGATTTGCGGGCACATCATCTAATAAGGAATTCAACCAGTCATCCATCTCGTTTGGATCGCCCGACTCAGCACCAATATCTGGAATGGGTTCTTGATTTGGCAATTCAGCAATTGAATCCCCCACATCCAGCCCTTTATTTGCACCTAAATTTTCTAACCATTCGACTGCATCATCCTGGTTAATTGTTTCAATTTCCTCAACATCATCGGAATCGGTTTGATCTAATTCCAACTCTTTTTCTAAAGGTGATTCTGCCGAATTTTCATCCTCTGCCCCCAGAGATTCTAACCAGGCAAGTGCATTGTCTTCATCAGAATCATCTTTTTTATTCTCAAGAGCAGAATGTGGTGGCGTTGGTAAATCTTCGTCCACAGATTCTAAAGCACTTAACGTTTTGAGCCAATCTGCTTCATCACCCTCTTGTGTGGCATCTGAATCTTGATCTTCTTGATCCACCATAGAAGGTTGCTCTTTTGCTTCCTGTTCTGCAATAGATTCGATATCCGCAAGATCGTTTAACCAACTGGGGATATCATCAGTTTCACCTTTTTCAGTATCTGTTAGCTCACCGGTATCTTTCAACCAATCTGGTATTTCTTCTTTCTCTTCACTTATATGCTGGCCTGTTTCAGAAAGTTCCTTCAACCAATCTGGTGTATCTTTGGGAACGTCAGGATTAAATCGTATTGTATCGGCTTCTTTAAACTCCCCGCTATTTTCATCTAACTCATCTTCAGAGATTTGATCAGACCCCTCTAACTCTTTAATCCAGTCATCTGTAATGTTCTCGGGGATATCCAAATCATCTAAGGAATCAAAATCTGAGCCCAAGTCCGGAGCTGAAAATATTTTATTTGCTTCCTCAGAAATTTCGGGATCCTCGGAATCTACAGATTCAACCAAAAATGGCTCATCGGCAATTTCTTCAGGAGTAACTTCTTCAAGTTCCTGGGCTAATGCAAAGTCTTTCATCATATCGGGGAAATCATCCCCTACTGAATCACCCTCACCCTCTTCAGATTCCACAACCCCTTCTAAGATCCAATCTGGAATTTCACCGTCGGCATCATCAGTTGACTGATCTTCTATTGAATCCTCAGAATCGGAACCTATCCAAGCCAAAACCTCATCATCGGTCTCATCTGATTCCGTGAAGAGGGGGTCGTCTCCTAGATCATTTACTTTTACTGGCGCGGTATCTTCAATACTTTTTTCAGCCTGTTCAGGAGAAAAGATCCAATTTTTATCTGCAGAATCCTCATCTTTTTCTACAGAAACACCCAAAGACGATACCCAATCGGGTTGATCTTTTTGTTGTTCTGCATATAGTTCCGGATCCCATGGTAGCTTCTCAATAGTTACAGCGTTATCTGCTACCTGACTTAGGTCAGAACTTCCATCCTCGAGAAATTCTACATAGGGGTCCAAAGATATCCAAATTTGTTTATAGATATCAGATTCTTCTAATCGATTAGATTGGCTGAGAATAAAAAATAAAATTCGATTTGCAGATAAGTTGTTCGGTAATTTTTCTAGAATATTAATGCACAAATCAGCGGCTTCAACATGCTTATCCATTTTGAAATACATTTCTGCAAGGAGGACACTAAGGTCTAAACGAGATGGATCATCACTTAATGCTGCAGATAGTTCTGCCACTGCCTGCTCAAATAAATTACCGTGGGCATACATTCGTGCTAAGGCACCACGGGTTAAGCGTATTTTTGCGGGCTCAACACCATCTCTTCTTCCATAAAGTCGTCGCAATTCTTCTTGAATAGCTTGGTTGGAAGGCTGTGCTTCAAAGGTTCTTTCCATATGATAAATTGCTGCATCTAGGTCGCCCTCATCCTCACGAATGATGCTCATACCTATTTGAGAGACAAAATCATCTGGGACAGAGGAGATTACTCGTTGTAAAATGTCAGCAGCATCGCCATATTGATTCCCTTCAAGGTAGGACTTACCAAATAGCCGATAGGTTTCAATGTACCTGGGGAATTGCTCCAGGATATGTCGACAATGAGCGATAGCCTCATCTAATTGACCATGATCTACCAGGTCACTAATTTCGTTGTTGTAGACGCGCAAAGCAATCTTCGCCATAAATGGAGGTTCTCCTTATTAAAAATAGTATGCCTTAATCCTCTTGAAGTTGCAAGTGTTTTGTTTAGACAAAAAATTTTCAGTAAATAATCGTAAACTATAAACAATTAAGGGATATAAAAAAGAGGTACAAAGTTATTTTGTACCTCTTTTCATATTTCTCTTGAAAATCAATCCATCAAAATCACAATTAATTATTCTTTAATTGGATCCGCTGGACGTTTACTGGTCATAATTGACCAGGTCAATCCGGCCAATAATATGACAATAGCCAACCAGACACCCCAAGTTTTATCTGCATACTTGACAACTACTGGAGCTACAATCACAGATACTAAATTTACAACTTTAATCATCGGGTTGAGTGCAGGACCAGCGGTGTCTTTCATTGGATCACCCACTGTATCGCCTACTACACTGGCTTTATGTCGTTCAGAACCTTTACCAGTGTTGGCCTCTACGTCAGATACTTCATCTTCAATCAGTTTCTTGGCGTTATCCCAAGCACCACCAGAATTGTTGAGGAACACTGCGAGCAATTGACCTGAAAGGATAATTCCAGCGAGGAAGCCACCTAAGGCGGAAACACCAAAAGTTATTCCTACTAACACAGGTGTAAGAACACCCAAAAGTGCCAATGGGATCAATTCTTTTTGGGCTGCCGTAGTTGAAATATCAATCGCTTGTCGGTAATCTGGCTCAATGGTTCCTTCCAATACACCCAGGCCAAATTGTCGGCGAGCTTCTTTTACGATCAAAGCACTTGCTCGACTTACGGCTTGAATGGCAAAGGAGGAGAATAACCAAGGAAGGGCTCCACCAATTAACATACCCACAAATACGACCGGGGTATCAATGCGGATACCAATAGATTGAATTTGTTCAGCCAATGGAATCCCAAGAGCCTCTTGTGCACGACTTACATCTACTAAGAAGGACCCGAAGAGAGCCACAGCCGCAATTACTGCGGATCCGATGGCGACACCTTTGGTAATCGCTTTTGTTGTATTACCAACAGAATCGAGGTCGGCCATGATTTGTTGGGCTTTTGCTAAATTAGGATCATCGCTATCATGCCAGGACATTTCACCAATTCCAGCAGCATTATCTGCGATCGGACCAAATGAGTCCATTGCAACATTGTTACCTGTGAGGGTGAGCATACCAATACCGGTCATTGCCACACCATAAAGAATATAGGTGACACGTTCAGTATCGGTTGAGCCTTGCCCGCCAAAAATCACAATTGAGGAAAAGATCGTAGCAGCAATGATGATCACTGACCAGACAGAAGATTCAAATCCAACAGCGACACCCTGAAGGATCAATGTTGCAGATCCGGTATCGGCGGATTTTTTAATTTCTTGGACAGGTGCTTTATGTGTGCCGGTAAAGTATTCTGTCACCCGGTCGATTAAAATCGCTAATAGCACACCAATTGCAACGGCAGTAGGCGTTCGCCACCATCCACCTGGCATGGGGTTATCTCCGGATAAAACGTGGAGGTAATAGTAACCAGCAAGGAAGAAGAGTACTGCGGAAATTGCTGCAGAGGACAAGAACCCACCGAAGATCGCTTTCATCGCGTCTTCACCAGACCCTTCGTCGGCACCTTTAACTGCATATGTGCCAACGATCGAAGAGAGCACACCAATACCGCGAACAATCAAAGGATAAATGATCCATTCAATTCGGCCTGTGATATTGAATAAGGCCACACCTAGGATCAAACCAGAAACAATGGTGACTTCATAAGATTCGAAAATATCGGCAGCCATACCTGCACAATCACCTACGTTATCACCAACAAGGTCGGCAATTACAGCTGGGTTGCGGGGGTCATCTTCAGGAATGCCAGCTTCAACTTTACCTACCAAGTCTGCACCCACATCTGCTGCTTTAGTGAAGATACCACCACCCACCCGCATGAAGAGGGCAAGCAAGGTACCACCAAAACCAAAGCCTAGAAGCGCATCTGGTGCAGCTAAACCGAAGTAAATAAAGATCAAGGTACCACCCAGAAGGCCTAAACCATCTGTGAGCATCCCAGTAATTGTGCCGGAACGGTAAGCAATGCGGAGGGCATCACCAAAGGAGGTTCGAGCAGCAGAAGCCACACGTACATTACCTTGGACAGCCATGCGCATACCGATCTGACCAACGATCAAAGAAAAGAGCGAACCCATCACAAAACCAATGGCTCGACCCCATCCGATAATATTACTAACGGCGGCTACATCCATTCCATGGAAGCGCTCAATTGCTTCAGGGGATGGAGGAACGATAGAAACTGAGAAATACATCGCAACTGTTAATATAGCGATTAAGGGAAGAATGGAGCGAAGTTGACGACGCAGATAGGAATCTGCGCCCTCGCGAATGGCCCCCCATACTTCTTGCATCTTTTCTGTACCTTTATCTTCGCGCATAATTTGATTACGCAAAATAAGAGCGTACAACAGTCCGATAATGGCGATTCCAAATACAAACCAGATCGCATTTATTTCGAACTGAGTAATGTTTGAGAGTTCGTACATCAATTACTCCTCGACTTAGGGATTTAAGTTTATTCAACTTTTATTGTGAAAATACCAACAGGCTAAGATTTTACAGGGCGCAAACGGATGTGTCAAGCACTATTATGCCAAATGGACTACGAAACCGGTTGCATATTCTAAAATCGCACTATTAGCCGTTACTTTTGTTCTTTAAAATTGAGAAGTTTTTCATAATCTCCGGGATTATCAACATCTAGTGCCATAATCTGATCTAGCCAAGGCATCCAGCGAACGGGGTATTTTGAAAATATCTGTCTCCCCCCTTTATCTCCCTGAATATTTCCCAGATCTGCAAAAGTGGACCTATCAAAAAGAACCGGGTTCCCTCTTTGGCCATCTACTAATGTACCAATAATTGGTTCTTTTGAAATCGAATATGTTTCAATAAGTTTTTTAATTAATGTAGAGGAGACCTGAGGTTGGTCAACGAGTAAGAAAACGGCTGCGCCAATATTTTGATCTAGCGATTCTATCCCTTTTTTCACAGATGTACTTTGTCCTTCAGACCAATTTTCATTATGAATAATTTTGACTGGTAAACCCTGCACAGCTTTTGAAGTTTTTTCTGAAAATGCTCCAGTTACAACAACAACTTGATCCAATCCCGCGGCAATTGCCTTCATTACAACCGCTCGGATAAATGGGGTTCCCTTCCAATCTAGTAATTGTTTGGGTTCCCCCAATCTTTCTGATCCCCCCGCTGCTAATACAATCCCGGCAACCCGATGATGTCTAATATGTATTTCATCGTTCATCTTATTCAAACTACCTACTACTACCTGATCATATTTCTTTAAAATGGCGGGGGACATAGAGCTGGCAATAGTTACCAAAGAATTTGTATCCGCTTGATTTAAGAAAAGCACTTTTTTCATTCCTTCCTTAATATTTTTTAATCCCCCCTCAGGGTGAAGCACTAAATCTAATAAATGTTTCTTCTCGATAAGTTCCCCCATTTCAAGACCTGTCCTTTTTGAAAATAATTCTGGACGATGCACATTCTTTTCGTTTAGAGGCATTCCTAGACCGCTAAATCCAACTAACACGACCACCGTATTGACGATCGGAGGAATAGCAGGTTCGTGATTTCCAGGAGATTTCAGGGGTAATCGTCGCGAACCATCTGCTTCAATTAATATTGGGACCTGGTGTTTCGCTGCCAGTTGATCTAACTCTTGAAAAATCTCATCGGATAAAGCACCTACACGATCATTCCTCCATTTTGGGCCACTAATTAAAGTAATTCCATCAGGAAGATCGTTATGCAGTTGGTCTAGATCAGCAATATTCCCAACAATAATATGCTGGTCGGCTAATTTTACTTGTGCTAACGCCAAATGGGTACTGGTGCTGAGGATACATTTCCCCTGATATTGTTGGGCAAGTCTAAACATGGAAGTGCTTTTCCCCCCTGCACCCACAAAAGCAACCCGAGAGTTTTTATCTATTCGAATGCCATCGATCAACTGCATAATACTTTCCGCTGTAAAAGATTATAAAAAAATACTATCTCTTGACTATTGAATATTGAGGCTGACTCAGAATCGCTTCTAAAGCCCCCCCACCAATAGATAGGGCTTTATCTGATATGGAATGAATATATTGATCCTCATTCCGGGGGTCCACGTCTCCAATCTTCATGCCCTTCTTGACCTCAATGCCATCTTTCATCAATCCGCGTAATACACCCTTGAAAGGAGACGTGATTTTTTGAGAATTAACCTCTGCAATTAAATCTCCTTTTTCCAAATGTTGGCCAATTTCTACAAAGGTCTTCAACAACCCCCGCGTTCCAGCTCGCAAAACCCGTTCTGCCCGAATCCCTTCTACTGCATCTGGGATTCCAGTATCTTCTATTGCCTTTCCCTGCCAGATCACTCGACCCAGGGTATGTCCACGCATGGTCTCCACCACTGCATGGCAATTGTCTCCCGCCAAAAAACCAGGACCGAGTCCCACTACAAATTCTGCGACTTCCAGACCAACATTTGGTGGTTGTTTCATCATCCTCGCATCCACCAATATCGATGGTTTATACTCGGACAGCATCGCCATTTTAGGGTCAACCACAACCGCGATTTTATTGGCTCGATGAATTGCTTCAATTTCTAAAAAGTTGTTTGCCTTCTCAGCAATAATTTCTTCGACCTGAGTTTGGCCAGAAAACACTGCTTCAGCAAAAGACACCGTGCGGCGAACGACCAATGGTTGGGCCAATTCGGTAATGAGAATTTTAAATCCAACACGATGGAGCCGAGCGGCTACCCCACTGGCTAAATCCCCTCCCCCCCGAATAAGAATATTTGTATTCATCTAACCTCTAAATAAATTTAGGAATAATAATTCCCAAGGATGGTTATCGTTCTAGAAATTCTAACAGAATTGGGTTAACAATTTCGGGCTTGTCATAATGCGGAATATGACCACTCCCAGTAATCGGGTGAAATTCAGTTTGGGGGATTAATTTAATCATACTTTCACTCTGCTCAAAAGGCACTGCCTTGTCCTCTTCCCCCCAGATGAGCAAAACTGGCAAATCTCCCTCACCAATATTTTGATAGATATCTTTCGCTTCGTTTAATACCCCTGCTCTTAAGGTAGATAAGAGGGCTCGTTTATAGCCTTTATATTTTAATTGCGGACGAATTTGTTCAATTACCGAGGAGATATCCTTAATATTGAAAAAATCATTGACCAAAAATTTCTCGATTCTTTTGTTTCCAAGTAAACTCAGAAGAATCTCCCCCAGGCCGGGGATTAATCCAATTTTCATCATAAGGGGCATGGGACCTGCATCGGCCCCTGCCGGATCAAATAACCCCAAATGAGAGATACGGTCGGGGTTATTCACAGCATAATCACCGGCGATAATGCCCCCCATGGATAACCCGAACAAGGAAAATTTGCCGATAATATCTAACCCTTTCAACAATTCAGAGAGTTGTCTGGAAAAAAGCTCTCGATTATATACATGAAAAGGTCGATCTGAATACCCTCTTCCAAACAGATCATAGCGAAGCACTCGATATCCCGCAGCAAGCAATGCATCGAAGGTAGGGTCCCAAATAAAATTTGGGGTGGAAAAGCCATGTACCAAAACAACCAATGGGGCTTCTATAGATCCTTGCAATTGATAATGGGTGAACCCATTACTTAATTCAATAAAATCTCCGGGGAGATTTGAACGAGATACCTCATTTATCTTTAATATTTCACCGGGAAAGGGAATTTCAAATTTTCCAAACATGCTTAAACGCCAGTTATTTCCAGAACAGAATGATTAACCTCTACCTCAGTTTGTTCTATCCAAAGAATTTTATAAATCTTCAATAGCGTGTTTACTGTTTCTTTCACAAAAATATCTACTTCGTCTTTACTCAGATATATATTGTCCTGAATTCGATAATTTTCATCGATCTCTTTATCCGCCCGTTTGTAAAAATTCTTTAAAAATTCCACCTGCCTGGCAATTGTGTCATTTGGATAAAAATCTAAAAAATTTTCTTTATATTCGCTATTTAGAAATATTTTCCAATAAATGCTATCTGGATTATTGCGTACATAGGCAAAATCAAGGCCATACCAATCCTTTTTGATCTCTTTAGAAAAAACCCGTTTATTTTCAAATTTGGATAAATATTTTATTCTCGAAGGACGTCCAATCTTTATAAACCATAAATTATCGGTGATTATATGAAAGAAATAGCCTAATAAGAAGGAAAATTTATTGGTCTCCCTCCCAAATGGATTGATTGATGACAAAAATTCCTTATAAAAATCAAAATCTCGATATTGAAATTCTTCATCCTCGTTTTCAACCAATAAATGTGTAATCCTACTCGGTGGCTCAAAGTTTTCAGAGTGTTCGTCGGGAATACCCGAATCTGGGGCTATATTGCCAATTGCAAATTGATGGGCATCAAGCTGGGGTATTTTCGCAAGCAGTTCTTCAGCAATTCTTAGATGGGCGATCCAGGTAGCCATGAAATTAGGCCTCATAAAATAGGGTGAGCTATCCCCAACCTATTTAATAATTTATATTTTCCCTAGTCCCCGCAAAACTTTCTCAGGGGTAAGTGGGAAGCTATCAAACCAAATTCCTGTGGCCTGGTGAACCGCGGCAGTTACCGCTGGTGCAAATGGGATGAAGGGCATTTCTCCCATGCCGCGTGCGCCCCAAGGTCCCTCTTCATCATTGAACTCCAAAACTAATGAGTCAATCGTTTCGGGAATATCCAGGACGGTGGGGATCAGATAAGTTGAAAACTTATCGGTTTTAACCCGACTTTCTTCGGAAATGAAATTTTCCATCATCGTATACCCCGCGGCCTGAACTACTGCCCCCTCAATTTGACCTACGATCTGTATGGGATTTAAAGCCTTCCCCACATCATTTGCACAGAGTACATTCACGATTTTAATTTCGCCAGTATCCATATCTACTTCGACTTCGACCGTTTCAGCCACGTAGCCATAAGCAAAGTTTGGCATCGCCTCCCCGGTTTGTTTATCATAGGGGGTGGTAGCTGGGGGTACATACTTATATTCCGCAATGACTGGCCGATCTTCATCCTCCCACATTTCTAAGGCCAATTTTGCTGCCCCCTTAATAGCATTCCCAGCCATAAAGGTCATTCTCGATGCGGAAGAACTCCCCGAATCGCCAGTTACTGCTGAATCGGCGACCTGCAACTCAACCATCTCAAATGGAACCCCCACAGCTTCCGCCGCCATTTGTTGGAACACCGTGTGTGCCCCCTGACCGACATCTGAACCGGCCTGGTGCAATACGACCCGCTCGATCTCAGAGCCGCCGTGAATTTCGATCGTTGCATAAGACCGTTCTGGCGCACCAAAAGAAAATCCCACATTTTTAAATCCACAAGCAAATCCAATTCCTCGTTTGATGGAAGAATCCGTACTTTCCATAACTCTAGGCCATTTTGCAGCCTCTGCACATTCTTCGATCACTCTATCCATTGTCACAGGGCTGGGGAATGGTGTTTGGGTATGCATGATCGACCCATCTTTGACAATATTTTTTAAACGTAGCTCAACTTCATCCATCCCCAATGCTTGGGCTATTTTATTCATTTGCTGTTCTGCGGCAAAGGCCGCTTGAGGTCCACCAAAACCTCTAAATGCCCCCCCGGGAATGTTATTGGTGTATACCGCATAAGAATCAACTTTTAAATTGTCGATCACGTAAGGTCCAGAAACCATTAGGGTGGCGTTTCCCAAAACCTTATTGGAGGTGTAATTATACGCACCCGCATCTTCGATCACTTCAGACTCTGCGGCAAGAATTTTGCCTTCTTTACTTGCCCCCCATTTAGCCCTGATTAAATATGGATGACGCTTATGATGCCCGATCATCGACTCTTCACGTGTCCATACGATCTTCACTGGGCGGTTGATTCCCATTTCTCTAAATTTCATAACAGTCAGTGCCAGTACAATTTGCACCGACATATCTTCCCGACCACCAAATGCCCCACCAATAGCGGGTTGAATGACCCGTATCTGTTCTAGAGGCAAATCTAAGGCGTGGGCGATCCCTTCCGCTTCCTCATGTATCCACTGACCAGCCACAGCCACAGTGATGCGATCTTCTTCATCCACATATGCAATCCCTGCCTCAGGGGCTAAGAAAGCATGTTCTTGGAAGGGAGTTCGATACTCCCCTTCAATGATCACATCTGACTTCTCAAACGCGGATTCAATATCGCCTTTGCGAATTTTATAGTGGGTAATTACATTCGACTCAGTGTCAGGGTGCAACAAATCTGCATCGTCCTTCATCGATTTTTCAGGATTACTCGTGATGGGAAGATCTTCATATTCCACTTCAATTAGTGATCGCGCCTTATCGGCGATTTCTTCAGTTTCAGCAATAATCGCAGCGACCTGGTCGCCTTCAAAACGCACATGGTCTCCATCCACCTTGGAAGAACCAGGACCACATAAAACAGGTTGGTCTGGAAAGATTAACCCATATTCGTTAACGGGTACATCTTTAGCAGTGAGAACTAATAGCACACCATCCAATGCCTCTGCTTTACTGGTATCAATTTTTTTAACAATCGCATGAGGTCGGTGGGCAAACAAGATCTTCATATAGGTTTGACCCTCCATCTCCAAATCCCCTGGATAAAGTGTCTCACCCGTTACCTTTCCTAATGCATCTACTCGTTTATAAGACTTACCAAGTATCGACATAAAAATTCCTCTAATTATTTACTTAATTCTTTCTTTTTCAATTTCAATGATTCGTTTCAGGATAGCTAAGGAAGCGGCATAGGTTGGATCCATTCCAAAATAGGATAAACTTGCCGAGCCAAGATTTTTTCCCTTGCTAATCGGTTTATCCGATGCATAATGAAGGATACCAAGATCAAAAGGCAATCCGTATAAATTGACGATCTCATCCATGGGATGGCGTTTTGGGCGTACCATTTCATAGATCGCCGAAAGATAAGGACCTGCCTCCATTTCAATATCTGTGTATCCCTCACGATAGAAAACATCCATATAATCATGGTTTTGCAAAAACGTACCCCAAAGAGTGACAGCTTTTTGTCCATCTAGCACAGTGCCATATTCCAGGTATGGGGTGACGTCTTCAGCTTCAAAACTGTTATTAAAGATATAAGAATTTCGAGAATGCCCATCATATACCACATTGGGGATCATTACATCCCCCACCGCGCCATTTAAGGTTGCGGATTTACCCATGATATAAACCCCTAAAACTTGTCCCACATGGTCAGAAACCTCTGCCAATACCTGATAAGCTGCTAAGCCTAGGGGGTAGTCAATATTCAAAATAATCGCATCGGATTTTTCTAGTAAATGATTGTCTTCGGCTTGCAATCTTGGATCTAACGCTGCCTGACTCATTTTTGACATGGGAATTACTTGCGCTTCGATATCAAAATTCTGTGCGCTGGTAACTCTTTGAATTTCACAACTGGCTTCTTCCTCACTCAAGATTTCATTTAACTTTGCGCCAGAAGGTGTCCCAAGATATTTCTTCATGATGTAATAAAAGAAATTTTCCCGTGATGAGGGCACGACATTTGCCTGAATATCTGCCCATTCTTTTTGCAATAACTCGTCATCAGTATCTTCTAAGAATTTAACTAATGCTTTTTCATGCTTCAACGCGAAACCAGTGACAATATTGATTAGACTGTGAGAATTACTTGAAACAAAATAGATCGGTCGATGTCTAAAGGAGGGTAAAGCTTCTTCAATCCTGGTCCACCATTCATTTATTGCTCGGCGATATTCCATCAAAGAACCACTGAGCAATTGAACCTTTAAGCTAAGTCGTTCCTTTCGAATCATTTTCAAATTTGAACCAAACTTTTCCCCCCAAATCGTTGAGAGTCTTTCCAGATCATCCACTGTGATCAAAAGAGAGGAAGCAAATTTTTCTTTTTCAGATTCCTCGTTTAGGGCATTTGAAAATGAAAAGGAATCCGGGAATTTTTGCAATAAATTATGGAGCTTATTCCATTCAATTTGATAAGCGGTTAGCATAGGGACAATATCATCAATGTCTGACCGACTAG
Source organism: Chloroflexota bacterium (assembly GCA_018662365.1). GTDB lineage: Bacteria > Chloroflexota > Anaerolineae > Anaerolineales > UBA11579 > JABJGH01. The sequence goes on along the minus strand of JABJGH010000009.1, from coordinate 50,359 downwards.
CGATCAAAATGGCTAACCGGCTTTTACCATCGAAAAAAGTACGTCTCCGGCGGGCGGCTGCTTCTACGGATTCCCATTTCTTCAAATCACCTATTCCAGATTTTTGGAACATTTCCCGACTTTGGCCCATGACGACCAGTCGAATAGATTGCATTTCTGGGGGCATACGCAAAACAGAATAAATAAAGGCTGACATGTCGGGGTTGGCACTTCTAGCCTCGGGATGCAAAAGAGAATTCATTCCCGCATGAGCCTCCACCAAACTCCTCAACTTTACTTCGGTAGAAGTTCTTAAAAGGGAATAATAGGTGCGGAGATAAAGCTCAATTTCTTCAGAAACCACTTTCGGGACAGCTCTTTCCATAAGGATTCCCTACCGTTTAATATTCCTTTTCTTCTTTTTAAATTCTTTCTTATTCGCCTCGAAAACGTCACTCTTTTTATCTCTTGTAAAACCATAGATCAATGTATTGATAATTGCAAATATGGACAATAAAAAGAACATCACAACGATACCAACTGCGATTACTGCCAAGATATCCATTATTACCCAATCTTCCGTGATTTGAAAAGGACCACTGCGAAGTTGTGAGGGAATTGAAAAACCACGTACATTTTCTTCCAAATAATTTAGAAATATCTCGGAAAATCCAAAGGATATTATCGGAATAATGACCATTATTACAAAACCAATTCCCCGCCAAACAGGGTGTTGCCCCTTTTTTTTCTTGGGCTTGGGCTTGGGTTTAGTGTAATCATATCTCATGGCTCACCTAGCCTTTCCAGCAGTTTCAACTGCCCGGATGATCTTGTAATACCCGGTACATCGACATAAATTTCCTGTGATCGCGTATTGAATATCCTCTTTGCTTGGCTCTGGTTTTTCGTCTAATAATTTTGCTGCTGACATTAAAAACCCTGGGGTGCAGTATCCACATTGAACAGCAGCTTCATCTATAAAAGCTTGCTGTACTGGGTGAAGCCGTTCATCTTGGCTTAAGCCCTCCACAGTTTCGATCTCTGCCTGATGTGCCCGGGGAGCAGGAACTAAACAGCTCATCACCGCAACCCCATCCAAATACACCGTGCAAGCACCACATTCACCCTCAGAACAACCTTCCTTAGTGCCAGTCAGACCTGCTTCTTCTCGAATTAACCGGAGCAAAGTTTTTTGATGACCGGTTTTAAACTCTACTTTTTTGCCATTGATCGTTGTTTGAATTGGTTGATTAGAAGTAAAATTTGAAGACTCAGCAAGATTGAATTCGGGAAATGTTTTTGTACCCCATAGCAATACAGGATCGGAGGGAATGTCCTCCCCCTGAGTATTATTTGCGATCGCCTCTAATGCCCTTCCTGCACTTACTCCAATCATATATTTTCTATATTCTGCAGACCCGCGCAGGTCATCAATTGGTTTGGCAGCTTTTTCGGTTAGCTCACTTGCTTTAGAAATCGTTTCAACATTCAATTCTTTTCCTACAAGATATTCCTCAGCTTCAGTTGCGTGCACGATTGTCGGCGCTACCGATCCCAAAGTAATTCTTGCTTTCAAAACTTTCTCTTCCTCAAAATCAAGAACTGCTGCCACATTAATTACAGAAATCGCCTGTGCACGCCGCAAGCCTAGCTTATAAAAATTCCCCTTTTGTTTTTCTGACTGCAATGCTGGAAAGACGATATCCACTAACATTTCATTTTCTTTTAAAAGCGTTTTTCGGACACCCTTAAAAAATTCCTCTAAGGATATAGTTCTTTCCTCTTCTTTTGATCGAACTACCACCTTAGCCTCCATAGCCATGAGCGGCGTGATCGTGTCATTTGCGGGAGAAGCGGTAATTAGGTTTCCGGCGATCGTCCCGCGATTACGTATTTGGGGGGCACCAACCTGCCAACAGGCTTGTGCCAAAGGCAAAGCACATTCCCTAATTAATTTGGATGCGACACAGTGATTATGGGTGACCAAAGGTCCTAGGTGAATATTATTATCTTCATCAAGGACGATCTGATCTAATCCAGCTATCCGGCTTACATCGATCAGCACCTCTATACCAGATCTTAATCCCGCTTCGAGCTCTAATATTAAGTCCGTTCCGCCAGCAATTATTCGAGCCCGCGCTTGATATTGATCTAATAAATCTAAAACTTCTTCAACCTGTGCGGGTTGATAATATTCTTGCCACATAATTTCTCCACAATATTTACAAATATTTCACTACTAATGCATTTTAGTCTGAAATCACTAATTTTCAAAATTGATTATCTTAAAAAGAATAGGTCGAATATTATTACTCTTTTTCGACCCGTGTCATTCTTTTTCCATCGCCACCTCGTCGGAGCATCACAATCTCAGCAAGAATGCTGAGGGCGATCTCTTCTGGGGTTTCTGCATCGATCTCTAAACCCATCGGGGACACAACTCGGTTTAGAAGTTCCTTACTTATTCCTTTTTCAAGCAACTTTTCTTCAGTGGTTTTCCATCGTCGCTTTGAGCCTATTACCCCAATATACCCTGCTTCTGATTCCAAAATAGCTGGCAAGCCTTCTACATCCACATCCACTCCCCGAGTGGATAAGACAATAAATGTATTGCGGTGAATATTTACTTTATTTGGCAATTGGGATAAGGGAATAGAAAAATATTCGTCTGCATCTGGAACCGATTCTGCATTAGCAAACCCATCCCGATCATCCAAAACTATGACTTGGAAATCTAACCAATGGGCCAGTTCTACAACTGCTTTACCAACATGCCCAGCCCCGACTACCACAAGGGTTTGCTTTGCCACTATAGGTTCCACATAGACCTCCAATTGTCCACCACATACACCTGGATCACCCCTATGGGGATCTGTCATTTGATATTCCACGGTTGTAGACTGTCCGGATTCAATTGCCTTTATTGCTTCCTTGATCACCAAGCTTTCCATTTCCCCCCCGCCAACTGTTCCCTCAAATTGACCATCTGGAAATACGATCATCTTTGCACCAGCCCGACGCGGTGTAGACCCGGTGGTTTTCACAATTACGCAAAGGGCGATCTCCTTCCCTAAAGCTTGTAGTTCGGCAACGCGAGAAAAATCCACCATTAGACCTCTAATAACCCTAGGACAACAGGCAAAAGTTGTTTTTTACGAGAAACAACCCCCTCAGCTTTTCGAGTATTATCTGGCATGGGAGGGTAAGGTAATTCATTCAATATTTCTGGAAATTTACTGGTCAATAATAAACGGCTTGAGCCCCCCACAACATTGGTCACCATTAACACTGCAAAATCATAGCCATTCCGATGGGCATGCTCATCCAATATTTTTCGTAAATCCCCAGCTATTTCTTCTAACTCCAAATATTTTGTTACTTCTGCTTGTGATACAGAAAATTTCCAATCCCCTGAATGGTACTCTTTCATATCATTCTGAATGATCTCTTCAGGTTTGCGGGTTTTCAACCCTGCCCCTGCAGCTAAAATCTTGTCCCCATAACTTTCGATCGTTTCATTTTTCAAAACAGTGCCAGATCGGAAAGCCCATCGCGCTAGTCTTGCAGCTGCTTTATGATCTCTAGGAGTGGTTGTGGGTGATGTAAGAATGAGTGTATCGCTTAATAGCCCTGCTAATAATAGCCCGGCAATCTCAGCAGGAGCGGAAAGGCCAGATTCCTCAATTCTTTCAGAAACTAAGGTACAGGTACTTCCCACAACATCCACTGTCACCCGTATCGGCGTTTTTGTAGTCGGATTATCTAATCGATGGTGATCCAAGATCTCTACCAATTCTGCCTCTTCTATCGACCCAATCGCTTGACGGGCTTCGTTATGATCAACCATGATAATTCGAAGCCGGGGAGGATTGAGCATATCCCTTTGTCGACAGATACCGACATATTTTTGAAACTCATCGACGACCCAAAAATCGGTGGATTCTTCTCGTAAGATCCGATTCAGAGAATCTCGAATTCGCGCATTGGCTCGAAATACTGGCACCCCAGTTTGACAAGCATTCTTGCACGGTGCATCCAATAATTCTGTGATCTGGGATTCGTCTCTTTTTAAATTCGGTCCTACCCCCTCACTTAAATAGTTGAATAGACTCCAACCGGTTACCAGACCATACGGACTTCCATCTTCATTTACGACAGGGGCTACACCGCCAGTTCGACTGGCAACGATCCACGCTTCCCGCAATGGTTGGTCTGGGGTGAGTGTGTCAAACCGACGCGTAACTGATTCAAATCTGGGAGAGGCATCAGAGAGGAGGGTCGGTGCATCAATACCAAGATGATTTAATACCCAACTGGTTTGGGGGTTTAATGCACCTGCTCGAGCAGCGATTGTATCCGTTTCATCACGTTGCTTAATTAACCAGGCATATCCGATGGCCGAGGCAATCGAATCCATATCAGGGTTTACATGACCAATCACGTATAAGGCAGGCATAATCCTCCATCAGATTATATATAGCTTTTCTTCTATAAATTATAACCGGATAGTTGCCCGCAAATTAGGAATGTATGGACAATTATTTAGATTTCGAATTGTTCGGTATCAAATTCATTTTTGAGAAATTGTTAATCAAAAAAAGCCCTGAATTTCTCCAGGGCTTTTTGTTTTACTAATAATTGCTTAGAATCCTTTTAAGTAATTACCTGCAGCTAAAATTAAGAAAGCTGCATATGCGAGCCAAAGCTGATAGTCGCCAAGAAAGGCTACCCAAAAGCCAAGTACGCTAAGTACAAATAATACAACTGCAACCCAAAAGGTTGCTTTTTTCGGTGCACTGAGTCTCATTTTTGTTCTCTTCAAACTAAAGTTGATAAGAATAGTATTATAACAAAAATACTATTTTTGCATATTTCCCAAAGCGGACAATAATGTATTGACCACTAATTGGCTAGACTGTTGGCGGTGAGCTGATTGGGCAAAGGGCGTTGCAGAAACAACTGCATCGACCAATGCTTCAACTGTGCTATCTCCGCTTTGCTTAGCGGACATAAATGCTAAGCCTGCATTCAAAAGATCACCCGCATCCAATCCGGGAGAATCTTGGCTATCGTTACTTGCTTGAGAGCCACCCAAAAGTCCGCCTAACAAGTCACCTACGTCTAATCCCGAATCACTTTGTGAAGCTGGTCCTGATTGGGCGCCTCCTAAGAGACCACCCAATAAACTATTTAGCGGATTATCGTTATCAGGGCTTGCCGCAGGTTCTCCGCCTCCCATCAGGGTTTGGATCAATTGCATGGCATTTTGTTGGGTAATTTTTTGGCCTTCAAACTCATTCGATGCTTTACCGAGTCCTTCTGCATATAACTTTGCTGACCCACTTTTGCTTTTTCGCAAAAGTTGGCTAGCATATGCCAATTGGTCGGCAGGATCAGCCCCAGACTTTTCCTTCATTGCCTGGGTGATCATTTCAAATGTTTGAACCATGTTATCACCGTGATCACCATTATGATCATCGGCTTTATTTAGTGAGGTTTTATTTTTCTGTAAAACACCAGAAACGTTATTAAAAAGGGATAAAAGATCAATATTAGACATTCGTTTTAAATTAACCTTTTAGCTCTTCTGATAATTCTGGAATCAATAGTTGTTGACCAATGCGAGTATTATTTGGGCTATCACCAAGAAGGTCCTTATTGGCTTCATAAATCCACATATAATAGGGTTTATTCCCATTTCCATAATACTTTTGAGCGATCATGCTCAACATATCATCGTGAACCACTGTATGCACAGCAACAAACCCTTCTGGCACAACTGGTTCGTAAGTACCATCTAATTCTTTAGATAATTCCGGGATATTAAGTTCCATTCCTTGCTTTGTATTATTGGGGCTGTCGCCTAATACTTCTGAATTATTTTTCCAAATCCACTCATAATAAGCTTTGCCAGCATTTTTGTAATACTTTAAAGCCACATGACTTAAGGTTTCATCAAAGGCTATAGTGTGGGTAGCAATTGTTTTTGGTCCCACGCTTTTTCTAATTGCAGCAATTTGATCTTTCCAAGAAGCTTTCTTTTGATCAGTTGTAAGTTTTGCAGCACCGGTTCGATTTTTTACAAGACCACTCGATGGAGTTTTCTTGGCTGGAGGTGTTCGCTTCAACGATTTTTTTTCTGGAAGTGTTTTCTTCAATGATTTCTTTATTTCTGGATTACTATCTTCAGCTTTTGTATCTTTGGAACTTGAAGTTCCATATCTTTTTAAGATATTATCTCTTTCTTCTTTTTTGTCTACCATTTTATTATCCTTAATGTGTTACTACGGGTTTTAGTTTTTTAGCTTGACCAATCCAATTCTCTACCATGCTAAGGGATGGTGGACGGCGGACCAGTTTCTTTTTATCATTTGTAGCAAGAATTGATTTATGCAAGTTGTCTGCTCGTCTATTTCGTAATTCTTTGACAGTATCTACACCTGCTTCTTCGAGAAGATCGCTATATTCTTCCCCAATCCCCTTGATCCGTGCTAGATCAGATAAATTCACCCATTCTAGGATCAGTTTTTCAGAAATACCAGTCTTATCTGCTAATGTAACGCGGCCTTTTTTCGAAGCACCTTCTTTGAGTAATTTCTCGGTGGTGCGAATGCCTACATTTTGTAATGATTTAGCAAATTTGGAACCAATTCCTTCAATTTTCAAAATTTTCATCAATACCTCCATTTAATCTTGATATTCAAAACATTCCAATTTTGGATTATTTATTTAGTATAGCATAAACTAACTTATTTTTAAAGAATCTATTACAAATATGATAATTTTTATAAACTTTCAATATTAACCCCATTATTATCAAAAAAAAACGATTATTTATGACTAAAAATATTAAAAAAAGAGCTGCTCGTAAGACTGGCAGCTCCTTGATTATTATCTAATTTATATATTTTTAATTCAAAATTGACGTAAGTGTTTTGGTGACTTTTTTCATATCTTTTGAATGCCCTTTGATCTTCGACACATCTCCTGTTTTAAGGCCTAAATGCACATCAGAAATTGCTTTTGTGGTTTCTTTTTCATTATCAATGATCTTTTGAGTATATTTTTCGAGATCGATTAAGAGGTCTTTAATATTTTTAGGAATGATGGGTAATCCTTTGACTATGGGTATCAGCACATCCAAGATCTTATTTGCCTTTGCGGCATACTTAATGGTTAATGTGTGTAATGTGCCAATAGCGGAAGTTAATTCTAAAGATATATCCTGAATCGTATCGATCATATCCTTATGTTCATCGATCATTCCAGTGATATCCTGGAGAGAATCGGTTAATTTATCTGAAAATTTGACCTCGATATCTTTTTTTGCTGTGGTTTTTCTAACGGGTCTTCTGGTGGCCATATTATTTCTCCTTTTTTTTCATTATACCTTTTATGAGTGGGCAAAAAAAAAGAAATCTTAGACTGTAGATTTCTTTTTCTATATTTCATCAATTTCATTCAAACCATATCAATTTGATTTCTCATTTTCAAACAAGTTCCGTTTGCTGATGGGTGCTGTAATAAATCTCATCATCATTTTGATACTCGAGATATATTCGATTATTTCTCCATGTTTTTTTGCGTTCAAAATTCCCTCAACCATCACTGGGCAAACATTTTCAGGTTTATCTGCCAAAATATTGAATATTTTTTTAGTTCGCTCCCATTCTTCAGGGTTTCGATCCTGATCCTTTAAGAGGAAATCTGTGAGCACCATCCCTGGTCGAAGGATACCCAATCGAATCGGAGTTCCTTCTAACTCTTTGATCAATCCCAAATTCAGATAGTTTAATCCGCGTTTGGTACTCGCATATAGGATCATCTGAGTATGCATTCGCCCAGTGCTCCCCGCCCCTTCCATATTAAATATGCTACCAAAACCTTGAGTTAACATGCCCTCAATCGCAATCTTAGAACCATACATAGTCCCCACCATATTGGTTTCAACCACTTGCCGAATACCATCCGGGTCATTGTCCCAAAAGAACATCATTGGCACAGCAATCCCAGCATTGTTTATCCAAATATCAATTTTCCCAAACTGTTTGAGTGAGTCATGCCAAAGCGCTTTTACCTGATCGAATTCCTTCACATCGCATGCCAATCCAAAGGCTTGCGCATGAGCATAATTCACCTTCAACTGCTTCACTTTTTTGTCTACGTTTTCTTGTTTTCGTCCACTAATAACGACGTTCCAACCCTGAGCTAAAAAACATTCCGTCATTCCATATCCAATCCCCCTGGTACTTCCCGTTATTACGATTATTTTCATTTTTTCCTCAATATATAGTTACAGCTCCCCTCTATTATGTAAATGCCCCTTGCTGACTGCAAGGGGCATTTGTCCTATTCGATTATTGAGTTTTTCTCGTATTAGGTCATTTCCATATTTGATTTTGATGAATACCAACAAACTACAAATAATACCCCTGGGAAAATTACGATGAGTATCGCAAGAAAGCCGATTGGATTAATGTTCCCGCCATTTAAAGCCAAATTAGTAAATAAAAGTAAGCTGAGTGAGACTAAAGAAATAATGCCACCCAAGCCCTCCCAACGCCAGGCTATCGCCAAACCCACCACAGATAGAATAACCAGGATCAGATTAAGCCATTGATCAGGTGACATGATGGAAAATTCAGTCATATGCGGTAGAAAAAGATCCCCTATTAAAATTCCTATGGGGATTAGACTCAATAACCTCGCGGCCCAACGCAAAACAGCAACAAATTTCTCGTCCATTTTGTCTCTCCTATTGTTATTTAAACTGTGAGTAAAAATAATTTTTTCCTTACTAACAATATAGCATGAAAAAAATGAGAGACAAAATTTGTTGATTTTTTCACAAAACAATAAGACCCTATCTTCTTTCCCCTGTTACCCATCAAATAAAAAAGCGCAACCCAGTTGGTCAAAAATTATCGTCCACCAGGTTGCACTTGTCTTTGATTTCTACTTATCAGTTTGCTAAACTATCTTCGATTGCCTCTGAAATAAGTTCTTTTGAAATTTCAATCGGTTTCATTGTAATAAATTGATTACCAGAAATTTCTTTTTCTAGTTGTATTTCAAGGTTTTCGAGATTTTTTTCAAAAGCTGCCACAGCTGTTTTTGCAAACACTTTATCTTTTGAATTAACCACAAATTGTGGTTTTCCCACCGCTTTATTAAAAGTCAAAGAAAGTTTTGTGCCGCCTTCGATCTGTTCAACTCGATAGGTTAATAATCCTTTGGCATTTTTATACCTAAAATACTCTTCAGTATATTGGTTCAGCGGCTGCCAATCTACGATCGTCAGCCGCAACACCCCACCCCCATGCACGCATTGGAATACACTGTCATTTGAAACTCTGCCATTTGTTTTTTCTTTTACAACAATTTCAGCATCCCCAGCAAGGATCTCTTTATATTCAGGGCGAGTAATCGCGTCCCAAACGATTCCAAGGGGAATCGGATATTCTCGTTCAACATATAACAACGCATCTTCAGGTTTTACAAATACGCGTATTTTTGCCTTTTCTGATTCCCAAACGGCATGCATATCCATGAAAACGATATCAACCTCGCCAAACTGTTCATATTTTTCGGTATGAGCGGTCATTTCTTCAGCAAGTTCTTCTATCTTCAAGGCTTCAACAGCTGCTTTGGTATAGACCACATAGGCATTAGACCCAAAGTTTTCGGTAATCGTGTTTTTTGCCAGCTTATGAATGAGGTTCACATCTGCCCCAATCAATTCAGTGTATGATGCTAAAGGTTGAAGCATAAAGATTCCATAGTGAACAAAAAACTTTAGATCAAGATTTTGAATATTTTGGCAGGCATTACACGTGCAATTGGTATTCAATACCATCAATTCAATCGCTTTTCTGAAAGATACATAGGTGGTTTCGATCATCTCCACCACGGTCTGACCTTGTTTGATCGTGCCTTCCAGAGAATAGGAGATCACCGCATCCCCTTCTAATCGGGAGACAACCAAGGGTAATTTTGTATTTTCAATTAACAGATCTAGCAAACTGCCCAAACTATCACGCGCATGTTCAAGTTCAGAATGGTTTAGAAAGGCTGTATAACCAGTAATATCTGCGATAAATAAAAAGCCTTTATTGGAATCTGACATTTAGGTCTCCAAATGAATAATAATTATTGTGGGGCATTAAAATAAGCTATAAAACATACTAATCAGACAGTCTTAGTAATATTTTTTATTATACACTGAAGACCCGTGAAATAGAACGGAGATTGTAATAAGATTTTATTAGCAATCGCAATTAATTTCAGAAGGTATCAAAATTTTGTGACCAAATTAGTAGGATAAAGATCGTACCCTTTATTGTTTTTTAATAAAATGCGATCCGAAATAATCGATTAAAATACCCTCATGAAAAAATACTCCTGGTTGTTTTTCGATGCGGACGGCACATTATATGACTTTGAAAAGACAGAACTCATCGCTTTCCAAAAAACCTTTAATCTTATTGGGCACCCCTACCATCCAGATTTTTTGAAAAAATATCATCAGATCAACAACCAATTATGGGCGGATTTTGAAGCAGGGAAAATCTCGTTAGAAGACCTTAAGAACAATCGATTTAATTTGTTTTTTGATTCCTTAGATTTAAAAATTGCCCCCGATGAATTTAGCCACCATTTTATCGAGCATCTCGCTGAAGGTCATTATTTGCTCAAAGATGCGGAAGAACTAATTAAATTTTTATCCAAAGATTATCGACTACTTCTGTTGACCAATGGGCTGAAAGAAGTTCAGCGCCGCCGATTTTCTGGATCCACAATAATCGACTTCTTTGAAGAAATCATTGTCTCAGGAGAAGTAGGCGTAGCTAAACCCGGATCAGAGATCTTCGATCTAGCATTTGCCGCTGTTGGCAACCCCCAAAAGGCAAGGGTATTGATGGTCGGAGATAGTCTAAGTTCAGATATAGCTGGGGGTTTGGGGTATGGAATTGATACTTGCTGGTTCAATCCAAATAAGTCAATAAATATCAAAGATTTCGAACCCACATATGAAATTTCTAACCTTCATCAATTGAAAAATATTCTTAATTAATAGGGCAATTCCTTTTCAGGAATTATTTTTTATACCAAATCAATTAAACCATTTATATTTGTAAGAATTATCGTCCCATATTTTTTATCAAGATTTTTTCTAATTGCTAAATCAGTAAAATATTTTTCGGTTACAACTACATCACAATATGGAATTGCTACACTTAAAGAGGTAATATCAAAAATATCATGGGTAGATATTTCCCGATCTAAATTTTCAGACCGTTCAGTAGCTAATTCAACCTCTGTATTAATTATCGGGACATTTTTCCAGAAGGAGATTAATGATTTTTTTCCCAATTCCAGGAATTGATCAAATGTTTTTCCAAAATCAGCAAGGTAAATTTCAATTTCACTCTGTAGTAAATACGTAATTTCTCCATAATACGCGTTTTTTCGAATTTCTTTGCTTTGATTTTTTGCTGTATTACGAAAAATTTCCATTTTTTCTACGTCAATCTTCGCTATTTCATTTTGTTTCATTGAAATTTCTTCACCCATACCTTCAACCCCGGTTAGAAATGCAGTAATTCCGGAAGCTGATTGATCAAATATTTCAAACATTTTTTGAATAATCTCAGGGGAGTCCGAATTCATATAAAATTCTTCTTCCTTACCAAAAGCGTAACCAACTCCCTTTCCCAAAACCTAAAAATCAATTGAGGGTAATTCTCCATAAATTTGTGTTAAAGCACTTCTTATCTCTAAATTAATAATTTTTTCTTGCGGTGCTAACGTCCATGCTTTTGATAAATTTCCCATTACTGTTGCAAGTCGTCGCCGTCTTCCATTGTTTGAGATTTTTCTTGTTTCAGTAAATCTAGAAAAATCTAATGGCAGAATTATTTCTTTCTTTTCTACCCCATTCCTTAATTTATCAAAAATCTCTAAGAACTTTTCACCATCTGGTCTCTTGTGAAACGCTCGAGCCAAATCTATCCATTTATTTTGATCTAAATAGATAACTTTCCTTTTGGGATCCATCAAAAATTCTCTGGATTACTTTTTATGCTTTGCAATTCGCTAGGCTTTAGAAAGGTGCAATTTTTCATTCATTCCCTAACGAAATGATATTCAGCGCCCGCCATACCCTTTCCGGGGTAGCTGGAATTTCACTCAAGTCTGCTCCACTGGCATGCATGATCGCATTTGCCACTGCTGGCGCAACGCCATCCATCGGAATTTCTGCGACCGCTTTCACCCCAAATGGATGTGAAGGCTCAAAGGTCTCCACAAAGATCGTTTCCATTTCTGGCATTTCATGCGAATGAAAAATATGATAATCGCGCAAGTCTTTCTCGCGTAATTCCCCTTTTTCGTTGTAGACCATTTCTTCAGAGACCGCATACCCAAGGGCCTGAACCATCCCCCCTTCGATCTGACCCGAGGCAGTTACTGGGTTCACAATAATGCCAGAATCCACAGCCATTACCAATTTATCTACCGTTATGGCACCAGTTTCAATATCCACCGTCACCTCGGCAAACTGAGCCCCGAAAGGTGGTGGCGCCACTGGTGAAACATAAGATCCAATCCCCATGATCTGTTCCTGATTGCTATGATGCAGCGAATGATGCCCGATCTCATTAAAACTTACAGATCGTCCATCCAAGGATGTTGCCTTACGGTCGGCTAATAAGATTTCCCCTGGTTCTACCTCAAGACCTTCCCCTTTATCATTTAGGATCATTGCCGCTCGAACCATAATTCTTTCAGCAACTTGTTGGGCTGCCTTAACCACTGCAGCTCCAGAAATATAGGTCGTACTGGAGGCATAGGCACCCACATCAAAAGGCGTAAAATCCGTATCCGAGGAATAAACCAACATATCTTCCAAAGGCACCCCAAGCACCTCCGCAGCCATCTGCCCTAGGACGGTATCTGATCCGGTTCCAAGATCGGTGGCCCCCACCAATACATTAAAGGAACCATCATCATTCATCTTAATGCTGGCACCTCCCATATCAAGGTAGGGAATCGCAGTGCCCTGCATCACCATCGCCACCCCTACGCCTTTTCTAAGCCAGGGTTTATCAGGCACAATTTGCCAATTTTCATCAGAATATTTTTGGTCCCAACCAATCGCCGCTTTTCCTTGACGGACACATTCTTCTAAACCATTGGTCTCAATCGTTTCGGGGCTGGGTTCGCGGCCCTCGCTCCAGGCAGTACTAAAGGGCTGTAACTCCCCTTCTCGTAATGCATTCTTCAACCGAAATTCAATCGGGTCCAGACCAAGTTTATGAGCGATTCTTTCCATTTGGCGTTCTACGGGCCAATATCCTTGAGGCACGCCATAACCCCGGTAAGCACCGGCGGGCATGGTGTTGGTATAGACAATATCTGCATTGAATTGAATATTTGGTTTCTCACGATATTTACCATCACCCACATACATCGCCATTGCCTTATGCCCTGTATTTCCGGTGACAGTTAACGCATGGCAGCCGTAGGCACCCGTGTTACTAAGGGCATACATCGCATTTGCGGTGATCGTGCCATCGTTCTTCACGCCGGTCTTCAATTTGATCCTCATCGGATGACGAGCGCGCGAGGCAGTAAATTCTTCCTCTCGCGTATATTCAAATAGTACCGGCCGACCGGTAGCGATCGTTAAGTGACCTGCCACATCTTCAATCAGTACTTCCTGTTTATTGCCGAACCCACCACCGATCCGAGGTTTGACTACACGGATGCGTTTGATCGGCAAACCCAATACCGGAGCCAAGATTCTTCGGGCATGGAAAGGCACTTGCGTACTTGTACGTATGACCATGCGGTCATCTTCATCCCAATAGGTCACCACCACATGTGGTTCAATATGCGCTTGCTGCACCTTCGGCACCTCATACTCCCCTTCAAATATATGGTCAGCCTCGGCGAAACCTGCTTCTACATCCCCAATATCAATTCGGATTTCTGCCGCCAAATTTCGACTGGCATCAGAATCTGCAAAATCCACGAATTCCGGTTCGTCATGGATCTTTATTTCATTATCTAAGGCATCCCCTAGATCAATGATTGCAGGAAGTTCTTCGTATTCAACCTCGATCAGTTTTAATGCTTGTTCAGCAATTTCAGCAGTTTCTGCTGCCACAAACGCCACTCTGTCTCCCACATAGCGCACTTTATTATCTAGCGAAAACATATCCAGTGGCCCAGGGATCGGGTCGGATTGTCCGGCAGTCGAATAAACTACTCGAGGAATATCTTTATGAGTAAGTACTGCCGCAACACCTTCCAAGGCGCGAGCTTTACTGGCATCGATCTCTGTAATATTTGCATGAGCCACTGGGCTATAAAGCACCTTGGCATACAACATATCTCGTTTTTCAATATCTGCGGTGAAAGCGGGCTTTCCTTGAACCAGTTTGACTGCGTCAAGTTTTGGTTCCGATTTGCCCACCGTTTTCCATTTTTCAGTTTCAGGGACAATGACTACCTTGGGTAAGACTCGTACAGCCGTAGGAGCATCCCCATCGGAAGGGATATCTGTTTCAGGCGCAGTAAATAATTGGCTCCAAATTTCCCCTGAGATCATTTCACCCGGCTGAGCTTCCCCTCTAAGAACTGCGGCAGCATGCAAAATTGCCTGCACCGGTTTTACATATCCAGTACATCGGCATAAAACCCCCGAAAGCACATCGCGAACTTCTTCTTCCGTCGGGTCAGGATTTCGGGCTAATAATTCTTTTGCTACCAACACCATCCCCGGCGTACAAAAACCACATTGGATCGCCCCACTTTCCACAAAGGATTGTTGAATTGGATGCAATCCATCAGTGGATTTCCAACCCTGTTCTGGATGTTCCCCAACGGCTTCAATCGTTTCAATACTTTTCCCATTGGCTTGGGCCGCACTCGTCAAACAGCCGTTGACTAATTTGCCGTCCAAAAGGATCGTACAAGCACCGCACTCCCCTGTCTCGCATCCATGTTTAACGCCAAAATATCCTTCCGATCGGAGAGTCTTTAACAGGCTATCTCCCGGAGAGGTTTTGAATTCTTTATTTATTCCATTGATCGATAAATTTATTTTCATTATAGATTCCTCACAACACTTGCTTTACATTTAAGAAATTATCACGTTCCTGATTGGCCTCTTCAATCGCTTCTGCGGATCCTAATACGGTCACGATCCCCTTTTCTTTAACCTTTTCTAAATATTCTGCAAATTCATTAAAATCTTCAGCTTTGGTATTTAAAATTTCTTCCCGGTATTTTTGCCGGTCATCTTCACTATTATTGGTGAGATATCTCAGCATCGACACATAACCTTTAGCATCGGGAAGTAAATGTCCATCCAGGTCACCGATCGTACCAATGATCGATTTCGTCAGTTCATTCTCGCTAATTTGTAATTCTCGCAAAAAGTTTGGTACTCCGTCATAATTATCCAAAGTACCATTTAAATTTGGATCTCTGTAGGAAAGATAATTAAAACTGCCAGAATTTGCATCAAAGGAAACCATCCCTCCATAGGCCCCGCCCTGCACCCTCACCTTTTCCCACATATAAGTCGTGCCCAAATATTTTCGGATGACGGCGTTGGAACCCTTGAGCTCGTATCCGTGAGTAAATAAATTAAGTCCCTTCCCTACATAATTGACTTGGGCCGGAATACTTAATCCCTCGGGTTCTGTTTCAAATTCTGTCTTCCAGGATTGTTTTTCAATATCAAAACTAGGGAAGATCTCCAAGAAATTTTTCATTGCGGGTTTGACAAGATCCCAATTCTTTTGATCCAGAGTTATATTAAGTAGCATCCCATTCTTATTGATTAATGTTTTTCGAATATTTTCAAATATCTTTAAAACTTTATCCCAATCATTCTCCACCATCTCAAGCAGATTTCTGAGGAAGAACAATTGACTGATCCCTTGGCTTTGTTCACTTACCCAGGCAGATCTATTTTGCTTACTGCTGAGCCGTTGGTTGACCACACGATGTCCCATTGGGATGAGCGAACTTTCAAAATTGGCTTTATTCTCCAAGATGATCTGTTTCAGTCGTTCAGGATTGTCATACTTTGTTTGCGTAAGAATTTCCTGAATGATCTCTAGCATTTCGCCAACATTATCCATCGTTGACTTACCGCGGACAAATAAATAGCTGAGCGATTCTTCTGAATTTCTAACTTCCGAGAAGTATAAGCTGGGGCGAATGCCACCAGTTTTTTGTCCAATGCGTTGGGAAAGTTTTACAAAATCTTGCCGGTCCGTACCCAATTTGACCAATCCATCCGTAAAAAGGTCGAGATATGGCAGATATTCTTCAGCAAGTCCCTCAAGGCTTATCCCTAAATCAAAATACAAAATACCATTAGTAAATATGTCATGGTGGAGAACTTTTGTATCGCCAATTTCCAACTCTTCGATTGGGATACTTTTATTCTTTCGATCCAGATCTTCCATTTTTAAAATTGGTAAAGAGGCGAGAGCCTCTGGCACATCTGGCGTTTCTTGGATTATTTTCAATTGCTCAGTATTTTCTTGGATCGCATCAATCTCATCTTTGCTCATTTGCAATCGAGCCATCTTGAGCCGAACAGTTTCTTCTTCGATCTTCCGCTGATTAAGTTCTTTATCAGGTTCTAATAATATGATGCTGCGATGCGGGTTCCCCAAAAAGAATTTCTTGATCAGATTTTCAAAATATGGAGTCCCACCACTTATTTGTTTTTTAATCGCTTGCAAAGGTTCCTCAAATGCAAGGGTTGCAAAAAGATCACCATCATGAAGCCAGGTAGTGAGCACCTTGATCATAGTAAATATTCCGCGCGGGAAACTCCCGGTGTTATTTTCTCGAAGACTAAACTCAATCGTATTCAACGAGGCAGCAATCGTTTCTGAGTCGATTCCCGAATCGGTTAATTTCTGAAGAGTGTCTTCGATAAGCTTTTCAACCTTTTTCGCATCTTCACTTTTTATTCCTTTTAATCCCGTCGAAAAGGTGATTTGCCGAAGGTTGGTCTCTAACCCTCCCCCCAATATATCTTCACCCAATCCACTGTCGATCAAGGCTTTTCTCAGGGGAGATGCAGACGTTCCAACCAATATATGAGAAAGAATGCCTAGGCCTAATGCGGTCTGTGGGTTGTCATTTTCTGTCAACACCCAATTCATAGCCAAGAAACTTTTCGGATCTTCCCCCTCCCCTACGGCATAAGAATCGGTTTGATATTTTGGTTCAATAAACGACTTTTGAATTGCAACATTTGAATTTATATCTAAAGCAGCGTATCCCTTCAGATATTCAGACATTAATTTCAATCGTATTTCGGGATCATCGTCCCCATACATAAAGATTTTTGCATTAGATGGATGATAATATTTTTCGTGAAATCCCTTAAATTGAGCATAGGTTAAATTCGGAATCTCTTCAGGGTCTCCCCCTGAATTGACGCCATAGGTATTATCTGGGAATAGTGAACTCTGGCTAATCCGACCCAAATATCCTTCCGGGTCAGACATCGCGCCTTTCATTTCATTGAAGACGACCCCTTTGTAGACCATTTCGCCCTCTTCCTCATCCAATTCGTAATGCCAACCCTCTTGATCTAAAATATGCGTGGGAATGAGAGGATGTAATACAGCATCCATATACACATCAATAAGGTTATAAAAATCTTGTGTATTTTGGCTGGCACAGGGATAACAAGTCTTATCTGGAAATGTAAAGGCATTCACAAAAGTTTGCAGAGAACCTTTTAGCAGTTCAACAAAGGGTTCTTTAATCGGATATTTTTCAGATCCATTCAATACAGCATGTTCAAGAATATGGGCAACGCCCGTCGAGTCACTCGGGGTAGTTTTAAAACTTATCCCAAAAACCTTGTTCTCATCTTCATTTTCCACCGAAAGCAATTCTGTCCCCGTAACCTTATGCCGATAAAGGCTAATTTTGCTATTGATTTCAGGAATTTCCTGGACTTTGATTAATTCAAAATCATACGTATTGATCATTGATTTCTCGTTTGTATTGTTTTACAACTTCATCATTCTTGAAATTTACCGATAATATATTTAGCCTTGGGTTTTTAAAATCGTCTATTTCACAAGGTACAAACATCGTTTGGTTAAGGTTTTCGCAATTTCAACTCGATATTCTGCCGACGCCCATTCATCTTCTGCCTGCATATATGCGTGACCGACTGCTGATAAAACATCGTTTTCATCTTTGCCATCTACAACCATTATTGGTGCCGTGCCGTACCCACCCAAAACAATTCGGGTTCGGCCTGAAGACCACGCAGCAACTGCCACACAAACGATCGGTAAGTCGGCTGGACTTCGTGAAACATATTGATAAGCTAATTTCACATTTCCGGGAATCAATATTTCTGTGATAAGTTTTCCCTTTAACAATTCTGATCGCAAGGGAAGTAATTCTCCTAAGGCTAATTTTTCTTCATTCGGCATCATCACAAGTTGGGCATCTAAAGCCAACAGAGCTGTTGCAAATGCCGAGCGGCCAGTAGCAGAAACCAAAGTGCCCGCCGCAGTCGCAGATTGGCGAAGGTTATATGTGGCCTCATGATGAATGGCCTCGGATAACGCCGATGGCAAGTCTGAAACACTTAAAAGGTCTTGCAATGTAGCCATCGCACCAATTTTGATGTTGCTACCTTTCAATTCGATCTTATCTAAACCAAGAGATTGTAAATCCACCACATCAAATTGATCATTTGAGGGTGAATTTAATTCAGTTCCACCTGCCATTGGTCTAGTGAGTGGGGTTTCTCGAGCTAATAATTCTAAGGCTTCCTCAATTGTCTCAGGACGATAATACTCTTTGATCATCCGTTTTACTCCTTATCTGGGTAAACTTGCCACCCTAATTCTTTAATATCTTCATTCATTTCATCTTTTGGAAACTCGACGACTAATGCTTCTGCTTCTGCAAGCAAAAGATTTTCAGAATTATATAATTTGGCTTCTGCTTCCCCAATTCTGCCCCGATCTTTAACCACGGACCCTACACCTCGCAACTTTTCCCCGATCGGAACGGGGTGACGATAACGAATTGTTAGTTTCCCAGTATACATAAATCGATCGGGATCCGAGGCCATAAATGCTCGTACCAAAATCTCATCAAGGATTGAGGCAACTATCCCCCCATGCACCGTTCCAGGAAATCCTTGGAATCTTTCTGGCACTACATAATCACATGTAACGCTTTGATCCCCCTCAGAATAAAAACTCAATTTCAAGCCATATTCACTTTCAAGCCCACATGCAAAACAATGTGCCGAATTTGATTGTTTGCTCATAAATTATTAACTAATAATGTTCGTTCTATGCGATAAGATACGATAACGATTTTTTTTCAATCTCACCTGGGTCCAAGAAGAATTAATCCTTTCCAAAGGTATCAATAAGCAGTTTGAAATCTCCACCTACTGGGTAGAGGATCGGATATGTAGCACCATTGTTGATATATTCTTGAACCTTTGCTTTAGCTTCATCCGGGGTACCAGATGCGGTTATTCGATAGATTAGGTCAGTTGGAACAAGGTGTTTTGCGGCTTCAATTTGTTCATGTGTCGCCGGCCAGCCCAAAATCGATTGTATTTCCGCGATCACATCACTGGAAACGCCAGAAGCTTTCGCAATATGGGGTTGCTGGGCAAGATATTGGCAGAGTAAACCGCGAGTTGTATCGATTGCCTTATCATGGTCATGATCAACTGAACATACCACTAATTGGGGGCGATCAATATCATCTACAGTCCTACCCGCTTTCTTCGCACCAATCGCTAATTGCTCCATTGCCATATGGTTATATTCCGGAGGCACACAATAATTGAGCACGGCTCCATCAGAAATTTCACCTGTCATTTGCATCATTTTAGGACCTGTAGCCCCAATCATGATTTTCACATCACGTGGAGAAGTATTGCCATGTACAACATCCAATTCAATATCTTTAACCTGATGAAATTCTCCATCGAAAGTCACTCTTTCCATATTTAAGAGGCGGCGTAGTACTTCTACAGTTTCCCGCATTGCCTTTAACGGTTTATTTCTAGAGATACCCACATTTGCAGCTAGGGGATCCCACCAGGCACCCAGGCCACATACAATTCTTCCAGGAGCAAGATCATCCAAGGTCAAAAAGGTAGCTGCCAATAAACCAATATTTCTAGTCCAATTATTAATTACACCCGATCCGATAACCATTTTATCTGTCACTGCGGCATATGCAGCCATCGGGACAATTGCATCCCTTACTAACCGAGACTCAGCCTGCCAAACAGCAAAAAAACCTTTTTCTTCCGCATATTTGACATAATCCAACCCGTCTCTCAGATCATGTGAATCTTGTAAATATAATGCTACTTTATCTAACATTTGGACCTCCTTAGATTATCAACTCAATCATACCCGAAAATCCAACTTTCTTACAAAATTGTCTAGACGAGGAATAAAAATTAACAAAAAGATCAAATTATTGGAAGAATTTTTTTAGGGACAAATTACCCTTTATCCTCAGGACAAATGAACATTCCAAATTAAGCATTCTCAGAGTATCTTTAGGTTCACCATAACATTTAATCGCAAAATATTATGGAGCGCAATAACATATGGAGATTAGTGAAAATATTGAAATGTATTTGGTAAACATCGCCTTATTATCTGAGGAAGAGGCAAACCACCCTATCCAGTTATCGCGTCTCGCTGAAGAACTAAATGTTCAGACTGTTTCTGTTAATCAAATGGTTCGCAAGCTAGATGAGGCGAAACTGGTGAAATACCTCCCCTACAAAGGTGTTGAACTCACAAAAGAGGGGATTGAAAAAACCCAAAAGATTCTCAGATATCGCCGATTATGGGAAGTTTTCTTTGTAAATAGCCTGAACTTTTCTCCCAGTGAGGCCGATGAGCTTGCCTGCCGAATGGAGCATATTTCCACAAATAAAGTTTCTGAACGATTATCAAATTATTTAGACGACCCAATTGTCTCACCCTCTGGAAAAACAATACCTCTGGCAAATGGCAAACATTCAAAACCTAACCATATTCCATTATCCAATTTGCAAGCCGGCGAAAAGGGGGAGATCATCAAATTCAATTCTGACGCGATCACCTCAAAATACCTAGTAAGCCAAGGTTTTTCACCAGGAATTGAAATCGAAGTCATCGCCCAAAGCAACATTGGGAATTTGCTGATTAAAAATGGGGAATCTTCCCTAAATCTTACGACTGAGGTCGCCGAAAAAATATTGGTTCAATCCAATTAATAAAATCATGCATTCTAACCACACACTACCACTAACTCATGTACCCGTTGGCAAATTGGTTCGCCTTGTTGAAATCAAAGGGGGCCGAGAAATTACCCATCGTTTAGTTGAAATGGGTTTCAATCCTGGTGTCGAATTCAAAATAATTCAAGATGCTGGGGGTCCCCTCCTTTTGGCGATCCGTGACTCCCGAATTGCTTTAGGAAGAAGTATGGCCTTCAGGGTTTTGGTCCAGATAGTGGGTAATTAAGGATGAAAAAATCCTTACGAATTGCGTTAGCGGGAAATCCGAATGCTGGAAAATCTACGATCTTCAATGCACTTACGGGGGACGATCAACATGTGGGGAATTGGCCCGGAAAAACTGTTGAAGTGAAAACCGGTTACTTCCAGATCGACGATCTAAAGGTTGAAATCACCGATCTTCCCGGCACATATAGCTTATCTTCATTTTCCCCCGAAGAAGAAATTGCAAGAAACTTCTTAATTCAAGAAAAGCCCGATTTGGTGATCAATGTGGTCGACGCCTCAAATCTCGAACGCAATTTATATCTCACCCTACAAGTATTAGAAACGCATGTGCCCACACTGATTCTCCTAAATATGAACGATGTCGCAGAAAGGCGAGGATTGACGTTAAATACCAAATTATTAAGTGAAAAACTTGGTGGCGTCGAGATAATCCAAATGACGGCAAATAAAAATTTTAGCGGGGATGAACTAAAAAGAAAAATTATTGCAACTGCTGGAACTCAAAATGATTTACACCTAGAATATCCCAAGCCTATCACAGAGATCATTGATCAATTGGTCCCAGTGATTAGACAAGAGGCTGGATTAAAGATCTATGACCCCACTCACTTGGCGGTTCAACTTTTAGAAGGTGATCGTCACCTGATCGATGACATTTCGCTGGAAGCCAAAAATACATTTTCCAAAATTCTGGGTAAATCTCAAGAAAACTTTGAAGAAGATATTTCGATTGCAATTGCCGATCATCGATATAAGATTATTCAAGGGATCACTGAAAAAGTAATCTCTAGAAAAAAGGGAGATGTTTCTTTTTCTGATCGAGTCGATAATTTTGTTACAAACAAATTTTTTGGCATACCAATATTTTTTGTGACAATGTATATCGTTTTTCAGCTAGTTCAAAACGTTTCAGCTCCCTATTTAGACTGGATAGATGGCGTTTTCACTGGCCCCCTAACCCATTGGGCAACCACATTTTTAATTTGGGTAAATGCTCCCGATTGGGTTTCATCCTTAATTGTGGATGGTGTCCTTGCAGGTGTCGGTGGCATTTTGGTTTTCTTGCCGGGCTTATTTATGATGTACCTTTTACTAGCCATCCTAGAACAGAGTGGGTACATGGCTCGTGCGGCCTTTGTAATGGATCGATTTATGAATAAGGCCCGATTACATGGAAAATCCTTTATTCCTATGATCTTAGGATTTGGTTGCAACGTCCCGGCGATCTATGCAACCCGCACGATTAAAAAACCAGAAGCAAGGATTCTTACGAGTCTATTAATTCCATTCATGTCTTGTTCCGCCCGGCTTCCTGTCTACTTGATTTTTGGTATGGCCTTTTTCCCAGACAAATCAAATATCGTAATATTTAGTCTTTATCTATTAGGCATCCTTGTAGCAGCATCCATTGGAATTATTCTCTCTCGCACGCTTTTTCGCGGAGAAACGCTCAGTATTATGGTGATGGAGTTACCCCCCTATCGATTGCCCACGCTCAGCAGCATCCTCAAATATGCAAAAAATCAATCTAGCAAATTCGTAAAAAATGCAGGAACAATCATTGTCGTTTTTTCAACCATCTTATGGTTATTGCTAAATTTGCCCTGGGGGGTTCAAAACGCCAGAGACAGTTATTTCGGCCAGGTAAGCAATTCCATTGCCCCGATCTTGGCTCCTGCTGGCTTTGGCACATGGGAAGCAAGTGGATCATTAGTAACCGGTTTGGTTGCCAAAGAAATTGTCGTATCCACCTTCGCCCAGATCTATCATATTCCGCAAGAAGAGATCGCAGAATCTGATTTGGGACTCGGGTTGGAATTTAAAGAAATAGCAGTTGGATTTGGAGAAGCCACAATATTGGCTGGGAAAGAGACCTTAGAGGTGTTTACTCCGGGGATTACTCTCTTCCCAGATGAAGAATTAAGAGAAGATATCGGACTGAGCAAAGCCCTTCGCTCCTCCTTTACTCCCCTTTCCGCATATGCATTCCTTGTTTTCGTTCTATTGTATGTGCCCTGTGCTGCGACTATGGGGGCTCAAAAACAAGAATTTGGTTGGAAATGGATGACAGTTTCAATCGCTATCACGTTGATCGTGCCCTGGATTTTATCCGTCTTGGTCTTCCAAGGCGGCACTTTGCTCGGATTAGGATAAAACATGCTAATTAATATATTAAAATCGATTCGCAATAATTCTGGAACCATATCCTTAACTGACTTAAGCAAAGAGTTCAATATCGAAATCTCTTTGGTAGAACAAATGCTGAACACATTGGAACGAAGCGGTAAATTGATCGAAATTAAAATAGAGGGAACCGAGAATTGTACGAGTTGTGAGGAATGCCCTATCCTGAACAATTGTAGTTTAACAGACATTTTCCAAGAAAAAAGATACCAATTGACTTAACCACTCCCAAAAAAAATAGCCAAACCGATCGGTTTGGCTATACCTTGAATATTGCTTTTATTTCCTAAGTCATTCTTTCATAATAATCAGAAGATACGGTTGGTGAGTCTTCATCTACATTGACCAGCCAATTTTTTACTTCTCCGTTGAGGAATTCCAAATCTTCTGGCAGGTCAAGATCCATTGCTACGGATGTGATCTCGCAAATCTCGACCTTATATCCTAGTCCCTCCGCTTGCTCAATATGACGTTCATATGAGTTGCTGCCAAAATCATAGATAAAATCACCTACTGGATTTAATAGCAAAGCATTTGTACCCCGCTTTTGATGATCCGGTGAAATAACCATCACCGGTGAATCAGATGCCTTTTTAATCATTGCACTGATATCTTCTTTTTTCAATAAGGGTAGATCTGCAGGCAACACCAAAATTCCTGGATTTGTCACAGAGGTCGCGATAGCCACGGCTCGATTTAGAGCAACATTTAGATGGGGAGTGCCATCTTCCTGAATAGTTTTTGCACCATATTTTCTTGCGAGTGTTAATGCTTTCGTATCTCGACTAACAACAAGAATCCTTTCCAATTCAGGAATATCCGAAAGTGTTTCTAAGGTATGTATTAATAAATTTTTATTAAGTTTTGCCCTTTCATCTACTGTCAATACATCTGCTAAGCGAGACTTCCCCCGTCGCAATGGTTTTATCGGGATTACAGCCCAAAGTTTCATTTATGCTGTTGTCCTTTTTGTATATTTTTTATCTTTCATTTCCATTACTATTATAGACGATTTCAGTTTGAAAATCATTTCCAAATATTTAATCGTTATTTCCTCAAATATTTTTGTTATTTTGATCGTTTGCCCAATCAAGAATCTCGTCGGCTAAACGCTTTCGATCCTCAATATTCTTCATGATCGTATCTGTGATCAAATAGGGAATTTTTATTTTTGGTTCTAAAGAAGTATCCACCTGGTCGAATACAAATCCTGTTATTAGGTTGGCATAATGTGCTGCAACTGCCAGGGCTGACGGTTCAATATTCAATTCCGAATACATCTTAGCCGCTGGTCCCTTTACAGCTTTTCCGCCAATAATAGGAGATACTGCAATTATATTTTTTCCTGCCATAGCAGACCTTATTCCGTCAATAGCTAAGATCGGAGCGATACTCACCCACGGATTTGACGGACAGATAAGAATTATCTCAGCACCACGAATCGCTTCAAGCACCCCCGGCGCTGGTTTGGCATTTTCAATGCCAGCAAACCGGAACCCCGAAACTGCGGGCGCACATTGTAATTTAACAAAATATTCTTGGAAGCTTAGCTCCCCACCCTCCACAGCGACCATTGTGGAAACTACTTGATCACTCATCGGAAGAACTTTAGACTTAATTCCCCATGCCATGCAAAAATGGGCGGCAACTTCAGACAAGCTCTCCCCTAGGACAATGCGACGACTTCGTTCTAAATGAGTTGCTAGGTCTTGGTCTCCAAGACGGAACCAATTCGGGGCAGATAATTTTTCAAGATTTTTTAACACCTGCCAACTTTCCCCCATCCTCCCCCAACCCGTTACAGGATTTGCCAATCCGGCAAGCGTATAACAAACAGTGTCCAGATCTGGGGAGATTTTCAATCCAAAATGTTCGAAATCATCCGCAGTATTCACAACAACGGTGAGATCTTCGGGAGGAAGACTTCTTGCCAACCCATCTGCTAATTTCGCTCCGCCCACCCCACCGGCAAATGCAACTACCTTCATCTACAAAAATCCTTAATCACCCCTAATAAATTATCCACTCTTAAATACCTTTTCAACTTTAAATTTAAACTTCATCCTTACCTGGCCTTCAGGAATATTCCAATCGGTCCCTGTATGTTTTTGCGAAAGCGCATGGATATGTGCTTCGGCATCTTCCGTAGAAACATCTATTATTTTTCCACGCAATAACAAATACCGGTATGGCGAATCCAATTTCATGATCGTCATCGCCACTTGAGGACGGGCGCGCATATTTTTTTCTTTTACCCTGCCCTGAGTAGAATTAATGTAGACGAATTCTCCATCCCAATTAAACCAAACGGGAGATACCTGCGGAGAACCATCTGCCATGGTTGTGGCAATAAAACCCAAGGCTTTACTTTTATCTTCTAATAGATCTTTGTGGGATTCGGGAATCAAACTCATTTTTTTCTCCAACAAATTTTCTCTTTAATTTTAATTCATAACAATTAGAAAATAATTAACATGATCAGGCTTGGAAATTAAAACGATGTACCAAATTCCCCACATCTCCTTCTGCTTCTTTGATCAAAGAAATATTATCAATTGTGAGCGTCCAATTAATATTTCGAAATGCCAATTGCTTCATTGCACAAATAATATTTTTCGAATTCACATCCTGATACGCAAGCGAAATATGGGGCATCCAAGAATGGGAAAAATAATAAGGATTTGCTCCCTCGATAAAATTTTCGGTTCGTTTCCAAATATACTGATGGATAGAGTTGATCGACGCAGTTCTCAACACGGGAATATAGATGACCGGCAAAGGAGAATTTTCCCCACTAAATATCCCGATCCCAGTAGCCTGAACCGTGAATGGTTTGATCTTCAAGGCAATTTCTTTCATTGCTTCTTCAATCCCCATCCAATTATATTCTTCCGTTACTTGCCATGAAAAATGTGGATAAGGACTCACGCGAATGCCCGACAGACCGCATTCTGCTTCTAATTGGTCCCAAATATCTTCAACTTCTTGGCTATATTTTTTATCTAAAAGTGAGACCAACCCATGCATACACTTTACCTAAACATATCTCGATCTTTTTCGCGCAACAATTCTTCTAAATTCGCATCTCTCAATTTGTATGGAAATCCTCTCACGTGCACAACGGGTGTTCCCTCCGCAACCTGTCCCATCATTAACGATGCAGCCGCAGCCAATTCATCCGCCACACCAATTTCTGTGACCTTTAACTCGTATCCGAACATATCCTTACTGCCGCGTTTATCTACAATTCCTGGCAAACCCGAAAGCCCGATGCTAATACCCACCGTGCCATTCCGCCATGCGCGCCCGTGAGAATCAATGATCAAAACGGCTAATCTCAAGTCAGTGGCATCTTCCAATTCTTGCCGGATTCTTCCAGCTGACTCATCGGAATCCTCCGGTAGCAGCAAAATAAAATCGGAGGATCCAGCCACATTCGAATGATCAATACCTGCATTCGCACAAATAAATCCTTGATTATGTTCAGCAATAATCAATCCTGGTCTTTTCCGAACAATCGAATTACTTTCCTGTAGGATCATTTCGACTAAGCGGGGATCTTTTTCAGTTTCCCCCCCCAGAGCAATGGCTTCCGCACTCGGTTTCACTTCTCGAAGATCAACCATCCTTCCTTCAGCTTTAGAAACAATTTTTTGAGCCAATACAATCACATCGTCATTTTGCAATTGTATTTGCATATTATCTATTGATTGTATAATTATATGCGGTAAAGAATCTCCCTCTTTTATCATGGGAATATCCAATATTGCCGAAATAGAAAGGGTCATTCCTTGCTTATTCCTGTAATTTGTACAGTCCCATGCCCGCTATAATGTTTATTCATTGCAATTAAAAGAGCTGTAATTCCCTCCACCACCACCGCATTATCAAGACCCCCCGCAAAATATGCGGTCATCCCCCCCGCCTCTGCCAATCCAACAACCTGCTCAGCCGCATCCACATCATCCGAACAGATCAGTACGTCGGTCTTAACTGGTTGATCCAAATTCTTTTTCAAGGCTGAGGCAGGCACATTCTGGAATGCGGCAACAACGCGGACACCTTCTCCCAAGATTTCTTGCCCAATTCGCCCAGCAGATGGTTGAGTCGGCGGTTTCGGATCTCTAAATTCCACTCTAGCAGTTGCATCCACCAATATTTTCCCTTGTAATGCCTCTTTCAATCCCAGCAAAGCTGGTTGATGCGCTGCCTGCACAACTGTCAAAACACTAATATCTGATAGCTTTGCCGCTTCCTCATTCACATAGCCTTCAATACTATCGATCCCCAATTTTTCATTAAGTTCCTCTGCTGTAGCTTCTGCTTTCTCAGCTTGTCGTGACCCGATCAATACCTTATATCCTGCATGAGCCCAGCGCATTGCTAATCCAGGACCTTCTTTGCCCGTGCCGCCAAGTATGGCGATTGTAGGTTTATCCATTTTTTCTCCTCAAGTCTTTATATTTAAATTATTGTCGTTTCACTTCTATCCAACAAATTCTTGATATCTCGCCCAAACTGCCGGGGCTTGTTCTCTAGCTTTAGCTGCAATTTCTTCCTCATCCAATGTCAATAATTTTCGATCCTGCATCAACATTTTTCCAGCCACAATTGTGCTGGTGACCATGCTCTCATTGAACCCAAACAAGATATGCCAGGGCACATTTCCCGAAGTCATTGTCGTATTGGGGTGGTAATCCACAAAGATCAAATCTCCCGCAGCCCCTTTTGAAATTTCACCAAAGGGAGTTTGATAAAAATGCTTTGCCAGGGCCGCATTATTGGTGACACCCATTTGAACCACATCCATCCCGTTCATTCGCCGAGGATCCTGATGCCAGGCTTTATGTAATAAATAAGCCGTCTTCCATTCACTCCACATGTCCTGCGTAAATCCGTCATTCCCCAAGCAAACCTTGATCCCTTTTTCCAACATCAATTCGATTTGCGCAACCCCCACCCCATTATTCATGTTCGATCGAGGCTGGTGGCTTAACCAGGTATTGGTTCCCGCCAAGGTTTCCATCTCGGATTCTTCTAAATGAACCCCATGGGCTACGATCGTATTTGGTCCTAATATGCCAAATTTTTCTAACCGCTCCACCACCCGCAGCCCCCCCCTTTTCAAGCTATCATCTTGATCTACCTGATGTTCTGCAACATGAATATGGAAACCTACATCCTCAGAAACCGAAGCTTTACAAGCTTCCAGGGTGTCATCCTCAAGAGTTAGACTCGCGTGCAATCCAAAAGTACCCTTAACCCGACCCCCTGCCACATTCTCTTCGATGCATCGCTGAATAAAACGGGTGTTTTCCGATATGCCCGCTTCTGCTTTTGCTGTCCCGTCTCGATCAGAAACCTCATAGCATAATACCGATCTTAATCCTGATCGATCCACTGCCTCAGCGATCACATCTAATGATCCGTCTATAAAATTCGGGGAGGCGTGGTGATCGATCAACGTGGTCGTGCCATGCTTAATCGCATCCACCAGATGCACCTCTGCAGATGACCGCACGCTTTCTTCATCCAGGGCTTTGTCCAGCGGCCACCAAAGTTTTTCTAATATTTCCGGAAAATCTTTAGGCGCTGGGCCAGGTATCGCCATTCCTCTCGCATAAGCCCCATAATAATGAGTATGTGCGCAGATATTTCCTGGCATTACATATTGACCTTTCGCATCCACCTGTTCTACTGAAGGATGCTTTTCGACTAAATCTGATTGAGACCCAATCTCAGAGATCAACCCCTCTTTAATCAATATAGCTTGTCCATCCAAAATTTCATTTTCTTCTCCCCAGGTGATCAATTTTCCGTTTGTAATGAGCATCGTCTCTCCTAATCAAATACCGCTGCTATTTTATTATCTGCCAGAGCTGCGTAGGCATCCTCAATTTGCCTCACAGTTGTCCGAGTTCCCAAAAGTTGGTCCGGAATTTCATTTCGCTCAAAATACTGCACATCGAGCGTTTCATTACTTGGTGTGGGTTCCCCTTCCAAATATTCACATAAAAAAACCAGTTTAAAGGCGTGATGTATTCTCAAATCTCCAACCCGATTATTATCATAAACCCCTATCAATTTTATGGCTCTTGCAATAATGCCAGTTTCTTCCAATATCTCTCTTTCTGTTCCTGATGAGGGTACATCACCTACATCCGCCCATCCTCCCGGCATAGCCCAGCTGCCATCTGCTTTTTCATTTACCATGAGCAGTTTTCTATCCCTAAAAACCGCACCACGGAGATCAACCTTTGGCGTGGCATAGCCCATCTGAGCATTAAAGTCCTGCACTAATTCGCTTACTCCCAAACCGGTATATTCAGAGATAATCTCAGCAGAAATTTCCTGCAAACGTTGATAGCGCTGGATATCAAATTCATTTTCCACATAAGCCAAGCCAGTTTGTGAGATCGCTTGAATTTCTCGCCCCCATGTTAACCACTTTGGCAATTGATTCTTCACCATAAAAGCCTCTCCTAACTTGATTTAAGATTGTAGCATGAAAGGTTATAATGGTAAAAAGCTTGTATACACAAGGATAAAAAGCCATAAGGTTTCGCATTTATTAAAGATTAATTTCTCATTTTAGGAGAGTTTATGTCATCTAAAATTATTGTTGATATATTCCCAAGTAAATCTCTAGAAGGAAATCCCCTCGGTGATCCTTCTACCCGGAAATTGCCCATTTATGTACCCCCCGGTTATGAAGAAGGCGATCAAAAATATCCAGTGGTTTACATATTAGTGGGTTTTGCTGGACGTGGTCAAAAATTATTGAACGATTCATTCTGGGATGAAAATATGCAAGATCGTATGGACAGGTTGATCGGAGAGGGAAAAGTCAAACCGATGATCTTGGCTTTTCCGGATGGCACCAGCCGTTATGGGGGGGCACAATATCTCAATACTCCCGCTCAAGGAAACTATCAAGACTATATTCTTGAGATTGTAGATTATGTGGATTCAAAATATCGCACCCTTGCAGACAAGGACCATCGATCTATAGCCGGCTTTTCCTCTGGGGGATTCTCAGCCCTTCATTTTGGCATGAAATTCTCGAACATTTTTAGCATGATCGCCTGCCATAGTGGGGACAATTATTTTGAAATGAACTATAAACCAGATATTCCTAAATTCTGTAAATATTATGAAAAAGCCGGACCAGAGGGTTTGATGGACTTATTAGAAGACCCTAAAGCCGCGATTAGAAAAGGCACCTCATTTTATGCCTTGGCTGTTGCCGCAATGGCGGCATGTTATTCCCCCAACCCTGACTCTCCTTTTGGCTTTGATCTCCCCTTCAATCCAAATACAGGTGAGCTGCACCCAGAAATCTGGCAAAAATGGTTAGACCATGACCCGGTAGAAATTGTGAAGGACCATACTGAGGCATTAAAATCTCTCAACCTTCTATTTTTCGATTGTGGAATTTACGATGAATATAACCTACTTTACGGAGCCCGAATTCTGGCTGAACGATTAGAAAAGCTGGATATTCCATTCCAATATGAAGAGTTTGAAGACGGACATCGAAACACTGAATATCGTTATGCTGTTTCCTTGCAGGCCATCAGTGATGCCATCTCTGATTAATAAATACTTCTTTATTTCAATTATCAATATTATTTATATTGGTAATGATTCATTTCTTCACACAAGAACTAATAAATCAATTACAATTTTCCTCTAGAAATTTAGGAAGATTAAATTTAACAAATAATAAATAAAAACTTTTTTGAAGGATGACAATGACTAACAAATTAAATTCAGCGATTAATTTCGCTCACGAAAATGAAAATCGATTTCGCGATGAACTAATTGAACTGGTTCGCATTCCATCAGTTTCAACCGATGTTGAGCACAAAGGGGATATGCAAAAAGCTGCCGAATATTTAGCCAATAAATTAAAAGGTATCGGCATGAACAATGTATCGATCATGCCCACCGGTGGGCACCCCGTAGTTTACGCAGATTTTCTTACCGCTGGAGATGACAAACCCACAGTGGTTATCTACGGACATTATGATGTGCAGCCCACCGACCCGATCGAGTTATGGGAATCTGATCCCTTTGCAGCAGAAATTCGCGATGGCAAACTTTTTGGTCGCGGCACTTCCGACATGAAAGGTCAAGTAATGGCCAGCATTCATGCCGTCGAAGCCTGGATGAAACAGGGCGGCATGCCTATCAATATCAAATGGCTGCTTGAAGGAGAAGAGGAAATTGGCTCACCTTCATTGGGAAAGTTTATTGAAAATAATAAGGACTTATTCGCATGTGATTTTGCCCTCAATCCTGATGGTGGAATTCTTGCGGAAGATTTACCTACCATCCCTTATTCCTTGCGCGGATTAGCCTATTTAGAACTCACCTTATTCGGCCCAGCCGGGGATCTACACTCTGGTCAATTTGGTGGGGCCGTATTAAATCCCGCCAATGAACTGGCACGTTTGATCGGCGGCATGCACGACGAAAATGGCCGAATTACTCTGCCCAATTTTTATGACAGTGTTGTTGAGCTAGATGACGAGGAACGTAAAGAATTAGCCCGGCTTCCCCAAGACGAAGCCTTCTATCTCGAGCAAACTGGTTCCCCGAAATTATGGGGAGAAAAAGGCTATACCCCGGTAGAACATACGGGGGGTCGCCCTACCTTAGATGTCAATGGTCTTCTCTCTGGCTTTACCGGAGAAGGAAGTAAAACAGTACTTCCTGCAAAAGCCATGGCAAAAATTTCCATGCGCTTGGTGGCGAACCAAGATCCTATACAAGTCAAAAAACAACTAATCCAATATATCGAAGAAAATATTCGACCAGGTGTTACATGGACATTGGATGAACATACTGGCGCAAAACCCTCGCTGACCTCCCGTGACTCAGATGGCGTAAAAGCCCTTGCAAAGGCAATGGAAACAGTCTGGGATGTGCGCCCTCTTTATTATCGAGTAGGTGGTTCAATTCCAGTCGTCGGCCAAATGATGGAAATTCTCGGAGTCGATTCGGTCATGACCGGATTTGGATTACCCGACGATAACCTACATGCCCCCAATGAAAAATTAACCCTTGGGCCTTGGTATAAGGGTATCGATACCCTCATCCATTTCTTCGCTAATTTGGTGGCAAACTAAATATGACCGATAAATTACCTAATTATGGTGGTCAAGCCGTCATCGAAGGCGTGATGATGCGTGGGGCCAGAGCAGTGGCAATCGCTATGCGCGACCCTGAAGACAATATTGTGCTTCATACCGAACCTCTCGGTGGCATTTACAAAACCAATATTGTTAAGATTCCCTTCCTACGTGGATTAATATTACTTTGGGATTCAATGGGATTAGGTATGCGTGCGCTCACCATTTCCGCAAATACCCAAGGGGAGGAAGAAGAACAATTAGAAGGTTGGGCGCTTTATCTCACTCTTGGTATTTCTTTAGTTTTTTCTATTGGCTTATTCTTTGTTCTCCCTGCAACAGGTTCTCATCTCATTGAAACCTGGTTGGGTGTGGACAATAATTGGGTCGCCAATCTCATAGAAGGGGGCATTCGTCTTTCAATATTGATTGGATACATCTGGGGAGTCGGGAAAATTTCTGATATTAAGCGTGTATTTATGTACCACGGGGCAGAACACAAAACGATCAACGCTTTCGAAGCGGGGGAAGAACTCACACCAGAGAATGTGGCAAAATATTCCCTCGAACATCCCCGATGCGGCACTGGCTTTTTGCTCACCGTCATGCTCATCTCGATCTTATTCTTTTCTTTGCTCGGCCCAATGCCCAATATTTGGATCCGTCTAGCATTGCGAATTTCTATGGTGCCTGTGTTAGCCAGCCTATCTTATGAATACATTCGCTGGACCGCCAACAATCTAAAAAGTCCGATCGTTCGTTTTATGATCCGCCCCAACATGGCAATGCAGCGACTGACTACGATCGAACCTGACCTTGGCATGTTAGAGGTATCAATCGCTTCGTTTAATGCAATGAAAGAAAAAGAATTAGAATATTTAGTACCTTGATCTGAATCTAAAATAATCGAATTGATGCGGATAATTACATTATCCGCATTTTTTTGTTAATGTACCCTTTTCTCAAAATGATGCTATTATTGTGAAAATCTCGGAATTCATAGATAAATCCCCTCCCCCCCCGGAACAACCAATGAGCAAAAAACAAACCCCCCTTCTGATTATTATTGTTTTGTTATTTACCCTCCTTTCTTGCCGATTTAGTGGCGGATTATTTTCCGCTTCCCAACCAAGTAATACAGAAGAAAGATTATTCGAGGGCATTGAATATATTCGCCGCGTCACCAATGATCCCCGCCCGATGGTCATTCATATCGTGAAAATAAACTTGTTATCTGGGGGCTTAATCCACAAAGTTTCAGAACCTACAGATCCAAATGCTGCTTTGCCTATAAAAGCAAAAACTACATCGGAATTCCTAGAGGAGAATAATCTTTTTATCGCCATCAATGCTGACGGTTTTTCTCCCTGGCTGTCACTTGGCCCCCTTTCATATCCCTTTTCGGGTTCTTCCGTCCGCCCTAATGGTTTCGCTGCTTCTAAGGGAGTTCAGTATGGCCCAGCAACCGGAAAATATCCCACCCTATTTATCTCGGAAAATAACCGGGCAAACATGGAAGATCCGATCGGCGATCTATACAATGCCGTCTCTGGCCTCGATTGGATCATTTACCATGGGCAAGTAAAAGATGATCTAGACGATAGTCTTAACCCGCGAACAACAGTTGGCATCGATCAATATGGACATAACATGGTTATCGTTGTCGTCGACGGACGTCAATCCGGATATAGTGAAGGGGCGAGTTTAAAAGAGATCGCCGCTATTCTTTTAGAATTTAACGTTTTCAACGCAATGAATATGGACGGTGGGGGTTCATCTACCCTCGTTATCGCTGATGAAAATGGTCAAGCAAAAATTCTCAATTCACCCATTCATCAAGGAAGCCCTGGCACAGAAAGACCTGTTGGGAATCATTTTGGTGTAATCACCAAACCTTAACTCTACAAAAAATATCAATTCTGTAAGAATTCAGTTTTTCACTTTATACGAGATTTTATTTATTCTTAAAACCTTGTGAAGAATAATCCTTTTGGTTTACAATAATTTAGGAAAACAAAAAAGGAAAAAATATGGCAAACGATTCTTCAAAAATACTTCCGAAAGAAGCCCTTGATGTCGCCATTGATGCTGTTAGCGAAATATTAGGTGAAGCAGGGGTCAACTCAGTCGTTAAACACGCAAATCTAGATTATCTATTAGTGAATGGAAAAGTGGTCGATGGACAAAAACCTACCTTTGGTGATGTGGGTCAGGTCACTGAAGCCTTTTTCGATATTTACGGTAAACGGGGGGCCACCGCCATCCTTAAAAGAACCGGGCGAGTTCAGTTCCAGAAATGGAATGAAGCCTACCCCACCGCCCTCAGTGCAGCAGGGTTGGCCTTGAAAGCCATGGCTCCTGCAGCACGAATTAAAACAACCCTCAATGTAGTCAAATTGGCTGCAAAGCATATCGTGCATGTGGAATCTGAGGTTAAAGAAGATCAAGATAAGATCTATTTTGCAGCTTTCCAATGTCCATATTGCGCCGGTGTGCATGCGGATCAGTCTTATTGTTTGACCGCCGTGGGTGCAATAGAAGCTGTTACTAAATGGGCTACCGGTGATATTTGGAACGTCAAAGAAATTAGTTGCCTGGCTATGGGAAACAAAGCCTGCGTATTTGAAATTTCCCCAACTTAGAAACAAAAAAACCTGCAATTATATAATTGCAGGTTTTTTTTATTTAAGTAGCTAGATTTTAATGATCGTGATTTCCAGCAGGTAGATCTTCGGCCTGTGGCAGCTTCTCAGCCAACTCTTGGGGTTTATGAATTAAGATCGGCAAATGTTCTGAGCAAATTGAATATTTTTCCCCTTTAAATTTAAACTTGATCAATGGAATCATATCACTATCTTTTTCACAAACAATACATATTTTTTTCTTACTCATCAATTCTCCTAAAGAAATATTTATTTTATTATCCAATCATTAACCCACCCCAAGGGGGCAAATTAATTCGAATTTTTCCATCGTTTATACCATATCTATCGCCGCTCAGAAGGTTTTCCATTTCAATTCCGTTCTCCCATCCTAGTTCATTCACCGGTAACTCAATACTTTTTTCATTTTCATCCGCATTGATCGCAATCAGTACTTTTTCATCCCCCAAAATTCGTGCATACGCGTAGACCGATCCCCCCTCCTCAATATATATACGTTTGAAATCCCCCCTTCTCAATGCTGCTGAATTTTTTCGAATTTGAATCAGCTTTTTAAAATATGCCCGCAAATCATGATTCCAATCGTTTTCATTCCAAGAAAAACTTCTTCGGTTATCTGGATCTTCCCCCCCATCCATCCCAACTTCATCGCCGTAATAGATAGCCGGTGCGCCCGGATAAGAAAATTGGATCATCGTAGCCAACTTTACCTTATCAACAGACCCTTCAAATTTATTTATTAATCGGCGGGTATCATGTGAACCGAGGGCTAAATACATTACCATCACATTTTCTTTTGGATATACTGATTGAAAATTTTCGATCTTATCTGCAAATCCATGAATCGGATTTCCACCGACAAGCAGGTCAAAAACTGCATTTCTTAATGGATAATGCATTAATCCGTCAAAATGTTTATCCCCCACCCATCGTGGATCAAGCTCCCAAATCTCCCCTACGATATAAGCCTCAGGATTCACGGATTTCACCACTGAACGGAACTCTTCCCAAAATTCATCATCATCAATTTCAGAGGGCACATCCAATCGCCATCCATCAGCCCCTTGCTCAATCCAATATTTAGCCACATCCATCAAATATTCTCGTACGGCTTTCGTGTCGGTGTTCAACTTCGGCAGGTCTTTGATATTCCACCATGCCTGATAATTTTCAGCCTTTCCTTCGCTAAAAGCATTGAGCGGAAAATTATTGACATGGTACCAATCCAAATATCGAGATTGAGGTCCATTCTCTAATACATCATTGAATGCGAAAAATCCTCTCCCGGTGTGATTGAACACCCCATCCAAAATTACTTTCACATTATTTTGATGGGCCACCTCAAGCAAAGATTTAAAATCTGCCATCGTCCCAAGTGTTGGGTCGATCTTATAATAATCATTGGTATGATAACGATGATTTGCTGCCGAAGAAAATATAGGATTAAGGTAGATCGCATTGATCCCCAGATCGAGTAAATAATCAAATTTTTGAATGATCCCTAAAAGAGCACCACCCATAAAACCTTTATTGTTCGGCTCACTTCCCCAAGCTTGCAGGCGCGAGGATTTATTCTCAGGGTTTCCTAAATGAAATCGATCTGGAAATATTTGATAAAAAATGGCATCCTGCACCCAATTAGGAACGGTCATAAATAATTTTTCACTCCAGAATATGTAGTACTAAAAAACATTTAGTATTTCAGTTATGCTAAGCAAAGATTATAATACAAGCAATTAAAACAAACGAAACCAGGAACTTACCATGCGAAACAAAGCCTTAGCCGGAATATATGTAGCAGCTGTAACACCATTGAAGGATAACTTCACCATCGATCTAGAAGCCATTCCCCAATTGATGAAATTCTTTGCCAAAAGAGGCTGTCATGGTGTTTTATTATCCGGTACCACCGGTGAAGGTCCTTCCTTCAGTACCGCAGAACGGCGAGAATTTTGGACGGAAGCCATAAAGATCAAACAAGAGTATCCATATTTTCGCTTTATGGCTGGCACTGGAAGTCCAAGTATCGAACAGACCATTGAGCTAAATAAGATCGCTTTTGACCTTGGTTTTGAAGCTGTTGTCACCCTTCCTCCTTATTATTTTCGAACGGCTAGTGAACAAGGCTTATTTGAATGGTTCAGCCAAGTCATTAATAAAAGTGTTTCAGAAGGTGGTTGGCTCTTCGGTTACCATATCCCCCAAGTATCGGGGGTAGGATTATCTGCCCTTCTACTTAAACGCCTTCGAGATGCCTATCCAAATAAATTTGGTGGCATCAAGGATTCCAGTGGCGATCTGGACCATGCCAAAGAAATCTCAGAGATACTCGAGGACCGCTTAGTCCTAGTCGGTAATGATCGGTTATTAGCCGATAATATGAAAATTAATGGGGACGGTTGTATCACAGCTATGGCAAATCTCATCTCCCCCCAATTAAGATTTATTTGGGATGCACACCAAAATGGGAAGCCAACAGAAAAATTACAAGAAAAAGTGACTAAAGCAAGAACTATTGGTGAAAGATATCAACCTTTCCCCTCATCCATTAAATCGTTGCTCAGTGTCATGCACGGGTTTCCCCTCTGGTCCACCAAAGCGCCATTGACCACTTACCCCGAGGGCATTCTTCAGCAGGTTGCAAAAGAATTGAATCAAGTATTAAACAACTAGGAAATAATTCAATAAATTTCTCGTTTCCAATAGTTTTTCGTTTAAATTAAGGATATTTATGGAACTCCCCAGATCAAATTGGAGATTAATTAAAACGCCCCCAGCCTCGGGCGCATGGAATATGGCCGTAGACGAAGCCATTCTCCAAGCCGTTGGCCGCCAAGAAGTTCCCCCAACACTAAGACTCTATTCCTGGGATCCTCCCTGCTTATCTTTAGGCTATGCCCAATCCTATAAAGATGTCCACGAAAATGCTCTATCAAGCAATGGCTGGGAAGTTGTCCGAAGAGTGACCGGTGGCCGCGCAATTCTCCATACAGATGAGCTAACCTATTCAGTCATTGGCCCTAAAACTGAACCCCGCCTTGAGGGGGGTATCCTCACCAGTTATCAACGACTATCACAAGCCTTAATGCTCACTTTGGAGAACCTAAAATTATCGGTCAAGGCTTTGCCAAAAGAAAAGACCCCATCTGATTCTGGCTACGATCCGGTTTGTTTTGATGTCCCCTCCCATTATGAGATCACCATCGATGGAAAAAAATTGGTCGGCAGCGCCCAAGCCCGCAGAAAAGAGGGGGTCTTGCAGCACGGCACCCTGCCCCTTTCCGGAGACCTTACCCGAATAACCCAAGCGCTCGTTTACCAGGAGGAAGATAAAAGAAACTCTGCTGCTGAAAAATTGCTCGCTCGGGCAACCACAATTGAATATGCTTTGGGTCAAAAAATTACATGGGAGGACGCAGCAAATGCAATGGAGAGCGCTTTCTCAAAGGAATTAAATATTCAATTTACCCAAAGTGAATTAACCCACGCTGAGATCGATCAATCAGAAATACTGGTCACTGAAAAATATGGAAATCCTGAATGGAACCAAAAAATTTAATCAGAAGAACAATTGATGCGGTTGTCCATTTTCCCAGCTTGCCTTCCTTAAATATCGTTGATTATTCGTTCTGACCAGGCCACTCGTCTCTTTTCCCCCAATTTGAACCAACAGAAATTAGATTACTTCAAAATTAATAATGTGGCAGTGCCATGACTATAAATTTTTCCTTCCCCATCAATGACCTTTGCTTCCGCCGTAGCCATTTGCTTTCCGACATGAACTGCTTCCCCTTCACAATAGATTTCGCCCTGCCCCACCTTTATCGCCCGCACATAGTTAATATTCATCTGGATCGTGGTCATTTTCCCTGCGATGGGTATTAGAGTATGCACCGCAGTGGCAAGTGCTGAATCTAATAAGCTTGCCGCGAAACCACCGTGCACAGAACCTATAATATTTGAATGGAAATCTTCGGGTAAAGCTATAAATCGAACCTTTCCGGGTTCTAAAACTTCAAAATTCTTTACTCCGATCGTCTGCCAAAAAGGGTTCGCGCTGACCCCCTTTTCTTCGATCAATTTTAAATAATCCAATCCAGTTTTCCCAGCAGCTTCCTCTAGAATTTCTTTGGGATCATCCCAAGTATAAGTTCTCACATTATCTTTGTCCGCCATCATTTTCCTCTTCTATCCCTATCAGGGGTTTTATTTCATGGGGAAGCATTCCTTCCCAAAGATATTGCTTCAGATCAATTCGTCCTTTCGATGAAAATTTGACGCCATCTTCTTCTAATAATTCAACTTGCATCTGTTTTCCAATTCCCGGCAAACTAATTTCACCTTGCACATTAACCACACGCTGCCAAGGGATTCCTTCATAATCGGGGTCATTTCTCTTA
This sequence comes from Chloroflexota bacterium, assembly GCA_018662365.1. GTDB lineage: Bacteria > Chloroflexota > Anaerolineae > Anaerolineales > UBA11579 > JABJGH01. The sequence goes on along the minus strand of JABJGH010000009.1, from coordinate 10,428 downwards.
TATTTCAATGCTCTTAGGGCATACCCCACTGCTCTTGACCCCCTCGGAGCATCCAGCATATTCGCGATCCGCCCATAACTGGTCACCTTCCCTTTAGGAATTAAACGAATCACTGCATAAACTTGTTCGAAGAATGGCTTGATTTTTCCCATCTTTGGATTGTAACAAAAAAAAGGACAAACCAGCTTGGTCTGTCCTTTTGAAAATTCATATAAATTGGGCCTTAGTCTACATAATCCTTGATCGAATAAAATGCTTCAAAATCATGTGTATATCCATCCGGGTGGAATTCACCAGAAGGAGTATCCTGGGTATATTTTCCGGAATATTCCCCGGCAGAGATCTTTTTTAAAGCATCCACCAAAAAATCAACTTCTTCAATCGTATTGTATAGCCCAAACGATGCTCTGATCAATCCTGGCATATTGGCTCTATTATTGCTTACGATCTCATCCCGCGTTTGCATAGCATGCTCCTCATCCACCCCCAGTAAATGCAATATATATGGATGGGCACAAAAACAGCCGTTCCGAACCCCTATTCCAAACTCATGCCCCAATATCGCTGCTACTAAAAAGTGACTAATCCCTTCCAATTGGAATGGAATTACACCCAAACGATTGGGGGCATCCTTCGGATCTTTATTCCCATAGACCACAACCTTTGGGATCTCTGCCAATTTTGTTAAAGCATATTCTGTGAGTTCTGCCTCATGCGCCGCCACATTTTCCATCCCAATTTTTTCAAGCTGAACCAATGCCGCCGCCATCGCAATTGCCCCCACATGGTTGGGTGAACCAGCTTCTTCCCTGTCTGGGGGCGCAGCCCAAACCACATCATCCAACATCACAATTTGCACTACACCCCCACCCACCATATCGGGAGTTCCTTGTGAGAATACATCGGTGCGGCCTACCAATGCGCCAGACCCATAGGGGGCATAAAATTTATGAGCAGAAAGGGAAATAAAATCTAAATGTCGGGGGTCATCCAAAGGCAGCATATCCACTTTTCTATGGGGAGCCAATTGGGCACAATCAGCACAAAACATTGCACCCACAGCATGGGTTCTTTCAGCAAGATCATAGATCGGGTTGATATATCCCGAAACATTGCTCCCGCCGGTGATCGTCACTAAGGCAACCCGCTCCCCGTATGTCGCTAACTTCGCATCAAAATCATCAAGGTCCAACCGACCATCTTCTAAGATATTTACATGCACCGTCTCCGCATTCTCACGCCAGGGAAGATCATTCGAATGATGCTCCATGCCTGAGGTAATCACTACATTTCTTTCTGGGGTAAAGGGAAAACGGCGGGCTAATTTATTCAAGGCTTCAGTGGTATTTTTAACGAAAGCCACCGTATGACTTGCCGGATCGGCTCCCACAAATTCCATCACGATCTCTCGTGCTTCTTCAAATACATGAGTAGAAAGCTGACTTTTGAATCCGGTTCCCCTATGCACACTGCTGTAATATTTTAGGAATTCGTCCACTGCCTGCTGTACATTTTTCAACGGAGGTGTGGAAGCAGCATTATCAAAATTAATATATCTTGTCGTGCTGCCATCGATCAAAGGAGTATCGACATCTAAACCATTATAGAGATGAGAGTAATTTTGACTGGGACACATATCAACTCCTTGCTTTTCTAACACTTTTTTCGATTAAATAAAAAGCATTTTCGCTTATCCAAATTCGATATGTATTCTAGCATAAGAGCAAATTAATCTCTTCCCCCAATTAATATCCACCCAATACATTACCCCCAAAAAAATTACTAGTTTTTTTTAATGTTATTCCATAAAAATGAAAATAGAGGTTATTTATCAAATGGCAAAAAACTTACTTCACCCTTAATAGTTAAGAAGTCCACACTCAAGCGGGAAATGCAAACTGGGCCGCACAGCTCACCGCGCCATCAATATTATTTTTCAACAATTTCGTTTGATGGACCTTTTTTAAATTTCCACCCTAAAAATTCACAATAATATTACTATACATATTTCCCACAGCTGGCCCAAGGATAATTAACATAATCATTACCACCATCACCACCAGCATCAATATTAATGCGTATTCTAAAAGACCTTGGGCTTTTTCATTAGAAAAATATTTCATGAGAACACTCCAAACAAATAATAGAAATTAATAATATCTGTATTATAAGGTCAGAATCCTACTTTTTACAACCCACAGATTTGTTTTAAAATTTACAAAACTGATAACTAATCCAAAAAGATTGGAATTAACTTTCCCGAATTCTTAACCAATAACCCCTAGTTTTTTACAAAAACTCCCAAGTTTGTCCTAAATTCATTACACGACCAATTTCCCAATAAATAGCATTTAGTGGATCGCGCGCTTGATTCGATTCCCATATTAAGCTACAATGTGGATACTTGTGGGCTAAAGTGGATTAATGTGGGACGAAGCGATCTTCGTTCCTATTGTTATTTAAAAGGAAGTTAGCACATATGTTCTTGGGCCAGTATCGCCATAATATCGATGAAAAGGGTCGCCTCACCATTCCGGTGCGTTACCGAGAAATGCTGGCAGAAGGCGCCTATGTCACCCAGGGTTTTGAAAAAAACCTCATGGTGCTTACTGCACCTACCTTCCAAGCCATAAGTAAGCGGGTCAACCAAATGAGTCTCACAGAATCTACAGCCCGAGAATTAAGAAGATTATTATTTTCTACCGCAAGCTATATCGATCCGGATAAAAACGGACGAATCCTTCTTCCTCAATTTCTCAGAGAGCTGTCAGAATTAAGAAATGAGGTCGTACTGGTCGGCGTCGGCGACTACTTCGAAATCTGGCCGGACGATTCTTGGGATGCTCAATACGAAAAATTAAAAGATACTGAGGCCAATGCCCAACGTTTTAAAGGTCTATCGTTGGCTCCTGAGCAAACATAATGGAAAACTCAGGAGAGTCCCAGCGCCCCCACCTGCCGGTACTTTACCAAGAAATTATACAGGCAATCCAACCGGGACGCAAAAAACGATATGTAGATCTTACCCTTGGTGCGGGGGGGCATTCTTGGGGTCTATTAGATGCAAGTCGTCCAGATGGCGAATTGCTCGGATTGGATGTAGATCCAATCGCATTGGCACTGGCACAATCACGGTTAACTGAGTTTGGCAAACAGGCAAGCACAGTATTAGCTTCCTATACCCGCCTATCTCATCAACTCTCGAACAAGGGTTGGGAAACCGTGGATGGGATCGTAATTGACCTAGGCGCTTCCTCAATGCAGTTTGATTCCGCAGATAGAGGATTCTCCTTTCGGGAAGACGGTCCCCTAGATATGCGTTTCGACCCGAGCAGTCACCTAACTGCTGGGGATATTGTCAACAATTGGGATCAAGATGAGATCGCCGATGTAATCTTCAAATTTGGAGAGGAACGGCGCTCTCGCCGCATCGCTGCTGCAATCGTAAAAAATAGACCTTTTGAGAGCACCAAAGAATTGGCTGATCTGATCAGTAAAACTCAAAAAGGTCCAAACAAAAGTCGATTGCATCCAGCAACATTAACTTTTCAAGCGCTCCGAATTGCTGTAAACGGAGAATTGGATGCAATAGAACAAGTTTTACCGCAAGCCCTTGAAGCTCTAGCTCCAGGAGGCCGATTTGCTGTAATCTCCTTCCATTCATTGGAAGATCGGATCGTAAAACACTTTTTTAGGTCTCATAGCAGAGACCAACATGATGAAAGCTTGCCATTTTCACCGGTAATTCGAAAAGCTTCCATCAAATTGATCAACCGAAAGCCAATCTTGCCAAGTGCGGCTGAAGTAAACAAAAATCCAAGAGCCCGCAGCGCAAAATTGCGGGTAATTGAGAAGATAGTGGCATGAAGGTTGCATTTAACCTTTTAAAGGTAGAGAAGTAAAAATATGAGAAGAAACCAGTGGATACAGGCCTATAAAAATGCCCCTTGGCGAAAACAACTCCAATTTATTGGGGTCTTTTCAGCAACCATCATTTTTATTGCCATCATTGCTGGGGTCTATCTAAATGTGACCGCCCGTGCTGCTGCTCTTGGACGTGAAATTCAAGACATTCAAGATGACAAAGAAATCTTGAAACGTGATATCGAAGATATGAATACAAGATTAGCTTTCCTAACAACAAATGAAGAAATGGAAAGACGTGCCCTTGAAGCTGGGTTTGTACTCATCATGCCCGGAACAGCAGAATATTATCAATACGAGGCCTATGGTGGAAAACAAACTGCCGAATTAGCACCCATTGGCAATCAAATTCCAGAAAATCTCTTTAATCTTCCTCGTGAATATACGATTTCCCTATTTGAATGGATTCAAGAGACCATTTATTTATTTGGGGTTCAAACCGGTGTCAGATCCGGAGGAAACGCCCCATGAAAAATGAACAAAGTTGGCGTTTTCAAATGTTAGGCATCGGATTTTTTGTAATTGCTGCTATCTTAATCTTGCAAACAATAAGAATTCAACTCAGCCCCGAATCTGAAACCTTCGTCAGTTTGGCCGAAGGAATCTATGCTGGGGAAGAAATTGAAGTGTTGCCTCCTCGCGGGCAGATCTATGACCGCAAAGAAAACTTGCTAGCTGGAAACAAGACTGTATATGAAATTGGTGTAGATTTGCAATTTATTGATCCAACCAAAGGTGCAAGGGATATTTCCATGACCCTGAGCACTGTTTTAGGGCTGGACTTCAACGAAGTGATGAACATTGTCAGCACCCCTTATTCTCCAGCTGTCGCCTACCTACCCATTGCTCGCAGCATTCCGTCCGATCTAGCACTCGAACTTCTATCGCAAGTGGCCGATTCTCGAAATGCCCAAACCGAAGGCAACGATGATTACCTCCGTCTCCATGGATTAGACTTTCGTCCAAGTCTCGAACGCAGGTACCCTGAGCAAGATCTAGGTTCAAGTGTCCTGGGGTTCATGACCCAATATAACCAAAGTTTTTACGGAGTCGAACAATATTACAACTCCTTATTAGCTGGAATTCCACAAAAATATTGGATTCCATTTGATCCAAATCGAGTATATGAATTGCCAGATATCCCTTCTGGCGCAAGTTTAGTATTAACCATCGACCGTGAAATTCAAGCAATGGTTGAAAATACGATCGACGAAGCCAAAGAAAAATATGATGCAAGTTCTGCAACAGTGATTGTCATGGAACCAAAGACCGGCGAGATTTTGGCTATGGCTTCCACCCCAAGACTAAACCTAAACGAGTATTGGCTTTTTGATGAACTTTATCCAACGCCTAAAAATGCGGATGATCCCCCTGTTCCTTATAACCGAGCCATCAGTCAATCCTTTGAACCTGGCTCTGTCTTCAAAATATTTACTATGGCTGCTGCCTTAGACAACGGCACCGTAGAAAGAGACACTATCTTCTTTGATCCCGGATACTACAAGGTCGGTGGCATTACGATCAATAACTGGGATGGCTTGGCCTATAGCGAACAAGATATGGTCGGCTGTATGCGTTATTCCTTGAATGTTTGTCTGGCTTGGATCGGCTCAGAAATGGGAGCAGATTCCTTCTACGACTATATGAATGCTTTTGGTTTCGGACACGTGACAGGCGTAGACATTACTGGCGAGGTCACCGGACGATTAAAGGAACCTGGCGATGATGATTGGTGGCCCGCAGATCTTGGCACAAACACCTTCGGTCAAGGCGTTTCCGTCACCCCCATCCAAATTATGCAGGCTGTATCAGCCTTAGCAAACGAAGGCCGAATGGTCGTACCCCATGTGCTAAAAGCATTTGTAGATAACGGCTCACAAATCCCCACACATGTTCAATATGCCGGATCTCCCATTTCCAAAGAAACCGCTGAAAACATTACCGATATTTTGGCTTACTCTCTCGAAAAAGAGGCATCCAATGCCTTAGTCGATGGCTATCGTATCGCCGGGAAAACAGGTACTGCCGAAATTCCAACAAAATACGGATATACCCGCGAGATCACCAACGCATCCTTTGTAGGTTGGGGACCAACTGACGACCCACAATTTATAGTCTATGTCTGGATCGAAGAACCCTCCGCAACCCCCAATTCCATTTGGGGATCTAAAACTGCTGCGCCAGTCTTTTCTCAAATCGTCGAACGCCTTGTGGTCCTTATGGATTTACCTCCAGATCAAGTGCGTTTAAGTTTGAAGGAGAATTAAAAGATCGAAATGCTTACATTAGCGGATTTGATCCAAGCCCTCACAAATAGTGCCCCAAACAATGCATCTCAGGAAATTCCAGAGGCAGTGATCGACTCGCGCAAGGTTTCCCCTGGAAGTCTGTTTATCGCTTTACCCGGGGAAAATGTGGATGGCCATGATTTTGTTTCCAATGCCTTTGAAAATAAGGCGAACTTCGCCTTGATAGATAAGGATTTATCGGCCCAATTCCGAGTATTAGACCTCACCAAAGATTTTGATCCTGAAATGGCAGAACTTCCCGAAATGCCTTTCTGCATTCGAGTCCCTGACAGTTTATCCGCACTACAAAAGATTGCCGCCCATTGGCGCAATGAGTTGGATATTAAGGTGATTGGCATCACCGGCAGTGTTGGCAAATCAACTACAAAAGAAATCATTGCCGATGTGCTTCGTCAGCGCTATAAAACCCATAAAAATCTCGGGAATTTTAATAATGAGATTGGTTTACCCCTATCGATCTTAGGGTTGAGAAAATCGCATCAAAGAGCCATATTAGAAATGGGATTTTATGTACCGGGTGAAATCAAATTTTTATGTGAAATTGCCCAGCCAACCATTGGAGTGATCACAAACATCGGAACAGTCCATGCAGAACGAGCGGGTTCTCAAGATGAAATTGCCAAAGGCAAATCAGAATTAGTAGAATATCTCCCAGAACACGGATTTGCCATCTTAAACTATGACGACCCGCTTGTGAGACCCATGGCTGAAAAAACCAAAGCTAAGGTAATTTTTTATGGTCTTAGTCCTCAAGCCGACCTCTGGGCAGATGAGATCACTAGTTTGGGCTTAAAAGGAATCAGATTCCGATTAAATTATAAAAATGACAGCATATATCTAAGTGTCCCCATGCTGGGACAACATTCTGTCCATACCGCCATGCGCGCAACCGCAGTAGGCCTCGCAGATGGATTAACCTGGCAAGAAATTGTCAGCGGTCTAAAATTCAACGATACCCAATTTAGACTTGTCGCTGTAAAAGCAGCCATCGGCGCAACCCTGATCGATGATACCTATAATGCCTCTCCTCAATCCACCCTCGCAGCCCTAAACTTATTAGAAGACCTTGGAGGGCGCAAGGTGGCCGTATTAGGGGATATGCTCGAATTGGGCCAATATGAACAAGCGGGTCATGAACAAGTGGGGATTCGTGCTGCCTCAGTCGCCGATGAATTGATCGTCATCGGTGAACGAGCAAAAACGATCGCAAAAGTAGCACAAGCCCATGGTTTCCCCGAGGAAAAGATCACCCAATTAGCAACTGCTGAACAGGCTATTGAGGTATTAAGAGACCATTTACAAAAAGAAGATTCGGTCCTTATTAAAGGATCCCGTGGCATGAAAATGGATGTGATCGCCCCTGCATTGGAGAAAGCTGAATGATCTCACAACCCTCAGCCGTTTTGGCACTTGCCATATTAAGTTTTATCCTCACCGTGATTTGGGGAACCCCCCTGATCCGCTTAATGAAATGGATAAAAGTTGGCGATAACATTCGAATTGAGCTTTCGAACAAGATTCAAGAAAAAGCAGGCACCCCCACTATGGGTGGTGTGATGTTCGTCTTGCCTGTCTTATTACTCACCGTGATTATCAATGCAGTAAGTTTGATCAATCCTGAGATCGGCGGGAGATCTGTGATGGTGCCCCTCTTCACCATGATCGCATTTGCATTTTTGGGTGGGATCGATGATTGGGAAAAATTAAAGAATAAGGCCGCTGGTGAGGGAATGAAAGCCCGCACCAAATTCCTTATCCAATTTTTGATCACCCTTGGAATTGCATATACTTTATACGCAATTTTAGATGTCCCCCATTTGTTCATTCCCGGATATCCATTAGAGATTAATTTAGGCTGGTTTTATATTCCTATCGCCATGTTCATCATCATCGGCTCCGCCAACGCAGTCAATTTCACTGATGGCTTTGACGGTTTGGCAGGCCTCATTGCCGCCACCTGTTTCGCTGCCTACGGTGGCGTGGCATTGATCCAGGGTCAAACATTCTTAGCACAATTTTGCTTCACCCTGGTTGGCGCTCTTTTTGGTTTTCTATGGTTCAACGTCCATCCCGCTCAATTATTTATGGGTGATACAGGCTCAATGCCCTTGGGAGCAGTACTAGGTGTTGTATCACTCATGACTGGCCAATGGATACTCTTACCAGTGATTGCTATTATTCCGGTTAGTGAAATACTTAGCGTCATCATTCAAGTGATTTATTTTAGAGTAACTGGCGGAAAACGAGTTTTCAAAATGTCCCCCATCCATTATCATTTCGAACTTTCTGGCTGGTCTGAAACCCAGATCGTTCAAAGATTTTGGTTAATTAGTCTAATGGCCGCCATCATTGGCGTCGCATTGGCAGTGATATAGATATGAATTGGAAAAATCAACGCGTTTTGATCATTGGTGCTGCCCGACAGGGTTTAGCCCTCGCGCGTTATTTATCTGAAGAAGGTGCAGAAGTCATTCTCACCGATCTTCGCTCAGAAAAAGATCTAATCGCTGAAAGGGAATCTTTATCAGAATATTCGATTTACTGGGTATTAGGCGAACATCCCCTGCGATTATTAGAGGGAACCACCTTGGTGTGCCCCTCAGGTGGTGTACCGCTCACGATCCCTCTTTTGCTTGAAGCAAAAAAGCAAGGGATTCCATTTTCGAATGATGCTCAGATATTTTTGCAAGCAGCCCCCTGCAAAGTGATCGGCATTACCGGATCAGCAGGAAAAACGACCGCCACTACCCTAGTCCATCTTATGGCCAAAGCTGCAGTTAAAAAAGGAATATACAAACAAGCATTCATTGGCGGCAATATCGGCAATCCGCTGATAGCTGATTTAGACAATATGACACAGGATGATATCGTCGTAATGGAACTTTCGAGCTTTCAATTGGAGCAATTTTCCACTTCCCCTAAGGTTGCCGCCTTGCTTAATATCACCCCCAACCATCTTGATAGGCATGTCACCATGGAAGCCTATACCAAGGCAAAACAAAACATTTTAAAGTTTCAAAATCCTGAAGATTTTGCAATATTAGGACGAGAAGACCAAATTGCCTGGGGATCAAGCGCAAACATCAAAGGAAACATCCTTTCCTTTGGTCATGAAAAAATAGAAATAGAGCAGTTCGGTACATTTATTCACGAAGATCATATCTGGATTAGGTATGTTGAAGGTGAAAGCCAGATTATGCCGGTAGATGAGGTTGCCTTACTCGGTGACCATAACCTCTTAAATGTTTTAGCAGCATGTGCCATCGCCGCAGCCGCCGGATTGCCCATTGAAACCATGCGCACCGGAATCAACTCCTTTGAAGGGATTCCCCATCGTTTGGAATTCGTTCGAAGTTGGGGGGGCGCAGATTGGTATAACGATTCAATTGCCACCGCCCCAGAACGAAGCATGGCTGGCATTCTATCCTTCGACCAGTCCATTGTGCTTTTAGCAGGAGGCCGTGATAAAGACCTCCCTTGGGATGATTTTGCAATTTTGGTCGCCGAAAAAGTAGACCACATCATTCTCTTTGGGGAAGCAGTCGATATTATTTTGACCGCCTTAAACAATTCCCCAGGGGATTACTCTGTCAGCAGTTGTACTAACCTCGCCTCAGCGGTAGATACCGCCTCTCAAATAGTTTCCCCAGGAGATGTTGTTTTATTCTCTCCCGGTGGCACAAGCTACGATGAGTTTTTCGATTTTGCCGAAAGAGGAAATAAATATATTGAATTGGTGAATACCCTATGATCAAAACTGCGCAAGATACAAAATACAGTCGCAAGAAAAAAGTCGGGAGAAAGGGAGTAAATCTCAATTTCGATGTCCCCATGCTATTGGTCATTTTCACCCTGATCATTTTTGGCCTGGTGATGATGTATTCCGCAAGTTGGGATTTCTCGATCACCAAATTAGGTGAAGAACCGACTTATATGTTCAATCGCCAACTCTTATTCCTGGCAATTGGGCTTTTGGCTGCCACTGTGACCAGCTTCTTAGACTATCACCATTATCGCCGATTAGCGGTCCCCGGATTACTCATAGTTTTAGGATCACTTTTCTTGGTCTTCATCTCCGGTGAAATTCTGCATGGGGCCGCTCGAACAATTCTTGATGGCTCATTTATGCCCGCTGAGGCAGCAAAAATCGCCATCATTATCTATCTCTCGGTTTGGTTATATGCCAAACGCAATG
>JABJGH010000010.1 GCA_018662365.1 Chloroflexota bacterium | reverse complement strand
TGGGTCGGAAAAATCATCTTGGAATAATACAAATCCCTGATCTGGAATGTCCATGTCCTCAACGGGTGCTTCAATATACTTAATCGACACTTGTCCCGCTCGGGCCGCTTCAATGAGGGGCAGAGCGAGCCTTACAGGACGGAGGGCGTTGATAAAGCCGCCGGTAGGAATGCAACTATCGCCCCCATCAGTGATGCCATCTCGATTGGTGTCCACAAGCACTCGGCAGTCCACAAATTGCCCATCTCCACCATATCCTAGCTGGGTGGGGATACCAATTAGTTTGCCCTGGGCATCGGTGGCCAGACCGCCGCTGTTTCCGCCTGCAATGGTTGCAGAGGTTTTTATGAAGGCCCGGTTACCAAAAGCAGATTCGGTAGTAAAACCACTTACTTCCCCGGTAGTGAAGGTGATCGTCTCCCCACCAATATCTGGGTAACCCAGGATGGATATCTCATCCCCAAGACTTAAGTTTTCAGATTCACCCAAAAGCACATAGGGCAAATTTAGGTCGTTCTTATCAATGGGATTATCATCAATATCTGCAATGATTTGAATGACGGCAATGTCGAGGGCTTCGTCTGCTTGAAGGACTTCTGCGAAATAAGTAATTTCGGGAGGACGGTCATCGCCAACCGTAATCGCCACAGCCAATGCATCGACATCAAAATAGCGATCGGGCAGCACAACATGGGCGTTGGTTAAGATTAAACCATCGGGAGAAATAATGGAACCGGAACCCGTCCAGCCGACTTGCAATTCCCCTTGGTCTTCGTATAAGGCTAATATTTGAACGACTGCCTCAAAAGGAACTGTAGATTCTAAGGGTAGCGCCGTTGGATCTTGATTCACTGGATTTTGGTTTTGCAAAGGATTATTTGAATTATTGGATGAAAACAATTTGTTGAGTCCAATTCCGCCGAATATGAAGACCACAACAAGACAGGCCAGGATGAGGAAGACGACCCCACAAGTGATCCACTTTTTGTTATTTGTTGTTTCTTCGGTCATGATCGACTCTCCAAGCTAATTGTTTAATTAAAGTTTGCCAATAAATGTTTCAATTCTTTCGAGCGCTTCAGCAATTTCTTCATAGGATGTGGCATAGGAACAGCGCATGAAACCTTCCCCCCCGGGGCCAAAAGCCTCACCCGGAACCATGGCGACTCCATGCTCTTTAAGCAAGCGAGTTGCAAAGGTGTCTCCATCTAAACCGGTGCTGGAGATCTTTGGAAAAGCGTAGAAAGCACCTCTGGGTTCAAAGGTTTCGAGGCCCATTCGATTGAATCCATCGACGATCAGTCTTCGGCGTCGATCATATTCAGTGCGCATAACTTCGACATGTTCTTGCCCGATTTCTAGGGCTTTAAGGGCAGCAGCCTGGCTCATTGTGGGGGCTGACATGATGGTGTATTGGTGCACTCGAAGCATGCCATCTAGAATTGCTTTTGGGGCACAGGCATAACCCACCCGCCAACCTGTCATGGCATAGTTTTTTGAAAAACCACCTAATAAGATAGTGCGTTCTTTCATGCCGGGGATTTTTGAAAAACAAACATGGTCGACACCATAGACCAATTGGTCATAAATTTCGTCAGATATCACGAGGAGATCATACTCTTCGGCGATCTTTGCGATTTCTTCTAGGATTTCTTTGCTCGCTACTGCTCCGGTTGGATTATTGGGATAACCGATAAAAATAACTTTTGTTTTGGGTGTGATGGCTGCTTTAATTGCTTCCACATCTGGTTGAAAATCATCCTTCATATGGGATGGGATTTCAATTGGCACACCGCCTGCCAGTGTTACTTCTGCTTGATAGGAAACAAAACAGGGTGTGGGAATGATGACCTCGTCGCCGGGGTCAAGGGTAGCGGTTAAGGCTAAATATAGGGCTTCGGATACTCCCACGGTGATGACCATTTCAGTCATAGGATCGTAGGTCACCTGATAGATTGCGTCTAGATGCTTAGATAAAGCCTGGCGAAGCTCAACGGTTCCGGAATTAGAGGTGTATTGGGTCATTCCGTCGTTTAAGGATTGAATTCCTGCCTCTAAAATGGGCCGGGGAGTGACAAAATCTGGCTCTCCAATGCCCAGGGAAATCACATCGGGCATGTCGGCGAGGATGTCAAAAAATTTGCGAATTCCAGAGGGGGGTAAAGTGGCGACACGGTGGGAAAGGTAGTTTTTTGTCATAGTTTTCAGTAATTTCACATTCTTTTTTTAGTTAAAAATATTTAGGAGTATTGTACCCGATATTCAAACTAGAGATTAAAAGATGGCAAAAAGCTCTCCAACATTTCTGTTTGAAGAGCCTTTTGAAATTTTCTTTACTTCTTGGGGATCATTCGGGATTGTTATTCGACGGGAATGCTTTCCAATTTTTCAAGCATTTCGGCGATCACGTCAAAGCCACCCTGCCAAAACTCGGCTTTGCGGACATCTACACCGGCACGATCGAGGATATTCATGGGGGACATTGAAGTGCCGGCAGATAGGAGTTCTTTATAGCGAGGCACAAAGGGGGCACCTTCTTTTTTGAATTGTTGGTAGAGAGCCATTACTAGGAGTTGACCGAAGGCATAGGCATAGACATAAAATGGGCGGTCATAGATATGGGGAATCGAGACCCATTCCCATTTAAACTCTTCACTTATTTCTACTGCATCCCCAAATTGGGTTTCTAAGTTTTTGAGGTAGGCGGCGTTCATTTCGTCAATCGTAGCACCTTTCATGCTCAAATCATGGGCTTCGCGCTCGAATAGCGCAAAAAAGATCTGGCGCAGGATGGTTGCAAAGGCATCATCCATTTGAGCAAAGAGAATATCACGGCGAACGCCGGCATCTTTTTCTTCGGCTAAGAGCTTATCGGTCAAGACCATTTCAGCGAAAGTGCTGGCGGTTTCTGCGAGAGGCAAAGATGAACCAGAGGCAAAAATATTATGCTCGGAAGCCAAGATGCTATGTAAAGAATGACCTAACTCATGGGCTAATGTCGCAACGTCGCGGGGTTGATCGTTATAGTTGATGAGGACATAGGGCAATAAGGCTGGGTCTGCCCCGTAGTTGTAAGCCCCACCCATTTTTCCTTTGACGACCTTGCTGTCAATATGTTCCTTTTCAAAAACTTGCTTGGCTAAATTTTCAAAATCAGGGTCGAATTCCCTGAAAGATTCGAGCACCATATTGACTGCTTCATCATAGCTATACTTTTTGTCTGCTTTGGCGACGGGTGCATAAATATCGTATCGACGTAATTTGTCCACCTTGAGCCATTTTGCTTTTAACTTGAAATATTTTTGGAATATCCCAGAATTTTTTTGAGCCACATCCATTAAGGTCTCAACAACCTCATCTGGAAGATCGTTTGCCAAGTTTCTAGCGGAAATTGTGCTTTTCATGCCGCGCAGTTTTACGTTTTCATTGTGGAAATCTTTTACAAAGGACTGGTAAATCTGACCCAAAATGGGGCCATCGTCACCGTAGACTTGGTATAGTTTTTGGTAAGCTCTGGCGCGGAGGTCAGCATCGGGGGATTGGACATGGGACATTAATTCCCCACGAGTCATTTCTTTTTCTTCGCCATCGACTTCTAATTTGTAGACATAGCGATTGGTGATCGAGGTATAGAGATTTTGCAGGGCGTTCGAGCCGGTCACATTTTTGACATTAATGATCTTTTCTTCGGGCTCGGTAAGGGTATAAGGCTTGAAATTCCTCATATTTCTGAGCCAATATTCAAAATCTCCAGTGTCTTTCATTAGGCGATCTGCGGCTTCGGAATCAAGGGCTTTCCACCAAAGACCAAAGAACAAGGTTTGGTTTTCTAAGTCTGCGCCAAATTGTTGGATTTTAGCAACAAATGCTTGGGCGTTTTGATCTTGGGTGTCTCCGGAAAAATTCAGATAAGAATATTGGAATAAGCGAGCGATCACTCTTGTATTCTTTTCTTGAAGATCTAAACAATCCATAAAATCTTCGTAACCCATATCTGGGGTTAATTTTTCTCGCCAGCCTTCAAAGTCTTCTGCAAATGTTTCAAGTTGTTTAATCGCAGATTCCACTTCTTTACTTTCGGGGCTCGAAAACAGTTCCTCTAAGTTCCAAGAGCCAGTTTGATAAGTTTCGGTCATTTTTTCTCCATTGATCCATAAAAATTTATTGTAGGTCAGTTTAAATTCGAATAAATATTATACTATTTCTTAATAGGGAGAAAACATATTAGGAATTAGCAAGAAGAATATGATTTAATAAAATAATTTGGAATTAAGCTTTTTCAGATTCCCGCTTTCTTATTTCTTCTCTTAAGTTATTGATATCCAAACGCTCACCTTGCTCATTTTCGTAAAACCAATAGTCCCATCCATTAGCTGGCGCCCCATTGGTGAGCTTTCGGGCAAAGGTGTGGATAGAAGCTCGTTCCCCGTTTATTTCTAACATGCCGTCGGCGGTGACGCGGGCCTGGTGTTTGCCTGATTTGCGAAAGTATAGCGATTGGCCGGGTTGAAGAAGACCGGCCTCAATTAATCTTCCAAAGGGGACACGGGCAAGTTTTCGTGGGTTAGGTGCAACATAAATCTCATCACTAAATTCTTCAACTTGAACTGCGTCAATCCGATTTCGGGCGACCTTGATATATTGGGGGTCCTGCTCAATGCCGATCCAATGACGGTGCAGCCGTTTTGCCACAGCCCCGGTGGTGCCCGTGCCAAAAAAGGGGTCTAAGACTATATCACCCGGATTGGAGCTAGATGTGATCACTCTGTATAGAAGGGCTTCTGGTTTTTGAGTGGGATGGGCAGTTTCACCATTGACGCGAATTCGCTCAGGCCCCTTGCAGATCGGAAGCAGCCAATCGCTTCTCATTTGTTTTTCGCCATTTAAAGCCTTCATGGCATGATGATTAAAGGTATATTTTTCGCCCTTCTTTTTCTGGACCCAAAGCAAGCTTTCATGGGCATTGGCAAAGCGCACTCCCCTAAAATTGGGCATAGGGTTTACTTTTACCCAGGCAATTTCATTGAGGGTCCAAAACCCTAAATTTTGGAGGATGGTGCCCACCCGATGGATATTATGATAGCTGCCGATGACCCATAATGTGCCGGTTGGTTTTAATACTCTTTTACAGGCATTTAACCATATTTCAGTAAATTGATCGTAGGCTTGGAAATCGGTAAACTTGTCCCAATCGTTATTGACCGCTTCCACTTTTGATTGGTCCGGACGCCAAAGGGCCCGTCTTAATTGCAGATTATAGGGGGGATCAGCAAAGATCAAATCCACAGACTCAGCAGGCATTTCCGCTAAGACATCGATGCAATTTCCGGGGATGATCTGATTTGGGACGAGTTTAGGCATTTTTCCTTTTTTTTTCGTAGTGTCTGATTATTATAGTTCAACCCTTACTATCCCGTTGTTCATCAGACTCATAGATCCGCTAATTTTCTTGGTTTATGCAAAGGGTGTTTCATAATTCAGATTCCAGGAAAATGGTACAATCCGAATTATTTAAAAATGAGGATATTAACTAATGCAAACAAAAAAAATACTGATACTCTTGGTTCTTTTAGTACTTTTGAGTGCTTGTGGCTCAGGAGAAAACCAGGAACTCGCCCCGACTGAAATACCCGAAGCAGCGGAAGTCGTCAATACAGAACCTGTCTCTGAAGATATTCAACATTCAGAGGCAATTTGTACTGCACAATCGCAAGCAGTTGTGGAAGACGTAATTCAGGAAGGCGATTGGGTAGAGGGTGCCGAGCAGGATTACAACGTAACAATCATTGAATATGGTGATTTTCAGTGACCGGCTTGTGGATATATGTCGCCCGTGTTGGCGCAACTCAAAGCTGATTTTCCTGACGATCTAAGAATAATTTACCGCCATTTTCCCCTATCTGGACATGATAAAGCTGCAATTGCCAGCCAGGCCTCAGAAGCTGCTGGCATGCAGGGTATGTTTTGGGAATTCCATGATGAGCTTTTCGCATATCAAACTGAATGGTCCCCATTAAGTGTGGCTGATTTCGAAAACTGGTTAGTAGATAAAGCGGATGAATTAGGTTTAGATGTTGATCAATTTGAATCTGATCTTAATAGTGACGAAGTGGTTAGTAAAATCCAAAATGCCTTCGACGAAGCGATCGGGTTAGAAATTCCCGGCACGCCTTTCCTATTGATCGATGGGCAAGCAATTCCTTCGGATTACTATTCCTATGATTCATTGTCCGTTATCTTGGAAAATTATTTTATTCCTTTAGGGAAGCTTGCTAAAAACCAATTTTCTGAATGTCCCGAGATCACAATTGACCCCGATAAACAATATACAGCAACGATCGAAACTGATATTGGAGATATCGTGGTGGCTTTGTACCCCAAGGTAGCTCCCTTTGCAGTAAACAGTTTCATCTTTTTGGCTGAGAATGATTTTTACGATAATGTGACATTCCACCGAGTGATCAAGGGATTTATGGCTCAAGCAGGTGATCCCTCTGGTACGGGTGCAGGTAATCCTGGTTATTTTTATAGTATTGAAGTATCCCCCGATTATCATTTCGATCGCGAGGGTCTGTTGGCTCTGGCAAATGCTGGACCTACCTCAAATGGGAGCCAATTTTTCATCACCTATGCCCCAGCGGATCACCTTTTTGGGAACTATACAATCTTTGGTGAAGTGCTTGAAGGGATGGATGTGGTAAATAATATCGCAGAGCGTGATCCAGATGACCTGAGCGCTCCCCCCGGGAATTTGATCTTGAACGTGTCGATTGATGTAAAATGATGGAAATTAAGATCGGTAATAAAGAACTTCCAGCCCAGTCCGTTTTTACGGACTGGGCTTCCATTTTCCAATTTGGTCTGAGCCTGTTGGCAACCTTGCTCCTTTGGGGGATCGGGGCAATAATGGTTTTCGCGGGTTTTGTGCAAAGTATTGACCCAAGCATTGAAATACAAATTATCAATACCTCGATGTTTGTGGGGGCATGCTTTTTGAGCGGTATCATCGCGATGATATCTGCTTTATCTGCAGCGGGGAAATTATTCGGATTTTCAATAGAAAAATCGAAATGGTTTAATAAATTCTCCCAATTGATCAAGCCTTCCATACTTCTCATTCTCTTTCCTATCATTTTATGGATAGGCAATTGGGTGATCAATTCTTCTGAATTGGCCTGGTTGTTGATGCCCCCGATACATATGATCGCAACCATCTTGCCGATCACTTGGCTGGCAATTATTAGTTCGCGAGGAATTACACCAGTTTCGTTTCAACGCTTTTGGGGGAGTTTTGGTGGGGGCATGATGGTTAGCCCGCCACTCGCATTCATATTCGAGATCATTGGTGGGCTTTTTATTCTTCTAATAGTCGTTGGGTTGATTAGTTTTAATCCGGATATGGAACAATTTTTTACTCGAACGCTCAATCAGATATCTTCAGCACCTTTGGGTTCAATTCAATTTAAAAACCTGATCGCAAATATATTCAATTCTCCAATTGTTATCGGGGCAAGCCTTCTGTTTATCGCGGTTGTTACACCCTTGGCAGAAGAAATTCTGAAACCTTTCGGGGTTTGGCTCTTGGCTGGAAGAGATTTAACGCCCAAGGATGGTTGGGTTTTAGGCCTAATTAGTGGCGCTGGTTTTGCATTTTTTGAAAATATATGGATGTTGACGGCTGATGAGACTTGGGCTTCACTGGTTGCAGCGCGGGGCGCAACAACGATCATCCACCTTCTGACATCGGCGTTGACTGGTTGGGCGCTTGCTACCGCATGGCAGGAGAAAAAATACCTGAAATTAGTAGCAATCTATTTGCTTTCTGTGGGCATCCATGCGATATGGAATGGTGGCGTACTCTTAAGCAGCCTCTCCTCAGTTATTTCCCAATCTTCTCGATTAGAACATGCCCCGATTTTGCCTCCATTTTTTGAAACCTTATTGCCTTATCTTTTAGGGATATTGGCTCTGTTCTCATTTATTGTCCTCATGCTCGTAAAACGAAACTTTCAAAGGGGAGAAGTGGTAGAATATGCAGTTGTGCCAAGCACAGATATTCAAGATTAATTGAAGGAGATCAAACAAATTCATGTGGGACTTAATTTTAAAACTTTTTGATTTTATTTTACATATCGATGAACATTTAGCTGTGATTATTCAAGATTATGGTACCTGGACTTACGCGATCTTGTTCTTGATCATCTTTGCTGAAACCGGGTTCGTGATCACGCCGTTTTTACCAGGGGATTCGCTGATCTTTGCGGCTGCAACCTTTGCGGCCAAAGGGGTATTAAACCCTTGGTTGCTTTTTGCAGTGATGAGTGTGGCAGGTATTTTGGGGGACGGGGTGAACTATGCGATCGGGAATTATATTGGCCCGCGAGTGTTTAGTGATGATATTAAATATTTAAAGAAAGAACATTTGGAAAAAGCACATCAGTTTTTCGAGAAACATGGCGGAAAAGCGATTATCTTAGCCCGATTCATGCCCATTATCCGTACTTTTGTGCCATTTGTGGCTGGGGCAGGTTCAATGACCTATCCAAAATTTGCCTTATATAATGTTGTCGGGGCAGTTGCCTGGGTAGGCTTATTTACTTTCTTAGGATTTAATTTTGGGAATATTCCTGCTGTTGAAGAGAATTTCACCTACGTGATCTTCGGAATTATTATTCTCTCGATCCTCCCACCGATCATTGAGGTTCTCAGAGAAAGAGCAAAATCTAAGAAAACTGCTGAAAAGGCAGAATAAATCCTGATCAACCTTAAACTAAAAACGAGGCCAAATGGCCTCGTTTTTTTGTTATCGAAATTAAGGTAAAAATTCTAGTTTGTAGGCAGCTTTTTGACGGGTGAACCTGGTTGTGCCCTGGACGACCAAAACAACTTCATCCACCCCATTGCCAATTTCGAATGAAATTTCTGCGGTGTTGTCCTCTCCAAGGGTAATGTATTCAACCGTGGTTTCATCTCCATAAGAGATCAAGGCGAGGTTATAGGTTTGGGGCAATTGATTTGAAATTCGTGCAAATCCTTCAGCTTCCCAACCACCATCGCCGTCTTCAAAACCTTCGAAGTAGTCTAATTCGGGAATGGATACATCATCTAATAGCAAGCCTTCCCCATGAACTGCCGCATCGGTGACATATTCAAAACGTAATTGCACCTCCTGCCCAGCATACATTGAAAGATCAATCGTTTCTTCAATCCATCCTTCAGTAATGCCATTGAACCCCCAGCCATAGCTATTTCCGGAGGGATCATAATCGGTACCCGAGGGAGTGATCAAAAATTCCCATGGGCCACCATCGGCGGATGCTAAGAGGTAGATATAGTCATAATCAATTTCTAAATCGTACCAAAGCCAGTAATTAAAATTAATCGGTCCATCAAGATCGGTGAAATCAAAGGTTTTGGTCAGGGTCATATCGGATTCATCCCCTTTGTTTGACCAAAAGGCATAGTCTCCAGTATGTGGGTTTTCAGGGAGGACTTCGGTTCGAATGGAGCCGACAAAACTAAGATTATGTGAGCCGTCACAAGTGATCCGGATATAATCCGTGCCATATTGCTCAACATCACGCAGTCCCTCGGAACCATTGCAACTGGTTAAAGTTTCAGTTTCAAATGCCTGTGGGGCAAAGGGGTAATTATTATAAGTAAAGCGACCATCCATCACGGAATTATTTTGGATGTAATTGGTGAGCCCCCAATCTAAAACGAGATCATCTGCGCCAATCGGTTGCCCAGTCAGCGAATCTTTAATGTTCATATCTTCAAGCACAATATCAATGCTTTTCAATCCATTTGCGGGATGGGCAATGACAGATTTTGTGACTTCTTCACCCATTTTATCTAAGAAGTAGGCGAGGAAGATAAACGAAGATCCATAATTGGGAGAAGTGTTGCCATCATTCGGCCAATCATTAAGTTGGTCATCAGGGTTTTGTAAGAAGAGAGAGTCTACCCCACCGACATCATAACCATTTAATAATACAGATACTTCTGAGAAGCCTTCGTTCATCCAGGAAGTTTCATTTCGGTCTCGGAACCAATGGATCATATGTTGGAATTCATGGGCCAACACTCCGCGGGTGTAGTTTGCGGAAAGGGGAGTATTGTCAGAATTGAACATAAACATTTCGTGACCATTGGAGTATTCACTTGCCAAGGGGTGGACTTCATCACCGGGGGAGAAATAGCCAGCTACGTTGCCGCCTAAACCGGGGACATAGACGATATAAATATGGGGATCGCCATCCACGCCTGGGGACCATTCGCTACCAAAAAACTCTCGGTTGGTGGGATAAATCTTAGTTTCAAATACCTCGGCGAGTAAGAAGAGTTCTTCTTCGTCGTAATCTACATTATTTCCAATCCAAAAGTATGCATGTGGGGTGACATATCTTAAGGTGGTGTCTTTTTCATTAGAGATATTGGTGTCGGTATCCATAACCCAAAAAGTTTTTGTATCACCGACATCATAGGGTGCGTTAGGATCAAGTACGAGTTCGGGAATATTTTCAATCCCGACCAGTCTTTCCGCTAAGTCTCTAGGATCGTTTTCTGGGACGATTACTTGTTCTAAGGCATTGAGTGTATCTTGAGGTGTGTTTTCTTCTTCGTCCACTCGAACCAGGTTGGGGGTGGGCGTAGGAAGTCCGTTATCATTATTCCCAAAATCTTCATAGGTAAAGCCTTCATCCGCCACCTGAGTGACAAAGTAAGCACTTAGGCCAACAACTGCCAAACAGGCAAAACAAGCGATGATTAATATGCCGATAAAACAACCGATGACCAATGATTTATTATTATTCAAAACTTTCTCCTTCTAGATCTAATAACCCAGAATTATACCTGTGAGCGAATCCCACCACAAGACCAAGGCTTACCCACATTACTGGGAAGGTTAAAGAGTCTTGGGTGAAATTTCTCATGGCAATCGTTATCCAGATGAACAATCCTGCTGTACCGACGAACCTTGGAAAAACAAGCTTACTTCGAATTAATTTCCATATACTTGCGAGTATTGAAAAATAAAAAGCAATGTAAAACCAAAACCCTACCAGGCCTGTTTCGGCCAATAGGCGTACGTAAAGATTTTTAATGTTGGGGATCAGGTTTGAATCGGGGCTAAGAAATCGATCCATTTCGGGCAAACCTGACAACGACCAGTCTGGAAATTCTTCGAACATGTATAATCCTGCGCCACCCAGCCCGACCCCTGTAATGGGGTAGCGATCAAATATACCTAAACCAGCATCTAAATAAGCCAGGCGGGGGCCGGCGTTATTTTTGATGACATATTGAACCAAGCCTTCATCCAAACTCACTTGCCATAGGGTGGAAAAATAATCTGAGCGATTAAGGAAGTAGGCTGAACCTACAAAAATTATTAAAATGAGAGCGACAACCGCGAACCTGAGCAGCCAACTTTTAAGATTTCCCTTTTTTGATTTGACAGCATCCCAGAACCAATTCCAGGCAATCTTTACTTGTTTTCTTCCTGTGACCAAAACAACGATCGGGGTGGCCACTACTGCCCCTAATATGCCGTGACGGGAAAAAGAGAATATTAGAAGAATGCCACTCCCCAGGATGAATAACCATGTGATCCATTTATTAAAACCAAGTTTATACCCTGTCAATACTGAAGCTAATAACCAGGGTAAATATAAGATGGTGATCTGGTCTGCGAACCAGGAAGGCTCGAAGGCAAAACCATAAATGCGATTATAGATCACTGCTGGAAATGTGTAGAGTTCTCTAATTGAATTGACGAATGGGAGACCGACAAAGGAGGTGTTATAGGCTAATAATTGCACTATCCCCCAAATGAAAGAGAGGATAAAGCCTGCGTAAAGCCAATTGAGCATCTTTTTCAATCCGAGTTCGGATCGGGCGGCAAAAATTGCCGCTACAAAGAAACCCAAACCAATACCAAAAGATACCCATGCTCTAATGCCGCGGGACAGATACTGAGTGTTGCGAACTATGGTGGGGGAATACAGGATGCCAATGATGGTTGCAATGGCCACTGCGATTAGAAACAAGACCAATTGAGTGGTTTGTGGTGGGAGCTCAACTTTTTTTCTGCGCCAGATCGAAAATATGATGGCAATGAAAAAGAATCCAAGGGGAATAAAGGCTAGTGGTTGGCGGAGGGTGTTTCCGAAAATGGCGGGGTAATGGCGGAAACTGGTGATTGGCAGCGTAAATAAAACCAATCCCCAGAAAATAGCAGATATTGAGTTGAGTGATCTTTCGGAAAATAAATTCTTAATCATTTTTAGAATCGGTGGAAATTGAAAAAAATACGGTTAGCAAAAGGATAAGAACCCCGAGGATCGACCCCCCTAATAAATAGAGCGATGCTCCGGGCCTTGAAACAGGGGTTTCTATTATTTCGCTACTCAATATTTCGAAATAGGAGGATATCCCTTTGGTTTGTTCATGCAGGGCATCAATTTTATCTAGCAAGGGATTAATCTGCTCAAGAGGTGCATTTGGATCTTCGGCCAAAATATTTTCAAGTTCGTCTCTGGCTGCTTCAAGTTCAGGGGAGATTTCGATGCCCGCTCTGGCTTCGGCAGTAAAAGCCACTGCCCAGGCAGAAGCCAAGGATTGGGCGGTTTTGGAATCTGGGTGGACACCGTAAAAATGCCAGGGGCCATCTTCTGGGTAACTAAGGACTAAATGGTTTTCGCGAAGTTGGGCGATTGAAAAATTTAGCTCTTGGGAGACAAGTTCTAAAGTGGCGTCAGCCCAGGCGACGGCTTCAAGTTTTTGAGTTTCGCGTTCCAAAAAATGGAAAATTTGCCGGTCGGGGAAATATACCCAGGATTCTTCGGGGTTTTGATCGACGATGATGGTGGCTTGGGCGCGGTAATCAGGAGGGAATATTAAATAGACACCGAACCCCAATATACTCCCCAATAATGCTCCAACGATGTATAGGCGCCATGAGGAAAGCACCTTGAATAGGTTTTCAGTTGACTCTGAACTGGTTAGATGAGAAATGAGTTTGTTCATCTATTTTTACTCCTGAATGGGTTCAACCAGGCGTCTTTTTCGTCGCCAATTGATAAAGGGAGCTAGTAATTTTCGTAAATAGAATTTTGCCATAATCACAGAGAAAAAAGCGCCACCCTCTCGCTGATGGACCCGGATCATCTCTGGCCAACAACGGTCATCGTTCGCAATCGTTTTTGCATGCCCGTGAAGCCTGAAATTTGCCCATTGCTTAGGCAAATATTTAATCTCAGTAACAGAGGCTAAGCGCACCCAGAGATCATAATCCATGGCAAAATAGAAACTTGGGTCTAACGGGCCGACTTGTTTCCATAACTCGGCTCGCCAAAAAGAAGCTTGCTGGGCGACATGCACATATCCGCGTTTCAGACGACGAAGATCCGTTTGGGCCGAGGGAAATTTGCCGATCTTTCGATCTTGGGCGTCGATAAAGTCTGTATCTCCGTACACCAAGCCTATCTCGGGGTGCTCCAGTAAATATGTAACTGCTTCGGCGACTGCGTGAGGTTCGTAGGTGTCATCGGAGTTCAACCATGCCAATATTTCCCCATTGGCTTTTGCAAAACCTTTGTTAATTGCATCGGTTTGCCCTTGATCTGGTTCGGACACCCAATACTTTATCTTTTTTTGATATTTTTCAATAATTTCTTTGCTTCCATCCTCAGAGCCACCATCGATAATAATATATTCAATATTAGGATAGGTTTGACCGAGGACCGAGGTGATCGTTTTTTCCAGATATTCGGCCTGGTTATATGATGGTGTGATAATGGAAACAAGGGGCTGATTTTTCATAAAAACAAAAATCCTTCAAATTTGAATATGCTTATTATATCCTAAGGGGGTTTTAACGATAATTGGAAAGAAAATGAGCAGGTTATTGACGATAATATTTATGTTTAAGTATCTTCCGAAGCCAGCCGAAACCAAACAGACTGAGAAAGGCAAATATGATACGCGGGGCTTTTTTTAGGGTGGGAATTGGTTTAAGAACAAAACTTTGCCAATAGGCTTTTAAGGCCAACCAGGGTTTCCCCCCATCCAATAAATAAAAGGCATCAAACTGATAAAGCCCAGCCGATATTTCCTTATTATTCATCTCAATGATGCTTTGGAAATTTGGCTGGGGTTTTGCCCATTCAACTATTTTGAAAGCTTCCTGACCAAAACCTTCTGCCAAGGCGACATTCTTTGCCGACAAATGATAGCGTGCAGCCGCCCATTCTTCAGGAATATATTTTATGGGTGCTTGTTGGATCATGCGCAACCAAAGGTGGTGATCCATTAAAAAATTGTACTCTAATGACAAATGGCCGGCTTTATCAAGCACTTCCTTTCGCATAAAAACCGTTGGCTGCCCAATGATTTGCAACGATAATAAATCTAGGGCATCGTATTGCGTGTATTGGATGGTATTGACATGCTCTCCGAGGGCATTTATTGAACGAAGGTCACCATAGACCATTCCTGTTTCAGGGTTTTCTTGCAAGACCTTCACTGCCCTACTGATCGTCCCGGGGAGATAGAGATCGTCTGAGTTGATCCAGGCAATGATCTCGCCGGTTGCCCGTTGAAAGCCTTTGTTGATCGCATCAGCTTGACCGTCGTCAGGTTCAGAAACCCAATATGCTAATCTGTCCGCATATTTTTTGATGATCTCCACACTGTTATCGGTAGATCCCCCATCCATAAGAATATACTCCAGGTTTGGGTAATCTTGATCGAGGACGGATTTGATCGTCTGTTCAAGATATTGACCTTGATTGTATGAAGGGGTAATGATCGATACTTTGGGAAGGTTGCTAGATTTATTTGTCATATGAACTAATGGATCTGCTCACGGAGGTCGAAGATATAGTAATACCCGCCATCAACCAAAACCGGATAGTTGTCTACAATGCTTTGTTTAAACGCGGGATCTTCATCAAAAACACGGGTGTTCAATACAAGGAGATAGGAAAACGAATCTGGGTTAAAGGAATAAAATCCTTGGGGAAGAAGGATGTCGGTCTTCTGCCAACCGTAATACATGAGTTGGTAGCCAAAATGGGGTACGATCGAACTTGTGCGCCCATCATCTGGCAATTCAGCGCCAAGTTGCTCCCAAAGAGCCACCTCGGCTTGAAAGTCTTCGGCTTTTAGCGTGCTGCGTGCTCTGAAAATTCCGAAGGCCATTGCGAGCACTAGAATGATCATTAATGATATTTGCCAAAAGGTGTTTTCCTTGCTAATTTTTTCAAAGATTGCATCTGCCACAGGAACCAGAGAAAGCCCAACTAAAAATGGCAGGAGGATGTGATAATAATCGTGAGTGGTGATATGGTAATGAAAAACCAAGCCCATGATGCCATAACCTATCCATAAGCCGATTAAAAGGGCTTTCAATCTGTCTTTTGCTATGAAAACCCCAATTATGGCAATAAATATCAGTGCAATATTCAAAAAATCTTCTACCCGGTCCATCCAGAGAATATAAAAACGGGGGTTGAAAATTTCACCGAAATTTCTTACTGTTGCACGATCCACATAATCTCCAAATTTATCGCCTAAAACAAAAACATAATGAATGAGGATCGGTGCGATCATTAAAGCGCCAATGGCCCAAGTTTTTTTATCTTTAAATGACTTTTTAAGGCCGAACTCATGTATTACCAAAGTGAGCATCATCATCCCAATATAAAATGCTGCATTTCCCTTGGTTAGTATGGCCATCCCCCCAGCAACTCCAAGAAAAATTGCCCGCGTCCAAGTCTTCTCTTCTGCCCATGTATAAGCAGCATAGGCGGTTAGAATGATCCACATTGTCATCAGGGGGTCAGGTTGGAATGAGCGGCTAGCTTGCACACTAAAGGGCAAAAAGAGGTAAAACCCTAGTGCAAATAATGCCCCCCCATCCGACCCGCTTTTACGGGCAAGTTGGAAAAGGAACCATCCGCCGATTATCCAGAATATTGAGCTATAAATGCGAGCGATCCAAATTTTTTCTGCCCCAACAATTTTATAGGTCACAGCCATCAAACCTTCAATGATCAGTGGCTCGAGATCTTCTTGCTGACTTCTAAAAAAATCTACTTTGTCTAGTTCTATTTCGGTGGCATCTGACAACATCTGATAATACAGATAGCGTGCATTTAATGCCCCTCTAAATTGGCGCGTGGGATTGAAATCAAAGGGGGCATCGGTCAGGTCATACAGACGAATACCTAATCCGGCCAACAAGAATGTCAAAGCCAGGACTATTGTTGTTTTATTGGAGAATTTAAAAAAGTTTTTTTGCATAGTTCATTTCATTAAAACAAGCTGTCATAATCCACTTTGGGGAATACTTGGAGCTTACCACCGATGGTTGCATCGATTACTTCTCGACCTGCGTTTTCGTAGGCCGTTCGTGCTTGATTATAGGCTAAATCCCAGGCTTCTAGATCAGGGAGCTGCCAGCGGAAACCTTTTCCAAAATACCCGGCATGGAAATGATCAATATCATCTCCACCAGAGACTATCGTCTTATTTGGTTCGCCTTTATTTTGATAATTATGATCCACGCCAATCAGGATCACCTTCTCAAAACCCATATAAAAGGCGAGTTGAAGGGCAACATAGGTTACTGTACCCCCTTCCCAAACTCGATGGCGCACATCTTCAGAGAACTTCGGGCCGGTATAGGTCGTATGTAAAAACATCGTGTTATCGGTGGGGGATATATGGGGACGGGAATGCCAGGAGAGGAATTTTGGCATTTTTAGGGCTCTAATTTCTTTGGATGATTGCTCAATGACAAGATCATTGACAGATGCAAAGTAGGTTGGCTCAAAACCCCAGTCTGGAAAAGCTAAATAGATGCGATTCATACCAAATGTAAATTCGTTTTGGAGTTTTGATACATCCGTCTTATTTAAACTGGGTCCATTACCAATAATAAAACAACGTTCTCCTTTATGAATATCTTTATAGGAAGCCAATTGTTTAATACTATCCCGCCGCC
The DNA here is from genome assembly GCA_018662365.1 of Chloroflexota bacterium. Taxonomy (GTDB): domain Bacteria; phylum Chloroflexota; class Anaerolineae; order Anaerolineales; family UBA11579; genus JABJGH01. Next base: position 15,742 of record JABJGH010000010.1, on the reverse strand, counting down.
AGGGATGGAATGTTGCCAAGGGCCATTGCTTTCCATGCTGGTATGCGAACCATAGTTCGCGCGCAACGCGCAGTAATGGATCGGGAACTAGCCGTTTAATCTTCGCTCTCATAATTATTCAGTACTCAACCGGATTGTAGCTCCCCCATCCACAATCAGGGGTTGACCAGTAATGAAGGAAGATTGCTCATTGTCCGCCAAAAAATAAATCGCTTTGGCGATTTCTTCGGGAGTGCCGACTCGTCCAAGAACAGTTCTTTTTGCAAGATCCGCTTTTTTATCAGAAAGAGTCTTTCCTTTCGCATGTCCGCGAGAAAGCCCGGCATCGAGCATCGGGGTATCCACTGCCCCCGGTAATATGGTATTTACTCTAATATTATCTGCGGCGAATTCTATTGCCAGAGCTCTTGTAAAAGCCAAAAGAGCTCCTTTACTGGCTGCATAACTAGCAATATCAGCAGAGGTCTGTACTGCATGAACAGAAGAAACGTTGACGATGGCTCCTTCGACTGGTTTTAACAGAGAATAAGCTTGTTTAATGCTCAGAAAGACCGCTCTTAAGTTGATGTCCATCAAGTCGTCCCATTCTTCAATGGAAGTCTCTAAGACCGGTTTGGCGATCTGAATTGCAGCATTATTGACGAGGGCATTTAATTTTTGAGTGAATTCTGCAGTTAATCTAAACAAGATGGCCACATTTTCAGGTTCAGCAATGTCGGTATGAATGAATAATCCACCCTCAGGGAAATCATATTCACAGGGATTTATATCCACCCCTACCACTTGCCAACCCATCTTTGAAAAATATTTGACCGTTGCTCGACCAATGCCCCCATTAGCACCGGTAATCAAAACCGATCGTTTCTTATTATCCATTTAGCAACTCCGGCGAAAGATCTTCATGAGGGATATTTAATCCAATTAATAAGTTTCTAATGCTATTCCAATGCACATGTTCCCAGGCAGTGGGACTTGAATTTGAATTATGGGGAGCAAGCATTAGATTTTCAAAATTCAACAATGGACTGTCTTTGGATAAGGGTTCGTATTCGAATACATCCAAGGCTGCTCCAGCGATCTGTTTATTGTTTAAGGCTTTAATGAAGTTTTCCTCATTTACTACGGGTCCCCGGGCAGTATTGATCAGCACAGCAGATTCTTTCATTTTATTTAGTGCGTTGCTATCCATCAGATGATAGCTTGTCGGATTTAGATCACAGTTCAAACTCACATAATCTGCTTTGGCCAAGAGTTCGTCAAGACTTAACATCTCCACTTCAAACTCTTTTATAAAATTTGGATCGATATCGACAATATCATTTCCTAGAATTTTCATACCAAAAGCTTTTGCTCTTCTTATCACCGCTTTGCCAATATTACCCACCCCGATCACCCCAAGGGTGCTTTCATTAAGGGCATGTCCAGAAATTTTTACCCATTTCCCTTTTTTAACATCTTTGTCCATCCAGGGTTGACGGCGAGCAAAAGCCAAAATATAGCCCAGCACAGTGTCCGCAACAGGTTGAGTAAAAGCATTTAGGGTATTCCCCACTAATACTCCTTGTGTTTCAGCAAATTCCTTGTCAATCGAGTCAATTCCGGTTCCCCATTTAGAAATAACTTTTAATCTTGGCAGACATGCTTCAATCGCCTTTTGGGTATATTGGTCATCTCCGCAGATCACTCCATCAAATTGACCGGCAAATTTCTGAATATCTTCTTCTTCCATTCTTTCTTCAACTTCAGGGACGACAAGATCAAGTTGATAATGGTCAAAAACTGGACGAAATTTTTCAACAAAAGGTTTCATGTAGGGGGCAGTAAGTAAGACTGTTTTAGGCATAAATTTAGTACTCTTCAGTTATTTTTATATTGGTTTGCTAAAAATTCAGTAAGCGAAAAATCAATCTCTTCATCAATATCCATTGCTTCTCGGCTATCGATCTCAAACATCATCGGTTTATTTCCTAGGCGATGGTTTCTCTCCACAAGAGTTTGACGATTAAAAATATATATGCAGGAGTTTTCTTCGTAAACCGGGGGTAAGTCTTGGGTTCTCAATAATTCATTTGGATTATGGTTAATCGCTTTTCCATTTTCATCATAGAGGCGGGTATGCCAGGCTGTAACTGAAAATAATGAATCGTAATCTTTATTATTATCGTAAAAAGTCTGGATCGCCTTAGAAATTGTTTCGGTCTTTAATAATGGATTGGTGCTATGGGTTTGCAGGTAATAGTCCGCTTCTACCTGAGCAGTGTCGTACAGCAAGATCTCGTTCATAGGTATCTTGTCATCGCAGAGATGCTCGGGGCGTTCCAATACGACTACATCAGGAAAATGTGTGGCTAAACCCTTTATGATTGTGGGGCTATCTGTGTCCACAATGATCTTTGATATCTCTTCACATTGAGCCAGGGTTTCGATTATATAGTGAAATAAGGGTTTTCCGGCCATTTCTCGATAGTTTTTTCCAACAACTCTCTCTGAAAAATGGCGCATCGGAACCAAAGCAACAATATTCTTAGTAATTGACATCTTTAGTTTTCCATTTCCTTTTGATCTGCACCTTTTTCTTGATATTCTATTGGTTGAATTTGACGTTCTGCAGGGTCTTTTGTTGATAATATTCCTGGGGGGTAACTAAATTGGTGATGCAATTGCGCATCGACTTTTCCAGAATAACGATAACCCTGGTATGTGCCCAAATATTGCATCCATCTAAACCAAAGAATGCTCCACCATTCCTGCGATAGAACCTTCTCTCTTCGAGCCTGATTTAGGTCAGAAATACTTGTACTGGTCCAAAACCGGAAGAAATTCCATAGGGAAAAATTGCTGTCTGGGAGAATTTGTTTCATGGCGATCGCTTCCCGACGATATCGATTATAAACCTGAGAGGGTTTCTCATCATGCACATGAATGATTTCTGCTTCCGAAATATAGGAAATCGTGTGCCCTGCTTCCATCGCCCAGCTGCTCCAGGCGAGGTCTTCAAGCCCGGTTAAATTTTCGCCATAGGGATGTTCTTCCCAGAGGGATCGACGAATCATTGCATTGGCGTTATGGGAATACGGATGCCCCTGCCGAGGTTGGGTAACTTCAGTGAAATATTGTTTGAACCATTGGTGCTCGGAATATTGGTTGGTCTCACCTCCGCGTTGTTTTCCATAGCTCACAGCGACCTGGGGGTCGTCGAACGCTTTTCCTAGTTCATTTAACCAATCAGGGTAAACAGGATAGCAGTGAGCGCTAATAATTGCGATGAATTCGCCTCGGGCGGCAGCAATCCCCATGTTTAAGGATCGGCCAAAAGTGAATTCCTCAGGATCAATATTTACTATATTGACTGAGTACTTGCTAGCAATTTCTCGAGTTGAATCTGTAGAGCCTGAATCAACCAGGATGATCTCAACGTCACTGACATCTTGTTGAGAGATTCCTTCCAACAAGCGACCAATATGTTTTTCTTCGTTATATGCCCGGATAACAACTGAGTATTTAGGTGACATAAGAATCCCTAGGGAATAAATTTCCAAACATTTAGCTGGCTAGAACCTGTAAAAAATTTCAGGTCAATTTCTTCCAGGTGGTTCTCAAAAACCCTGTAATAAGGCATTGATTCGGTAATGATAACCTTTTTCCCAATCACGTATTGCATGCCATTGTCGGAGAGCAGATCAGCAGCGGTGCCATCCTTGAGTCCTTGATAATATTCTATACTGTTAATTAATCCGTCTAAGTTTATTATCGTTTGACTTTCTGCAAAATATCCCCATGCACCACTCCCAGTCATGCCAATGACCGTTCCTGGTTCAAAATTTTCATTTAATAATTCTGTGTATCTATTATATTCATGAGTTTCACTTCTGGCGCCATGCTCAACCATTGCTTTAAATTGTTGGAAAGTTTTGAAAGGGAGCCAGATTGAATAAAACACGACTAGCACAAGAACGATTTTTTGCCCCCATAACATTTTCTTAATCAAGGAGTATGTTAGATAAGCGAAAATCGCCACTGCAATATATATAAAAATGTATTCTTGGATCCAATACCAAGCTTTGTGAGCCACGCTCCCAAACTTTTTATAATAGGCTGCTTGTAAAACTGTGCCCAAAAACAGAGGGATTAATCCAATTTTTATCAGGATGTTTACTGATTTTTTTCGATTCAACCAAAATAGTATTATGGTGAGTGCCCCAAGAAAACCTACCGCCCCCAAAATTACATTATTTGAGATTTCTTCTCCGCCCGAAATTCCAACAACACCCCGAAACCACGCTATAGATAAATGGATTTTTGAAATAAGTAATGCCCAGGGGCCAACCTTGAAATTTGCAGACAACAATTCATCTAGTAATTGCGAGATATTTATCACACGTTTTCCATAGATGGTATCCCACATGCTCCCCCACATAATTTTTACTTTACCGCTTACTGGCATAAAATCCCCAAACGTAATTTTATTCCAGGCTAAGTAGAGAGACATCCCAAAAACAATAATGCCATTAAAGGCCGTCCCGGTTTTGATTCTCCAAAGCCATTTATTACGTAATGAGGAGGTTTGACCATTAGGAGGATTCCACCATCTTATCCATAACCAAACACTGCCAAAGAAGACCAGGAAGACGTTATCTAACCTACTTAGAATTGTCAGTAGACCGATTACTCCCAACCAAAATATTTGTTTGAGGTTTTCTTCGGAAATTTTATCTTTCAAATTGAAATGGGTTAATCTTTCCCAAAACAGGAGTATGAAAAAGGCGTTCAACCCTGATTCGAGTCCGCCGTTGAAGACTGTATTAATTATGAAAGGTGAAAACCCCCATAGGACGGCTGTGATCACCGCGATTTCTTCTGAAATAAAACGCCTTAATAATCTATATAACAATATAAAACTTCCAGCATGGAATAGGCCAATAATGACTAGCAATACTCGAAATGGTAAAAACAAATCAAATCGAGCCAAAGCGAACACCGGAATACAAATGAACATCCATAAGGGTTGGAAACCGTTGCCAAGGTTGATCCCATCAAAACTAAAACCGGCACCTTCTGAAACATTTTGGGCTACTTTGAAATAGTAAAAAGCGTCATCGGTTAGGAACCAATTTAAAATCGCGTTAATGTTACTTAATGTAAGGAAAAGGTAAAAAGAAAGAATAATAGTTATAAAGAGAAGTTCAAAGGTTTTTCTTTGTTTAGAACTCATTTGGCAACCTTTTTAGTGAAGCTTTTATCTTCAAAAAGACCATCAACTATTTTTTGGATCGTCTTAGACTGATTTGGATGGAGGGTTTCAGGATTAAAATTTTTAAATTTTACATATCCATTCAGAGCGTGTTCTTCGATAAAGTCATCAAAGGGCAATGAAACCTGCCAATTTTGAAAATACAAAAATCTTCTCGCGTTCATAATAAATTTATCTGGGACATCCACATTTTCTGTATTTAAAAATTCTTCAATTTTTTCTTGGTATTCTGGAACAGTGGCTGGAAAGAACATTGTGTCATACGCCGTGAATCGAGATTTTCCACCGCATAATACTGCTGCCCCCATCAAGGTGGCTTCTAATGCGATCGAGGAATTATAAACGATGACGAATTTTGCTCTCGCAATTAGGTCATAGGAACTAATAAAATCATTAGAATCGATAAAAACCACGTTAGGAAGTTGGTCCACTTGGTTTTTTAAAAGCCATTTCTGAACACTATCGACGCTTGCTTTACCTTCGCGGTGTTCATCGGGATGGGCACGAATGACAAATAAAGTTTCTGGATGTACTTTTATTTTTTCAAGTATTGAATCCAACCAAGTAAACATATTCTCAAAAACCATGTTGGCGTGGGGTTGACTGGTGTCAAATACTACATTTGTAAAAATGGGCACCACTTGCTCAAATTTTTCGATTTTATTGACTAGTTCTTGGCTTAAGCTTTTCATTTCAGGCCAAAACTGAATACCTGCCATTGTAAAACTTCCCTGAAATCTTTTCCCTAAATATTCATCTAATTCCAGATTTTGGATTTCATTTAACTCAAAGTCTTCAGGAATTTCGATTGGGAAGGCGGTTGCCTCGCCATAAGTGAAGAACCCTGAAAGTGGTTGAAAGCTTACTTCATGGGTAACCACGGGGATATCTTGCTTTTGCGCTATAAAGCGAGCAACGGCTTCAGGAAACATCTGACCATTGAATACAACCACCACCGCAGGCGGGTTTTCATCTAATAGCTTCTTGAATTTATTTGCCACGTTGTACGCAGATAATATGAATTGGGTTAATAAGAACTGAGTTGCGTCATCTTCGGGTAAATACTGACGGCGTAAAGCCCACCTAAATGAGGGGAGAACCAATTTACCCAAAGGAATGTCTTGAAAAACTACTTCACTTAACTCTTCTACCGTTAAGCCTATTATTTTCTTTTTTAAGCTATTATTTTCTTGATAATCAAACCATTCCACACTTGCCCCGGCAGTTAAACGCTGCGATTGAGCGGTGCAAAGATGGCAGGCGGGTTCATACGATGGCTCATCGTATCTGGTTTCGAGCACACAGCGGCTCATCCCCGCATTGCAGACGAAATGTTTGACTGGCACACCCGTTAAGCGTAATCCCCAAGCGGTTAGGGAAGAAAAAGCTGCGTTTAAACTAGTAGAGATAATTCGGGCACTTGCGTTGAAAAAAATGACTGGCTTTTGCTCTTTATTTACTTTAGCTTTCTTTGCTACGGCACGCGTTAACCGCCCAATACGAAGGATGTTTTGGGCTTCATACATTTTATATTTAAAGCGACCAGAAAAAGAACGACTCATTTTATTCATATTATATTTCAGGAGATTGATCCAATATTCCTGTAATGCTATTCCTCGATCACCTTGAAATAGGCTTCGGAAAGGCGGTTGAGCGCAATTAAAAAGCCTTCACCACCGCGTTGATGGCCGCGCCAGATCTCTGGGATCATGGTGCCGTGATAGCCCTTGGCGACCTTGAAGAATTCGACCCAATCGATTACGCCTTCCCCAACTTGCAAGCCTTCCCCATCTAGACCAGAAGCATCCGCCAAATGTAAGTGGGAGGTGTAGGGCAAGATTTCTCGAACCTGATCATAAAAATCTACATTTGCCCAATTGCAATACAATTTTGAATGGGAAGTGTCAAAACAGATCTTCATTCCGCGAGGTTCAATGAAATCGATGATCTCCGAGGTATCCATAAATGCATTTGTGAGCCACTGCCCCCCAAAATACCAGGGATGGGCGGGTAGATTTTCGAGGAGCAATTCAACACCCTCATAATCCAGTTTTTCCACAGCTTCCCCCAAATTATCATATAAACCCTGTTTGTCAGTGATCGGATGATCGAGGCTGGCTGCCCCAGGGTGAACGACCATTTTAGGTGTACCAACGAAGTAGTTGGACAACTCCCGGGTGACGTCCAAAGAGCGCTGCATCATATCAATTGAGTTTTGGCGAAGTTTATCGTCAAAGGTACATAGGTCGACCAAATTATTACCCCAAAATTCAGGTGCATGTACGACCAAACCCATATCATGTTTCATGCCATCATACTTTTCATTTAAATCACGGTCGGTGAAATGAAATTCTAAGATGTGGGGGTTATATTGCAGCATGGGCTGATAATCTGTGTAACGAACCACAAATCCCCATTTCATTGGTACAGTTTTTTCCATATTGAGAGCAATTTGTTCGCCAATATCTTCAGGCAGGAAAGGCGTATCTATCAATATTTCTCTTTCGACCTTTCGTCCAATTAACTCTTCGTATCTTTGGGGGGATAGTCCTTGGCCGGGACCTTTTACCGTGATCAATTCAGAAGAAAGTGTTTCCCCTGCATGAATATCACGGGCCGCAACAAGGCTCTTTGCCAAAACCTCTCGATTGAGAATTTCTCCCCTGGACATGAATTTTTCTTTACCAGTACCCAATGAGGATTCAACTTGACGAATATCACGCACTAATTTTCCGAAACCATGTGGTTCTAAGCTTGCAGCATGATCGGGACCATCCATTGTGCGATCTAATGTGATATGCCTTTCGATGATGGCAGCCCCCATTGCTGCAGCTACTGTTGAAACAGAGATACCGCGCTCATGTCCAGAATATCCCACAGGAACATCAAACTGCCGTAATTGGTCCATGAAACTCAAATTAATGTCTTCAAAAGCTGCTGGATAAGCACTGTTGCAGTGTAATAATGCGAAATTTGCGTTTCGTTCCTTTAAGAAATTTACCGTAAATTCAACCTCTTCCCACCGGCTCATTCCAGTAGAGAGGATCATTGGTTTACCAATATTGCAAAGGTGGTCCAAAAGAGGAAGGTTGATCATGTCGGCGGAGGCAACCTTGAAAGCCGGCACACCCATTTCATTTAAGAAATCGGCACTGTCGGTGTCAAAGGGAGAGCACATAAATGTGACACTCTTCTCCTTACAATATTCCCATAAGCGATAATAATCTTCATCGGAAAGTTCAACCTTTTGAAGGATGGGGAGAAGATAAGCCATATTCTTTTCGCCCGTATTTACATCCTCCAACATGGTCTTCGGGTATAGGTTTTCTAGTTTCCTTTTTTGAAACTTTACTGCATCCACATTTGCTTCAACAGCTTTGTCAATTAATTCAAATGCCAATTGAAGAATTCCGTTATGGTTTACACCGATCTCAGCAATAATATATGAGGGATGTCCCTCACCGATTAATCGATCGCCAATTTTAATTTCAGGCATAATTTATTAAACCTCCGAGATCTGGAAACCCAGATCATTTAGGGATATTTCCCCAGACGAGATCAGTCTTTCTGCTCTGCGCCAATCATCCAATGAATCAATGTCCACCCAATCCTCGGAATCAATCTGCAAGGGCAATATCCGGTCTCCTGTCATAGATTTTTTTTCTAATATAGTTTTTACCCATACCACATCCACATAACCTGTCTGCCAAAACACATCTGGCAGAGCTTGTCGGGGCATATTATAGGGCTCTTTATATAAGCTTTCCACAATGGGTTGAAGAAACCCGTTTTTACCTATTTGCCACATTTTATAGGGGTTTTGAAATGGTTCGATAACTGTGCGAACAGCGTCGGCCTCGGGTTCTTCTATTAATTTTTCCACAGCCTTTTCGATATGCCATAACCGTCGAAATGGTGATGTGGGGCGCAATTGAACTACGATATCGGGGTGGTAGTCTTCATTTTCTGCCAACCACTCCAAGGCATGCGAAAAAACGGGTAAGTCTGGCGTCAAATCTTGGGCATGAATGCTTGGACGCATGAATGGGGTTTCCGCACCATAGCGTCGTGATACTTCCGCTATTTCTTCATTGTCGGTGGACACGATTACGCGATTGATATGCTCAGATGCAAGACCTGCGGCGATGCTGTATGAAATAAGCGGATACCCCGCAAAATCGATTACGTTCTTGCGTGGGATTCCCTTTGATCCCCCTCTAGCAGGGATGATTGCTAAGACTTCTTTTTTTATATTTGTCATAATATTTTCAGTTTCTGTTACCAGGCAGTCCAGCCACCATCGACGACCACGTTTGCACCGGTCATATATTTTGAAGCGTCCGAGGCCAAGAAAAGCAAAGCACCGTTCATTTCGTCTTGCTCTGCCATGCGCCCCATGATGGCTCGTGAGGCATAGCGCTGGGTAAATTCTGCGTCATGGTCATTAAATACACCACCAGGGGTGAGTGCATTTACACGAATGTTTTTCCCGGCATAATATGCAGCCAAATATTTCGTAAATCCGATTACACCCGCTTTTGTTGTGCTGTAAGTGACCGGTTTATACTGGGGTGGTTGCCCTTCTCGTTGATATAAACTTTGGTCTGGTGCGGTGATTCCATACATTGAACAGATGTTAATCACAACTCCCTTGCCCTGTGCGAGCATTGGTGTAACCACAGCCTGGGTAGTGAGGAACATGCCAGTCAAGTTTACATCCAGCGCCTGTTGCCAAGCCTCTAAGGGATAATCTTCAAAGGCATTTGCACCCTGTTCACTAATTTGCTTTGGATCAAATTTTGGATCAAGTGCTGCACTATTCACTAAGATGTCGATCCGGCCAAATTTATTAAGTACTTCTTCACGTAACTGCTTCGCAGATTCGGGCTTAGAGATATCTGTGGATATCCCCAGTACAGAGAATCCAGATTTATTAAGCTCTTGAGTCAGCTCTGAAACTGCTGCGGGATCGATATCCAAGATCACAACCTTTGCCCCAGCTTCAGCTAGGGTTCGGCAGAATTGGCGACCAAGCAGGCCCGCTCCTCCTGTGACGATTGCCACTTGCCCAGTTAGATCAAATAGCTTGGGTAGGTCACTCATAAATCTTCCTTTTTTATAACAATATTATCTTCCGCAGCCTTCAATACGGCCATGGCTAATTTTTGAGCCTGAATGCCATCTGCCAGAGAGCAGATAGGAGAAACATCCTGATAAACAATATCAAGGAAATGCTTCATTTGATCTCTAAATAGATGATCACGTTCAAAATCCTTTGGGAAGGGGAACTCGATCCATTTCTCATCTTTTGCGCTATAGGCTTGAACTGCGGTTGCATCATTATCAAAGACAATTGTGCCGTCAGTACAGATTACTTCAAATTGATGTTTCGGTGGCTGTTGGTTGAAATCTAAATGCAAGCTGCCCATCACATCATTTTCAAATTGGAGGATTATCTCTGCCGTATCTTCAACGTCTATTTCCAAATCACTCAATTGTCCTGCAAATGCACTGAGCTTTTTGACTTCTCCAAAGACCATACGCAAATAATCCATTGGGTGGGTCAGGGTCAACACAACACCACCACCGAGGTCTTTGCGGGCGGCATATCCCTGGCGATAGTCTTCCCAAGGATGCCAGTCGGGCAAATATTCGCCCCAATGTACACGAAACGAAATCGGCCTGCCCACCGCTTCCTCTTTGACTAATTCAGCGATTTTTTTTAATGCAGGATGATGTCGGAATTGAAAACCGACCAATACCTTGCTTTGATTTTCCGAGACTGTTTTTTCTAATTCTGCGATTTGGGAAAGATCGTTGGAAATTGGTTTTTCAATCAACAAATGGCAACCCGCCTGGATGATTGGCAAGGCTGTTTCTATATGTAAGGCGGTGGGGTTAGAAACAATCGCTGCATCTGGTTTATGCTCTAATGCTTTTTCTAGATCTGTCTCGACAATATATTTTTCCAAGATTTCATCTGGGAGGGTGCTGTTATTGGTGCGATAAAGGATAATATCGCTCTCACCCAACTCATCGAGATGGCGAAGATGACGGCGACCAATTGACCCTAATCCAGCAATTAAAAACTTCATAGATTAACCTATCAACCCCAACAATAATTCTCCAACCTGATTTCCAGCTGATCCATCGGTAATCGTGATCTCCCGTTTAAGAAAATCTTTACGAACCAGATCATCTTGGTTTGGATTCTTTAAATATGCGTTTATATGCTTTTTTAATGTGTTTTTATCTAAAGCAACTGGTCCAGAGCCCGACTCTCTAAACCGTTGGTGAGTAGGCCAGCCACCCACTTTTGAAAGCGGAAGATAAAAATTCTTTTTCCAACCTTCCTCCGCATCAATGCAAATGCTAACTACTGGGCTATCATGCACGCTAGCTTCAACGACCATGGTGGAATAAACGGTTGTAAAGATATCGGCATATTCCATCATACTACTTTTCTCGTCCATATCTTCCCCGGAATAATGCCCCATATCCCCACCCAAGGATGCAGGTTCAACCACATGTAAATGGGGATGACTCGTTACTAATGCATCTACTTGCTCTTTCTCCCATATAAATCTAGGGTCGTCCATGAAGTGGTTTGGATGCAGGCGAATGAGCAATTGGCAATCCTCTATTAACTCATTTCCGGTTACGAGGTCTGCAAGTGCTTTCATGTTTTGAATGTTTGGTGAAAAAGTGAGAAAGCTTGCCGCATAAGTTATTAATTTTCGTTGCGGGTCAAGGCCATGCATTTGATAATATTTTTCTTTTCCGATTAGCCATTTTTTATTAATGTACCCATCATAGGAGGGGATTCCGCCGATGAATACCTGATCAGCTTGCCAATCTGAACCTTTGAGCAACTCTTCTTTCTGTAACTCAGACCAGCATATTGCGTAGTTCATTTTGGCACCAGGTAATGAGTAACTGCTGGTGTTATCCCAGCCGATGATGGCGGTCGTCGTTTTCACCTTTCTTGCTGCAGCTTCCCTCAACATATATTTGTCATAACGCCAACCTGGGGAGCTCCCGATCACCATTTCTGGTTGATATTTGTCAAAAAGGTCCGTATAAATCTGAGGAGAAAATAAAGACTGCAAGCTTACTAGCATTTTTCTGGCAATCTTTAAATTGCGGAGGGTTTTTACAAGAAACATAATTAGGGGAAACAGTTTATTTGCATTTCCTTTCATTTCTACTCGTACTTGGTCAATATAGCTATCCACAGCCTCTAGGTTTATTTTATTTGAGGCCCCGGCTCGACGTAAAAAATCCAACCAATATTGTATAGATGGGCGATAATTCTTCCAATAATTTTTTGCTTCTTTCAGCCTTAGACCCTCAAATATCAGGTTATCAGAATCAAATTGAGATTCGATCGATTCCAAAATTTGATCGTCGACAAAAACAACTGCCCGAATTCCTTTTTCTAATAATTTGTTGATCACATCACTCTTAAGAAAGTAAATGATTGCTAATCCGTGATCTGTAATAATAAAAACTGTTTTCTTCATACCTGCAAAAATCCTCGATCAGTCTTCAAAATAAAGTTTGAAGATCCTATTATATGTACGTAATAAAACCGCCCGAACAATACGGTTATTTAGAATTCTTTTTTTCAACGAGCCTTTAGTTGAACTTTGAAATCCTGATTTTTTCTCAAGGCGGTTCCCCATATGGCGGACTAGAGGCTTGTTAAGACAAAGGCGCAAATAGCCATTATCGTTAAACCAAACATCCAATTCGCGATCTGGACCTAAAGGTTTGTCCCAATTATAGGGGCCCGTTTGCTTCAACAAGCTTCGTTTTGAAACAAATTGAAAATGACCGGCACCCATCACCACATTAAGATTCTGGTATTTTATGCTGTATATATCTCCAGTTTCATGTTCATTTCGAGCAAATTCATCACTAAGCCCCAAACTGTTGGTATGCTGTTCAAAAATTTCCCAGGGTATTTGCGCTGGCGCTTTTAATAATTTTGCGTTTTTATCTGAGTCGGCCCATTCAATGGTGGCAGTAAAATATTCGGGAGAAGAATAAATCGGGCGACCGGTGACCATACCCACTTTTGGATAAATCTCCATGACATTGATCGATTCCTTTAACCACCCTTCTTCATAGAATATGTCACTGTCTGAAAAAGCTACAATCTCACCAGGGACGGCGTTGAAAATATAATTCCAAGCGCCCCCCTTACCAATGTTTTGATCGGAGAGGGTGAGGAATTGAATCCTTCCATTTGCCTGTTCCTCAAGCAAATACTCTTTGACTTCTTTGCAACTATTGTTGTCAAAAACCAATAGATCAAAGGGAACTTTAGTATTAGACCAAAGACTATTCAAACTTTCCTTCAATACATCCAAACTTTGCTCGTAAAATCCAGAGAGGAAGGGAATATAGGTAATCGTGCATACAGTAATATTTCTTGGTTTTGCGATTGTTTTTTCTGATTTCGCCGGATTTTGCCCTACTCTCATATTCTTGCCTTTTTATTTTCAATATTGATACGAAAAACATTGATCCTTTTCCTAATCGCTTCAATATATTTATCATTGTCGGGATCATTTGTAGTAAACATACGCTCAAAAAATCGCAAAGAACGTGAAATAAAGGAACCCGGACTACGCACTTTGCCATCCACCAGAATTTTATTTGTGTCAATGAGAAGGAACATATTTCTTCTTCCTCCGGCAAGGTCTACATTTACGAAAGTCTCTGGGTTGCGATAATGTGGTTTTCCTTCGGGTAAATGATGATAATCATGGTTTTGATGGATGACATGAATATCATTTGTAGCATCAATAGCAGGCCATTTGGCTTTTGCGCCATGATAGATCATCCAATTATCCCATCCTGCACGACCCACGGTAAATTGTGGGATATTTTTTAGGATCGAACGTGAATATATAAAATAATCACTGCCGTTTGGAGGATAAATCTTGCTATTTTCTAAGCGGTCAGCTTCGAGGCGATCTTGCCATCCCAAATTAAAATCTAATTCCTGAGTGATATCCATATCCCAGCGTTGGCCAACTAGTAAAAATTTCTCATACTGCCTCGCAACATTTTTCGTAGAAGTCAAAAAATTGGGGAGGAGAATTATATCGGCGTTCACATAGGCTAAATATGGGGAATCACTGTTTGACCGAGCCTGATCAAAAATGGAATTTATATATGGGGTTCCCTTCTCATTTGTTTTGACCTCAGGGATATGGCGGATATTAAATTCCTTACATATTTCCGCCATCCCTTCTTCATCACCAATCATTTTTACTTCCACCTGATCGCCAAGTTCCGTCCATGAGCGAATCGCATTTCGTTGAATCGTAACAACATGCGGGTCTATGAAGGGTTTGGGGGAAGTAAAAATCGTTAGAAAACTCATAATTTATATTTTAGGAAGCCAGGCTTTTTTGGGAAACAAGCGGCCCATTATTTTTTGGTTTAACATGCCCAATTTTCTCTTCGCAGGAACAAATCGCTCAGGAATAATTTCTTGTTTTTCAGCCTCGTTATTTGGGCTTGCCAATAAGGTTAGGTAAAGTGGGAGGATCTTTGACCTGGGTGTTCCATGCACTTTTATTTTCAAGTCTTTATAACCAGCTTGTTTAAATATTTCAGCAAGGGTATGTGGGCTAAATGAGGAAAGATGTGATATTTCAAAGGAGGTATGCCCATATAAGTTGGGAACCTCAACCAATAGTTTTCCCTCCTCGGTCAATAATCCGGACAGTTCTGAAAGGAGTGCGATCGGGTCTGGCATATGTTCCAGCACATGCGACATACTGATCAGATCGAATTTCTCTTTTTCATCTTTTTTCAATTGTTCCAGGGATGCATATATCTTTAGCCCTTGGCTTTCTGCATAATCCCGATAACTATCTCCCGGTTCAACCCCAATGCCTATACAGTTGAACCCTTTAATAATAGTCTTTAATAATACGCCAGAAGAACTGCCAATATCCAAATGCCTAGTTATATTTTGGTTTTCGTTTTTTACCAGTGAAAGAAGATGGTCTGCGCGTTGTTGCTGAGTATTTAAGTCTGCAGGTGTGGGTGCTTCTTGCCCATGATAGAGCGTTCGATATTCGTTTTTATAAAATTGATCCAACTCCTCTTCAGTCATACGGGGGGATAGGTAAACGAATCCGCAGTTTTTGCAAATGCGGTTGTTGACCTCAAGGCCATGCATTTCTCTTTTATCAAAGAGGGAACTCTCTTCATGCTTACATAATAGACAATTCTTGGTCGTTTCCATTATTTATTACTCTACCTCTTGATAATTTTTATGCCGCACATCTTTATTGATCTCTAATAATTTTGGATGATCCGTCAATACTTGAAGAACTTCTGTCCATTTGAAATCATCCCGCCCATTGAAATGTTTGACGATCTCTCTTAATAATTTTAGGTCTTCTGGAGTGTCAAGAGTCCATCTATGATTCCCATAATTCGGATTGTGTTCGATGTGGAGAATAT
>JABJGH010000011.1 GCA_018662365.1 Chloroflexota bacterium | reverse complement strand
TCTGGGTAATGTCATTATTTATGATCGGATTGATCTTTTCTTTAATCGTAAATGAGCGCAAACGAGAACTGGGATTGCTAAGGGCAATGGGGGCGACAGAAAAATTCGTATTCCGATTGGTGCTTAGTGAGGCATCCTTGCTTACTGGGTTGGGCGGATTGATCGGAATATTAACTTCTGGAATTGTATTAATCAGTTTTTCGAGATTGATCATCAAGCGGTTGGGGATTCCGTTTCTTTCTCCAAATCCAATGGAGATCATCCTATTAACTGTTGGCATTATGATCTTATCTTTAATTACGGGCATTTTAGCATCCCTGCAACCGGCGATTTCTAGTAGTCGGATGGAACCCTATGAGGCAGTGCGCCAGGGTGAATGAAATTTTTGGATGAAATATAGATGAGTAAAAAAAACATTGTCCAACTAAATAATGTTAGCAAATCTTATCCTCAAGGGGATGAGGTGGTATATGCAATTAAAAATGTCTCCCTTGAAGTATCGAAGGGAGATTTTGTGGTGATCACCGGACGATCTGGTTCGGGGAAAACAACGATGCTGAGTTTGATCGGTGGATTGACTAATTCTTCAGCGGGGATTTGTGAAGTTTTTGGGGTGAATTTGCAGGATGTGGAAGATGAAAAAACCTCTGAGATCAGAGCAAAAAAGATCGGATTTGTTTTTCAATTTTCAAGTTTGATTCCCACACTTTCTGCACTTGATAACGTGAAACTGCCGGGTGTATTTACAAAACAGCCTGTCGGAGAGGCGCGTGCTAAAGAGCTTTTGGATTGGGTGGGGCTGGAAAAACAATATGGTCGATATTCAGCCCAATTATCGGGGGGGCAACAATCACGAGTATCTCTGGCTAGAGCACTTGCTAATCAGCCAGAACTGATCTTGGCAGATGAGCCAACTGGGAATTTGGATATTGAAACCGAATTGGAGATGATGGAGCTGTTCAAAGAGATCAATAAAACTAAGGGGACGACGGTTTTATTGGTGACCCATAACCCGGAATTGGCGAAGTTTGGTAACCGTCATTTAGTGATGGAGAACGGTTTGATTTCAGAAAAAATGATTAACGGAAGCCCGGAGGCTGTCCTTGCGTAATAAAGGTTTTTATTTCCTCTTACTAATCATTGGGGTGTCCCTGCTTACAGGTTGTGGAAGCCAGGGGAGACGCCTATGGCGTTTTGAGACGGGCAATGCTGTATTTGCTTCCCCAGCAATAGGGAAGGATGGCATGGTTTATGTGGGATCACACGATAATAAATTTTATGCGATTAAACCCGATGGAGATCTGGCTTGGGAATTCGAGGCGGAGAATTGGGTGCATGGGTCAGCGGCGATAGAAAATGACGAGATTCTTTATGTGCCAGATTTTAGTGGAAACCTCTATGCGTTGACAATGGATGGAGAATTAATCTGGAGTTTCAAGGCAGATCGAAAAATTCAAACCTCACCCGCATTGGCAGAGGATGGCACGATCTATTTTGGCTCAGATGATAAGTTTTTGTATGCTCTGGATAGTGATGGTGAATTGAAATGGAAAACAGATCTGGGGGGAATCGTTGTATCTTGCCCGGCAATTGGGGAAGACGGCACGATCTATGTAGGATCGGAAGATCAGGGATTATATGCTGTTTCTCCTGAAGGTGAGATTGTTTGGCGCTTTGATGCCAATGGGGCGGTATATTCTTCGCCTGCGATCGGGGCAGACGGCACGATCTATGTGGGATCGAGTGATTATTATTTGTATGCAATCAACCCTGACGGCACTGAGCAGTGGCGATTTGAGACAGGGGCAGAGGTTTATTCTTCCCCTGCAATTGGTGTGGATGAGCAGATCTATGTGGGATCGATGGATAATCATTTCTATGCCATAACTTCTGATGGGGAATCTGCATGGGAATTTGATACTCGAGATTGGGTGATTTCTTCTCCGGCGATCGGTGGAGATGGCACAGTTTATGTGGGTGCATATAACCAGAGTGTTTATGCATTTTCTGCGGATGGCGAATTACTTTGGAAACATAAAACAGATAAGTATATTTCCTCTTCCCCTCAGATATCTGAGGAAGGTGTGTTGTATATCGGATCTGATGATAATTATATTTATGCAATAGTGTTGGATCATGCTGGATTATTTGATTCAGCGTGGCCCCGATTTAGAGGCGATTTTGAAAATAGTGGGTTTGTGCAAGTTGGCGATTAGGAGAAAGATATGAAATTCACAGAAACTTTTGCGAACGTTTTACTTATTCTTGCGATTGTTGGCACTACGGCGGGCATCTTTTTATATGAAAATGCTCTTGAGAATGATAGAGAATGCATCACGATCCATTTTCGCACCTATGAAAACGGGAACCCGACACCTAATGTCGTGCATATTCCTAATAATGAAAAATCTTGTTTTCGCTTGACCAGTGATGACACGACACATATGTTCAATTTGCCAGATTTTGGGATCTATAGTGAGCCCATTCACCCCGGGAAATGGACATATGTAGATTTTACTCCAGAAGAGGCGGGTGAATTTAGTTTTGTTTGCACCGTAGTGTGTAGCCCATTACATTCCAAAGTTCGTGGGAAGATAATCGTAGATAACTAGAATCTATTTATTTGGCCAGAACATTGAAGCAGACAATGAATTCAAAAGAAAAGAAAATTAATCGTCAAGAATTTCTAAGATTATCCTTTACTGCCGTAGGGATGGGCATTGTTGGGTATCTTTATGGAAACAAGGATAGTAAAGGGGGGGTATACCCACCTGGTGCAGAGAGCAAATTTTTGTTTGGAACCTTATGTTCAAGGTGTGGATTATGCGCTCAAGTATGTGATCAAAAAGCAATTGAAATTGATATTAATGGCAAACCGATCATTAGGGGGAGTAATGGTTTTTGTGATTTTTGCAACCTTTGTGTGGATGTTTGCCCTACCAACGCTTTAAGTCCCTATAATCCTGAAACTGAAAAACTTGGTTTGGCGGTAATCAACCAAGACCGTTGTATTGCTTGGAATTGGCCAGGATGTAGGTTGTGTTATGAGAAATGTTTGGAAATTAGGGAGGCCATTTGGATTGACGAGGATTTAAGACCGTACGTCGATAACGAGATTTGCAATGGTTGTGGAGCATGCGTAACTGTTTGTCCACAATCGGCAAAGCAAAATGAACCCCGTTCTAAGGGAAAGGCTGTTGTTCTCGTTTCTAATAAATGGTAAACCAATGACGAATATCATCGAACGCAAAGGAAATAATAACGGTAGAAAGAAGGAAAATGAGAAGTGGCCTAGATTAAGGTGGGGGGTTACTTTATTGGTGCTATTTCTGATTGCGAGCAATTGGTTTACTGGATCGTCATGTGTGGTCAAAATTGGATCTTTTTCAATAAATTGTCCTTTAGGTGTTGTTCAAGTAATTTCTGCTGCTGGGAAAGTGCTGCCTATATTTTTGATTGGCGGCTTATTTGGGATCATACTCATTACAATTTTTGGAAGAGCATTTTGTTCTTGGGTTTGTCCGGCACGATTTGTACTTGGGAATAATCCGAAATCCAAAAAGTTAACCTCGAAACAAAGCAAGGTGCTGCAGGGGGCGGTATTTGGTGGGGTTGTGGGTTTATCTTACGTTTGCCATACGCCAGTTTTTTGCCCGATCTGTCCGGTGGGCGTTGTTTGTCGAGGTGCCATTGCAGCAGGAACTGGGGGAAGTATCTTGCCAGCAGTTGGGTGGATGGGTGTGTTGGTGGGGGTTGAGAAACTCAGCACGGTTTCTTGGTGTAAGGATTTATGCCCCTTGGGCACTTTAATCAAATTCTTTAGTCGGTTTAATCCATTTCTGCAGGTGAAGGCGAATGAAAAATGTGTGCCTTGCAAGGCATGTGAAATGGTTTGTCCGGAGAATATCAATCTTTCTCATGGTGCGGATATGAGTGATTGTTCAAAATGTTTTAATTGCCAGAGTGTGTGTCCAAGAGAAGCCGTAGATATCTTATTGGTGGATGTAAAATAAAATTGTAAGGAATTTCCTGACATTTGTTAGGAATCTTCTGAATTGTAATGTTTATCACAATTTGGTACAATTTGATTAAGGAAAAGCAGAACATTTATAAAATAATATTGTCATTGTTAAGGTGCCTAAACCCTCGGAGGGGCAGGCAAAATGGCGAAGTCGGTGCCCGGGTAATCCGGAAGTCCGACGCTGTCGCGCAACTGTAATCCACGAAAGTGGAAAGCCAGGACGACCGCCTTGACAACGTTCCCATCCCCTCGCAAGAAGGACTCTGGAACCAAGAAGATCAAATCTTCGGGATTTCCAAGACCTGAACAAGCGTAGCAGGTCTTTTTTTTATTTTATTGGAGAGTGCTATTATGAAGAACCTAAGAACCATCTATTCTATAATCTTGATCGTTTTACTTAGTTTTGGTTTTACCGCATGTAGTGCAAATCAGAATAGTGCGGAAGAAGTAGTTGAAAACGAACCAAACGAAGTTGTTGAAAACAATGTGGTTGAAGAAGTTGTAGAGGAACCCACTGAAGTAATGGTTGAATCCACAGTGATCGAATTGACTGATGGATTGGATCGATTGGTCACTTTGGAAGCCCCTGCACAACGGGTGATCGGATTGGCCCCTTCAAATATTGAAATTTTATTTGAGGTAGGCGCTGGGGCACAGGTAGTAGGTCGTGAAGATTTCGCGAACTATCCGGCTGCAGCTCTTGACCTCCCCAGTGTTGGTGGCTCATTTGGTGATCTAAACACTGAAGTGATTCTAAGCTTAAACCCTGACCTGGTATTGGTTTCTTCATTATCCACCCAGGAACAAGTGATCTCTTTGGAAGAATTAGGTTTGAACGTTTACTACCTTACAAATCCAAATGACTTGGATGGCTTGTATGAGAATATGCGAATTGTTGCCGAATTAACGGGTCATGCAGATGATGCCGAAGTGGCGATTGATGCTTTGAAGGTTCGTGTGGACGCAGTTATGGACATCGTTGCAAATGCTGAAGATACACCATTGGTTTTTTATGAATTGGATAGCACAGACCCCAATGCTCCTTGGACCGCTGGCGCAGGCACATTTATGGATACTTTGATCACCATGGCTGCAGGTGTGAACATGGGTGCAAGTTTTGAAGGTGCATGGGTGCAAGTAAGTGCAGAAGAGGTTATTGCGCAAGACCCAGCAATGATTGTTTTGGGTGACGCGATTTGGGGTGTGACACCTGAAGATGTAGCAGCTCGACCGGGATGGGAATCTTTGTCAGCCATTGCAAATGGCACGATCTATCCGTTCAATGACGACCTTGCAAGCCGCCCAGGCCCTCGCTTGAT
The DNA here is from genome assembly GCA_018662365.1 of Chloroflexota bacterium. Taxonomy (GTDB): domain Bacteria; phylum Chloroflexota; class Anaerolineae; order Anaerolineales; family UBA11579; genus JABJGH01. The sequence continues at coordinate 7,476 of JABJGH010000011.1, read as the reverse complement.
CGAAGGTTTAGAAGAATTAGCTAAACTTATTCATCCTGAATTATTTGAGTAGAGGAGTGGATTATTAACCGTCAGGAAATGCTCTCAGGCATGGGAAATGACTATAGTTAAGAAAACACTTTCTCCTTTATGGGTGAACCTGTCTCTGCTGCTTTTAGCGATCGTACTAAATGTGGCAGTGGGGGCAGTGTTCATCCCTCCAGGGACTTTGTTGAAAATATTTGCCAATGAGGTTTTTGCAGGGGAATTATTGGTAGATTGGCCCGCCCATTTTGAAACGATCATTATGAGCATTCGGCTGCCACATGCGGTATTAATGCTGATAACGGGTTCTGCGTTGGCGGCAAGTGGGGCGGCTTATCAGGGATTATTCAGAAACCCCTTGGCTGATCCATATTTGATCGGGGTGGCATCTGGTGCAGGATTGGGGGCGGTTGCAGCCTTATCGATTCAATGGCCTCAAGACCTTGCAGGATATTATTATATTCCGATCGCTGCCTTTATCGGGGCGGTGATCACGGTAGTGGTCGTTTATAATCTGGCAAAGGTGGGGAAAATGGTGCCACTGACTACTTTGATATTGGCGGGTGTGGCGGTGGGTGCTTTTACCTCGGCGTTGACTTCCTTCCTAATGCTTAGATCAAATGAACAAATCTTGCGAGCGATCTCGTTTTTATTGGGCGGCTCCCCAATGGCAGGATGGAACCCCGTTTTAGCTGCATTGCCTTATGTGGTGATCGGTTTGGGGATACTATCATTTTCAGGGCATGCGCTGAATTTATTGCAATTTGGGGAAGATCAGGCGAAGCAATTAGGGTTATCTGTTGAAAAAGCGAAGGCATTTATCATCATTGTGGCATCTTTGACGACTGCGGTTGCGGTGGCATTTTCTGGGGTAATCGGATTTATTGGATTGATCGTGCCGCATATTATTCGAATGGTTTGGGGACCTGATTATCGCAAATTGATTCCCCTGTCCATCTTGGCAGGAGGAAGTGCTTTGCTGATCGCTGATCTTATCGCTCGATGGGTGTTGGCACCTCAAGCCCTGCCAGTGGGTATTGTGACTGCTTTGGCGGGAGCCCCATTCTTTCTGTGGATCTTGCGCAGGGCAAAATCAGAAGTGTTCTGGTAATTATGTTAACGATAAACTCACTATCAATGGGGTATGGCAAAAAGGTTGCCATTGAAGATATCTCCTTCTCAGTTTCACCGGGAGAGGTGATGGCTTTAATTGGGCCGAATGGGGCTGGGAAAACAACGCTTATTCGCGGGATTAGCGGCATTTTGGATTGCATAAAGGGTTCGATCACTTATGAGGGTGTCGATCTCTTGAAGCTTGCCCCGATCGACCGCGCGAGGATATTGGCGGTAGTACCGCAGTCGCGAGCATTGGGCGGGGCTTTCACGGTTGAGCAAACTGTGATGATGGGGCGGACTGCCCATATGAATTGGTTGGGGAAACCTGGGGAAGGGGATGAGGAAATTGTCTGGGCTTCCTTAGAAAAAACAAATACGACAGGATTGGCTGATAGAAGAATCGCAGAATTATCGGGTGGTGAGCAACAACGAGTATTGTTGGCGCGGGCTTTAGCCCAAGACACTCCCTTATTGCTTTTGGATGAACCCACGAATCATCTGGATCTAAAACATCGGTCGACAATATTGTCTTTGGTGGCGAAATTGGCAAAAGAAAATAACTTGGCGGTGCTGATGGCCATTCATGATCTTAATTTGGTCTCGATCTATTCTGAACGAGTGGTGTTATTGGTTGATGGCAAAGTTAAGGCTTTGGGGAAATCGGAAGATGTTCTGACGACAGAACTTATTAGTGATGCCTACCAGACCCAGATAAAAGTGATCTCACACCCAGATTATCGAGTGCCGATCATATTGCCCGACCAAGAATTAGATTAGGTTAAAAATACCCCCATTTTTTCTATAGAAATATAAAATGTCGCAGTTTTGGAAGAAGATATTCCAGAGCTGCTTTTTTTTATCAGTGGGATTAAGTAAAATTATTGAAAGTAATTTCATCTGATTTCTACACTGTAATAACGAAAAGGAGAAGCAGATGGCAATTACTGCCCGAAGTAGGGAAAATTTTCAGGTTGAAATTAATGCGGAGAACCATGCACTATTGGCAGATGAGCCGATTAGCGTGGGTGGGGATGATACTGGACCTAATCCCTATGGCTTATTATTAAGTTCTTTGGCGGCCTGCAAGATCATCACTGTTCAATTGTATGCTGGAGGGATTTGGATGAGCCCTCAGTGGATTTTACTTAAATAGGAATTTTCAGAAATTTAGCAACAAAGAGCGAAGGCTTTATTGATGAAGCAATAGGATTCTTCTCAAAAGGTTTTTAGATAAATATTGAGCTTCTCTTTAATTCTAAGTGACCTTACTTTAATGAAACCTCTTATTCTATTGACTACAATTCTGATTAGATATAGAATGTTTTAATCTTAGGAGAAACTAATTGTTAATATTAAATGCCTTAATCGTAGTGGTGAGTGCCATAATTTTGGTGGGAGGCCTTTTTGTTTCTTTTAGAATTATTCGTATCCTGAGGAATTATAATTTAGGTCGCCCGTGGATCATTCTTTCTTCCTTTATCTTTTTCTTCTTATTTGGCTACGGTTACATCGCCTTACGGTTTTTAGGAATTAACCTGATTTCAGGTCTTTCCATAGAAAACCTGATGACGGTGATTTTCCTTTTTAGTGCAATCTTTGTAGTTACCTTATCAGTGTTAAATCTAAATTTGATGAGAAATGTATTTGGATCTGGGATAAGTGATGCTGAAGCTTTGAATAAATTTGCTCAATATGTACATATGCCAGTAAGGAAAGTAAGAGCTTTAGCGAAAAGGGATTATGCAGTTAATTGTGATGCTTGTAATATGGCGGTGCACTATTCGATCCCAAATGTAGTTCGTGCACATCCTCAAATTGAACGCGGCGTTGTCGTTGATAAGGGGATGGGCATTACAAGTTATCGTTTGTATGTACGGCATTTTTGTGGGAATGGATTTAGAGAAATTCCCGTTAGCCATGATCATAAACTAGAATATCGCGCAAAGAGGCCCTCGAGACTCGTATGACAAATCCAAATATTATTCGACTTACAGGTTTCATCATGCCAGTTGGGAATGGGGCTGTTGGCAAAACAAGTGTTTCACGGATATTGGAATATACCAGCCGTGGTAAAAAACCAAACGAAGAAATTTTGTTGGGTATTCAGAAAACGAAAAATCTTGAATTTGAGTATGCCACCACAAACCAAGTTTTTGGGAATAGAGAATTTTCAATCACTTTGCAATTTTTAGTGCCTCCTGGTCAAAAGGAGGAGGATGGTGACCCAAGCGGGCGTTCCTTCCAGCAAGTGATCGAAATCTTCAAAGAAACGATTCGCCGGTTGGATGTTGTTATCTTCACCTATGATCTATCGAATCGCCAATCCTTTCAGGATTTAGAATATTGGGCAGATGCAGTTAAGGAACTTTTAAATGATGCCTCTCATATGCTTCTGTTAGGGACACACTTGGATCGTAATGAGCGGATTGAACTTACCGAAGAAGAAATCACAGCAGGATTGGCACATCTACAAAAGAAAGTTTCAGATTTTCGGCCTGGGTGGAAAGGAAAATCTGCGCATTTAGAAGTTTCAAATTTGACAGGGGAAAATTTGGAATTGTTATTACGATATATTTCAGGAAGCATCATCAGTTCTAGAAGAATGATGCGTTAGGTCGGAAAGATAAAACTATTTGAGGAATACTTTTTGAACATAGGGGGAGGTAAAGGCTCGAAGAAGAGCAGAATAATTTAAATCAAATTTCAATTCTTCCCCCACTTTAATTTTTATTTTTTCTGAATGAATGACTAAATGATCGCTTGTGCCCCCCAAGATGTTTATCTTTGAGCGGGGCATTATTGATTTTGTGTCTACATCTTGTTCGCCAATAGCGAGCAAGGCTCTATGCACGTCTCCTAATTTATCAAATGAAGGTGTTTTTCCAAATGCGTTTTGGGCAATTTCTCCAGATGGTTGAGAGGGTTTTGTTTTTGATTCAATAACTTCTGCAATTAAAGTGAATACATCTGTGTGTAGACCGGGAATGGGTTTCCTTGTAAGGGTATCGCGCCCTAATAGGATTGTCTCCCCGATGCGCATATGATTAATTCCACCCAAATCATTTGTTTTCTTTATCCATTGATAGTTAGCAGAATTACCCCCAGAAATGAGTTCAAATTGAAGATCAAATTTATCTTGGATATCTTTAGCTAAAAGGGATAGTTCACTCATTTTTTCTTGTGTGGGGGCCACACCAGCGAAACAGGCTAGATTTGTACCAATGCCGACTAAGCGAACTCCCTGCAAATGGAGGACTTTGTCAACCATCCACTCGATCTCATTGGGTAAAATTCCCTCTCGCAAATCTCCTAAGTCAATAATAAGGATTATTTTATGTGCTTTTCCTGTTTTCAATGCTTGTTTGGAGAGAGCATCAATCACGGAAAGTTCAGTGTTCAGGCTGAAATCTGCGAATTCAACTACTTTTTCAATTTCGCTAAGCATTGGGGATCGAATGAGCAAATATTGACTATTCAACCCGGCTTGCCGCATCTTTTGAATATTGATGATTCGGGAGTCAGCGAGAGAATGAACACCAAGATCATGAAAAACATTGGCAATCTCTATAGATCCGGACACAGCTTTGGTGACCGCGGAAAATTGAATTCCTTTTGGATCAAAAAGATTCTTTACCGTTTGGACATTTTTAGATAATTTATTTAGGTCAATCTCGATACGAGGATTTGTCATTTTTGCCTAGGTTTGCAAACGTAGTGGTTTTTGCAATCGGTGGAATACTTATTTTCCCTGTTTATGCAATGTTACCCCACCTAGATCAGCTTGTGAAGAATAAGCCCTTCTTCTTAGGAGGTGATTTCATAAATTTTGATATTTCAGAGAAGTATAAATAATAATTTATGGTTTTTTTATTAGTTATTTATATAAATGAAAATAAATTTATGGTCTGTTTATTTTATTTCTCTATATTGATATAGAAGAAACTCTGTTTTCAAACTATTTGATCAGGAGAAGTGAAATGAAGAAAAGTCTATCTATTTTTATAGCAATTTTGTTAATTGCTTCGTTGTCCTTAGTGGCGTGTGGGTCTGCAAATGACAATGCAAATATGGCTGAGGAAGTTGCCAACAACATGGCAGACGAAGCCGAAAATACTGTAGAAGAAGTTGTAGAAGATGCAGTAGAAGAAGTAATGGTTCCTGATCCTGTAACTATGGTGATCGGATATACACAATCTATCACTGGAAAATATGAAACTTCCTCTGGTCGCCAAGTTCGAGGGTTTAACCTTTGGATGGACGCAGTAAACTCTGCAGGCGGAATCGAACTTAGTGATGGCACAGTGGTGACTTTTGATGTGGCATCCTACGATGATGAAAGTAATGGTGATCGTGTACAAGAATTGTATACTCGACTAGCTGCTGAAGATGATGCCGATCTATTGATCAGCCCTTATTCAAGTGGATTGACCGCTTCTGCGTCAGTTATTGCAGAACAATATGGGAAGGTGATGCTTACCACTGGTGCTGCCTCCGATGCAAATTATTTGCAAGGATTTACTCAGGTATTCCAAATTTATACGCCTGCCAGCCGATATTTAACCGGTGCGGTTGACTTACTCATGGAAGTTGCACCAGACGTAAGTAAAGTTGCTTTTGTATATGAAAATTCAAAATTCTCAACTGATGTAGTTACCGCTGCACAAGCTTATGCAGAAGGTTTAGGTTATGAGATCGTATTGTTTGAAGGGTATGACCCAGCAACAACAGACTTTGGTCCTTTCATCAATAAGATCGAAGAATCTGGTGCAGAAGCAATTCTTGGTGGTGGACATTTCCAAGATGGTAGTACCTTTGCCCGCCAATTAAAGGAAAAAGGAACAGGTATTGGTTTAGTGACATTATTGGTTGCCCCCCCAGAACCAGATTTCGCAGATCTTGGTGATGCAGCAGTTGGTATTGTGGGACCAAGCCAATGGGAACCCCTCGCAGCCTTTTCCCCAGATTTCGGACCTACAGGTGATGAATTCGTCGCTGCTTACACAGGTGCATATGATGGCGAAGAGCCCTCCTATCACTCCGCTGGCGGATACGCAGCTGGTTTAGTACTAGAAAGTGCTATTAGAGATGCAGACTCAACAGATCCTGCAGCCATCAAAGCAGCCTTAGATGCTATGGACCTCACAATCTTCTATGGGGATATTAGATTTGATACCTCCGCTGAAGCTCATGGATTGCAGATCGGACACTCAATGATCTATATCCAATGGCAAGATGATGGAAGTGGACTTGGAAAACAAGTTGTATGGCCTTTGAATGGTGCTACAGCTGAAACCTTGTACCCAATTCCTTAATTAGTTTTTTTTCTTCTCTTCTAAAGGGAGCTGAGCACTGAAAAATTGGTGTCTCTCATAGAGGTGTGGGGTGCGATAAAGTACCCTACACCTCTAGTTGTTGAAAGATCGGGGAGTACATAGAAATTTTGGAGGACTTATGGATATATCCTTTGAACTAATTTTTGTTTCATTAATCGACGGACTCTTGCTAGGGTTTGTCTATGGTATTGCAGCAATGGGTATGACACTTATTTGGGGGGTTATGGATGTGATCAATCTCTCCCATGGACCGATCATTGCCCTAGGTATGTTTGGGGTTTACCTGGCTTTCAACAGTTTTGGGTGGAACCCTTACCTGATTATCGTGATCGTTGCTTTAGCTGGTTTGTTATTGGGGATGCTGATCTATGGGATTGCGGTTCATCGGGTAATCAATGCTCCGCATTTATCTACATTGTTGGCAACTTTCTCGATCAATTTGATTATCATTGGTATCGGGACTGCTGCCTTTTCGACCGCTCCCCGAAACGTAGATTTCACGCTGGGGAATTTCTCGATTGGTCCGATTACCTTATTGTGGACGAGAGTCATTGCTGCTTTATTGGCGATCCTTGCAACGGGCAGTTTATATTTCTTCTTATACAAAACCCGCCCGGGTAGATATGTGCGGGCAGTTGCCAATAATCGTAAAGCGGCTGAATTGGTTGGAGTACCCTCAACAAAAATACTTGCTTTAAGTTTTGGCTTGGGCACGATGTTGGCTGCATTCGCAGGTGGACTGATTTCGACATTTTTCCCTTTCACGATTCTCTCCGGTGGCGCATATGAGTTGAAGAGCTTTGTGATCGGTGTTTTGGGCGGACTCGGGAACCCTGTGGGTGCATTGGTTGGTGGTTTGATCTTGGGCATGTTGGAAGGGGTAATTCCAGCATTTATGCCTACAACCTGGGTACCGGTCATAGAATTTGTGTTATTCGTAATAATTCTGTTGGTACGCCCTAGCGGCATATTTGGAGCAAAAGAATGAAAAAATGGCAAAATT
>JABJGH010000046.1 GCA_018662365.1 Chloroflexota bacterium | reverse complement strand
GTTGAAACGATTAAACCATGCTTTTTTGCTGCTTTGATCCCTTCTAAACATACTTGGGCAGCACCTTCTGATATTGCGGGAGTAATGCCTGTCCAATGGAACCATTCAGCATCTTTTAAGGCTCCGTCCCAATTGATCATATTTGTCTCTACAGTTGATAATGCAGATCCAGCCCGGTCATAAACCACCTTACTGCCTCGGCTAACCGCACCATTTTCCAAGAAATAAATCCCAAGCCGATCTCCCCCAAAAATAATATGGTCTGTGCCAACGCCATACTGCCTTAAATAATTTAAACACGCCTGCCCAATATCATTGTTTGGTAATCGTGTCACATAATTTGTTTCAATTCCAAAATTAGCCAAAGAAACTGCAACATTAGATTCTCCACCACCATATATCGCATCAAATTGATTCGCTTGTACAAATCTTAAATGCCCAGGTGGTGAAAGGCGTAGCATTATTTCTCCAAAAGTAACTACTTTCGCCATTGAATTCTCCTAATTATTTCTATAACCTCGAAAGGTGGAAACCACCATCCACATTGATCACTTCTCCGGTCGAATATGGCAGAAGATCACTAGCAATCGCCATAACTGCTTTTCCAATATCCTCGGGTAAGCCCCATCTACGGATCGGTGTAATACCTTGTTCTAAAATTAATCGGTCATATTTATCTTTCACACCTGAGGTCAAATCTGTTTTGATGATCCCGGGTCGAATTTCATAGACATTAATGCCATATTCAGCTAGTCGATCTGCCCATAAAGCTGTCATCATCCCAATTCCTGCTTTGCTTATACAGTATTCAGCTCTTGCAGGGCTGCTAGTGTACGCACTTATTGAACTCACATTAATGATTTTGGGGTTGGTTATTACCTCATCCTTGATCAATTTGATCATATGATTGGCGACCAGTTGTGTGAGGAAAAATGGCCCCCGTAAATTAATTCCCATTACCTCATCATAACTTTCGGTACCCACTTCCAACATGTCGACTCGCGCGCGCGGACCTACACCAGCATTATTAACCAACAAATCAATTTGGCCGAATTCACTTAAAGTCGCATCTGTGATTTTCGAAAAAGAGTCGATTTCTCCCATGTCGGCTTGAAGCACAAACCCTTTACCACCTAATTTTTCAACCTCTTCCCTGGTCTCATTTGCCGCGGCATCATTGCTCCGATAATTGATGACTATCCGCCAACCAGCTTCAGCCAAACTAAGAGCAATTCCCCGTCCAATACCCCGACTCCCCCCCGTAACAATGGCAACTTTGCTTTTCTCCATTACTCATCCTCCAATTCAAGGGCTTTGGCTAAAGCCTCTACGAAGAAATGCTCACCCCACATGACAGACTCAGAAACACCAAGTCCTTTCCGTTGATGATAAATACCCTCTTTTAATATCCCTTCCCAACCATCAGTATGAATTGCCAAATATTTTGGGCTTGTTAAAGTATCTAAAATTACCAATGCTGCGGATATATATTGAGAAGATTTTTCATCATTGTCAATCAGTTTAGCTAAATTCAATAATCCACTTGCAGTGATGGCTGCCGCAGAACTTTCTGCAATAGCAGTTTCAACCGGTTCTTCCCAATCATTGGGCGGAACACCGGGACCATAAATAGCATCCTCCGCAAAAGAAGTTCTCTCCAAATAAAAATCGGCACATGTTTGGGCGGCATCAAGGAACCTCTCATCTTTCGAAAAACTATAGGCAGTTCCAAACCCATATATCGCCCAGCCCTGTCCACGAGCCCAAGAGGAATCATCGCGCCAACCCTGATGCGTACTTTGACGAATAAACTCACCAGTTTCAAGATTAAATAATCCCTCATGAGATGTACTGCCGTCTCCCCTTATCAAATACCTGCGGGTTGTCAAACAATGTTGATTTACTTTTTCTAACAATTTTTGATCACCGGTTTCAATTGCGGCATAATAGATAATGCCCACATTCATCATGATGTCAATAAATAATGATTCTTCTGCAACAAATGATCGCAAATACTGACCTTTTTCCTTGAATCTCTTCCCTAAGGTCTTTCCAGCCGTGAGAACAGTTTCTTTTACTGATTTATCACCAGTAAGGTCATACCACCTTTTCCAAGTGGACCAGAAGAGGAAGCCTAGATCATGTACATCTCGATCATGTTTCCGTTCTTCTATTAAAAGGGAATAATGTTTAGCTTTTTCTTCCCACCAGGAATTTCCGGTGTTTTTATAAAAAATCCACATCATACCGCCCAAAAACCCCTCACACCAATTTGTCCAGGATTCTCCATCATGTTTCCATTTACCCTTTACTGTATACATTGGAAAAAAATCAGGGGAATTAGAAATCAAATTCTTTACTTGCATTTGAGAAAATTCAAAGGCTGTCTCAAGTTTGGGTCTCAATTTTTTAATTGAAGGTTTTTGGATCATCTAATTAATTCCTAATGTTATTATTTGTCTTCCCATTCAAAAACTGAATCCAGATCAGATTCTGATACGTCAAAAACCGAATTGAATGGGGGCAATTGTTCCCTGGTAACCCATTCTGGAAGACGGTCATCTGCTTTTGTAAATCCAGCCAATTTATTAAATTTCCTTTCAAAGGTTAGACTTTCTTGACCCATTTTCTTCAGGACACCCACTTCTTCTTCCCAACCATAAATCGCATTTAGCAAGGACGGTATCACATTTTCGTCTACGCCATAGCCAAACCCAGCAAATATGCAAGCACCCAATGAATCAAACCCAGCCATTGACAGCTGCTTATCTAAGGAGAGCTCTTTTTGTCCCTTTGGATCTCGGTGATCAACATTTGCTCGAATGGTCAATCCGCATGTATGATCGGCACCTTGGGGGGATGTCGCATAGGTAATTCCCGTTCCTTTTATTGCTCGAGGATCATAAGCTGAAAATGCCTGCCCTTTTGCCACTGGGACTCTTTCAACACCGAGTACCTTTCCAGTTATTGCAGCTCCATTTCCCAATATTCTTCCCAAAGGACTCCCTGCTCGGATCTCATCAAGCAATTCTAAAACTCTCTCCCCATCCCCAAATTTTAGTATGCCTGCATCCGCGGCTACACCTAAAGCCGCGCCAACCTCAATCGAGTCCATTCCTAGATCATTGACCTCATAATTTAATTTGGCAATGAAATCCATATCAGCAATACCTAAATTTGATCCCATCAAACCAATAGTTTCGTATTCTAGAGGAGAAACTGTTATGCCTTTGTCTAAGGTAACATAAATATTGGAACTTTGGATCGCACAACCCACCATACATGGATGGGAGGGATCACAATCTCCCCCGCGATCCAATAAATTTTCTCGCATCTTTTCACCCGATAAGTTTTCAGCCCCCTCAAAAGTACCCGAGGAGAAATTTCGTGTCGGTAAAGCACCAAAGGTGTCAACCATCATAGTGAGAGCTGCTGTGCCATAATCTTTATATACTTGAGTTTGTGGATGACCAAGCAAAGCTTTTGTATATGCTTTTCGAGCTTCTTTTAATCCTTGTCCGTCAGCAACCTTGGGTTTTTCCCCTTCGCTTCCATCGATGATTATCGCCTTAATTCCCTTTGAGCCCATTACTGCACCCATCCCACCTCGGGCTGCGATTCGGGAAGGTGCTTTATCTTTATCAAGATTCTGAATTCCCGCCGCACTTAACTCCATCTCACCAGCTGGCCCAATCATTGCTATCGCGACTTTTTCTCCATAAATTTCAATTAGTTTTTTTGAGGTCTCATAGACCCCCAAACCAGCTAGTTCTTCCCCAGATTCAAATCTCACTCCCTCCTTACTCACATGGAGCACTGTCCATGACTCATCTAAAGGTTTCTCTTCGATTATTAATGCTTTGATACCCAGACGCACGATTTGTAATCCAGTACGCCCTCCAGCATTGCTTTCCTTTACTCCCCCAGTGAGAGGGCTTTTCCCCCCAATAGATATTCTGTCACAACTAGATAGATTGTAGCCAACCAGCAGGCCAGGGGCAAAAATCAATTTATTTTTATGGCCCAAAGGATTGCAGTGTGCATCTACTTCATCAACTAAAATGCTAGATAATAAAGCCCGCCCGCCTAAACGTTCCCAACGGTTTGGCACATCTTCAATTTTAAATATTTT
>JABJGH010000053.1 GCA_018662365.1 Chloroflexota bacterium | reverse complement strand
TTTCATTTGTATGTTTAAAATGTTTTGGATCTAATTTTCCTGATTGATATTGACCTAATGCAAATTCAGCTTGTGACTTTTCAAATTTTGGATTTAGTTCTGCAGCCCTTTTCATAGCTGTTCTAGCTGTAGAAATATCATTATTAACCACTGAAGCATTCGCCAGTTCAGTCGCCAAGTTGATCTGATATTTCCTTGTGAGATTCCAGGCTGCATCTAATAGGGGGATCGATTTTGAGGTGTCGCCACTAATTTTGTATATTTCCGAAATATTAATTAAATCTTCAATTTTTTCATTCGCTACAAATTGGGATTCACCGTCATTCTCAATCTGATCGAGTAATTTCATTGCAATTGATTTCGATAATAAAGAATATCTTTTGGCGATTATTTGAAGGATGTTTACCTGAGTAGAGAGAGGGATATTCAAAAGGATTTGATCTATTAAATTTACTTGGTCGTCCAATTCGAATTGATTGGATAATAGACCATGTAAACCAAGATCAACATACATATCTTCTTTATTTTGGGTGAGGAGATAATCGAGCAAACTTTCGGGATTTTCTGAAAGTCCAAAAAGACATGCAAATACTGGCAGCCACATGGAAGTTTGTGCAAAATTTATTTGCTCATTTAAAAATTCCCAATTTCCAGATTTATTGTGTTTGTTTTTTAGAGCAACTGCAAAGAAGGCCGCTTTTTCAAGTGTGAGAATTTGAATGCCGTCATAATCTTTTGAGAAATTTTCAAAAGCCTCATTTGCGGAGACTTGTCCTTCTTCGCTGATTTGAAGGGGAGAATTTTTCTCGAAAATGAATTGCGCATAGACAGTATCGAGCAGACAAATATTTATCGGTGTCCAATAGAGGGGGGCCTCGCCTAATTTATTGATCGCAGTTTTGGAAAATTCTTCGTCTTGCAGTTTTTTCCAAATTAATTTATCTTGTCTCAGGGAGCTAATAACTGTAGGCAGGGACGCTTCTGGCAGGCAATTCTTTAACTTAATAATTAGATTGTTATTCATAGTTCCTCTTTTTGATTAGCTAACTTGGAGTAGTAACCAATAGGAGGCGCCCATCATTATTAAACCGACCAATGAAAGGAAAATTCCAATTCCTGCAGTTGTCCTTACCATTTGAATTAACGCTTCAATGATTGCTGATGCGTTTCCAACAAGTCCTGACATATTTCCACTAATCCCTTTTTGGGCGATATGGGCAGTTTGCTTGGTGAGGGTTCGAATATCTTTACTCATTATTGCCCTTCCAACCAAGACAAAAATTCCCATCACAAAGGTAGTGATGCCTAAAAAGAAAAAAGCGGTGATCATTAGTAAAAAAATATCTGGTCTTTGTAATGTATTCATATTTTCTCCAATCCTCAAAAGAGTACGTGTACCTTTTACATTGCAAGATGTATGCCTAAATAAGGAATTTTGAAAAAACTATAAAAATGTCAATGGATTTTTGTAAATAGAGATATAGGGGCAGTCAAATCCTTGGCAAATTTGGTTTAGACGAGTAAAATAGCGTGTCGTCTGGGAAAACCCGGAAAAAATCTAGAGGAACGAGGGTAACCATAAAATAATGGTGAGAGACGTTCCAAGGGAAGATAATTATGGATAAAATTGTTTTAAATATATCAAAAAGGGATGTAGTGGGGAAAAAAGTAAAATATCTTCGAGCAGAGGGAAAACTCCCTGCGGTAATTTATGGAAATGTGGACACACCCATTCCAATCACAATGAGTTTAAGTGAGACCACTAAGATTATGCGGGGGGTTGGATCTTCAACGATGATTTTTCTCGATCTTGATGGAGAAGAAATAGCAGTCCTTTTACGTGATGTACAACGTGATGTAATCCGCGGACAATATTTGCATCTTGACTTTCTTGCTCTAAACCTCAAAGAAACAGTTCGTACCATGGTTTCTTTGGTAATGGTTGGTGTGGCTCCTGCAATTGAGGAATTTGAGGCTGTCTTAATGACAGGTTTAACTGAAATTGAAATTGAAGCGTTGCCTTCAAATTTAATAGATAGTATCGAATTAGATGTTTCAATTCTTGGGAAAATTGGGGATAGCATTAATGTCTCTGATCTTGTGATGCCCGAGGGTGTCGAATGTCTGGTTGAAACCAATGATATGTTGGTTGTGGCTACAGCACCTGTCATCATTGAGGAAGAGGAAGAGGAAGAACTCCTTGAAGGTGAAGAAGAATTGGATGGGGATGCTGAACCAGAAGTGATTGAGAAAGGGAAGGGAGAAGAAGAAGAATAATCTTCCCAAAATACATTATCTAAATATAAAAAGCTCTGTTGATTTTTCAACAGAGCTTTTTTTGTATAGAAGGATTCCACTGGATATAATTTTTCTGCAAAATACGGATTTGTACAATAATTTTATAATCTGATAAAGGAAATGTGTTCTCAAAAGATATTGATAACTTCCATGAATACTTCTAAGATTTTTGCACTAGCTCCCCAGAGGACTTCCCCATCATATTCCTCAAAATATGTAACCGATAACTTAATGCCATTTGGCAATTTTCGATCTTTTTTTTCTTGATTATTTTTATCAAATAACCATGATAGGGGAATGGTGAAAATCCGATCTACTTCATCTTCCGAAGGAATAAATTTAGCTGGCCAGGGGATGATGCCAACGATTGGCGTAACCAAAAAATTTGAGATCGTAAGAAATTTATTCATTTCTCCCAATACCTCAATATTTTCCTGTTCAATCCCAATTTCTTCACATGTTTCCCTGAGAGCGGTATCGATGGGGTTTTTATCCTCTGGGTCTTCGGATCCTCCAGGAAAAGCAACCTGTCCACTGTGAAAATCTCCCGGAATGGAAGTCCGCCGAATGAAGAGTACATGCCATCCATCCTCTTTGTGTTGGAGGGGAATTAAAACAGATGCCTTTCTAGGACTCCCCTCTAGTAGTTCTTTGGGAAAATCTACAATCGCTGAGGATCCATTTAAATTGGCGTTTAAATTCTTGCTAATATTGCTCGGGGTTAAATTTTCAATATCGACCATAATGTTTGATTAATAGCTTAAAAATCGAAATCCTTATTGTTTTCATGATAATGCGTAATTCGTCTTGCAAAAACTAGAAATCCAGTATGCCCAACCATTTTATCTGCCGGTCTTAATCTTGTTGCACTTGGTTTGTAATAACGGTGTAAGATTTCAGAAACTTCAATAAATGCAAAATTTTGTTTTTTCAAGGCAGTAATCATTTCTGATACTTGATTAGTGGTGGGTAGAAGACAACCAAAAAATCCACCAGGAATTAAGGACTCCCTGACCTGGGGGATATATTTGTGGGCATCCGGCAAGTCTAAAAATATCGCTGGAATATTTCTTTCCTGAAAACCATCGATTGCATCCCCAACCTTGAATTCAACCTGTTCTGATAGACCAAAAAGTTCAAGATTTTTTTTTGCAGTATTTTGATTTTGTTCTCTGTTTTCATACGAATATATCTTGCCCTCTTTGCCAACTGTAAAAGCAAGAGCAGTGGTGAAAGCCCCCGAACCTGTGCCGCATTCTAATATCACGCTTCCAGCACCTATCCCCATTGTCACTAGGATGTACGCAATATCTTTAGGGTACATGATCTGAGTTTGACGTTTGATATCTCTTAATAGATCGTCCAGAGCAGGTTGGAGAATCATGAATACACTGCCCAGATGGGTTTGAACTCGTTCTCCCCAGGTGAGTCCTACCAGATCATCATGGCAGATGATTCCTAAATGGGATTGCATCTCTTTTCCCGGAGTCAAAGAAATTACATATCCGCGGTTTTTTTCTCCAACGAGATGAACAAGGTCACCAATTTTTAATTTTGATGAATTTTGTTGAAGTTTAATGGTCATGAACTAATTTCCCCTGTATCAATAAGACTCAGATAATAGCCAAGGGCTAGAGAAACAATACTCCCAATAGTGGCCATGCCCACCCTAAGAACTCCAAAAGAATAGAAGGTCCATCCGAAGGAATTACCTAATGTATGACCGATCCAAAACCCAATCCAAGAAAAGATCAAATATAAAAATAAGCGACCACCATTTCCCCCGCGCCAAAAGTGAAAAATTAACCCATAAAAACTTGATATTAAAAACCCAAATAAGATACCTGGAATTGTCATTTTTATTTACTCACTAGTTCAACGGGAATAATATCCCTTGCCAATTCATTTTCACCTTCAATGATTCCATTTGCGATCACTTCCTCCCCCTGATATACGACAGCAGCTTGCCCAGGGGTAATATCGCGAAGAGGTTGGTCAAAGGCAATATTAAACTTATCGCTATCTATCGGAGTAACCACGCCTGTAGAATTACTCGCCTGATACCTGATCTTGATTTCGCCTGCAAAAGGAGAATCCGGAACATCACCCGTTACCCAGTTTACTGCTCCCGCTGAGAGTTCTGATCGGCCTAATTCTTCCATCGGACCGACAATGATCTGGTTATTTTGAATATCTTTCTCGATCACATAAAGGGGAACAGGAGAGGATAATCCTAAACCTTTTCTTTGTCCAATCGTGTAAAAAGCAAGGCCATTATGTTCTCCGAGTTGGTTCCCATCTTTTTGAATTATTTGCCCTGGGGTGGAGGTATTAGGTGCATATTTTTCCAAGAAAGATGCATAATTACTTCCCCCCAAAAAACAAAGGTCTTGACTATCTTTAGTTTTTGCAACGGGTAATTTATAACTTTCTGCCATTTCTCGAATTTCAGTTTTGGTGAATTCGCCGAGTGGAAATAAAGCTCGGGATAATTGACTTTGATTCAATACACTCAGGACATAAGATTGATCTTTGCTTTCATCAATTCCCTTTAACAACTGAACCGGTTGCCCTTCTTCATGAATTACTCTTGCATAATGTCCTGTGGCCATATATTCAGCATCTAGAGATAATGCCTTATTTAATAAAAATTCCCAACGAATATGTCGGTTGCACATTAAACAAGGATTTGGCGTGACACCCTGGGAATAACCCTCGATAAAGTAATCAACCACCTGATCTTTAAATACATTTTTTGCATCGACGGCATAAAACGGAATTTCAAGTTGAGCTGCAATTCTACGCGCCATGGACATAGAAGCAGGTGTACAACAGCGGTTGTAAACTTCTGAGCCTGGATCACTCCAAAGTCTCAGCATCATGCCCACGACTTCGTAACCCTGTTCAACCAGCATCGCCGCAGCAACCGAGCTATCTACACCGCCGCTCATGGCAATAACTACTTTTTTTCCCTTTGTACTCACGATTAAAAGCCCCTCATTTTTCGGTTATCAGAGATCAATTGAGGGAGAATCTCTATAAATCGGGATATGTCTTCATCTTTTGTGTATTTACCTAGAGTCACACGGAGGGAACCCAGACCCCAATCTCTTGATAATCCAATCGCATTTAATACTTCCGAGGGTTCAGGGTTTCCTGTTTTACATGCAGATCCTGATGAGCAGGCGAATCCTGCGTTATCAAGCATCATCAATAGTTCATTGCCACCCACATTTTTAAATACAAAACTGGCATGATTTGGAAGGCGATCTGTTGGATGACCAGTTAATTTAACGTCGGGAATAATTTGGAGAACTTCCTTGATCAGCCTATCTCGAAGAGGAATAAGATGTGCATGATTATTTAGTTGCTCTTCTTTGGATAGACGAAATGCTTCAGCCTGCCCGACAATAAATGCAACATTGGAAGTCCCAGCCCGAAAATTATTTTCTTGCCCACCCCCAGTTTGAGTTGTCAAAATAGGCGTCCCCTGGCGAATATATAGCGCACCAATCCCTTTTGGACCATAAAGTTTATGGGCACCGAGAGACAACAAATCGACATTCAATGTGCTGGTGTCAATAGCCAGATGAGCCGCGGCTTGGACTGCATCCGTATGAAAGGGAATGTTTTTTCCTCGGCAAATTTCTCCAATTTCGCGAATAGGATTAATTGACCCAATTTCATTATTGGCAAACATTATTGAAACGACTGCAGTATCTTCTCTAAGTCTTTCTTTTACGGACTCTCCCGTTACTTGACCATATTCATTTACGGGTAAATACTCCAAATCAAAACCAAAAACATTTGATAACTGTTCGGCTGTGTGAGATATAGCGTGATGCTCCACTAGACTAATCAGGATATGATTAGCTTTTCGAATTTGTCGGGCGGCAAAAGCCGCACCGCGTAAAGCTAAATTATCACTTTCTGATCCGCAAGAGGTAAAAACGACCTCCATTGGAGAACAATTTAGAAATTCAGCAAGAGATTCTCTGGCGGTTTCAACGGCTGCTTCCGCTTGTTGCCCAAAGGTGTGAACTGAGGATGGATTGCCATATTTCGAGGTAAAGAAGGGCCCCATTACGTCAAAAACTCTGGGATCCAATGGGGTGGTTGCAGCATAATCTAGGTATGTTTTAGGGTTTTTAGACATCATCACACCGATTATAACTGTTTTTATAGATTTGACCCCTGAATGAAATATTTTTTTCGAATAAATTATCAATTCCTGATATAATAAATTTCGTTCTAAATATCACAGATATTTATCTGATTTTTTGGAGTTTTAATGGTTTATAAAATAATTTTTGGTACGGATGGATGGCGAGGAATGATCGCCAGAGAATATACATTTGAAAATTTAAAACGATGTGCGCAAGGTTTTGCGACCTATCATTTGAATAAAGGAAATAAGGGGAGAGCAATCGTAGTTGGATATGACAAGCGCTTTTTAGGTGAAAAATTTGCGACCTCGGTTGCTGAGGTGCTTGCAGGAAATGGATTCAAAGTATTCCTAACAGAGACAGCTACGCCGACCCCGGTGATCTCATACGCAGTTGTAGCTAAGCGGGCAATAGGGGCGATTAATATTACAGCTTCCCATAATCCACCTCAGGATAATGGTTTCAAAGTTCGCGATGAAATGGGGGGAGCGGTCGATCCGGATGGGTTGAAGGAAATTGAAGCCGCTATACCAGATCTTGTTGAAGACATAAAGTTTCTTTCATATGAGGATGCTGATCTTCAGAGATTGATCGAAAAATTTGATGCCTCTATCGACTATATAAAACACATAAAAAAATTAATTGATCTAGGTCCCATTAAAGAAGCTGGTTTAATGGTGGTGGTCGATTCAATGTGGGGTAATGGCGCAGGCTGGTTTACGAGATTGTTGAAGGGTGGAAGAACGAAAGTATTAGAAATTCATAATGAACGAAACCCATCATTTCCTGAAATGTTGAGACCAGAGCCGATTCCCCCAAACGTGGATGCGGGGTTGAAATTTTCGAAAGCTAATCAAGGTGATGTAGTCTTGATCTTGGATGGCGACGCAGACCGTGTGGGCATTGGGGATGAAAAAGGTAACTTTGTAAATCAATTACGAGTTTTTGGGTTGCTCGCATATTATATGCTCGAGGTACGTGGAGAGCGAGGACCGATTGTTAAAACTCTTTCGACCACGAAAATGCTTAATAAACTTGGTGAGATTTACGATGTACCAGTACACGAAACCGGTGTTGGCTTCAAATATGTGGCACCAAAAATGATCGAAACCGATGCCTTAATTGGTGGGGAAGAATCTGGTGGTTATGCTTTTAGGGGGAACGTGCCAGAGAGAGATGGTATTTTGGGTGGTCTGTATTTCTTAGATATGATGGTCAAAATGAAAATGAAACCAACCGAATTATTAGATGTATTATTCAGCAAGGTTGGCGAACATTATTATGATCGCATTGACACCCTATTTAGTGGCGATCGCGAAGAAATTAGAAACACAGTGAAAAATGCGAAACCAGAAACAATTGGTGGACTGAAGGTAACAAGTTTGAATGATACCGATGGCTTCCAATATTATTTGGAAGATGGTGGATGGCTGCTGATCAGATTCTCTGGTACGGAGCCAAAATTACGAGTATATTGTGAAACGACCCATGGGGATTTGGTTCAAGCTATCCTTGAAGATGGATTGCGCATAGCAGGTTTAAAATAGATCAATGCGGTTAACTGATACGCATTGTCATCTAAACCTAGATCAATTTGATAAGGATCGTGAGGAAGTAATTTTAAGAGGATTTGATGTTGGGGTTGAAAGGTTTTTAATTCCTGGGATTGATATTGAAACAAGTCGATCGGCGTTGGAATTGGCAGATAAGTATCCTCAAATTTTTGTAGCAGTAGGGGTGCAACCCAACAGTGGGATGGGATGGACAAACAGAACTTTAAAAGAAGTAGAAGAAATGGCTTCGCATCCTAAAGTGGTTGCGATTGGAGAAATTGGTCTTGATTACTATTGGGACAAAACTCCCAAAGAAAAACAAGCCAAGATTTTCTTTCAGCAGTTGGAGCTTGCGATGGAAATGGATCTACCCGTTGTAATCCATAATCGAGAAGCTACAGAGGATACATTGGCCATGCTAAAGCGATGGTTTGCAAAACTGACCGAATCTGAATCCGACCTGGTTTCGAGACCAGGAGTACTTCACTCCTTTTCTGGAAATGTTGAGGATGCAAAACAGGCGAATGAAATAAACTTTTTTCTAAGCATTTCTGGCCCAGTAACTTATAAAAATGCTAAAATTCTTAGAGAAGTTGTTGCAAGATGTGACATTGAAAAATTATTAATTGAAACAGATTCGCCGTATCTTACACCGCAGCGTTTTCGAGGTCAACGAAACGAACCCAGCTATGTAAGTTTTATTGCGAACAAAATATCAGAAATTAGGGAGCTTTCTATCGAGGAAGTTGCCAATAAAACAGCCGAGAATGCTGAAAAACTATTTAATTGGAATTAATTCTTTGACAACGATCAATT
Source organism: Chloroflexota bacterium (assembly GCA_018662365.1). GTDB lineage: Bacteria > Chloroflexota > Anaerolineae > Anaerolineales > UBA11579 > JABJGH01. Next base: position 73,926 of record JABJGH010000053.1, on the reverse strand, counting down.
TTAAAACCCCAGTCCAACAATATCTTCCGCAAGTGGAAGAAAGAATGCGCGATCAATCTGTGGGACATCATCCCGACCTAAAATCCGCAGTTGAACACTTATTGGCTTCCGGCGGAAAAAGAGTCCGCCCGATATTATGTTTATTAGCTGGCGAAATGCTAGGGTCAGATTTACAAAGAACGATCACCTTAGCTGCAGCCGTTGAAATGCTCCATACTGCAACTCTGGTGCATGATGACATGATCGATGGGGCTTTATTGCGAAGAGGTAATCCTACGCTTAATTCAAAATGGTCCCCAGCGGCAACCATCTTAACGGGTGACTTTATTTTTGCACGGGCAGCAAAGTTAGCGGCTGAAACCGACTCGATCGAAGTAATGAATTTATTTGCTCAAACCCTTTCGGATATTGTGAATGGTGAAATTACTCAGATGTTCAAAAGCCGTGGTTTGGTAAGCCGGGATGATTATTTTGAAAGGATATATGCCAAGACTGCTTCAATGTTTGAATTAGCAACGGTAGCCCCAATATACCTGAGTGAAGGCAAAGATGAATTATCATCAATTATGAAAACCTTTGGTTATGAAATTGGTATGGCTTTCCAGATCGTGGATGATATTTTAGATTTCACCGGCGCTCAAGCAAATGTGGGAAAACCTGTTGCCTCAGATTTACGGCAGGGACTAGTGACTTTGCCAGCCTTAATATATATTGAAGAAAACCCCAATGATGAAGATTTTATGCGAGCGCTGAATGGTGGAAACGGGGATGATGCGCTAATGACTCGTTTGGTCAGTTCGATCAGGGAAAGTGGGGCAGTTGAAAAATCCCTAAGTCAAGCTAAAAAATATGTAAGTCGAGGCTTAGCTTCTCTCAACGAATTACCGATGAGCGAAGAGCGTAAAGCATTAGAGGATTTAGCTAGGTATATCGTCGACCGAGATTTTTAATTAATTTAATAAAAAAATATTACCAATAGCTCAAAGAATTGAGCTTTTTTTATTTAACAAAGACTTGATTCCATTGATAATTCGGACAAATTTGGTAATATTAACCCATCAAAAACTAAAACTGTTGGAGGATGACATGTCAATTCAAGAAAAATTAGACCAAAAGGTTGACCAATATCGCATTTTGTCACATCCCTTTTATGAAAAATGGAGTGAGGGTAAAATGCCTGTTGAGAAGTTAAAGAGATATGCAGAAGAATATGGTGCATTTATAAGTTTAATGCCAATGGGCTGGAAAACATTAAATGACCATCATACGGTAGAGGAAGAAGAAGAACACATTGAACTTTGGGAAAAATTTGCAAATTCATTAGGTACCAAGATCGGGGTATCGAAAATCAATGAAATCCAAAGTCTTATCGATTCTACAAATAAATTATTTAATTCTCCCGAGACGGCCATTGGCGCATTGTATGCATTTGAAGTTCAACAACCAGAAACTGCTACTTCAAAACTAGATGGGTTAAGGAAATTCTATGACTTATCTAGTGAAGCAGATGAATATTTTATTGAACATACTCATAACCACCATGAGGCCGAAAAATTGATCAATCTTATGGAAAGTTTATCCAAAGAAGACCAAGAAAAAGCCATTATGGCATGTGAAGAGATGAGCAAAGCACTCTGGGATGGTTTAACCGGTATCGACGAGGAACAAATTCTTCATTAATATATAAGAATATTTAGTAAAAGACCTTATGAGATGAATTTCATAAGGTCTTTTTATTTGTTCAGCTTGTCTGATTGTGATATATATAAGCAAAACATCATTGTGTACTAATTTGTATATATTTTTTGAAGTGTTTTTTTTAGGAGTTGTAGGATGGGTAGGAAAAATGTATTTGTAAAAGACTGGATGACACCAAACCCATATTCAGCCAACCCAAGCATGCATTTATCGATGGCAGAAATTTTAATGAAGGAATCTGATATCCGGCGTCTTCCTGTTGTAGAAGATGGAAAATTGATAGGAATTGTTACCGATGGAGATATTCGCGAAGCCGGACCCTCGGATGTAAGTTCCCTTGGAAAATATGAGACAGATTTTTTATTATCTGGTTTGAAGGTTTCTGATGTGATGACAAATGAACCAGTCACAGTTTCTTCTGGGGATACTATTCGAAAGTTGGCTGAATTAATGTTGGTCAGGAAGATCGGGGGGGTGCCAGTTGTAGATGATGGAGAACTTGTGGGAATTATTACTGTTTCTGATATTTTTAAGGTAATTCTTGAAACTTTTGAAGATTAATGAAAAAAGACTACCGAAGGTAGTCTTTTTAGAAATTAACTTTTTTGAATAGTCGGGGGTAAGTGATCGGCAATATCGTGCGTGACCGCATAAGCCGCAGCTTCAGACCTAGTCCTAAGATTGAGTTTTGAAAGAATTGAACTCACATAGTTTCTTACAGTTTTTTCACTTAAGAAAATCTGGGCGGCTATTTCTTTATTTGTATGTCCTTTTGAGATAAGGGCAAGAATTCGTATTTCTTGATCGCTTAAGGATGAAAAAGCCTCATCCGTTGCCCTTCTAGAGGCCTCACGCACACGTTTAAAGACCTTTTGGGTCATAGCGGGGTCAATCAAAGCTTCACCCCGTCCAATTGCTTCTAAAGACCTAATTAGATCATCACTGCCAATTTGCTTCAATACATACCCATATGCACCCGCGTTAATTGCATCGAATAAAAGTTCATCTTCAGCAAACGAAGTGAGCATGATCACCTTGGTATCGGGGAGTACCTTTAAAATATTTTTAGTTGCCTCAATTCCGTTTTTTCCAGGTAACCGCACATCCATAATGATGACATCTGGCTTGTATTCTTCAGCTTTTTCTAAGGCCTCGTCAGCGTTAGCTGCTTCCGCTACAACTTCAAATCCGGGATAATTTGAAAGTAATGCATTCAAGCCTAACCTTACGACTTCGTGATCATCAACTAGTAGTATTTTTAGCATTTTTTATGTTTTGTTTGACCTGATAGGATTAAGACGCTATAATTTGTCCGAATTGGATTATAGCATTAAATGATTATTAATTGGAATTTGAATGAATAAACGTCTATTGAGATGGTTGACCATTGTTTTGCCCGTTGGTTTTTTTGTCGCTCTTCTATCAACAATTGACTATTTTTTTAAAGGTTATTTTTCATTTTGGGGGATATTATCAGCTTTACTCGTGATTTCTCTCGGTGCAGGAGTATTCTCAACCTGGGTTTTCGGATTTATTGATAACCGTGAAGAGGAAATCAGAAGAAGAGCAAAACAATTAGAAGCTTTAAATTCAGCCTCATTGGCCCTAACCACCGAATTGGATCTCAGTCTAGTATTGCAAAAAGTCGTAGATATTAGCCGAGGATTAATTAATTCTCGATATTGTGCCCTGGGTGTTTTGAATGAAGATGGGACATATTTTGAACAATTTATCACCTCTGGTATTTCCTTAGATGAAAAAAACACCATCGGAGAACCTCCCCATGGAAAAGGATTGTTTAAGGTTTTAATGCAAGAAGGGAAACCTCTTTTAGTAGACGATATTGTTTCCCACGAAAAACATTCTGGATTTCCAGAAGCTCACCCTAAAATGGATAACCTGGTAGGTGTGCCAGTGAGGATAAAAGGGAAAGTGATCGGGGATCTGTATCTTTCTGAAAAACTGGACGATGCCTATTCAAAAAACCCTAAAGTAATCCCCTATACTCAGGAAGATCAGCAAGTATTGGAAATGTTTGCAACTCAAGCGGCTATCGCCATTGAAAATGCGAGGTTATACCGCCAAATTCAAGACTTAGCGGTGCTCGAGGAACGTGAAAGATTTGGCATGGACCTGCATGATGGCACCATCCAATCGATCTATGCGGTCGGATTAATATTGGAGGATGTGAAAAGGCGTTTAGTTTCTGAGCCTGAAAGTTCCAAGGAAAAAATTACGCAGTCTATCATTTCATTAAATAATGCAATTAGCGATATTAGAAATTATATTTTAGATCTTCGACCCCAGCATTTTCAAGGTAGAAATGTAGTTCAGGGAATTGAAGAGTTAGCTAGGGCTTTGCGAGCAAATACCTTCATGAACGTTGATGTGGATATTGATGAAATCGATCCAGAAAAATTATCCTCGGAGCAAACTATCGAAATCTTGCAAATTGCTCAGGAAGCATTAACCAATGTTCAAAAGCATGCTCGGGCTTCCAGCCTCGATATCTCCCTCGAAAATAATAATGGCAGATTTGAAATGCGGATTAGAGATAATGGCGTCTCGATACACGAAGATGCTTTGAGAAATTCAAGTGGAAATGGTTTGAAAAATATGTCTGAACGGGCTTCAATATTAAATGGGGAAATTAGTGTGGGTCAGTTCGAGGGTGGGGGAACAGAAGTTTATCTCAATATTCCAATAAAATAATATTTATTTATCAGGATGTTTGTCCCCTCTCACTAAGGACATCTGCCTCTATAGAAATTTCATGGGGAGTAGCTATACTTTTTAAAAGATATACTCATAAAATAATTTTTAGAAGTCAAACAATATATGCGAAAAACACATGTATTAATTGTCGATGATCACCAAGGTGTTCTTCAACAAATAGAAAATTTATTAGTTCAGGAAACTGATTTTGAGCTTTGTAAAGCTGTTACCCTCGACAAGGCTAAGAGTCATGTTCTATTGTGTAAACCCGAAATCTTATTAATTGATCCATATGTCAATGGGAATCTTTGCATCGATAGTTTGGCTGCTCTCCAAGAATTATTGCCCTCCATGATCATCATTGTGTTGGCAGCAGTTGTGGATGCTGCAACAGAACTGGCTCTTTCTAGAATTGGAATAAAATTTATTTTGGAAAAGAAAATTGCCCCCGAACAGTTGCTTGATACGTTGCGCTTGGTTGAAAAGATTCACGCAGAATAATCCCCCAAAAATTTCAATGTAATTATATTTAATGGCTATTATTTTTCCCTATTTATACTACGCTCTTGAGAAAAGCCATCTGGGTAGCGAGATTTTAATTTTTCCACGTTGTTTTGGGCTATCTCTGACAAATCTAATCCGCATGAGGTGGCCGCTTCTGCTAAATACCAGAGTACATCTCCTAGTTCCTCAGCTATTTCTTCATTTTTAATATCATGGCCGTGAGCCGTTTTCTTTTTGATGAGGTTTGCAAATTCTCCAGCTTCACCCGCCAACCCTAAGGCTGCAATGATCAAACGTTCGTCCCCACTTTTTCCAGCCCCAGCAGTTCTAGCTGCAAATTGTTGATATTCTGTCAATGATAATATTGTCATGAGTCCACTCCCTTTTTATCGTCGTCTACCTGAAATTAGGGACGCATAATATAGTAATTGAAGAATTGCGGTAATTAATCCAGCTACATAAGTTAGGGCGGCGGCATTGAGCACACTTCCCACGCCCCGAAGTTCTTCGTCATCGACCGCTAATCCAGAATCTGTGAGGATTTTTCTTGCACGAGATGACGCATTTAATTCAACGGGCAATGTGAGTAAAGCGAATGCCGCACCACCCGCAAAAATTAGCAATCCCAAATAAGATAAATTTAGGAAATTCAATAATAGTCCTGCAAAAATTAAAATCCAACCGAGGTAAGACCCAATATTGACCATCGGCACCATTGCTGCTCGTAATTTTAAGGGTAAGTATTCTTCCTGATCTTGTTGTGCATGCCCTAATTCGTGAGCAGCAATAGCCAAAGAAGCAACTGAGTTTCCTTGGGAAACACCAGAAGAAAGTCTTAGGACCTTCTTTCTGGGATCATAATGATCAGATAATTTCCCCCCAACTTCTTCTACCGAAATATCGTAAAGGCCTGCAGATCGAATCATCTGCTGGACAGCTTCCATCCCTGAGACACCGCGATAATTCTTCACTTTGTTCCATTTTTTATAGGTAGAATTTACATACCATTGGGTCGCAAACATAAGGATCATTGCTGGAAGCATAAAAAGCCAATAATTAAAACTGAAAAACATGTTTATCTCCATATATTAGTCAATAATATTAAGGTGTACTAAGTAACTCAATTGCTTTGTCTAGTTGGGGATCAATCCCAGCATCTGCATCTTCTTGAGTAAATTCAACAAAATAATCAGGATCGATACCGACATCTTGAATATGTCGGCCATTTGGGGAAAGCCAATCTGCTACGGTAATGCTTATGGACCCCTGTTCATTGGACAACGGCACGTTGACCAAAACTGAGCCTTTCCCAAAAGTGGTTTCTCCGACAAGTATCGCTCGATTTTGATCTTGCAAGGCGCCAGCTAAAATTTCTGAGGCTGAGGCAGACCCTTCGTTTACCAATAAAACCATGGGGATATCTTGAGCAATCCCTCCTGGAAGCACTTCAAATGTATCTTTCGCTCCATCCCCATATTGCTCAAACAATACATTCCCGGAGGTCAAAAATTCGGATGTAATTTGGATGACTTGATTGACATAACCACCAGGATTAAATCGAACATCCAAAATTAATCCTTTAGGATCATTTGCAAGCAAATCTTCTAAAGTAGCCCGAACCTCTTCAGGACTATTGACAGAAAAGGAAAAAATTCTTAAGTAAGCAATATCATTTTCAAGTATTTCGCTGCGAATCGCAGGAGTTTGAATATTAGCTCTTTTAATCTCAACATCAAATGGATCTAGGTCAGCCCTGAGGATTCTCAAAGTGACGATCGAACCCGCTGGGCCCAATACTTTTCTTAGGGCTAAACTTCCATCCACACCGGTCATGTCTTCCCCGTCAATCGCAATGATCTTATCATCCGGACGAAGCCCTGCCTTTTCAGCAGGAGAGTCATCCATTGGGCTGATAATCGTAATATATTCGGTTGTGGTATCGACCCAGGCACCAATTCCCTCATAACCAGCAGGGTCTAAAACTTCCTGGTTCATATGATATTGAACCGGGTCTAAATAAGAGGTGTATGGATCGTCTAAGGCTAATGCCATATAACTTAAGGCATATTGCATTACGAAGTCGTAAGATAAATTATCTTCTATATCCGCGTATAATAATTTTTGCCAAACTTCCCAAAAAGATAAAAATGCATCCTTAGCATCCTTGGGCGTTTTTGCCTGTTTTGATAAAGATCCTGGACTAGGGGCATCTTCTGGAACAATAATTAAATCAATGTCGATATTTTCCTCATCCAGATAGGCTAGAACACCTTCAATGGCTCCATCAGATAACATGCTATCGTTAATCGGTTGATCAATAAAAAAGTGATGAAGATGCTCATAACTTTCCCAGAATGGAATAAATATATTTTCGAGATCTAACTCTGCAGATTCTTGTGAGGAATTTTCCTGTAGAATATCTACTGGGTTTTCAATAATTTCTGCTAGGTTATTGAGATCAATACTCGATTTATCAAACCATTGAGACAATCCAAATCCTGCAAAGGCAAATACGCCCACACAAATTACGAGTGTAATTGAAATTCCAAGAATGATGTACAGTAAGCTTCGGTTTCGAGGTGCGCTGTTGTTATCCATTAAATCTCCAATGAGGGGGACTAGAAATGAGAAGGCTGTTATTTTTCATCTTCATTTTCTTCCCTTATTTTGTTAACTAGACTCGCCAATTTTTCAAAATCTTTCTCTTCTTTTTTATAAGGATTCCTAATACCATTGAATACTTTGCCATAATTATCAAATCTTTTATTAAGTTTTTCCTGGTTATTTTTTGCCATAAAAATTGCTGCAAAATTAAAGAAAATTACCAATCCTAAAATAATTCCAATTATCCATATAGTTGAACTTGAATTTTCCATTACCTTTCCTAATTATTAGTCGCTAATTCTGGAATTTCGATCAAAAGATCATGAATTTGAGAAATCTGAAAGTCTGGGCTTACCTCTGTTTTAATGTCGCTTACCAAAACAGTTTTAAACCCAAGTGTTTTTGCTCCTTCAATATTTTTTGGAATATCATCTACAAATAAACAATCAGACGAATTCAAGTGGCCTGCTATTTCTAAAGCCTTGTTGAACGCAAAGGGGTCAGGTTTGGGTAAAAATTTTGTGGTCCATACATCGATAATCCCCTCAAAGTGCTGTTTAATACCCAACTGATTTAGAACTCTCTCACTATGTGGGTAATCAGAATTCGTTAAAATCCATTTTTTTTGAGGCAATTGTGTCAAAATATCATTTAGTTTAGAATTAGGTTTTAAATATTTTTCTAATGGAATATCATGGACATGAGCTAAATAATCTAACGTATCTACTTCGAAATTCTTTTGTAATCCTCGTAATGTTGTGCCATACTCGATAAAATAATCTTGTTTTAGCTTAGCAACTTTATCTTCATTAATACCAAAATTATCAACGATATATCGATCCATATTTTCTGCAATGGCGCCCCACACGCCATTATTGTGAGGATATAAGGTGCCATCGAGATCGAAAAAGATAGTTGTAATTTTCATAATGCCTTTTTGGAAGATTAATTAATATTAATATCGATGAATGCTGTCATGTCCCAAAAAAGACCGGTTGGGATTTCATCTAATGCGAGTGTTACTTTGTAATTCACCCCTGTTCCTAAAGAGGCCTTAGAGGAGATATCGACCACCATAGCCGATACCTCAACATCTTTTAAGGCGTCAAATATTACCGTAGCCTTTTGACCGATTTCAATGAAGGACACATCAATTTCATTTAGATCGGTCGTCTCAATCTGAAGATTGACGAGATCCCCAATGACCAAAATGGGTTGGCTTGGGTTAACCCATTCATTTTGATGGATATATAGGTGGCTCACAGTACCTGAAAATGGGGCGGTTAAGGAGAGATCTTCTAGAGCGGTTTGAGCAGCATTTAACTGAGCCTTTGCATTTTCAATTCTTGCCTCTAAAAGAATAAGGGTATCTTTATCGGGGCCATTTGCGACCTTATTGTATTCAATTTGAGCCAGATTCACACCAGCTTGGGCGAGCGCTAAATCTGCCTCACCTTGAGCTAGTTCAATAGCATTTGAGTTTGAGATTAAATTATTGTAATACCTTAAGGCATTGTCATAATCTGCTTGAGCCTGACCTAAAAGTGACTGTAAATTTGCTCTTACCAGATCATCTTTTGGCCTATCTTCATACTTCTCAAAGTTTTCTTGGGCTTTTTCTAGCTGATCTTGACGAAGGATCTTATTGGCTTCCGCTTGATCAATCGTGGATTGTTTTGCACCATTTATCAAATAGTCAAGAGTAAGTTCTGCAGTATTTAAAATATTTTTTGAGTCCGCCAATTTTTGTTGCGCCTGGGCGGTAACTATTGGAGCAATTTCTAGAAAATCTGATAAAACTTGTTCAGCTTGGAGAAGTTCTAATTTTGCGCCGCTGACCAAGGCAGAAATTTGCTCTGATCCACTTAGTTTAAGAAGTGTTTCTCCCTCATTAACAATTTGATTTTCAGCGATCGGCAGGTCAACAACAATTCCAGCAGATGGTGAACTGATCGTTACCCAGGTTTCTGGTACAACCTTGCCGGTAGCGCTTACTACATTTATTTCACTCTCGAAAATTGAATTATTTTGACTTTCCAGTTCTTGACCTGGAGAATTTCCACCCCCGCAAGCAGAAATAGACAGAATTACAATAAGTAATATTACAAAAATATAATTTCTAAATCTAGTGGTCATTATTGATACCTATTATTTATTTTCGAAAGAAGAAATTTCCGTTTAAAACATCCCGAAATAATAATTTTGATATTATTTTCTTGGCTAAACAGTGAGTATATCATTGAAAAGGAATAGAGAATTATAGAGAAAAATAAGAAAAATATTCAATCAATTTAGGATTGAAACATGAATTTGATCTGTAATTCTCGGCCCGAGGACTACATTTTTTGATGAATTTTTTACAGCTAAGTGTATGTTCCCATCAAATTCAGAATAATCATTGATTTCGATTTCTGCATTTGGGATTAAGCCGAGATCACTTAGAAACCTGAGTAACTTTGGGTCTTTGTCTCTTACCCGCTTAATAATAGCTTTTTGGTGAGGCCTTAGGTCACTTAGGCATATCATTGTCGCTTTGGGTACGTTTAACTCTTTATTCGGAATGGGATCTCCATGCGGGTCATGCTCGGGATTCCCCAGGACAAAAGCCATCCGCTCTTCAAATTTTTCTGAAATTACATGTTCAAGTTTATCCGCTTCTTCGTGAACTTCATCCCATGGAAAACCTAAAATTTCGTGGAGAAATACTTCTAATAATCGATGATGTCTCAACGTTTCCAAGGCGATTCTTTCTCCAGCTTCGGTAAGGAAAACTCCTTGGTGTTTCTGATAATTTAAATAGGGGGGTTCCATTTGGGATAATTTTTTTATCATCCCGGTGACAGAGGCTGGGGAGATGCCAAGGTGTTTTGCCAGGTGAGTAGTAGCTACCCGGCCATCCTTTATGGAAAGTTCATAGATAGCTTTTAAATAATCTTCTATAGATTGTGAAGTTTGATTTTTCATAAATTTTTCTTAATTAGGCATACCTAAATATTATCTGTATTGTATCTCGTTGATACCGAGATTGTCAATAAATCGTAATTATGTAAATAAAACCAAAGTGGCGAGAAGGTATATTTCAAAATAACCTTGTTATTGTGTTTATTTCGTTGTATCATTTTTGATTAGAGCTTTATGGATTAAATTTATAACACGCAGAGAGTCGGATAGAGTGTTTTATGGAAGTGAAAATTGGAAAAAAGTAAAGTTAAAAAAATCGGTTTATTGACTTCTGGTGGAGATTCCCCAGGAATGAACCCTTGCATACGGGCAGTAGTTAGAACTGCCAGCCATTATGGGGTGGAAGTAGCGGGAATTAGCGAGGGTTATGAAGGATTGATTCGCGGGGATATGCGTGAATTAACCCCGCGGAGTGTGGGCGGCATTTTGCAACGGGGGGGCACAATTTTACAAACCGCGCGGAGTGATTATTTTCGTACTGACAAGGGGCAACGGGAAGCAATTCGCCAAATGAATGAGAAAGAGATTGAAGGATTGATTGTCATAGGGGGGGATGGTTCTTTACATGGTGCGCATGCATTGGCAAATAAAAATGTAAAAGTGATTGGCGTTCCAGCTTCAATTGACAATGATATTTGGGGAACGAATATGTCAATTGGGGTGGATACTGCCCTAAACACTATTCTTGTGGCAATTGATAATTTGCGCGATACCGCGTCTTCCCATAATCGTGCCTTTTTGGTTGAGGTAATGGGAAGAGGATGTGGGTATTTAGCTGCAATGGCAGGAATCATTGGTGGGGCGGAAATGATTTTGCTTCCAGAAGTGGATACATCTGTGGAGGAAGCCGCTGGTGTGATTGAAGCTGCATATACTCGAGGAAAAAATCATTCAATTATTGTGATCGCAGAAGGTGCTGAGATAGGTGCCCAAGATCTAAAAATGAAATTAGATGAAATGGATGTGGGCTTTAGAACCAGAGTCACTATTTTGGGGCATATTCAGAGAGGGGGGAGACCCACTGCCTTTGATCGTCTTTTGGCTACTCGGCTAGGGGTAAAGGCTGTTGAATCCCTTGCTGAAGGGATATCTGGCGAGATGGTCGGTTTGAGGGGCAGCAAGATCGAGTTAGTGCCATTAGAGAAAGTTGTCTCAAAGAACCGAACAGTCAATTTAGAATATTATGAAATGGCGCGAATGCTTGCATTTTAGTAAAGAATAAAAAAAACGCCCAATTGACTATTAATTGGGCGTTTGGTGTTTAATAAAGGAACATTGGTTTTCCACGGGCCTTGCGGATTTTTGGTCGGTAGGTTTCCACATCATAAAGTTCGTCAATGTCAACCTGGCGAGCACCATTTCTCACAATATCAGCTGGCACATAGGTATATAAACCATCTTGCAAAGCAATCATATTTCCAAAATTTCCCCTTAAGATTAGATCCATTGCCATATTTGCAAAGGTATTGGCTGCCATTAGATCCAGAGAGTCTGGAGCGCCACTTCTCATTAGATAGGCAATTCTTTGATTAATGATATTCGCCCCGGTTATTTCTTTCAGTCTTTCCCCAGTCATAACCCCGATGCCCCCCAGCTTTTTATGTCCAAAGGCATCTTCCTGGCCTGTTTGAACGACTTCCCCATCAATGAATTGCGCCCCTTCGGAAATCACACAAATGGCGTAATTGCTTGGGTTGGATGCCCGATCTTCGATCATAAAATTAGCTAATTTGTTTACATCGAAGGGGACTTCAGAAATGATACAACGGTCTACCCCGGCGAGGTAAGCCGAGATGAGCGCGGTTTGCCCCGAATATCTGCCAAACAATTCAATTACAGCAAGACGTTCATGAGATCCAATTGAAGTTCTTAGTTGATGAATAAATTGAACACTCCGCGTGACAGCCGTGGAAAACCCCAGGCAATAATCTGTACCATAAACGTCATTATCCATTGTTTTTGGAATTGAAACTATTGGAAAGTTTTCTTCGTAGATTCGAGCTCCATACCCTAAGGTATCATCCCCGCCAATTGGGATAAGGACATCTATTTCTAAGGCTTCAAGGTTTTTTAATACTTGGCTGGTCGTATCGAATAATCCTTCTCCACTGTTCTCGAAATCTGAAGAGTTAAGGTGTGGGGGAATTGCATCCTCTTTTACTTTTCCTGGATTTGTCCGACTCGTATGTAAAAATGTTCCCCCAGATCGGTCAATTGTTCTTGTATTTATTTTGTCTAATTTGATCGTACATTTTTCAAGACTTTCAGGGTCATCCGAATTGTAATTGAGTGGTCCCCACCATCCTCGTTTGAAACCGATGACCTCATGCCCTTCATCGATGGCGCGGTATACCAAAGCCTTAATACAAGGGTTTAATCCAGGTACATCTCCCCCACCGGTTAATATTCCAATTCTCATAATTCCATCTCCATCTTTATCTTAATGGATAAAATTAAATAATTGTTCTTTCTTCATAGGTGCTAAAGACTTCTCTCATGATGTCGGTAATTTCACCCAGGGTGGCGTATGCCCTAACAGCGTCCATAATATAAGGCATTGTGTTCTCAGTGCCTTGGCAGGCAATTCTCAATTGATCTAGTTTTTGTCCAACAGCTGCATTATCTCTTTCAGATCGAACTTTTTCAAGACGTTCCACCTGTTTTTTAAATCCTTCCGGATCCATTTTGAGGATCGGGATCTTGATTTTTTCGTCTGCGTGCACATATTTATTTAAACCTACAATATAACGGTCTTCTTTGTCAATTTCTATTTGATATCTGTAAGCCGCATCAGCGATTTCACCTTGGAAGAAGCCTTTTTCAATCGCCGGTAAAACCCCGCCAATTTCTTCTATTCTTCTAAAATATGCCAGGGCCTGTTCTTCGATCTGGTTGGTTAAAGATTCAATAAAATATGAACCACCCAAAGGATCGATCGTATTTGTGACGCCAGATTCTTCGGCGATGATCTGTTGGGTTCTGAGCGCAATCGTCACAGCATCTTCAGATGGCAATGCCAGGGCTTCATCGAGGCTATTGGTATGTAATGATTGTGTGCCCCCTAAAACCGCGGCCAGGGCTTGGATAGCTACTCTGACGACATTGTTTTCGGGCTGTTGAGCGGTAAGAGATGCCCCGGCTGTTTGGGAGTGGGTACGCATTAGCCAGGAGCGGGGATTTTTGGCCCCAAATGTTTCCTTCATTTCTCGTGCCCAAATTCTTCGGGCTGCCCGATATTTGGCGATCTCTTCGAAAAAGTCGTTATGGGCATTGAAAAAGAATGAAAGTCGGGGCGCAAAATCATCGATATCTAGACCACGATCTACTGCCCAGCGCACATATTCTAGACCATCAATGAGGGTGAAGGCTAATTCTTGGGCAGCGGTGGATCCGGCTTCGCGGATATGGTATCCAGAAATGCTGATGGTGTTCCATTGGGGTAAATTATGGGTACCAAATTCGATGGTGTCGGTGACCAGACGCATGGAAGGTTCTGGGGGGAAAATATATTCTTTTTGGGCAATGAATTCTTTGAGAATGTCATTTTGGGTGGTACCCCGTAATTGATCAGGGCGGATGCCTTGTTTTTCGGCTGCAACGATGTACATTGCCCAGATGATAGACGCAGGAGAATTGATGGTCATGCTGGTGGATACTTTGTCTAATGGAATATCGGAGAGGAGGACTTCCATGTCTTTGAGTGAGGAAATCGCGACCCCGCATTTACCGAATTCCCCCAGGGCTTCAGGTGCATCTGAATCGTAGCCCATGAGTGTGGGGAGGTCGAAGGCGATCGATAGACCGGTTTGACCTTGTTCTAATAGGTATTTAAACCGCTGATTTGTTTCCTCTGCCATGCCAAACCCGGCGAACATTCTCATTGTCCAGAGTTTGCCGCGGTGCAGGGTGGGGTGCACACCACGGGTATAGGGGTACTCACCGGGGAGACCGAGGTCTTGCGTGTAGTCAAGGTTTGGGATATCTGCTGGGGTGTACAGCCGATTAATTTCTTCTGAGGAGGTGGTGATAAATTTTTCTTTTCGTTCGGGGAAACGGGATAGATTCTCTTTTAGCGTTGTTTCTTCCCACTTATTTTTGTTAGTTTTGATCTCGTCGAGTTTTTTACTATCAAACATCCATATTCTCCATTGATGAGTATTTGGGGTGTGTAACTTTTTAAAAATTATAACATTGCTTAATATTGCAATAAAAATGACTAGAATCTTTGTAATTGCTGGACTAGTTTGAAATGCCATTGGTTTTCCTCAAATATGAGAGGCTTGAAATTCCGCCTTTGTAGCCTAAAATAAATGAAATATTTTTGGATGGTATCCTTCAGTGCTCAATAATATATCTATAAAACCACCCATGAAATTATTCCCCGACAAGGCTATTGTAGCACAGGTGTTCTAATAAAGCAAGAGTTGATTTGAGCAATTTTCTTTCGATCACAGATCGGTTCAACGTAGTTTATAGCCCCCCAAATTGAGTGAATTCATTCTGTCCAAGATAGGAATATGTTCACTAAAAACAGATTTGCATTTTTAGTTGAACAACACACGGCCCACGAAATCGGTCTTTTTTGTATTCCATCAAACACAATGTTTATTAGTAAGTTTTTGTAATTACAATGTTCTAAACAGGTGGATTATTGTATATTATGAGACCAAAAGGAACAAATCGCTGAATATATTTCGCATTCAGTTCATCTATCATTCATCTGCCTGGGAAAGCAAACTAAGAAATTCCCCTACTACCTTTGGATCAAAATATTTCTCACTTTGTTCTTTGATATAGTCAAGCACTTTTTTCTTTGCCCAGGCTTTACGATAAGGACGGTCAGAACTCAGTGCATCCCACACATCAATTACCGAGAATATTCGAGCTGACAGTGGAATTGCTTCTCCCTTAAGACCCCTGGGGTATCCCGTGCCGTCCCACTTTTCATGGTGGCAGTATGGGATTTCCAAGGCTGGCCCCAAATATTCAATTGGGGAAAGCCATTCATAGGCATACACAGGGTGTTTTTCAATGATCTTTCGTTCCTCGGCAGTTAATTTCCCGGGTTTTAGCAAGATACTCTCTGAAATTCCCATTTTTCCGATATCATGAAGTAAAGCTCCGCGATTCACATGAACAAGGAAATCATCACTAACTCCCATCCTTTTTGCCAAACGTAAAGTCATGTCAGTGACCCGATGGGAATGTTCTTCGGTTTCCTCATCTTTGTAAGCCAAGGCCCGCACCCAACCCTCGAGGGTTCTGTCATAAGCCAACCTCAATTCAACGTTAGATTCCTGTAGATCATTAAAAAGACCGGCATTTTCTATCGCAATTGCTGTTTGTCCCGCCAACGCATCTCGGAAATCTTTCCACTCCTTATTACGATCAAGAGGTGAGCGATGATAAACTTCAAGCACTCCAATCCCCTTGCCTTTTGCGATTAGTGGAACGCAATGATAACTAATGAAGCCTTCCTCCTTCAGCAATGATGTTCGGGCAAAAGGAGGCATCGTTTCATCCAACCTAAGGATATCAATGTTCTTTCGCTTAAGGAGGCTGCGGCCAGCTTCTCCTTCTCCAATCCGAAGAGAGGTTTGTTCGATAACTTCAGTTCGAAAGCCCCTCCCTTCAGAGAATTCGAGAACCTGGGTATGTTGGTTTAATAATAAAATGCTCGCCGCATCTACTTTCAATCTCGAAGTAACTTGATTCAAGATGACTTTTAAAGTGACTCTCAAATCAAGGCTAGCTGTAATCGCCATATCAATTTCACGCAAAGCGGCCAAATTCTTTAGTTGATACTGAAGCATTTCCTCTGCCTTTTTCCGCTGGATATTTTCGTTTTGCAGCATTGTATTAGCATCCGATAATTCAGTTGTCCGCTCTTGAACTCGCCTCTCTAATTCGCTGTGCGATTTACGTAAAGCCTCCTCACTTTTCTTTAGATTTCTAAAAAGTAAGTCAAAGGGGTTTTTAATGCCTGTTTGAATTATGGCTTGATAAATTAAATAGAAAGAAAGAATTTTAAAGAAGTGTCCGACCAGATTAGATAGGCCGTATACGTCAATATAAAAGGTGAACGCCAATTCAGTACCAATTCCCATAACGATAGATAAGACCAGCAATCGTAATATATCTGTATCGAATTCATCGCGGTTCAGATATAGTAGGACAATAGAGCCTACAAGGATCAGGGATATGATGTACTCGCTAATTACCTTGAACGAGGTTAATCCAACCCCTTGGACAAAACATACCGGGAAATTTTCCCAATAAAGAGTTGATACAAGAATGAAGAAAAAGACTCCAGAGTATCCAATAAATGTGAGGTTTATTTTTAACTTTCGGCGAAGAAATATGGGAGCAATCAGAAAAGATATGCTTTGTAGATATCGGGCAGCGATCCAAAGCTGGGTTGGTAAATTAGCATCATATCCTGGAAATATGTTCATGCCTTTATAGGCCATTGTGTGGACCAAATCTAAGCTCCCTGTAAAAAGAAAGCTAATTCCCAGAACTAGGAGATAATGACTATCCAACAAATGCCTGGTGTTCCACGCAAGTATAAACACACCAACGGCAATGACTATGCTGGACAGCTCAGCTATATTGTGGAAAAGAAGGTAATTGTATAAGCTAGTCAGATACAGCCCGTAAAAAATAACCAAACTGATACTAATGGTTTTAAAAGTACCTGGGACAGCAAAAGATTTTTTCATCACTTCACTTCGAATGAACTATTCATTACTCCCCTTGAGTAGGATGACAGCAATTTTGGGGGTCCTTGCTAGGGTCTAAGCCTAAAGACTTTGTTTAACTGATATTACAGGTAAACAATAATTATTTTCGAACATAATAAAATCAATATCATTGCTTCCAATAAGTTTCGTCACTATGTTTCTTAGAATAATTGTTCTGGTTTCCAAGATCTCTTTAGTTAACGTTCTTATTATGATGATACCTAAAGCCTCTGAACATAGTTATGAACGAATCGGGGGATATTGTTGCTTTTTATGACAGCCACCTATCTCTATCTTCATCTTTGGTCTTGAAATATGTTTTTTCAACAGCCTGAAAGGTTGTGCGACTTAAATCATAATAATTTCTGCTCATTACCAATGTTTTACTCAAATTCCAGGCTATTCTAAATTAAAAGAAAGTAAACTTTACAAAAAACTGCTGAAGGGAAATTTAAATAATTTTTATTGTTTATTTATATAATATGGATAATATTAATAGTATCCATTA
The DNA here is from genome assembly GCA_018662365.1 of Chloroflexota bacterium. Classification (GTDB taxonomy): domain Bacteria; phylum Chloroflexota; class Anaerolineae; order Anaerolineales; family UBA11579; genus JABJGH01. Next base: position 56,193 of record JABJGH010000053.1, on the reverse strand, counting down.
AGTTTAAAGAATCTTCTGGAATTTCCAAATGGATATATCAGAGTAAAATAAACAATTAAATCGCTGAAAAAGATTTAAGGAATTTTAATTTTTTAAAAAGCAAAACTAGTTCCTTAGGATATTTAAAATTTGAATCCTGATTTAAGAGATAGAAATATCTGGAAACAGGGTTTAACTATTATTGACCTTATCAAATCAATACACTCATACAATTCTACTGTCCAAAGTTAGGAAAGAGAAATCTCAGATATGTGGTTTTACCAAGACTGATACTGGAGATTTAATTGCCGTCCTCTATTGAGGATCACCAATAAACAATTCCTTACCTCTAGATTAGTGATACTGGAGCAATACGATGACAATAGATTTTTCAAAAACGAAACGGCGGGGATTAATATACATAGCTATATTTTTGTTTCTCATACTTTTGTCTTTTTCTTTTCGAGAAATTGACTGGCAAAGTACCCCAGAGTTTCATACAGTCATAGAAGTTATATCGATGATCTCGGCTTTGTTCATTGGGGTAATAATCCTAATTCGTTATTACAGTAAAAAGAATGCTTCTTTTCTCTTTCTTGGGAGTGCGTTTGTAGGCACCTTTATATTAGAAGGATATCACCTACTATTTACATCCAGTTACTTTGTCACCAATTTTCATTCCGTGCCCACTTCCATTTCGACTTGGAGTTGGTTTGTGCCCCGGGTTTTTTTATCCGGTCTTTTATTAATTAGTGGGCATCCGCTAAATGAGACAGTGGTTAAGAAAGTTACAGACAAGCTAGTCTTTGGATTTATTTTTATCGCCACATTAGCCACTATCTTGTTCTTCACGTTGGCTCCTTTACCTAAAATAATTCAACCTGATAGTTTGATCCCCAGACCAAGGGAATTTTTACCCGGTATTTTTTTCTTGTCCGCCTTGATCTTATATCTTAGAAAAGGGCTGTGGAAAGTGGATGCTTTCGAACACAGATTGGTGATGGCCTTAATCATCAGTACAGCTATCCATAGTTTATTCATGCCATTTTCAAAGCAGCTTTTCGATCCTATGTATAATCTTTCCCATCTAATGAAAATTGCTAGTTATTTGTTGATATTATCCGGCACAATGGTAGATATCTTTGTATTGTTTCGGCAATCAGAGCAAGCTCGTTTGATGAGTGAAGAGCGGTTTCAGGCTTTATTCTATGCTGCCCCCAGCAGTGTGATTGTCTTTGATCAGCACAAGAATATTACATTCACAAATGAACAAGCAGAAAAAACCTTTGGCTATTCAAAGATAGAGTTTTATGGATTAGCTTTACAACGGGTCTTACAAACAGATGAATTGTTGGGAAGAGACCTGGATGAACATTCAGGTAGTTTAACTGATCCCCATGAAATTATTGGATGTAGAAAAGATGGGAGTAAATTTAGTGCTGAAGTTTATTTAAGTTCGAATATTGATGGGGAGGAGTTGTTAAAAACAGCCATAATTATTGATATTACTGATCGAATAGAGGCTGAGGAAACACTCCGAGAAAATAATGAGAAGCTAAAAGAAGCCCAAAGAATTGCTAATTTAGGTCATTGGGAATTGGATCTGTTAAAAGATGAATTGATTTGGTCTGAGCAGATATTTCATATTTTTGGTTTAGACCCCGGCAGCTTTGAAGCCAATCTCGATGCTTTTCTGGCGACAATTCACACTGAAGATAGAGTATGGGTCAGTAAAGCTTTTGGGGACTCTGTTAAGAATAAAACACCCTACAACATTGTTCACCGAATTACCAGACCTAACGGAGAAGTACGAATCGTTCAAGAACAATGTGAAACGTATTATGATGATCTTGGAAAACCGGTCAGGTCTCTCGGAACAGTAATTGACATCACAGAACAGAAACAGGCTGAAGATGAAATCAAAAGGACCAATTTAATTCTACGCGAAGCCGAACAGCTTGCTAAATTTGGGGGATGGGAAATAGACCTCAATACTTTAGAAACTAATTTTACGGATGGCACTTTGGATATATATGAATTGCCTTATGAGGATCCTCCGCTTTTAGAAAAAGGGATTGAGTTTTATGCTCCTGAGGCCCGCCCCATCATCTCTGAGGCTGTAATAAATGCATTTGAAAATAATATTCCCTATGATCTAGAGCTGCCATTTATTACTGCGAAGGGCAAAAATATTTGGATTCGTACAATCGGAAAAACAGGACCGCTTAATGGAAAGTCTAATAAACTTTACGGCACAATCCAAGATATTACAGAAAGAAAACTGAGAGAGGAAGCACTTCTAAAAACAGAGGAAAGATTCCAATTAACCATTAATAACTCTCCTTCTATTTATGAGGTATATGATTTGGATGGTGTACAAGTGAGTGTGAATAAGGCTTATGAAGATTTATGGGGGTTTCCAGCGAGCCATACAGTCGGAAAATTCAATGTGCTCAAAAGTCAGGAAGTTGTGAAATCTGGGCTGATTGAGTATATCAAAAGAGCCTATTTAGGGGAATCGGTGGTTGTTCCCGAATATGAATATGACCCAAGGGGGGAAACAGAAGCGCAAGGAAAAGGCCGAATCCGGTGGTTATCAACCCGAATATATCCTCTAAAAGATGAAGATGGAAAAGTAACAAATATCGTCATCACCCATGAAGATGTAAGCGAGAGAATAAATAAAGAAAAAGAAATATTGAAGTTTCAAGAAGAATTAATTAGTTCTCAATCCCGATTGAGGGAAGCACAAACTGTGGCAAAAATGGGCAGCTGGGAGTGGGATAGGGTTACAAGAAAGTTTTTCTGGTCAGTTGAGATGTGTAGAATATTAGGGTATAGCCCCGATAATGTTGGGAGGTCTTATGAATTAGTCAGATCACATGTTCATCCTGAAGATATAGAAAACTATGATTATCAATTAGAACAAGCGACTAAACATCATTCCGATTTCTCAATAAAACTCAGAATTATATGTGTGGATAAAACGCTGAAATGGGTATTCATAAAAGGGAAATTTCTTGGTTTCAAAAATAAGATGCCGACTCGCATGATAGGTATTATGCAAGACATCACTGATCAAGAAAAAAATAAAGAGCAAATGGATACATTACAAACTATTGAATTAGCCGCCACCAGCAATCTTGAATTACAAAATATTTTTGAAATCCTTGTTGCCCAGGTTCTTTCCCTATTGGATGTAGACGGTGTGGTTATATTATTAAAGGATGAAGGGCAAAACAAATTGAAATTTGCCGCAGGGGGTGGTTTTTATTCTCTTTCAGCGGTAGTAGAAACAAATATGAAATTAGGAAAAAGTTTTGCTGGAACAGTTTATAATGAAAAAAGAACCATCCAATCAAAAAATTTCCCGCCCAAAAAGCGGTTTACCGGATTCAGGAAAATGCTCCGTGAAGAAAATTTCGTTTCTTTCATTGGGTTACCGATAATCACTAAAGAAAATATTTTTGGAGTGATTGAGGTGTATTCTAGATCCTTTCTAAGCCCTAATCCTGAATGGCTCGCCTTTTTAGAAACAATCACCAGCCAAGCCGCTAGAGCCATTGAGAACAGTTATTTAATTACGGGGATTAAAAAATCCAATGAAGAACTCAAGTTGGCTTATGATAAAACGATTGAAGGCTGGTCGCGTGCATTAGAAATGCGTGATTATGAAATTCGGGGTCATTCGGAACGTGTAACTGACATGACCGTCAAATTAGCTCAATTAATGGGAATCGATGGCATAGAACTTGACCATATTCGTCGGGGGGCTTTACTGCATGATATTGGGAAAATGGCAATACCCGATAAGATTTTGCATAAACCAGGAGATCTGGATGATGAAGAATGGAAGCAAATGAAAGAACATCCAGTTTTGGCCTACAAGCTTCTTGCCCCCATTGAATTCTTAAAACCAGCATTGGATATTCCACATCGCCACCATGAAAAATGGGATGGGTCAGGGTATCCGGAAGGCCTGAGTGGAAAAGAAATTCCTATAGCAGCTAGGATCTTTGCAATTATCGATGTTTGGGACGCATTAATGTCAAATCGTCCTTACCGTGATGCGTGGCCAAAGGAGAAAGTTTTAGATCATTTGAGGGAACAATCTGGCAAACATTTTGACCCTGAGGTGGTTGACGCGTTCTTTGAAATAATTATGTAAAAATATAAAATTCTGGTATTTAATGTGATGATGATTTATAATGTGAAACGTTGTGTTTTTTGGTTAACTGATGACTTTTTTGATCAACCAAGAACGCATTTCTTGAAACTGTCTTGAAAGAACTCAGTACGCGGACCATCGACAAGAGTAGAGGATAGAGAAGTAGATTGCCCTCATCGTCTAGTGGCCTAGGACGCAGCCCTCTCAAGGCTGAAACCGGGGTTCGACTCCCCGTGGGGGTACTACAGAAAACCTGCTATTAGCAGGTTTTCTGTTTAAGAGTTTCCTTTGGAAACTCTGTCTTTATTAGTTAGATTTGCGACCTGTGGGGGTACTGCATAAAACTTGCAAAAAGCAGGTTTTTTAAGAGTTTGCTTCGGAAACTCTGTCTTTATTAGTTAGATTTGCGACCCATGAGGGTACAGCATAAAACTTACAAAAAACAGGTTTTTTAAGAGTTTGCTTCGGAAACTCTATCTTTATTAGTTAGATTTGTGACCTGTGAGGGTACAACTGGAACTGCTCATTATCATTGAGCGGTTTTTTACTATGATAAGTTTTGATCAGAAAGGGAAACTGGACGGTTTGCTAATAGAGCAGTAATATTATCAGGTGCATTTACTGTATAATTTTTAAAAAATGGTGAAAATCTTGTAATTCTGTTGCTTAGCATCAAGTGGTGCGTTTAGGAATTTTATTAGCATATACCAAACTTGACCAAGAGGAGATTTCAAATGTTGGTGGCAAACGACATTCTTCATGCAATAGGGAATACACCCATTATTCAACTGCGGAAAGTAGTTCCTCCTAATTCGGCCAACATATTCGTCAAACTAGAGTGGTCAAATCCTACAGGTAGTATGAAAGACAGAATGGCGCAATCGATGATTTATCGAGCGGAAGAAGATGGACGGCTGCCGCCTGGAGGTACAGTGGTCGAATACACTGGCGGAAGCACAGGCACTTCGCTTGGACTTATTTGTGCAGCTAAGGGTTATAGACTAAAAATCGTGACTTCTGATGCATTCAGTATAGAAAAACGCGACCACATGAAAGCCCTTGGGGCTGAACTGACGCTAGTACCAAGTGAGGGTGGGGGAACGACAGAGAAGCTAATCAAGGAGATGATCGAGGTCGCTCGCAGGATGAGCAATGAAACCAATACATACTGGACTGATCAACTTAATAATTATGACCATATCGCCGGATATCATTCATTGGGGGAGGAGATCTGGAAGCAAACTGACGGTCAGGTGGATGCATTTGTGCAAAGTGTAGGTACTGCTGCTTCGATCCGAGGCATCTCTAAAGTCTTAAAAGAAAAAAAACCATCTGCGAGGATCTTTGCTGTTGAGCCAGCAGAGTCCGCAATACTATCTGGAGGTGGAACAGGAGCTCACAATATCGAAGGTATAGGTATTGGGTTTACACCTCCACTATGGGATGCGAATAGTGTTGATGAGGTCCTATGCGTAACTACAGAGGAAGCCAAGGCAATGGCCAGACGTCTTGCTAGCGAGGAAGCTCTATTTGCAGGTACATCTTCCGGAGCGAATGTCGTGGCAGCCTTGAGAGTAGCTGAAAAACTTGGTCAGGGTGCGACTGTTGTTACACTCATGATTGACTCTGGGTTGAAATACCTCAGCACGGATTTATACCGGATTAGTTAATTACAGCATTGGTTGAACAAAACACGCAAATATTTCCCCCTGATGTTAGGGAAGGGTGTGGTTTGGAGTTTGTCACCTTAGGGGTACTACAGAAAACCTGCTATTAGCAGGTTTTGCGTTTAAGAGTTTGCTTCGGAAACTCTATCATTATTAATTCTACTTTCGACACTTGGGGATAACAGCTGAAATCCATCCCGAAGGACAGCAGATTGGTGTTGAGCGGTTCTTGGAATTGCTTCGTTTTGAGCATAGCATGCAAGATATTCGGCGGTTTTTACGGATGGGCCGTCTTGTGGTAAAAAGATAGGCTAAGTTTGGCTGGTAGAGATCGACTTTTTCAATGAATACCTAGACCGCGCTTTGAAATCAGTAGATAAGCGATTTAGCCCAAAATAAATTAATCATCAATTGAGTTTAAAACTAAGCGTTTAGGAATTTTACCTAACTTATGCTGCCTTTTCCGTAAAAATCAAACGCATTTAGCAACGACTACTTTATCACGGCCAGTCTTTTTGGCTTGATAAAGGGCTTGGTCCACACAACGAATTAAAGAGTCTGTGTTTGTCTCATGTTCGGGGAAAACACCAACACCTAGTGAGAGGGATATTGACTTCAACGATTGTCCCCGGTGGTGTATAGATATGTTTTTCACTTGAGAACGTATCGTTTCGGCACGCTCATGTACGACTTCCAACTGTGTCTCAGGCAAGATCAAAATAAACTCTTCTCCACCGTACCGGCAGGCAATATCGCTACCGCGTGTATGACTTTTTAGAAATACTCCAAGTTCCCGCAATACCGCATCCCCTGCATCGTGACCGAACATATCGTTGAAATTTTTGAAATGATCAATATCAAGCATGATAACCCCTAAAGGCATCTTAGAGCGTGCAGCCCGTTGGATCTCGCGGCTCAGAGTCTCCTCCATGAAACGTCTGTTGTAAAGATCCGTGAGTGGATCTCGGATGGATTGGTGCCGCAATGTCTCGCTTAATTTGAGGTTAGCCAGCGCCAGGGAAATGTTTTCGGCAGTGGTAATAGCTAAGGGCTCATTCAATATTTCATATTCGGGCGAGTTATCTTCGGCTACCTCAGTTCTCAAATGAAGCACACCCATCATCTCGCCATGAGCCACCAGGGGCACACATATAAAACCGTGTGATTTAGGCAAAATTTTACACAAAGTACCCGTACAAAGCCCTTCCGTCCGATGTGGACGACCACGCCGCAGCGCCCAGCATTGTTCTGGATCAAATTTCAATTGGTTCAGCTCTATATCTAGATTCCCCCAGCTGATGATGCTCTCCATGTTGTCGCGAGATGAATTAAGTAAAAGAAGCACACCGGAGATATTTTGGAAGAGCTGCGGGATCATCTGTTCAATAGCCTTGTTAGCTTCTCCTGTGTTCTTACAAGCCTGAAGCAGTTCCCCTAATTCGGCTAATAATCCTTTTTGCAGATTTTGTTTCTCTAGAGTTCCAACCGAGGTTTGCAACTTGCTATTGACCTCTTCCAGTTCGATGGTGCGCTCTGCCACGCGCATTTCAAGATGGTCTCGCGTCTCGCGTAAGGCCTGCTCACTTGCCGCCAAAACATTGGACCTTTCCTCAATTAGGTTTAGATAGCGTCTTTGGATCGATGTGTAAACTACGGCAATCGCACCGATCGTTAGCGTAAAAAATACATTTTCAAGCAATACATACGAACTTAAATTCGGGATAGAAAAGGATAACAAAAACGTCCCGGCCATAATTACCCCCAACCATGATAATGTGCCGCCAGTTGATTGAAAAAGACTGCTGACTAAGATGCCAACAGCGAGATACTGCAAGTCAGTGGTGCTGCCCTGTATCCATGAGGTTGCTAGAACAGCCCCTACAATAACTCCTACAACGACTGAGGATGTCAGGTGATAGTATTTCGTCCGGCTTATAATGTATGCTAAGCTAAGAAAAAGCACTGCAACCAGGACTAAATATAGGAGTATTTTGCTATCAGGATTATTGTTTTGCAACTGATCTAGCAAGGTTAGTCCGAATGCTATTCCACCTAAAGGAATCAAGGTCATCAACAAATATGTGAGTAACTGGAATTTGTAGTAGTCTTTGCTGGACACTCTCACATTAGGTTCAGCTGAACGTAAAACGAGATCTTTTATCTTTTGTATTAGAGATGACTGAGTCTGGCTGTGAGGCGTATGAGAAAAAGTCATTGGTTCAATTCTTCCATATTTTGTATATTTAAAATCCTTCTTCAATTTGCGGGTCGAACTATTTTCTTTTCTACTATTCTATTATTTTAACCAAAATAGCATTTCTGAACCTTACAATATAGTATAGTCCAGCTTGGATCAATGCATTGAAAAAATCGTTTATTGAAGCTATTCGCCCAGATACGAGTTGAACGCATAACCTCCATTTGAAGGAAAAATCTGGATGTTCAAATTCTTAATATTATCATGTGGAAATTTGGGCTTTTGTTTCGCAAGGGGATCATCGGATTTAGGCAGGATTATCATTTTTCAAGTAAAATTCCTTCCACGGAAAAAATTGAAAAAACGAGAATAAATAGATGATTATAAATATTAATTCAGATAAGCTAGATGAAATTAAAAATCCAGTATTTCGAAAATATGCCGCAGATTTTGTAAATTATTATGATGAATTTTTGGCGTTTGTCAAAAAATCTGGCATTGAGATCGATTCAGAGAGTTTTGAAGAAGAATGTAAAGAGATCATAAAACGGGCAGATCAAAAAGGAGCGATCCTCCGAAATAGGTCTAATAGTATTTGTGCTAATTCTATTTCCCCTTCCTGTATTGCCTGCCAAACAGGAAAAGGAAGTATGACTTATTTCATTTCTTTGCGATGCCACCGAAAGTGTTTTTATTGCTTTAATCCAAATCAAGATGGTTTTGACCATTTTTCACAGCCCAAGAACGAACGAAATTTGATATCGGAATTAAATAATGCGAAAGATAGAGGCTCAGAACTCCGTCACATTGCACTAACCGGGGGAGAACCTTTGTTGTATAAAGAAGAGGCAGTAGAATTTTTCAATCATGCGAAAAAATTGTATCCAGATGGGTATACGAGGTTATATACTTCTGGAGATCATATCAATGAAGAACTGCTTCAGGAATTGAAAGATGCCGGTCTCGATGAAATTCGATTCAGTGTTCGATTACACGACCAAGAGCAGGGGATCAAGCATACATTAGACCGCATAAAATTGGCAAAAAAATTCATCCCCTTCGTGATGGTAGAAATGCCGGTTGTTCCCTACGAATTAGAGAGGATGAAGGATGTATTAAGAGAACTGAATCAATTGGAGATATTTTCTATCAATCTCTTGGAATTTTGTTACCCTTATTTCAATTCTGAAATTTTTAATGAAAGAAACTTCAAAATAAAAAAACATCCTTTTAGGGTGTTATACAATTATTGGTATGCGGGGGGGCTGCCAGTCAGCCAGAGCGAATTGGATTGTTTGAAACTTGTTGAGTTTGCGCTTGACGAGGGATTAAGCATAGGCGTGCATTACTGCTCCCTTGAAAATAAGCAAACTGCACAGATCTACCAACAGAATAAAACGGAGGGGTATCCCGAGATCAATTATTTTTCAAAAAATGATTATTTTTTGAAATCAGCAAAAGTCTTTGGAGAGGATATCCCCCTTGTTCAAAAGAAGCTTCGGCAGTCTAAGGGGGCAAAATTTAAAATTAATGAAGAACAAGATTATCTTGAATTCCAGGTGCATAAGATCAAAGAGCTAAAGGGAATGGATATCGAAGTGGGCATTTCTTCTTTTATTATGCATCCAAATGAAGATGGTCTGGAATTAAAAGAGTTAAAGGTGGACCTCTGTTACCCTGATCAATTCGATTTTGCTGTCGATGGGTAATGGAAATAGCCTTCAAACAAAAATAATATTTGCGTTAAATATGAATAAATGATTTTGCCAATGAGCCTCCCTGGAATTTTGACAGCTTTACGCCAATCTGTGGGGACAGCAGTGGCAGTGTTATACATCACAGAATTGATTGCTACCCAGGTGGGTCTTGGGTATTATATTTATATTCAAGGTAGCACAATGTTCAATTATCCGAATATGTTTGCAGGAGTGGTGATGATGGCAGTCATGGGACTTGGTTTATATCTGATGATAGATATTTTACAAAGAAAACTTTGCCCCTGGCAATTTGTGGATGATAAGGATCTTAGATGAAAGGCAACGAAAACCCAAAAGATAAAAAGCATGTAAAGGAAATGTTTGGCAAAATCGCTCCTCGATACGATTTACTCAATCGTGTAATGACCTTTGGGCAGGATATTCGGTGGAGAAAGATTTTAGTAAAAAAAATATCCCTTAATACTAATCCGGTGGTTTTAGATATAGGATGTGGGACTGGGGACCTCTCCCGAGAAGTTCGAAGACAGCACCCGGACTCTGTAGTATTTGCCGCTGACTTTACACCTGAAATGGTTTTCTTGGGGGCGAGCGAAACCGAAGACCCAGATATTCACTGGTGTATCGCAGATGCTCAAAAATTGCCATTTAAAAAAGAGTCCTTCGATGCAGTTATAAGTGGGTTTTTACTTCGAAATGTTCCAAGTATTGAGAAAACTTTGGTGGAACAATTTAGAGTGGGGCGAAAGAAGGCTAAGTTGGCCTCGTTGGACACCACTCCCCCAGAACGAAATTGGCTGGCCCCATTTATTAATATTTATCTCAATATGATTATTCCTCTTATGGGACGTTTGATCGTGGGAGATTCGTTTGCGTATAAATATTTGTCTGATTCAACTCAGGAATTTTTGGACGCGGACAAACTAAGTGAAAAAATTGAATTAGCGGGATTTGTGGAAGTGGGGTATTGGAAGAAAATGTTTAAAACAATGGCAATTCATTGGGGAAACAAATTAGCTGAGTAAAAAACCTATCGCGAGTAAGACTCCATAACGAAGAACAAGTTGGGCGGTTTGGCCTAATATTTTGTTTAACTGTGCCCCCTTGGTTTTAGGCAAGTCCCGTAAAAGTTGGATGGCAAAGGGAAACGATAAAAAGGGCATTAATAGGAAAAATTGTCGAGAAAAAATCGCTGTGAACAATAACAAAATATAGGGAAGGATTATCAAAGCTCGGTATTCCCAAAATGCCACCTTCAATCCATAAACGATCGGAATATTACGCCGACCTGCTTTCCGATCGCTCTCAATATCTCGAATATTATTGACTACTAAGATAGCTGTGATCAAAGCCCCCATATTAAAGGCCATTACCCAACTTATACTTGGGATTGTGGACATGATCACGAAAACAGATCCACAAAGGTTTACAAATCCAAAGAATATTAAGACAAATAGATCTCCAAATCCGTTATAGGCTAAGGGGAATGGACCAGCGGTATAGGCGATAGACGAAAGGATCGAAATAACACCTATCAATAAAACCCAATATCCCCTAAGCCAAATTAAATAACTCCCTGCCAAAAATGCAAGAATAATGGCGAGGACAACCCCGCCCCAAACTTCCTTTTGGGATAATAAGCCTGATTGGGTGACTCGTTTAAAACCCTGCCGCTGTTCTGTATCCGCCCCTTTATTAAAATCCATTACGTCATTCACTAAATTGCTAATGATCTGGATCATTAATGCAGAAAACATAGCAGCGAGTGCGGGCAGCAAAGAAAATGATTTTTGCTGATAGGTGATACTCCAAGCCACAATAACAGGGGAAATCGCAGCTGGAAGAGTGTGAGGGCGGATAGCCATCCACCATGAACTAATTTTTGTAGTCTTAAACGATACCAAGTTAGATCCTCAAATATATTTTGTCTATGACTATATTTTTAAAATAGTTTCTGTTAATTATTGAGAATATTAGTGATCGTGATCACCGTAATGATCAAGAATGCCATATTCTCCATGTCCGTCTGGATGTTCGAAAATGAAGTTTTTCATCGGGTAATAACTTAATAATGAAAATGCAGCGATCATGACGACAATACCCACCATGGCTAACTGGCCAGTTGAGGAAGGATATGTCTTTTCATTTACCAATATTTTATAGCTGACATATTGCCCGGCGATTACCGATAGCATAAAAATAATCACGTCAACCCAAAGGTAATGATGTCCGGTAATCGTCGTATAGCTGTAAAACAATACGAAGGTAACAATAGGCATCGTGATTAATCCTAATAATTTACCGAACAGAAATTTATTTGCATTTATTTTTAGACAGAAATATTCAACTATTCCAAAAAATATGCTTGGCCAAAAGGCCATTTTAAAATGCTCCCAAGTGCTCTCATTTACAGCGGCAATTAAGGCCATCGGGCGCCAATAATTTGTCCATTCAAACCAAAAGTGTAGGGTTGTGCCAAACCCAATAATAAATATAATTCCGGCAATTTCCCATTTCTTAATTTTTAAATTCATAAATTTCCTTTCTGTTATTTTATTCTATTCGAATAATTATAGTCGAAATCAGATTGGCTAATTTCCTATTGATTGAGCAGCAATCCAAGCGGTCGTCCAGGCAGATTGGAAATTGAAACCCCCGGTTAATCCATCAATATCTAAAATTTCTCCAGCAAAGTATAATCCTGGCTGGATTTTGCTTTCCATAGTTTTAAAATTCACTTCACTTAGTTTCACCCCACCACAGGTTACAAACTCCTCTTTAAATATTCCCTTACCTGATATATTAAATATCCCGTTTTTCAGTTGCTCTGAAAATTTTTGTAATTTGGTGTTAGATATTTCTCCCCAAGTTTGATCTGCCTGAATTCCTGTTGCATGGATAAGTCTTTTCCATAATCGGGAGGGCATCCAACCATTGATATTGGTGCTTTCGGCTTTCTTCTTGGGATGGATCTTCTTTTCTTCATATAGGTAGTTTAATACTTCAGTTTTAGGAATCTGGGGAATCCAATCGATACTTACCGTGGACTTGTAGTTTTCTTCATGCAAATATCTTGCGGCTAGGGCTGAAAGTTTTAATACTGCTGGGCCACTAATCCCCCAATGAGTAATCAGTAAGGGTCCCTTAGATATAAATTCCTTTGATTTATTTTTCGTGGAAATGAAACTAATCTTTAATTCTACTTCAGGAACCGATATGCCAAGAAGGCCTTCAATTCGTGGATCTTGAATATTAAAAGTAAATAATGATGGAACGGGGGGGATAATGGTATGTCCAAAATTATCAATTAATTCATGAGCATTTTTTGATATTCCCCCGGTAGCTATCAAAACCTTGTTGGCGGAAATTACGGAATTATTGGATAAATGAATCTCGAATTTTTTGCTTTGATAATTTATGGAATTCGCATGAGAATTTTCGTAGACTCTGATATTGAGTTTAGTAGCCTGATCCATGAGACAATTTGCGATTGTTGAGGATTTATCCGACGCAGGGAAAACACGCCCGTCTTTTTCGACCTTCGTTTTAACGCCATGGCCGTCAAACCATTCAATCGTATCGGCAGGTTGAAATTGAAAAAAGGGGCCTAGCAATTCCTTTGAGCCCCGGGGATAATTTTCGACTAATTTTGCAGGCTCATAACATGCGTGGGTTAAATTGCATCTTCCACCACCTGAAACCAATACTTTTGATAGTAATTTATTGCTTTTCTCAATGATCAAAATATTGAGATTAGAATTCTTTGTTTTAGCTGAGACTGCTGCGAAAAAGCCGGCCGCTCCTCCACCAATGACTACTAGATCGAAATTATCCATAATTTTATGTGTATTCTTTGTTAATAAAAAACGAGTGCCGCCATGGGCGACACTCAATTCGGCACTGTGGTTTCCCTAATTATCTGAGAGAAGAAGGGTTGCCACAGTGCCTGTTTTGGTACAGAAACTAATCATTAGCAACACCTCCTTTTCAGTGGGATAGCAGGTGAAAATTCAAATTTATAATAACTTGAAGAAATTATTATTTTTTAAAATGCATCTGCCAATTCGACAAGTTCGCCGGTGACTACAAAAATTGTTCTTTCGCAAATATTTGTTACCCGGTCTGCTAAACGTTCAATATTATGGCAAGCCCAAAGAAGATTATTTGCCTTATCCACCAATTCTGGATCTTTAGCTGCAATTCCGATCAATTCACGGTAGATCTTCTCGTAAAGGGCGTCTACTTTATCATCTTCAAGGTAAATTATTCTAGCAGCTTTTTCGTCCCCTTCAACAAAAGCGGTTAAGGATTTATTGAGCATTGAAAGGGCAATTTTTGCCATTTTTGGAATATCAATAAGAGGTTTTAAGAGAGCTTCAGTACCCATTCGAATATTAATCTTGGCGATACCTTTTGCATAATCACCCATTCTTTCAAGCTCAGTACTGACTTCAAAGACTGAGGCCAATATTCGCAAATCAGTAGCCATGGGTTGTTGGGTGGCAATCGTGATCAAGGTTTCTTTTTCAATATCAAACCTTTTTAAATTGATTTCCTTGTCAAGCTCCAAAACCTTTTTGGAGGCTTCCATGTCACGGGTACGCAAAGCCTCGACAGCATCTAACATCGCGGTTTCAACCATTTTTCCAAGAATTAATATCTCATCTAATAATTCTTCTTCTTTGCGTTCTAATGTTTCTCTGGACATTTAAACCTCACTTTTCCAAATTATACATCGGAATGAAATATTCTGCGAATGATTGAGAATATGCTTTGATAATATGAATTAATAAATGCAAGATTTCTTTCTATAATGCTTTTTCGCCTATGAAACAGGCGAGATCGTGACCGGGATCTAGTTTAACCTTTACGAATTTACCTAGTTCGATAGTTTTTGTATGTTTGGCATAGGCATGCAATATATTTCCTGAGGGAAGTTGTAATCGGTAAATATTCATCGACCCCTTAAAGTGACGAGCTAGAACAATTGCGTTTGGTTTTTTTGATTTTTTTAATTTTAGATCGTCAAACCGGACGGCTATATCAATTTTTGTTCCGATCGGTAGATTAATTCTTTGTTCAAGTTCTCCGATTTCGGTTTTTATTCCTTTTTTGGAAATAACCCCAGGAATAAAATCGGTGTTGCCCATAAACTCAGCCACAAAGCGAGATTTTGGTTGTTGAAATACATTTTCTGGAGTTCCTATTTGTTCCAGTTCTCCCTCATTCATAACCGCGAGTCGATCTCCCATAAAGAGAGCTTCTTCTTGATCATGGGTCACAAAAATTGCAGTAGTTTTTAATTTCTTGAGTATTTTCCTTACTTCTTCCCGTATTATGAGCCGTGTATCGGCATCAATATTACTAAAAGGTTCGTCCATTAATATTAGGTCAGGTTTGGGTGCTAAAGCACGTGCCAACGATACTCTTTGACGTTGCCCACCTGATAATTCATGGGGAAATCTATCTCCCAGATTATTTAGAGCTACCAATTCCAGTAGGGAGTCTACTTCTTCTCTTATTTTTTCTTTATCTTTAGACTTAATACCAAAAGAGATGTTTTCCGCAACGGTTAAGTGGGGGAAAAGGGCAAAATCTTGAAATACCATGCCAACCCCTCTTTTTT
Organism: Chloroflexota bacterium; assembly: GCA_018662365.1. Classification (GTDB taxonomy): domain Bacteria; phylum Chloroflexota; class Anaerolineae; order Anaerolineales; family UBA11579; genus JABJGH01. The sequence goes on along the minus strand of JABJGH010000053.1, from coordinate 40,841 downwards.
CAGGAGGAAGAAAGGTTTTCTCATCGGCGACAATGGTATCTCCCAAGATAATTTTTCCTTTGTCAGGTTGTTCAAATCCGGCGATTAATCTGAGAGTTGTTGTTTTTCCACAACCACTTGGTCCTACAATGGCCATGATCTCACCCTTTATAATCTTCAGATCAAGATTTTTTAATACAGAATCCACATCGAAAGATTTATTTAAATTTTCTGTGATGACCGAATATTGTTGCATAAAAACCTTTTTAGTATTTCCTTTCTTTTCTAAATGTCATTAATGCTAATGGCACTGAGGAGATTAAGATGATCAATAATGCAGGGGCTGCGGCCCTCGCAAAAAATGCTTCAGAAACTGCGTCCCAAACTCCGATGGCTAATGTTTTATACCCGATGGGGGATAGGATCAGGGTCGCGGAAAGTTCTTTCATAGTAGTTAGGAATACAAGGCCAAAACCAGCCACCAACCCGGGCCTGACAAGGGGGAATGTGATCTTTTGAAATACTCGAAATGGTTGACTGCCTAGGCTTCTTGCCGCTTCTTCTAAATTTGGGTTAATTTGTTGTAAGGAAGTTTTTACGGAGCCTACTGCCTCTGGAAGAAATAATACGAGATAAGCAAAAAGAAGAAGAGGGAGACTTTGATAAAGAGCGCTTACGTAATTTGAACCGAAAAAGACCAGGGCTAATGCTACTACAATGCCGGGTAAGGCAAAGGATAAATACGTAGTTCTCTCGATCATTCCACTCAATTTGTTTGGATAGCGGACCGAAATAATTGCAATTGGAATTGCGGCGATTAAAATGAGGACTGCTGCCAAACCTGAAGCAAGTATTGAATTTTGAGTAGCTTCCCATAAATTGCCGATCTTTTCTCCAGCCTGAACGCCGCGAAGGACCCAGTAAATCAAATTAGAACCGGGAATAATGAGAGTCACGATAACTATTGAGGAGCAAAAAATTAACGCTGGCCATCGCCATTTTCCTAAGGGGATAATTGGGGGGGGACGGGTGTTTTTAGAATCGCTTCTTTCGATAATTGCCCTGTTTTGGCTAACTTGTTTAATTATTAGAATAATTATTGTCAAGCTGACAAGTACTAGAGAAAGGATCGCAGCCGTACTTCTGTCAAATGAAGATTGGTATTGGATATAAATCACGCGGGTAAAGGTGTTATATCTCATTATCGAAACTGCGCCAAAATCTCGTAGTACATACAGGACGACCAAAAGGCTTCCGGTTAGGATGGCAGGTTTTAATTGAGGAAAAATTACTTTCCAAAAGGTTTGCCAGGCATTGTTCCCTAAACTTCTTGAAGCTTCTTCTAAGCTTGGGTCTACGCGCTGTAAAGAGGATCTTATACTCAGTAAAATAAAGGGAAAACTTAGCACAGTGAGAATATATAAAGCCCCGGGGAAACCGTAGATTTCTGGTAATCTAGAAATGCCTAGGCTTCCTTCTAACCATTGTTGGACCATTCCCCTTGGTCCTAGCATGGACACTAGTAAATAGGCGCCCACATAACTGGGAATGACTAGGGGGAGGGGGGTTAAAATTGCCCACATTCTTTTAAAGGGAATATCACTTCTGGTGGTTAGCCAAGCAAGTGGCAAAGCTACCAATATTGAGAAAAGGGTAACCCAAACTGCCAGCCATACAGTTCTTCCCAAAGTTTTAATTGTGCTTGATTTTAATAACAAAGACCACGCGTCGATATTTGCATCATATGCCCGAATAACCAGATATATCAAGGGAAGCAAAATTCCGAGAGTAATCAAGATTGAGGGAATCCATAAAACAAAAACGGATTTTAAGCTCGGTCGTTTGGTTTTCATCAAATTAGGGTAACATTTCCACTTCTTGAAGCATTTTTATCGTGCCATCAAGATCTACTAGGTCTCCCAGGGAAATATTGACCGAATTTAAGTTTTCAATTGGAGGGAGGTTTGCCGGGATAGAAATACCCTCGATTAATGGATATTCAAAGGTCTCGTTAGCAAAATATTGCTGGGCTTCATTTGAAAGTAAAAATTGAATAAATTTTTCTGCATTTTCGAAATTATCAGAACTTTCAATAACACCAATTGCTGATACTAAAATCAAAGAACCTGGACCGCCTGAAGGCAAAAAGTAATTACGGGCGGAAAAACTTTCCCCTTCTTCTGCTAAAAATCGATATAAGTAATAATGATTTACAAATCCGACTTCTACCTCTCCCGCGGCAACGGCTGCAACGGTAGGGGTATTCTTTTCATAATAAACCGGATCATTTTCTAAAATACCCTCCAGCCAAAGTTTAGTTTCGGCTTCGCCCCAAATTTCTCGCATTCCGGTGAGCATTGTTTGAAAGGATGTATTCGTGGGGGGGAGCCCAATTTTCCCTTTCCATTTTGGATCGGTGAATCCCTGAAGATCGGTGGGTAAATCCTCCGGTGAAAGAGTATCGGTGTTGTACACAATGACTCTAGCCCTACCAGAGATGCCCACCCAATTGCCAGAGGGATCAATAAACCTTGGATCGACTAAACTTAGCATATCCTCAGGTAAGGCAGATAACATCCCTTGTTCAGCAACAGCTCCCAAACCGCCGGGGTCTTGAGCAAAAAAGAGGTCGGCGGGGGAAGAATCTCCTTCTTCCAATAGCGTTGCTGCTAGCTCTGCCGTGCCGCCATAGCGCACATCCACCTGAATGCCGGTCGATTCAATAAAACTTTCAATAATTGGTCCCACTAGGCTTTCACTCCGACCAGAGTATATAATCAGGCTCTCCTGAGTTTCGATATCATTGGAAACACAAGAAGAAAGGAAAACTTGAAAAGTGAAAATTAGTAGGAGGGGAAATATTTTAAATGAGTTACGAAGAGTTTTCGGCAATTTTGTAAAAATAACGTATAGATATTTCAAAGTAATTTCTCCAATGTATTTTTTATAACAAGAATAAGTTGTAACTAAATTTCTAATTTTTAAATAGGAAATTTGGATTTATAATTTTTTTTATTTCCCTAAACTTAAAAGTTTTAGAAATTAATCAATATAATTTGAATTATAACAAATTGGATAATAAATATCAATAAAATCATAAGTATTAAATGAGGAAATGGATTTTGGTTATTAGGAAATATCGAGGTTTAGTATATTAAAGGCAACAGCTTCTGCGGCTTTTATTCCATCTACGGCTGAAGATAATATTCCCCCTGCATAGCCCGCACCTTCTCCTGAAGGATAAAGACCCTTTAGGGAAATACTTTGATGGCTTTTATCTCTTATGATTCGAATGGGAGATGACGTTCGGGTTTCAACGCCAGTAAGAATTGCATCGTCCAATAAAAACCCTTTGATCTTTTTATTAAAGAAGGGGAGGGCTTCTCGGATTGAAGTTAGTACATAGTCGGGAAGGCAAGAATCTAAACTCCCAAGTTTTACACCCGGTTTATAGGAAGGCATTACATCTCCGAAATTTTTCGAAGGGCGGTTTGCCATAAAATCTCCAAGTAATTGCCCCGGTGCATCATAATTCTCACCGCCTAATATAAAGGCAGCTTTTTCCCACTTTCTTTGAAAATCAATTCCTGCAAGAGGATTCCCGGGGAAATCTTTGGGAGATACTTCCACGACAATAGCACTGTTCGCATTGCCCTCATTTCTTGAATATTGACTCATGCCATTTGTGACGATCGAATTTGGTTCTGAGGAAGAAGCAAGTACGGTTCCCCCGGGGCACATACAAAAGGTATAAACAGACCTGCCATTGCTGCCATGGTGCACCAATTTATAATCTGCGGCACCGAGGATTGGGTTACCCGCATTTTCTCCAAATTGACAAGTATCAATAAGACCCTGGGGGTGTTCGATGCGAAGACCAATTGAAAAGGATTTTGCTTCAATATTGATATCTTTCTTAAGAAGCATTTCAAAGGTATCCCTGGCACTATGACCAATGGCCAAGATGACATGCTTACTTAGAATTTCTTCTCCGTTGCTTAATACGACTCCAAGTACCTGACTATCCTTAATTATCAAATCATCGACTCTAGATTGGAAGCGCACCTCACCACCTAGATCAATGATCTTGTTCCTCATATTTTTAACGATCTTAACTAATTTTAGAGTACCTATATGGGGTTTGCTAATATAAAGAATTTCATTTGGTGCGCCAGCGGCAACAAATTCCTCAAGAACTTTTCTGCCTCGGTTATTCTTATCTTTGGTTTGAGTATGCAATTTTCCGTCTGAAAATGTGCCAGCACCGCCCTCGCCAAATTGCACATTAGATTCTGGATTTAACTCTCCTTTCCGCCAAAAACCAAAGGTGTCTTCAGTCCTTTCCTTCACCTTTTTCCCTCTTTCGAGAAGGATAGGATTAAATCCCATTTGAGCCAAAACCAAACCGGCAAAAATACCGCATGGGCCGGTGCCGATGATTATTGGTCTTTCCTGTACATTTGGGTCAGCTTTTGCAACTAATTTATATTGGGTATCTGGTTTTATTTTTATTTGATTGTTTTTTCGGAACTTATACAAAATCCCTTTTTCGTTTTTTGCTTCTATGTCAATTGTATATACCAACCTAATATCATTGTGTTTGCGGGCGTCATATCCTCTTTTGAATATTTTAAACTGAACCAAATCTTTTTCAGAGATATTAATTCTTTTCAGAATTGCGTTTTTTATTGCAATTTCTGGATGGTTGAGAGGTAAACGAATATCAGTTAGACGGAGCATGGGTTAATTAACCTATTAATTTAGGAGAAGTGAAGAAAACCTTTAAATTATTTCCCGGTGAACCCCGGGGCTGTAATTGGTACAATCTTGCATAATCTATTATCTTGCATCCGGCTTTCTATTCTTGGATCAATTTCCTTAATATAATCTGATGTTGTTATCACTGTTGCGAGCTTAGCTGCATAACGGTGATTGAATAATTGATATAGTTTTTCTTTCGCCCAAGGGGTGGCAGATTGGGTACCTAGATCATCCAGTATCAATAATTTAGTTTTCTTTATGTCATCGAATAATCTGTCATAACTAACAGAACTTTTGGGATTGAACGTGGCCCTTAAATGATCTAATAAGTCTGGTACAACAATAAAGGAGGGTGAGAAACCTAAGTCTAATTGATAATTTGCAATCGCGGCGGCGAGATGGGTTTTTCCAGAACCATATGTACCAGTGAAAACAATCCATCCATTAGGAGATTCGGCATATTTTGTGGCTTGATCTATAGCTTCCTGCAAATTGGTTAAATGTTCTTTAGGAAGCCCCTTATTTTTTCTAGATTGAAAATTTGCAAAGGTTTGATCGCCATGGAGGTGTAATGTAGAAAGTCGATTATCCCCTCGGTCATCCATGGGATTTCGATAGTCTGGCGCCTGAATATTTACCTTTGTGACTAGTTCAGGATCTTCTAATCTTGATCTTATTCGCCCTTCAATATCTTTCATGTCTAGATTGGTTGTAATAACCAAAGGTAATTTATTGATATAACGAAAGTTTATGATCTGGAATAATTTTTCCTGAGCCCATTCTGTTGCATTTTGGGTCCCAAAATCATCTAATATCAGGAGGGGTGTATTTCTAATTTCATCAAACTTATTTTCAAAGGATTCATTTGGGTTGTCATACGTAAATCTTAAGGTGTCCAAAAGATCGGGAACGGTTAGGAAAATGGATTGAATTCCCAAGTCTACGACAAAATTGGAAATGGCAGCGGCTAGATGAGTTTTTCCCGAACCATAAATGCCTTGTAAGACCAACCAACCGTTCATGTTGCCAGCAAATTGTTTGGCATGGGTATGAGCTAATTCTAGGGATTCAGCCTGAACGGGTCTGAGCCCAACCCTTCCTCTCGGATTGAAATTTTCGAAAGTTAATTCTCTTAATTCTTTTAAATTACTTAAAGCATAAAGACGATTTTGGTTTAATTCTGAAATTTCTTCTGCGCGGCAGGAGCAAATTTCCACTTCCCCAAAGTTCGGGTGACCCACGGGATGATCCATGCCCAAATAACCTAAGCCTTTGCAATGTGGGCAATCAGGGTCGCCTACAGATTTAATTGGAATTGGAGAATCTGCAAACTTACCATTCGGTATATTTTTTGCGGTCTTTTTCAGAACTTCTTCGATTTTCTTGGGTTTGGACATTTTTACCTTCTTCTTGCCATCTTTCTAGAATTGCTAAAACATATCGCCAACTTCTGGCATTATTTTCGACAGATTTTCCGATAGCTTCCATGATCCAATCAGACGGAAAAATTTTCTCTGCATCTTTTAGTGCATCCCCAATAAGTGGGGTCAGGGGACCAATATTTTCTTCGTATAGCCGAAAAATATTTGGTCTATCCATGTCTAACGAAATTGGCACTTCAGGGTCCCCGGTTGGCGTCCAAAGCCCATCTGCTATTGCCGTTATAGCATTTTTCCCTCGTTCGGTATTCACGAATATCAGGTCAGTTATTACTCCATCAATTTCGATCTGGCAAATTAATAAAGTACCTCGATCCACTGCTTTATTTAATCCAATTTCTAATTCCTCAATACCTATTTTTGAAATTAGTTTTTCATCTTGGAAAATATCTTTTTTTCTGACGTATCTAAAATCCCCTTCCATTTGTTCGATTCGCCAAAAATAATAAAGTGAAATTATTAGCTCCCCAAGATGTTCTATTTCTGGGAGAATTTCAGTAACAAAGGGGGAAGGTACTCTGGTGAAATTGAAATGAACTGGAAAACCTTCAAATTTTTTCATCTTGAATACTTTTCTTAGATCTCGGATACATCGGTATATCGCATTTCTGCATCCACAAATTGAGCAAGTTCTTCTCTAAACACAAGCTTGGCACTTCCGGTGGGTCCATTTCGATGTTTAGATATGATGATTTCGGTCACATTCTTCATTGGACTATCAGGATTGTCCTTGTCTTCTCGATAGATAAACATCACAATATCGGCGTCCTGCTCAAGTGAGCCAGATTCACGAAGATCTGAAAGAATTGGTTTTTTATCGGCTCTTTGCTCGACCGCACGGGAGAGCTGTGCAGCTGCCAAGACAGGTACATTGAGTTCGCGGGCAAGGACTTTTAAGTTTCTAGAAATATTTGATACTTCTTGCACACGATTATCGTTATACTGATCCCCGCGCATTAATTGCAAATAGTCAACGATGACAAGATCTAAACGGTGTTCGAGGTGCAAGCGCCGACATTTTGCACGCATTTGGGTTGGAGAAATTGCTGGGGTATCATCTAGAAAGATCCTTGTACGACTAAATGAATCCACTGCCTCAGTGAACAATTCCCATTCATGTTCAGTTAACTTTCCTAACCGCAGTCTTTGAGAATCAATCCCTGTTTCTTGTGAAATTAAACGTTGTACAACCTGTTCGTTGGACATTTCCATTGAGAATATTGCAATATGTTTTTTACTTGTTCTGGCTGCATTTTTTGCGAGGGAAAGCATAAAACTGGTTTTGCCCTGCCCGGGTCGACCCGCAATGATCAAAAGATCTGAGGGTTGTAGACCACCTAAGAGTCGGTCAATATGTGTAAAACCGGATGGCACTCCTAAAACGTCTTCCCCACGGTCCGCCATATCACTGACCTGGTCAAAGTAATCACTAAGAACTTTTTGAATAGGTTGAAGGTCGGTTGAAAGACGGTGCTCGCTAACACCAAAGACTGCTTTTTCAGCCTGGTCCAAAGCGGTGTCAACGGTGATGTCTTCTTGATAAGCAATTTTGGCAATTTTATTTGCAGCTTCTATCATTCGCCTACGTGTTGCGGTTTGCTCAACCAATCTGCCATAGGCTTCAGCATGGAGGGATGTAGGTACATTGTTAATAAGGGTCGTTAGATAGGCAGGACCGCCAATTTCAGCAAGTTGGCTTAACTGATCTAGTTCCTCAGAAACGGTGAGGAAATCGATAGGAGTTCTTTGTTCGTGTAGCCGAGTGAAAGTTTCCCAAATCCATCTATGGCGATGGATGTAAAAATCAGCTCCATTTAAAAATTCAGCCACATCGTAATAGGCATCAGGATTAATTAGGATAGCGCCAATTACCGCTTCCTCTGCTTCACGGCTATGGGGAACAACCTGGGTGGTAGGTTGGTCTTCTGTTTGAGATGAAAAATTGTCACTCATTTAATATATTCCGATATTTTAATCGTCTTTTTTCTCATCCCCATCTTCAGGAGGAGGGGGGCCTATGTCGTCTAGGAAATCTTGAAATATTGAAAGCCGACTTGGGTCTTCCTCTACTTTAGAAGCATCATCCCTTTGTTTAGAATCTGCAAAGTCTCCTTGAGATGTCGTCTCCATGGAAATTGTTTCGTCTGCAATGTCTTCCTCTGGAGTGATTCCTGCTTCATCTAAAACATCTTTAGAAATGTATATAGGGACATTACTTCGAACTGCAAGCGCTAAAGCATCGGAAGGACGGGAGTCAATATTAAGTTGATGCCCCCCGGTTTGTTCTACGATGATGTTTCCATAGAAAACTTCACCAGAGAGGGAGTTTATTTCTACTCTAACAACTCTTGCGTCCAGGGATTGTAAAAGGTTTCTCATCAGATCATGAGACATTGGGCGTGCAACTTCAACTTCTTGAAGGGCGAAAGTAATTTGTTCCGCCATATAAGGATCAATCCAAATTGCTAGGTATCTTTCGTCAGTTTTTTCCCTTAAAATCACCACTCTTTGTTGAGACATCAACCCTACTCGGATGCTGTCAATTACAACTTCGATCATGTCGGACATTTTTTTTGCTCCATTCCAATTATGGATGGTAATTTGAATAATTGAAGGTTTTATCTAGCTTATTATTTTAGCATGGGTTGCAGAACTGATGCAACTAATTACAAAAAAATATGGGAATTTTAAAAAAAAGAAAGGTCAATGAATGAATAAATATAAATTTGTTTGTAAATTGGAAAATTTTCTAGTATAATCTTTCCACTATGGGATTTGAAAATTTTAAGGTAATTCACCAATATTTTAAGATAAACAAGGTAAATAATATCAGAATGCCAAAAAAATCCAAGAAGACAAATGAAGCAAAAATATTATGGGTAGAAGGTCGCTGGACAAGCGATCCTATTTTTATTCCCTCTTTACGCAAAAAAGGATTTTTTGTGGATATTGTTTCCAATGGAAAGGCGGCATTGGATTATATTGATAGTGAGGAACCTGCTTTGGTGATAATTGATGCCGCATCGATGAGAACCAGTGGCAAAAGAATATGTAATTCAATTCGTGAAATGGCTAATGGTTTGCCAATCATGATGATTTCTGATCCAGAAAAAAATATTCGAAACGATAATTGTGCAAATACAAATTTAGTCCTGCCCTTTACTTCGAGAAAATTGGTCAACCGGATTGAGCCGATGTTGCCCGCCGATGAGAAAAAAATAGTTGTTGCAGGACCCATAAAGATAAATAGTGACCGAAAGCAAGTGACTTGTTACGGCAAGAAAACATCTCTGACGCCAAGATTGATGAGACTACTGAAAATGTTATTGGAGTTTCAGGGGGAAGTTGTGAAACGAGATGATCTATTTAAAAAAGTCTGGCGTACAAATTATACGGGGGATACGAGAACTTTAGATGTTCACATTAGTTGGCTAAGAGAGGCCATTGAAAAAGACCCTAAAAAGCCAAAATTACTCACAACAATTCGAGGAATTGGTTATAGATTGGATGTATAAAAAAAGCCCAAAATTGGGCATTTTTTTTGATAATGAATCTTATATTCATATTGTGAAAAACAATTTTTCAGATCTAGAAATTAAATCTATCAAGATAAATATTTGAAGCCCCATGATGTAAGTCTGCTTTTGGGGTAATTAGATTTCGATATTTTCTCAACCATTCTGTAAACAAGTTCCATTTCGCTTGAACTAGAACAACAATTGGCGAGGTTTGACTTCTTGCAGTTTTGTCGAATTGAATATTAATATGGTCTGATGCTGAATGTTTTTGGATGGAATGATCAACTCCCTGATCATTGATCTCAAACTCACGGATTTTTGCAATTATTTTTCCTGATATTTTTGAAATAGTGATCTTATCACCATTATCATTTAATATAATTTCAGCATTCGATCCTAATAAATTTATCCTTGAATTATGATCGCCAGTTTCTACGATTGTTTTAAGAGGGGAATCGAAAATGAGTTGAACTGACCCAGATTGATTAATTACTTTAATGTTGATATGGTCAGAATCGGAAGGGGAATGGTTCATTTCCCCAATTGTGCTGGTAATGGTCACCTTCCGCTCAGATTTTATTGTTGAGGTATTTTCAATTACTACTTGTGGCATAATTTCTCCAGGATCATTCAATGAAAACTTGAATGTGTTCTCCATCCTCAAGGTCTTCAACGTCTACAACTAATCCAGTCATTCCGTTTCGAATTGCTTCTGAAACACCTTCCATGCTGTCGCCATTCATGTCAGGAATGAAATTTGAAGCGATATTTAATCCGGCATCTACCAATGAAAGAGGCAAATTAACGCTCACCTTGGTTTTCCCGGTGGACATGTCGGTAACACGAACTCGCATATAGCGTCCTTCGGTATTGCGGTTAATGTTTTGAGACCTACGACTTTTACTTTCAGAAAGGGCGGCTAATAATTTTGCGCCATCTTCGGCTGAAACTTTTTCATCCTGGATCATTTGCAATATTTTCATTCTTTCTTCTGTGGTTGCCATAATTACTTCTCCTATATATACTATCCAACGTATATTTCTACTCTTTCACCATTATCACCCTCAGCAACTTCTACAAAAAATGGTGTACCTTTGTTTGCAGATTTGCTAAACCCCGATAATAATTCATCAATCGCCACTTCATCGATCATGGCTAATTGTTTTTCTGGACCATATGTTTTTGCTATTCTTATTGCCCAAGAAACAAATTTTAGTGGAATAGGTAAACTAATTGAAATCTTTTCAGGTTTTTGTCCATATGCTTGTTTTACCCTAATATGGACCCAAGTTCTGTTCGGACTTGGCCATGAAAATGCCATGATGGCAATGCCCAGGAATAGGGGGATCCACGAAAAATAGAACCAAAAAGTAGTACCCGAATTTTCATAAATTGAATTCATCCAATATGCAGAAAGGGTTGCAAATGAGAAGCCGAGAAAGACTGGGATGGTCCACCAATTTTGCCATTTCCGTATTTCAATATCGGTGATTGGCATGGACTGATGGCTGGATTGATTTTCGCTCTTTCCCTTCTCATCTGAGGAAATATCCATAGGACTATTGGATATAGTTGATCCTTCTAGGTTGCTAAATTTTTCCAACCCTTCTTCAATTGATAATTCTCCCTTTTCGATGAGATCCAATATTTCAATATCTTTAATAACCTTAGAATCAGAGGATTGACTATTCTCCATATTCTTTGTTTCTAGCATAAGTCTGGCGCCTTCGTCGGCGGTTATTTCTCCAGATTCGATTTTTTCGAGAATATTTATAAAATCTGACATTTATATCTCCAATATCCTGGCGGGTTTATTTGCTTTCATCATTTGTTTCTTCAGGGTTGTCTTGCCCCTCAGCGGTACTTTCACTCTTCGCAGATTCTAGTATTTCTGGTACTTTTCCTTCTAGCGCTGCCAGCAGTTCCTCAGCCTGATTAATATCAATCTTTTTGTCTTGAAGCATTTGTAAAATAAATTGTCTTTCTTCGTCACTTACTGGATCTACATTTTTTTCCTCTTGGTGAAATGCGTGAAATCTAATATCCCTACGATGCCTAGATCCTTTTTTGTCCGAACCAGTCTCCTTTCTGGATTTCCTAAGTACATCCCGTTGTGCTTTGGTCAATTCGCGCAATTCTCGTTGTTTTATTTTTAATGTTTTGCGTGCATTTTCTGTGACCGTTTTATTCTTGCCAATATTGTCCATAATCAAACTGATCTGGTCGGTAATGGAATTTATCGATTTCCCCAAGTTCTCAGAAACCTGTTGGGTAATACCGTCAGCAAGAGAATTAAGGTTTTCCCCAACATTATTTAAGTTATCTAAATGTTCAAAACCAAATGAGCTCGAAGTATGATCGTGTTTTCCCAGTTCGATATATTCGATCTTTCCAACTGCAGTCAATTGAATCTTGCAGTCTCCATCTTCAGGATTTATTTCGAATTCTTTATTTGCAAAAATTTCGTTTTGATCCCTTGTATCAATTCGAATTGAATTTGCCTTGCTGCTAAATTTTACGTTTGCATTAATCGTAGATTCAATTTGGCAGACAATGTTGCCACCCGCTTCAATGTTGTATGTGCCATCAAAATCGAGTTCAAGGGTAACATTTGCATTCCCTTTTGTTTTTATATCAACGTCCCCGCTAATGCCGCTGAAATTAAAGTTCCCCTTTCCATCTTCAAGGATAATTTTCCCTTCCACATCTCGGATCATCACATTGCCATTTGCGGATTCAATTTTGAGATCACCTTCAATATGCTTAGAAGAGAAATTCCCTTTTACTTTTTCTAATGTAGTGGATCCAACACTCTTGAGGATTACTTGGCCATTTATGTTTTCGAGGTTTAATGAATTTTCAATTGATTTAATAGTCAGATCCCCGCTTACATTTTCAACGATGATCTCACTTTCTAAAGGAACCCTAAACAAACATCCAGACTTTGAATTAACGTTAAATGTATTCCCGTCCTGATCCACGTTAGCTGAGTTGGGAGAATCTGTATCAATTCGGAAAGTGTTTCGGTCCCATCCCTTAATTCTCAAACTTCCATTAATATTTTCAGCTACGATTTTTGGGAATTCTGATGTTTCAAATAAGAATCGCTCCATATTATTTTTCCTCACTTTCTTTTAGTAAATTCATTGCTTCCTGATAGTCAATTTTGCCAAGTTCTAGATCTTCAAGAATGCTTTTGTGTTCATCTTCCGTAAGACCTTGGTAAATTTCTTGCCCAGGTTCATAACCTAGAGCCCGAATAATTTCATTCAAACGGTTTCGGATCGTCGGATAGGAGAGGTCCATCTTTTCTTCCATGCGATTGATCTTTCCTTCACTTTGTACGAAGAGTTCAACAAAAGCAATTTGAGCATTTGTTAATTCACCAAAAGGTCCAGAAATAAATCGACCTTTGATATTTGTGTCACATTCTCTGCACTCAAGGTTTGTAATGATTAATTCTCCATCACAGACTGGGCATTCATTGATTACTGGATACATATTGATAAACTCCTAACAATCTTCGTCCCAATGACCCATATAGAATTGCCGATATGGTCTGGTGGGGGCATGCATATATTTCTTTATGAGTTTTTTAGCAAGTTGAGGAATAAAACTAGATAATTCTTTTACTAAGAGATTTCCCTGATCTAAAACCGCAAAGGGTTTTGTGCCGATGATCCTAAAGAATAATGGTTTTTGAGTAAACATTTTTAATCCTAACCTTATAAAAGGTAAAAACAACCTGCTAATATCTAAAGATTATAGGGATTAAATTGAAAATGTCAAGTAAATTATTTAATTATTCTAATATCAGTATTGAAAAACTTCATTTTTCCCCATAAATATTGAAATTTTTGCTTAAATTATATTATTACTAATGTTTCGAAATATTTACAACCTTGCCAGAAACGTGATTATTGTTTTCTGCTATTTGTAATTCAGTATCAATTTCAAAATATGGGCGTTTTAATATCGCTAGTGCGATAACATCGAATTTCGGGGAATCGATGATTGAAGTGATCAAACCAGCATTCTTCCCATTTGCAGAAATTTTTGAACCAATGGGTACAATTTGATCCAATTGGATCTGTGCTAAATTTTTTGTAATTTTGTCGTAATTTACCTGTCTTGCGATAATTTCTTGACCGGTGTAACAACCTTTATTATTTGAAATCGCATAATTTAATTTATTTTCTAGGGGTGTAAAATCTCCAATCAGTTCATTTTCAAACCCAGGAACTTTTGCCTCAATTCTAAATATTTCTCTTGTCTTAGAGCCTAATTCATAAATTGACTGATTGGTAAGATCTTCAATTAGTTCAGAAAAACCATTTTTGTTGACCATGATGAGGTAACTAAGTTCATTAATAATTCCCTTTTGTCCCCCAATGTATCCTCCATTATATTTTTCAAGAATGGTGAATTTATCTAAATCGGGAATCTGGGTGAATACATTAGCCAGAGAGCTAGTTGATGTAATTCCTTCAATATCAATAATTTTAAATTCATCGCTAAAATTATTGATTTCAACCTTATCCATGAAAAATATTTTTCCAGACAAGTATTCGTACGTGGATTGACCGCGGAATGGCAAGGTAATGCAAATTAAACTTTCTTTGTGTTGAAATATCGTGAGTACATCGATTATTCTTGCATTTGGTGTTGTCAAAACACTAGTAATGATATTGTTCCCATCTACTTTGTTAATGTCATTGGTAGATTGACGGTGAAGAAAATCAATTCTGTCTTCTCCCGAAATTTTTAATATCCCCACGTCCTTTTGGTGATAATAAGTGAGGTTTTCTTTTGCTAAATTGTATTTTGCTGTCATAATTCAAACCTTAATTATTTTCTAATTTATTGGCGTTTTTATTATATCTTTCTTACGGTATGTAACAATCCAAACCCCAAACAAGATTAACAACCCACCTAAAATCGAAGATTTTGTAATTCGTTCATCCAAAAAAATGCTAGCCAAAAAAGCGGCAAATAGTGGTTCAAGATAAATGAATGAGCCAGCTACAGCGGCGGGAACCACTTTCAAGCCATCGAACCATGCAATATAAGCCAACCCCGTTGCTCCAATTCCTAAGAAGAGCACACTGGTCCAGCCATTTTGGTCAAGATTTGTTAGTTCCAAAAACCCTTTGTTATAAATAAAGGATATGGATGTGAAAAACCATCCAAACCCCATAATATAAAACAGAGCAAGGGAGGACTCGTATTTCTTTAATAACCGTCTCGCAAGGATTGAAAATACTGCCCAATTTATCGCGCTAAGTAGAATTAAAAAATCCCCTTCAGTATAACTTGCTGCTGAACTTATTTGAGATATATTTCCTTTTGTGACTACTAAAATTACACCAATGGCAGCAAAAATTATTCCAAATATCGCAAACCACTTAAGTTTTTCTTTTAGGACAAGCCATCCCAATATCGCGATGAAGATCGGTGTCAATGCCACGATCCAAGCCGTTGTGCTTGCATCAGATGTGAGTAAACCAGTGGATTGTAGATATTGATGAAATGTTATCCCGATGAAGCCTAAGATGGCAAATTGAACTAGGTCCTTTTTGGGAATAATTTTAAATTCGTTTCTTTGCTTTACGATCAAACCAATGATAACTAACCCTATTGCAAACCTCATCCATATTAGGGTATTAGGGGAGATTTGGACAACTGCAGTTTTTGTAGCAATAAAAGAACCACCCCAGGCAAAAACTGCAAAAAGGAGTTTTAGGTATGGGGTGGTTCTTTCTGATCTCACAGGTGATTAATATTTCTAAAAAGTGGGTAAGAAAGGCCGTGCCCAAGGCATGCCCAATAAAATTGTGACCAAAGCTAAACTAAACCACAAGGCAACTCTTTTGAATTTTTTTGAATCAGCAATATCCTTCTTCCCAATTGCTGAACCGATATGGGCAAAAACAATGGTAAGGAGCATATAAAATATATGTTCAATGCCATAAAAACGCAATTCTGTAGAGTTCATCGCGTCACCCATATTATTGAAAAAGATTTTTGTGATCGGACTATAAACAAAATAAAGAAGAAGTCCAAGTAAAAATTGAATATCTAATCCAATGGTTAAAAATAATCCAGCTTTTTTGTCCGCCTCACTCCAGGAGGATTTCGCGAACACGCCTTTGTAAACTCTAAAAAGAGCATAAACCAATAAGATTGCTGCAACCCAACGAAACAAATTGTGGAATCCAAGAATAAAATTATACATTTCCTTAATCCTTATTTAATAATTATTAGAATATGAAAATTTTAACACGTTTGTTTTTTTAATATTATTAATAATTTATTTTATATTATTTTTGTTAGGTGTATAATTAGTGAAATTTACGAATATTATTTAGTTCGATTTCAATGGAGAAAATAAATGGTTAATCAAATGGGAACCCCCAGTAAATATGGTCTAGAGAACAATGGACTACGAAACCTGAATATGATCTATTGGACTTTGCCAACACCAGCATTAATTGAAAGAGTGATTTCTCGCAGGGAGGGAATGCTGACACATGAGGGCAGCATTGTAGTTAATTCTGGGCAGCATACTGGACGGTCGGTAAATGATAAATTTGTAGTTAAAGAGGAAAGTACAGGAGACGATATCTGGTGGGGAGAAATCAATAAACCTATTTCACCTGAAAATTTCGATCGATTATATTTGCGGCTGACGGCTTATTTCCAAGGAAGAGATGTGTTTGTGCAAGACACAACAGCAGGGGCGCATGCAGATCACAAATTGAATGTAAGAATCATCACTGCTGAGGCAGCCCATAGTTTATTCGCCCGAAATATGTTTATTCGAAAACCGGACAGTGAATTAGCAGATCACGTGCCAGATTTTACGGTTCTTCAAGCACCAGGTTTTCATGCGATTCCCTCAGAAGAGGGCACAAATTCTGAAACCTTTATCGTAATCAATTTTGAGAAAAGGCTAGTATTGATCGGTGGAACATGTTTTTCTGGGGAGATCAAAAAATCCATATTTAGTGTCTTGAACTATTTGCTCCCTAAGAAAGATATCCTACCTATGCATTGCTCTGCAAATGTATCAATGGATGGGGAGACAGCGTTATTTTTTGGATTATCTGGCACTGGGAAAACGACATTATCCTCAGATCCTGATCGTCTATTAGTCGGTGATGATGAACATGGATGGGGGAAGGACGGAATCTTCAATTTCGAAGGGGGATGTTATGCAAAGACTATTCGATTAGACCCAAAATTAGAGCCTCTAATTTACGATGCATCTCAAAGATTTGGAACGATATTGGAAAATGTTGTGTTTGATCCAATCACAAGGAGGGTAGATTTTGATGATGGTTCTCTTACAGAAAACGCCCGCTCTTCTTATCCGGTTGGTTTTTTGCCAAACAGTGTCCCATCCGGGAAAGCTGGACATCCAAATCACGTTTTCTTTCTAACAGCCGACGCCTTTGGCGTGCTTCCCCCAATTTCAAAATTAACACCCGAGCAAGCGATATATTATTTCATTTCTGGGTACACATCCAAATTAGGTGGAACCGAGAAGGGGCTGGGGAAAGAACCTTTGGCCACATTTTCAGCATGTTTTGGTGCTCCATTTTTACCTCTGCATCCAAAAATTTATGGGGACCTGCTAATGGAAAAAATTACCGAAAATAAATCACAGGTTTGGTTGGTGAACACTGGCTGGTCCGGGGGACCCTATGGGGTTGGTGAGAGGATGAGTTTGCCTTACACCAGGGCAATGATTACTGCAGCTCTTAATGGGGAATTGGACGAATGTAAATTGAGTCAAGATAAGTACTTTGGCTTATTTGTCCCCGAAAATGTCCCGAATGTACCAAATGAAATATTAAATCCAAGAGAAACTTGGGATGATAAAAATGCATTTGATGCATCAGCAAAAAATCTAGTTGATTTGTTCAAGAAAAATATCGGGGAATTTTCAGATGGGTTATCGGCAGAAATTATTGGGGCTGGACCTCAATAAAAGATCCATAAAGTTTAAAATAAACGCCCCCTTGCGATAAATTGTATGCAGGGGGGCGTTTTTCATTTTCGGATTTTTATCCGAATCTTCCTTCAATATAATCCCCCGTTCGCTGGTCCTCGGGATTGGTAAATATTTTTTTCCCGGAAGAATATTCTACTAGCTCACCCTGTAAGAAAAATGCACAATGGTCGGCAGTTCTACCGGCTTGGTTAACCGAATGGGGGACAAGCACAATAGTATAAGTTTCCTTCAATGTTTGGAGGGATTCCTCTACTTTTAAAGTAGAGATAGGGTCAAGGCCTGAAGTGGGTTCATCTAATAAAATTACTTCTGGTTCATTTGCTAATACTCTGGCTAGGCATAATCTTTGTTTTTGCCCGCCAGAAAGCGCAAATGCAGAATCGTCTAATCGATCTTTTACTTCATCCCAAAGGGCAGATTGGATCAAACTGGTTTCAATCGTCTCCTCAAGTTTTTTAGGATCTTTTATTCCTGCCAATTCTAAACCATATATGAGATTTTCTTTGATACTCATTGGAAGCACAACGGCACGAGAAAAAACCATTCCGACCTTACGCCGTAATTCGATCACATTGGTTTCTGGGTTGAGCACATCGACACCATCAAGAAGGACCCTTCCTTCAACGAAATCTACGTCCGCGAGGTCATTTAATCGATTAAATAGTCTCAGTAAAGAGGATTTCCCGCCGCCCGAAGGACCCAACATCACATTGATTTTATTTGCGATGACAGGCATCGTCACATTATTGAGAGATTCAATACCATCAGAATATCTCAAGCTGACATTGTCTACAAAAATTTTATGTTTTTCAGTTAATTCCATAAGTTTTTTATTTCTAAAATTAAATTACCATTCTCGTTTGGCTCTGGCTCTTGATCTCACAATTGTTGCCGCAAAATTCATACCGAGGACAAAAATGAGCAGGACTAAGGCTGTGCCATATTGAATTTTTATTGGCATTCCAGGGACTTGAGTAGATATTACAAAAAGGTGGTAGGGCAATGCCATAGTGGCATCAAAAATACCTGAGGGTAATCGCGGAAGGAAAAATGCGGCAACAGTAAACAAAATTGGTGCAGTTTCCCCTGCCGCTCTTTCTAAGCCTAAAATCACTCCAGTCAGGATACCGGGAAGTGCTTGGGGCAAAACAACTCTACGGATTGTCTGCCATTTTGTGCCACCTAGGGAGACACTTACAATTCGAAAAGATTGCGGTACGGCACGGATTGCCTCTTCAGCTGTGCTGATGATTACTGGGATCGTCATGATTGCCAGGGTCAAGGATCCGGCCAATATGCTGGTCCCAAAATTTAAAAAGTAGACAAATAATCCCAAACCAAAAAGGCCGTATACTACTGAGGGAATGCCAGCCAAATTAATGATCGCAATTCTTATTGCGCGGGTCCAAAAATTATCATTTGCGTATTCCGATAAATATATCGCAGCGCCAATACCAATCGGCACCGCAAATAGGGCAGTCCCTAGAGTCAAATATATTGTCCCAACAATTGCTGGTAAAATTCCGCCATCGCGCATACCATTTTGGGGAAAATCACTAATGAAATCCCATGAAAGTGCAGGGAAACCTTTATAAACGATATACCCAACGATCAATATGATGGGTATTATGGTTAAAGTTGTAATCCCAGTTAAGAATGAAATACCAATCTTTTCAATTCTTTTTGCTCTAATTAAGTGATTTGAAGATTTCACGATAAAATTTTCTCCGATCGTTTAGTCTCCCTGAAAACAACCGCAGATGCGGCAATATTAATTACTAGAGAAATTAGGAATAATACAATTGCGATGAAAAATAGCACTGCGTAATGGCTGCCACCATTTGCCACTTCACCCATTTCAGCGGCAATAGTTGCCGTCATTGTTCTAATGGGAGAAACAATTGCTTCTAAACCGGTAGGTAATACTGGAGCATTTCCTGTGACCATCATGACAGTCATCGTCTCCCCAATCGATCTCGCAATCCCGAGCATGATTGCCGTCAATACGCCCGACTTCGCAGCGGGCAATGTGACCGTCCAGATCGTTTGCCACTTGGTGGCTCCCAAGGCAAAAGCACCGTCTCTATATTCTTTGGGAACGGAATCAAGGGCATCCTCCGCAACAGATACGATTGTGGGAATTGCGATTGCTCCCAATAACAGGGAGCCGGTTAGTGCAGAAAGCCCGGTGGGTAAGTTGAAAAATTCACGTATGAATGGAGAAAGGGAAACAATACCGATAAAACCAAGCACCACAGAGGGTAATCCTGCCAAAACTTCCACTAAGGGTTTTAATAATTCTCTTGCCCATCGGGGGGCAATCTCAGAAATATAAATTGCAGTGCCAATTCCAAATGGGACTGCAATTAAAGTCGCCCCAATCGTCACCACAATGGACCCACCAATTAATGGCAGTATGCCAAAAAAACCTTCAATTGGATACCAACGGGTGCTAAACAAACTACTCAATTCAACTTCTTTTAAAGCTGGCAATCCCTGTCCGAGAATGAAGACCAAGATCATGCCAACAAAAAAGATCGTTGAGTATCCGGAGATTCTGATAAAGGTGGTTATGAGAAATGTTTGGAAGGCTTCTTTTCTTTCCATTTTATTCCTGTACTATTTTATTATCGGTACGAAACCGAGTTCAGCTACAATCTCTTGGGCAGCCTCTGAAAAAATCCAATTTAGATATTCCTCAATTTCGCCCACGGGTTGTCCATTTGTGTACATATACAAATCCCTGGCGATTGGATATTCACCACTATTTACAGTTGCCACTGAGGGATAGATGTATTCAGTGGAACCCACCTGGGAAACGCCAACAACTTTTACTTCATCCGTAATATACCCAAGTCCATCGTAACCAATGGCATTAGGATTTTGGCTTACTTCTGAGATGATTCCCTCGGAAGAGGGAAGTAATAAGGTAAGGGGGCTAAAAAAGGTGGGGTTTTCCTTGTCCCCTAATCGCAATACCTGCTCAAGGAAATATACATGCGTCCCTGAATTTGTTTCTCGAGATAGCCGTACAATGGGACGATCTTCTCCGCCAACCTCAGACCAATTGGTAAATTTCCCTGAATAGATATCGGAGATTTGTTGAAGAGATAATTTTTCTACAGGATTTTCAGGGTTAATGATTACGGCGATCGCATCTCGAGCAATCACAAATTCTAACGGCTCTACATTATTCTCATTCGCATTTTCAATTTCTTTATCCTTTATACTTCTGGAAGCATTGGCAATGTCCACTGTGTTGTTGATCAGAGCCGCAATCCCAGTCCCAGATCCACCCCCAGTGACGGATAAAGAAATATTTGGGTGAATGTTTTGATATTCTTCAGCCCATGCTAAGGCAAGATTCACTATAGTGTCTGAGCCTTTATTTTCTATATAAATTTGAGATTCAGATGAATTTGAGGAAGGGGAATTTGAATTGCTCCCTGAACAACCTGGGAGTGTAAATAAGAGGATTAAGAGGATGATTATTTTTTTGTTAACCACATGGCAAATTATATCATTTTTGAAATTTTAATTTCTATGTATTGAAAAAATTTAAGATTTAGATTCCCTTTTATTATTAAGGATTTCGGGCACATAAATTCAGATGAGGTAAAATCTCTTATACAAAGAATGTCATAATTAGTACTAATAAAAATTTACGGAATAAAAAGGTAAAAGAAAAATGGAAATGAGCATTAATCCTGGAGATTCGCAAAAAAAGAGCGAACCCAAAGATGTAAAAGTGTTAATTATTGGCTCGGGGCCTGCTGGTTTGGCTGCGGCATTATACGCAGCACGAGCAGACCTAAAACCGATAGTATTGACCGGCATGACTTTAGGAGGGCAAGCCTCTTTAACCCATATTATTGAGAACTACCCAGGATTCCCGGAAGGTCTGGGTGGTGCAGAATTGGGAGAGTTGTTCAAAGTGCAGGCAGAAAGATTTGGTGCTGAAGTAGTTTTCGACACTGCTATTGAAGTGGATTTCTCCTCGAAGCCTTATAAGGTTAAAACGTATGGTGCTGAATATAATGCTGACACAATAATTATCAGTACTGGCGCGAATCCTAGACATTTGGAAATTCCAGGTGAAGAGGAGTTTACTGGAAAAGGCGTCTCCTATTGTGGAACCTGCGATGGATTTTTCTTTAAGGATAAAGAGGTAGTCGTGGTTGGGGGAGGGGACAGTGCCGTTGAAGAAGGATTATTCTTGACTCGTTTTGCCACGAAAGTGACTGTTGTGCATCGACGAGATGAATTACGGGCGAGTCCGATTCTTCAAAAAAGAGCCTCCAAAAACCCGAAGATTAACTATATTTGGGATACAGTATTAGAGGATATTCAGGGAGAAGACGCAGTAACAAATGTGTCCTTAAAAAATAGAAAAACAGATGAAGAAACCAGCTTTAAGACAGATGGTGTATTTATATTTATCGGACATACTCCCAACACTGAGTTGTTTACAGATAAATTAGATTTGGATGAAAGTGGTTATTTGATCGTCAATAACCGGATGGAAACGAGCATGCCGGGTGTCTATGCGGCAGGTGAAGTTGCAGATTCCCATTTCAGACAGGTGATCACATCTGCAGGAATGGGAGCAGCCGCGGCTATTCAAGCGACTAGATATTTGGAAACTCTTGAATAGATTGACAAATTAAAATTAAATCATCTCTCTGGAAATAAGTTAATGAGAGATGATTTTTAATTTAATGAAATTTTGTACAACACTAAATGGTCTAAATGAATAGAATTAATGGATTAATTATCCAATTCGGACACACGAATATATTGGGACAATCGTCCTGATATAATAGGGTAAAGTGTCCCTATAAAGTCTATTTAATGAACGGTATACCTATTAGAAGGAAAAATAGGATGAAAAATCAAATAATATTTATATGGAGAATTGTTAAATGAAACCAAAAATTTCGATTATTGGTGCTGGAATGACTGGATCTACCACAGCACATTGGTTAGCCGAAAGAGAAATTGCAGATATCGTGTTAGTCGATATTGTTGAAGGCATGCCCCAAGGGAAAGCCCTTGATATGCAAGAGTCAATGCCCGTTATTGGCAAAGATGTGAGCATTACTGGGAGCAATAGTTACGAAGCTACTGCTGGTTCAGATATAATTGTAATTACCGCTGGAATTCCAAGAAAACCGGGCATGAGCAGAGATGATCTTTTGTCCACAAATGCAAAAATCGTGGGCACTGCAACTGAAGAGACGATTAAGCTTTCCCCCAACGCAATCTATATTATTCTCACAAACCCATTGGATGTGATGTGCTTGGTTGCGATGGAAAAAGGAAATCTGCCTAAAGAGAGAGTGATCGGACAAGCTGGTATTTTGGATTCTGCTCGAATGAGTGCATTTATTGCCATGGAAACAGGTGTGAGTGTTGAAAATATTAATTGTTATGTTTTAGGTGGTCATGGGGACACGATGGTCCCCCTTACACGTCATTCCAACGTTGCGGGTGTTCCTCTAGATAAATTTATTGAAACTGAGAAATTGGAAGCCATTGTAAATCGCACACGGAAGGGTGGTGGAGAAATCGTTGCCCTTTTGAAAACGGGTTCAGCATTCTATGCCCCTTCTGCTGCAGTCGCTCAAATGTGTGAAGCAATATTGAAGAATAAACATTTGGTGGTTCCCTGTTCTGTATTGTTAGAGGGCGAGTATGACCAAAATGGCATATTCTTTGGTGTACCGGTTCAATTAGGAAGGAAAGGCTTTGAAAGAGTTATTGAATATGAATTAAATGACTCCGAAAAGGAAGCATTAAAAGGTTCAGCGGAACATGTTGATGCAAATGTTAAAAATCTAAGAGATTTAGGATTCTAAATCTCTTTTTAATTTATAGAGTATAGGAGCTCACGAAATATGGCGAAAGAGACTTTAACAATTAAAGATAATCGGACAGAACAAGAATACGAAGTCCCAATTTGGGAAGATACGATTCCAGCCATGGAATTGCGTCAGATCAAAGTTAATGAGGGTGATTTTGGGATGATGAGTTTTGATCCTGGTTTTAAGAATACCGCAACTACTGAAAGTACGATCACATTGGTCGATGGTGCTAATGGCATCCTTCGATATCGCGGATATCCGATTGATCAACTATGTGAAAAATCAGATTCTTTTGAATCAGCATATTTGATCCAATATGGCGAATTGCCCACAAAAGAAGAATATGATAAATGGGTGGGAGATCTTAAAGCTCGTGCAAGTTTGCCTGAAAACTTCAAAGCGTTCTTCAAAGCATTTGAAAAAGATGGACACCCCATGGGAAAGTTTATCGCTTCAGTTGCAGCACTAGGCACATTTAACCCAACTGGATCAGATATTGAAAATGTAGCCAACCGGGTAGAACATGTTCAGAGGTTATTTGCCTCTGCGCCAACCTTAGCCGCTTATTCATATCGGAACAGTCAGGATTTACCCTATGTTGAGCCAGATCCAGAATTGAGCTACGCAGGTAATTTTCTAAAAATGATGTTCGCTGATAAAGATGGTAATTATGAACTAAACCCAGCGCTGGAAGAGGCACTTGATATTTTGTTCATCCTTCATATGGATCATGAGCAAAATTGCGGCACAAATGCAATGCGCAGTATTGGATCAAGTCATGTGGATCCCTATTCTGCAATGGCTGGTGCAGCTGCTGCCCTATATGGCCCGCTTCATGGAGGTGCAAATGAGGCCGTGCTTCGAATGCTAACAAAGATTGGTGATGTAAGTAACATTCCTGCATTTTTAGAAGGCGTCAAGGCTGGCAAAGAAAAATTAATGGGGTTCGGGCACCGCGTATATAAAAATTATGATCCACGAGCCCGCATAATCAAATCTCACGCCGATGAAGTTTTCAAGATTGCTGGTGCAAACCCATTATTGGATATTGCTCTTGAACTCGAAAAAATTGCTTTGAATGAAGATTATTTTGCGAAAAGAAAATTATACCCAAATGTAGATTTCTATTCTGGAATGATCTACCAAGCATTGGGAATTCCTCGAGCAATGTTTACCGTGATGTTTGCAATTCCAAGGTCAATTGGTTGGTTGGCTCAATGGCAAGAGCTTCTCAATGATCCGCTTCAAAAAATCGCTCGACCACGCCAGGTTTACCTTGGTGAAGGCGAAAGATCTTATAAAGAAATCGAACAACGATAAATTGTATAAAAAAAAGACCCTGGATAAATTTTCCAGGGTCTTTTTTTATTTAAGTAGATTTATGGACTTGGCGTTGGTGCGGTGCCCGTTCCGGTCCAGCTAAAATCTCTATTATCACTACTTGGACCCCCGGAAATATATATTGGACTTCCATCTGAATTTACACCAATCTTTGCGACGGGCATAACCCACCAGCGGTAGATATGTACACTTCCGTCCGTTGGACGGAAATCGGTGGGGACTGTAAATTTCGTATCAGATACTTCAATTACCAAGGGTTCTTTATTTCCATCGGTGACATCAATTACTGTTACTTGATAAAATTCATTTTCTAATAAGGTGCCTACGGATGCCCATTGCAAAGTAACCAGGTCATTTTCTAGGGTAAATCCTTGACCATCATTGGGCAACAGTAGTTCAGGTTTTTGTTTAGGTGGAGCGGGTGTGGGGGTAACGGTTCCCTGTCCGGGCACATAATCACGCAAACAATTTGGAATAGCAATTGTTTCCCCGACAAAAACGGTTGGGACAGTTTTTCCATTCCATTCCATAATTGCTTCTACTGATACGCCCCTAAATAATGCGATCGTACTCAGATCATCACCTTCAATAACCGTGTAATAATCTACGTCGCATGCGTCCCTTGTTGCCTGTACGCTGCTGGGAGTATTGGTTGCCTCAGGGGTCAAGGTTGGCGTTGGATATGGAATCCTCAATTCATCATTGACACTGAGTGGGCAGGATGCTGCCAGACTGTTTTCTAAAATAATACTCTGCACAGAAATATTGAACAGGAATGCGATTGTTCCACAATTGTCTCCCAACTGTACCCGGTAAGTTTGCGGGGTAGGAGAGGGTAAAGGTGTAAAGGTGGTCGTGGGTTTAACGGGGGTAGGTGTAAGACTGGGTGTGGGTGTTAGGGTCTCTGTGGGTGCTTCTGTAGGCTCCACAATAGCCCCAGTGGCTTGCAAGCCAAAATAAACTGCACCTGCACCGATTGCCAAAAAGACTATAAATAACAATACGATCACCGGAACGCTTAAGGTAATTTCCGGCATTCTAGTCCCTCTAATTTCTGGGGTCGCTACTTTTTTTTGTGAAGTCTTAGATTTTCTAGAGCTATCCTTCTTTTGCTCGTTAGCGAATTCGGTTCCACATACCAAACAGCGAGGGGCATTTTCAGCAGCCCTGGTGCCACATGTGGGGCATAATTTTGTAGGTTTTGTATTTGGATTTTCCATAATTATTTAACTCGGAGCATTATACCAGTCTAGCAGAATATTGTCTAAATATAATGTGCATAAATTCACAAATAATATCAATTAATGGAGCTTGTAAACTCGGGTTATACTTGGAAAATGGACCCAATAAGTATTTATTTACATATCCCATTTTGCAAACACCGCTGCGGTTATTGTGATTTTAATACATATGCTGGCTTGGATAATCTTATTCCTGAGTATGTGGATGCACTTGTTGATGAGATAGTTTTTTTTGCTGCCCATAAATCCCAAAAATTGAATGCGCATACGATATTTTTTGGTGGAGGAACCCCATCTTTATTGACGATATCTCAAATTGAAAAAATAATGAATGCAATAGGGGATTCCTTTAATTTGACAGCCGATATGGAAGTTTCTTTGGAGGCGAATCCAGGCACTGTCGATTTTGAATATTTTTCTAATATACGCTCAATGGGAATCAATAGACTCAGCATGGGTGTTCAATCTGCCAATTCTATAGAGTTGAAAATTCTAGAACGACAGCACGGATATAGTGATGCAATTCTTGCGATGGAAGAGGCAAGGAGGGCAGGGTTTGAAAATATTAGTTTAGATCTTATCTTTGGGTTACCTAACCAGGTACTTGCCGATTGGAAAGAAAATTTAATAAAAGCTTTTAGTCTAACTCCAGATCATATTTCGTTATATTCTTTAACAGTGGAAAAAGGAACGCCATTAGAAAAACAAGTTAAAAATGGAATATATCCTTATCCTGATGATGATGTCGCTGCAGACATGTATGAATGGACGATGGACTTTCTTGGAGAAAATGGATTTGCTCATTATGAGATATCGAACTGGGCAAAGATAAGCGGAGGGGGAGAAATTAATCTCTCTCGCCATAATTTGCAATATTGGAAAAATAAGCCCTATATAGGATTTGGCGCGGGCGCTCATAGCTCCATTGGTGGGTACAGGTTTTCAAATATCCTGACCCCAAGAAAATATATTAATCAAATGTCTGAGATGAAACCAAATAAATTTCCGAGAACACCGACGAGCATCGAAGTGCAACTTATTGACAAAGAAGTTGCGATGAACGAAACAATGATGATGGGATTAAGACTTCTCCAACAAGGTGTTGCCAAGAACGATTTCAAAATCAGATTTGGGCAGGATTTGGAAGAAACCTTTAAGGATGAGATAAGAGAATTGCTTAAAAAAGAATTACTAAAATGGGGGGGAGATTCAAATCAAACTCTTCTTCTCACAAAGAGAGGAAGAGTACTAGGAAACCAGGTTTTTATGAAATTCGTTTGATTGGGATTATGCTTGGCGTTTGATTAATTTTTTAGCCATATCTTGTAAAGCATCCCTAGAGTCACTTATTTCACTTGTTTGCTCAAGGATTGATAGGGCTTTTTGTGTAAGGTTGTCTGCGGTAGTATTGGCAAATTCTAGAACTCCCTCAGACTCTAGCATCGTTGATATTTTTGGTACTTCTTCGATCGCAATGGGACCATTATTCCATCGTTCGGAAAAGCTAGGAATTTTTTCAAGTGCAAATAATACTGGCAGAGACTTTTTGCCTTCAACTAGATCACTTTCAATTGATTTTCCAGTAATCTCCGCATCGCCCCAAATTCCTAAAATATCATCATAAACTTGAAATGCAAGCCCTACATATTCACCAAATTTCCGATAATTTTCCACTGTTTCTGAATTTGCGCCCGCTATCAACGCACCTAGCTGAGTGCAGGCAGCGATGAGTGTGGCGGTTTTCCCATTGATCATTGGCCAATAGTCTTCTGAGGATAGATTAGTTCTATTTTCATAGGAGAGATCGAGGTATTGTCCTTGTGTAAGGGTCAGACATGCTTCAGGAAGGATCCTGTAAGCCTCGAGTGCTATAGCATCTGGAACTTGTTTTGCTAACCTTTTAAGTGCAATATGGGCTAAAGCAAACATAGAATCCCCTGCATTAATCGCCTGGGGAATGTTCCATTTTTTCCATACGGTTTTTCTACCTCTTCGTAGAGGACTATTGTCTTGAATATCGTCGTGAATTAAGGAAAAATTATGCACCAATTCAACTGCGGCGGCGGCAGGTAATGCAATTTCCCAATCTCCTCCAGCAGCAGCATTGGATAGCAAGACCATCATTGGGCGTACTCTTTTACCCTGGGCTTTTTGTCCAGATCTGGGTCCTTCCCAACCTAAGTGATAGGCCAACATTGAATATAATTCTTCTAGTCCTTCGCCTTGAGATTCCTCCACACATGCTTTCATTTCTTTCTCAATCGCGGGAAGAAGTAAATCGTAATAATCGGTGAGGGGCATAATTATTCCAGTTTTTATGATTTTATTGTTTGATTAGTGGCGTTTTTTGCAAAACACTAAGATCTTTTGCTCCTGCCGCAAACATTGAGATCTGCAGGGTACGTTGAATATTAGATATTTCCTGCACTGTAGCGGAAGTGGATTTTATGGCGGCTTTGAGAAAAGGACCTGCCATTCCTCCCATAGAAGCACCTAAGGCAATACATTTTGCAATATCTAATCCAGAGCGAAGTCCACCTGAGGCAATTACTTTCATTTCTGGAAGAGATTCCCGAATTTGTTTAATTGAGTCCGCTGTCGGTATACCCCAACCAATAAAGGTTTCGGCTATTCTTGCCAGATTTTCCGATTTAGCACGGTACATTTCCACTTGAGACCAGGAAGTGCCACCAGCTCCTGCCACATCAATTGCTTGAATGCCAATTTCGGATAATTTTTTTGCAGTTTTCGCGGAAATTCCCCATCCCACCTCTTTAATAATTACAGGAACAGGCATTTTTTTGCATATTATTTCGATTTTATTGAGAATTCCATGCCAGTTAACATCACCTTCTGGTTGAACGGCTTCTTGTAAGGGGTTTAAATGAAGAATTAAGGCATCCGCCTCGATCATGTCTACAGCTTTTTGGCATTCATCAATGCCATAGCCATAATTCAATTGGATCGCCCCTAAATTTGCAAATAGTAAAATATTTGGGGCCACAGAGCGAACGTTAAAAGTCGGTGCAAGGGAGGGTTCTTCAATTGCTGCTCGTTGAGAGCCAACCCCCATTGCAATGCCCATTTCTTCGGCTGCCTCGGCCAATATGAAATTAATATCTTTGGCTTCATCTGCACCACCAGTCATGGAGGAAATCAATATCGGGGCTGAAACCGCACGTCCAAATAAATTTTGACTAAGGTCAATTTCATTCAAATTTATCTCTGGTAGTGCCTCATGCACAAATTGAAATTTATCTAGACCATTGGTGTTCGTTGAAGCGACATCTTTGTTCAAATTTATGTCGATATGTTCAATTTTTCTTGAGCTTGTATGCGTAACTTTTTTCATTTAGGGGGGTTCCTGTGAAGTAAGTTTATATTACCAGTCAGAATTTATGCTGTCAACCTGCGCTTGACAATCACGTCAAGAAAGGTACAATTGCGATGTTTGACTGAAATTAATAATGGAGGATTAAAATGGCTGATGTATTTGCTGATGTAAAAGAAATTATCGTGGATTTGCTTGGCGCCGACGAAGAAAAAATCGTGATGGCAGCAAAATTCCGCGAAGACCTTGAAGCTGACTCTTTAGATATTGTTGAGCTGATTATGGCATTCGAAGATAAATTCGGAACTGAAATCTCAGATGAACATGCACAAAAGATTTCAACCGTTGGTGAAGCTGTTGATTATATCAACGGCCAAATGGGATAATTCCCTGTTAGGTTTAGAGCAATTCTAAAATAAAAAAACTAAAATTAAACAAAAAAAGATGCGGACAATTGTCCGCATCTTTTTGATTTCTAAGCTTTTTATTTGGCGATCATTTCCGCAATTTCTTCAGGGTTAGATGCCACAGGAACTCCCGCAGCATTTAATGCTTTAATTTTTTCCTCTGCAGTACCTTCTCCACCCTCAACAATTGCTCCAGCATGCCCCATTCTTTTTCCTGGAGGAGCTGTCTTACCAGCAATAAAACCAAAAACAGGTTTGGTCATATTTTCTCGAATAAAGGTTGCAGCTTTTTCCTCATCCGTACCGCCAATTTCACCAATCATTACGACCTTATCGGTTTGGGGGTCATCTTCAAATAATTGTAGACAATCGATGAAGTTTGTACCATTAATTGGATCACCGCCGATTCCAACGCAGGTGCTAGAGCCAATGCCTAGTTCTTTTAAGGCATATAGCACTTCGTAAGTTAAAGTACCAGATCGGGAGACCACACCGACATTTCCTGGAATGGCAATATTGCTTGGAATAATTCCAACAGAGGATACCCCTGGTGTGAGAATGCCTGGGCAATTTGGTCCTACTAATCGAGCACCCATTGGATCCAGATATTTTCGGACTCTCATCATATCTTGCACAGGAATATGCTCAGTAAGGCAGATGATCAATTTAATATCCGCATCAGCAGCTTCTAGAATCGCATCTGGAGCGTAGGCTGCAGGCACAAAGATTACACTGGTATTTGCGCCAGTGGCTTGGACTGCTATTTTTACGGTGTCAAATACTGGAACTTTTCCATCCAGCACCCATTCTCCACCTTTTCCCGGACGAGTGCCTCCAACAACGTTAGTGCCGTAGTCTAACATCCGTTTTGTGTGGAACAACCCTTGTGAACCGGTCACTCCCTGCACCACCAAACGTGTGTCTTTATTAATTAAAATACTCATTCCTATAATTCTCCCTTCGCAGCGGCAACAGATTTTTTCGCTGCTTCGGATAATGTTTTTGCGGTAATCATTTTTGTTTCGGCTAAGATTTCCCGACCTTCTTCTGAGTTTGTACCCACCAATCGAACGACCATGGGTATGTCAGTCTTAATTTCTTTAAGTGCAGCCACAATTCCTTTGGCAACCTGATCTCCCCGTGTAATTCCTCCAAAAATGTTAAAGAGGACTGCTTTTACATTCTCATCTTCTAGGATGATTCTAAGTGCGGCTGCAACTTGTTCTTCATCAGCACCACCTCCAATATCTAGGAAATTGGCTGGGGATCCTCCATATTGGTCCAGGATATCCATGGTTGCCATCGCAAGACCTGCCCCATTTACCATGCATCCTATATCACCATCTAATTTGATAAAAGTAAGATCAGATTCCTTTGCTTTTAACTCCGCTTCATTTTCACCGGTAAGGTCTCGTTGTTCATTTAATTCTTTTTGGCGGAATAACGCATTGTCGTCTATCACCATTTTGCCATCTACGGCCTTGAGGTGGTTATCGGCGGTAATAATTAAAGGGTTGATTTCTGCAAGGGTGGCATCATTATTTTTGTAAGCTTCCCATAATCCTTTTGCAATTACATCAAATTCTTTCCACAATGCTCGGGGCAAGGATATTCCGGCAGCGAGGTCTAAAACCTGATAATTTTGCAATCCCATCAATGGGTGGATATGTACTTTTATGATCTTTTCTGGGGTGGTTGCTGCAACTTCTTCAATGTCCACACCCCCGGCTGCAGAAGCCATAAAAACAGGCATTCTGGCTCCACGATCATTGGTAATGCCGAGATAAATTTCGTTGTTAATTTCAGCTGCTTCGTCAATAAGTACAAGGTTGACAGGCAGCCCTTTGATTTCTAGATCGAGGATTTCTTTGGCATATTTTTCTGCCTCATCTGGAGATTTTGCTAACTTGATACCCCCAGCTTTTCCTCTTCCTCCTACCAAAACTTGAGATTTTACAACAACGCTTCCCCCCAAATCTTGAGCGATCTTTTTTGCTTCTTCTGGGGTAGTTGCTACCTCTCCCTTTGGAATAGGGACGCCAAACTTGGCGAAAATTCTTTTGGATTGATATTCGTGTAATTTCATTTTATTCTCTTTGTGGATTTGGCATTTCAGCCATGTATTGATTTGTATAAACCGGGGAAAATTATACCATCTAAGTTTTATAAACAGATTGAACAAATACTTCGTAGTACAAATAAATTTGCTTTATCTAAATAAAAGACCGGAGGAATTTCCCTCCGGTCTTATCTCTACTTTCGTATGCTAGGGTAAGGTATAGTGGAGCAAGCGATTGTCTTGAGAATCACTCACCCATAACCCACCTTCTCCATCGGGTATCAGATCGCTTACGATGCCAATATTATTAATCCCAACCGAGGAATCACCGAAATAATAAAGGAATTCTCCATCAGGATCAAAAACAAGAATCCTAGATAATTCGGGATCAGCCACATATAGATTTTGATCATCCCCAACCGTCAAAAACGGTTTATTATCCAAAGATTGCCCATACCAGCCAGTGATATCCCAGGAGTTATAGGCAGAAAAAACATTATTCCCATTTGGGGAAAATGCTTGAATACGTTGGTTCCATGTATCCGCTACATAAACCACACCGGATTCTTTTGAAACGGCTACCCCCACAGGTTCATCAAATTCTCCCAACCCAAAACCCACATTCCCAAATTGGCTGATGAAATTTCCATCTGGATCAAATATAGTAATTCTCTTATTTCCAGTGTTAGAAACGTACAAATTCCCATTCGCATCTATTGCAATATCTCTTGGACCCCAAAAGGCAAAGGGATCTTCAGATTGGGCAAAGAAGCCCCACATAGATAGGAATTTACCGTCAGAGGTGAATTTTTGTATGCGGTGATTCCATGTATCTGCTACATAGACGAATTCACCATCCGGGGAGACAGCCACACTCCAAGGTTCATAAAATTTTCCTGCTGGGGCATTTCCATTGGCATCGATTGGGCTAAAACTTCCCCATTCATTTATCATTTCACCATCTAGAATTTGAACAATTCGGTGATTATTTGAATCTGCAACATAAATACTTCCATCTGGTGCTAGGGCAATTCCACGAGGATCGTTGAAAATACTCCCACCTTCAGCACCGGCAATGATTTGGTCTGGGATTAGATCAATTTGCTTATTTTCATAGGGATCTATAATGACCTGGTCTGCATCGATACTGACACCGTAATCCCATAATTGGGCGACGATATCTTTTCTTATGTACATTCGCATTTTGTCCGCAGGAGACCAATTTGGCAGACTAAAATCTCTCCCAGTTGCCTCACCATAGCTGGAGTAATCCCGATTAAACCAAATATCTAATATTCCACTTCTCAATGCGGGATCAGAAAAATAATTTTTTATTCTTTCTGGCGTGAGATCGAAATAATCCTGAATAGGCCACCACATGCGAATATAATTAAATTGATAATATCCTTGGGCAACAATTGGCTCAACTTTAGAAAAATTATTGTCCCCTACAAGGATTATGGGTGAATCTCTAAGATCGCGGGTTGGGTTTCCTCCGTAAAACTTTTGATTGTAATAATTGCGTAAGTACCAAGTAAAAGGCCATGAAATATCATCGTCATAGGCAACCTCTATCGCCAATCCATTGGTTAATCTTAGGGAAAGATCTTCTACTTGTTCCATTACATCTTTGACACCACGAGCGGAGTGCGCATAAACCAAAAATTCGGTTGCTCGGTCGTGATTTATGTAGGAGGCCGTGATTGATGCGCGGATGGTTGTTAATCCTAATATTGAAAAAATAGTTAAGGATAGAATAATTAGAGATTGTTTCCACGCTAATTTATTTCTATTAATTAAGATTATCAACCCAGCAAGACATGCAATACTAATCATTAATGCGAACATAAATGTGCTAGTTGTTTCAAGTTGATCTAAGGATTTTCCTTGAAAAGGTTTTACACCTGAAAATAGACTCTTACTAATTCCTGCTAAACTCAATAGAAAAACGGGAAAAATGATGGAGATCAACCACACAAAATTATTTTTAATTATGTCCCAATTCAATTTTTCAATGAGATATCCAATTGCCCAAGCAGTTAATAACAACATAGGAAGAACAATGTGGAAGGTGAGCCAAGGCATTTTCTCGCCAGCAACTGAGTATGCAATCAAGCTTGAAACTGCCCAATATGCGAATAGAATTAGCGCAGTTTTTTTGCTTGGGATGATATTTGGATCTTTGGCTTCTATTTCTAAAAAGGGTACAAGATCTTCTGTTTCAATTTCTTCCGAATCATGATCAACTACTAATTTTGCTTTTCTCCCCTTTGTGATTTTATAAATACCAATGCTTGCCGCTAGAAGAGATCCTAAAATGACCAAATATTCATAGATAGGTAATTGAACTAAAACATAATAATAGCTTGGCTGACTCCCTCTTTCGACACCTTGTTGGATTAGCCAATATCCTAAAGAACCCACCAGCCCAGAGAAGAATCCCGTACCGTTGGTAAACATCGTTGTAAAGAACAATATAAAAATGCTATAAAAAATGGCCACATTGATTAACCATTGTTTTGGGTTCCATAACAAACCGGCAGCAAACGACACGAGAATTAATGGAAGAAGGAAAGCCCCGATCCTTAACAGGCTTGCCATCGTTGTGTAATCCATGGGGTCATAGCCAAAGAGGCGAATAGGAAAGGCGGATAAATGAGGTAGGATCAAAGCAAAAAGTAACAGCATGACCTCAAAGGACCTCACTCTCTTTAAATTTTCCCACCCATAACCTACAATCAAAATACCAAATGCTATTGCAAAAGATATGACGGCTAATCCACCAAATATTAAGGTGGTTGGTTCAATGCTTTGTCCGGTTTCCTCGGCAATATCAGATTCCAAATCCAAAGGAGCAGATACCTCACCAGAGTCAAGGGTGGTCGAAGAGGTCAACATTCGATGACTTCCTAAAGCCCCAGCGGCAAAAATTAGTGTAGCGATTAATAACCAAATGAAGAGTTTTCTTTTGGACTCAGATTTCCATTTTGCTTTAGTAATTTGGCCCAGGAATAAAAACCCAAGAAATAATAGAACTTGAGCGGTATAAATAAACGAGGTTTCCTTAGTTGTGAAATGCAACGATGTTGCTGTTACTAACCAGTATAAGAAATGATGTTTCCCTGTATCTAAATAGCGCAAGACCGCCCAAAGTGTAATGATTCCAAATAATCCGACATAGGATTCATTTCTAACATAGCGACCGTAATAAAGCATAAAGGGAGAGAAAGTAAATAGAAAGGCAGCAACCAGGGTACCGATTCGCCCCAAATACCGGCGATATTGCCAGAGAAAACCGATCGTGGCAATGCTGGTGATTATTGCAGGGATACGAGCCGTGAAATCATTGTCCCCAAATAAAAAGTACACCAACGCTAAAAAGTGAAATTGAAATGGTCCATGCATTAATGGTGTATGAGCAAATTCACCCCTTTTAAATAAAACCCATGAAAAATAGGTATGCAAGCTTTCATCGTGGCTCATTACCCTTGCCCCGAGATCGTAAAGCCTCGTGAAAATCGCAAGGGCGAGGATCAATCCAAATAAAATCACTTCCCAATTAAGAGATATGGTTTCAAAGATGGGGCGGTCTAACCAACTTTGTTTTTTCTCTTCAGTAGACAGTTGCATACCCTCTCCTAAATATTGAATTCAAAAACTCCCCTTCATTTTACGTGATTAATAATGAAATTGCCAATTTCAGAAATTCAATTCTTAATTATTTTATTAAAATAGATTACAACCATATAATGGGGGAAATATATATCTTTACGATTATTTAATTATGACGATTTTTCTTCGGAGGATTTCTTTTCGATGATTTTGGAGCCTTTTTTAATTCCAAGACCTCATTTTCACTTAAATACCGATATTTTCTTGACGCTAGATTTCCGAGCAGCAAACTGCCAATTCGTACCCGTATAAGTTTGGCAACGGGGAGCCCTAAGGTCCTGGCGGTTTCCCGAATTTGGCGTTTACGGCCTTCCTTCATGGTTACCCTAAGCCAGGCGCCTTTTCCATGATTTCGTTCAAATTTTACATCGACAGGTTGGGTTTGATAACCATCAGGGAGAATAACCCCTCTCATCCAAGTTTCTAGTTGTCTTCTCTTGGGTTGACTTGCTACCAAAACCCGATATTCTTTTTCGTGGCCAAATCTAGGATGGGATAATTGGTTGGCTAAATCGCCATCATTGGTGAGTAATACCAAGCCTTCACTATCGAGATCCAAACGTCCAATAGGGTAAATTCTCTTCTTCTCGGGAACCAGATCAAGAATCGTTTGCATATCATCCTGTTGTCTTTGTACCTTTGTGCTTGATAAAACTCCGCGGGGTTTGTGCAGGGCGATATAAACAAAATCTTCTTTGGTATTGATTTTAGAGCCATCCACTCGGATATCATCTTTTAAAGAGTCGGCTTTCGTACCCAGCGATATTTTCTCGCCATTTACTGTTACCCGACCTTGTTCAATTAATTTCTCGCTTTCTCTTCGCGAGGCGACCCCAGCATGGGCCATGATCTTTTGTACTCGTTCTTCTGTCATAATTTTATTCTTTTAAAAGTGTTTTATCTAAGGGTAATTCGGTTTGTTTTCCATCCGCAGTATCATTGTTTAATAGCGGAGGAGTTTCTGGTAATTGCAATGGTGGGAGTTCTTTAATGGTAGTTAACCCAAAATGCTGTAAAAATTCTGGGGAAGTATTATAAAGGATCGGCTTGCCAGGTCCTTCGGATCGGCCTGCTTCTTCAATTAGTCCCTTGCTTAGCATATTTTTTATTACACTATCACTATTAACCCCTCTAATTGAGTCCACCTCAGGGCGGGTAACGGGTTGTTGGTAAGCAATTATTGACAAAGTTTCTAACGCTGCATGGGTTAGTTTTGTAGATGCTTCAAGACTCAAAAACCGCTCAATTAGTTTACCAACTTCAGGGGCGGTCATTAATTGAATTTTCCCCCGATGTCTTTGAATCCTAAGCCCCCGATTTTTATATAATTCTTCCAATTTACCGATGCTTTTTTCCACCTCACGCGGGGTACTGTCTAGTGCAGTCGCCAGTTGACTAGTATTTACTGCATTAGGAGAAACAAAAAGGAGGGCTTCTATTTTTGAGATCAGAGATATTTCAATCGAGGAAGCGTTTTTATTGTTGATTTCTTCTGACATGCTATAATTAAATTTATCCTTAAGGAATTACAATTTTGGTATCTATTGCAAAGTGAGATTATACCAGCCCATGCGGAAATTTAAATTTATCAGACTCAATTTCTTACTATTTTCTTTGCTTGTTTATGCTTGTGGATCTCCCGAAATCACCCAAGAAAATCTTTCTATTTCATTATTCGTAGATGGCGAATCTATAAGCGCTGAAATCCCTTCAGGAAGTACAGCTCGAGACGCATTTGAGCTGGTTGGTATTCCCTTAAATATTTTAGATGAAAGTGATCCCCCGCTTTATACAATTCTTAAAAATGAAGATAATATAACTCTTACCAGAATTATTGAAGATTTTGTTATTCAAGAAGAAGTCATCCCCTACGAAACTCAAGATCTTAGGAATGAATCTCTCCCAGAGGGAGAAAGGCGTTTAATTCAACCCGGGAAAAATGGGGTTCAAGAAATAACATACCGAAAGATTTTAGAAAACGGAATTGAAGTAAGTAATAGTGTGGTGAAAACAACCATTCTTGAAGCACCAGTTCCAGAAATTGTGATGGTGGGAAGTCAAGCTCCATTTGCCGCTGTACCCATTGAAGGGAAACTAATATATATTTCGGCAGGAAATGCTTGGTTGATGGAGGAAAATACCGGGATTCGGAGACCCATTGTTACCACTGGTGATTTGGACGGGTTTATTCTGAAATTATCACCAGATGGAGAATGGTTACTTTATTCAAGATCAAGCGATGATGAAGATGAAATCAATGAATTATGGGTTGCAAAAGTTAATGATGAAACCGGTTTGGAAATAGACCTTAAAGTGAGTAATATTATTCATTTTGCCGATTGGATTCCCGATTCGGGGTTAGGAATAGTTTTCTCTTCGGTTAAACCAAGTTCGACGTCTCCGGGTTGGCAGGCGAATAATGATCTGAAATTTATAAATTTTAATGACTCAGGTTGGGTATCTGGCCCAAGAACAGGGATAGATGAGAATTCTGGGGGGATTTATGGTTGGTGGGGAACGAACTTCGAGTGGTCTCCAGATGGTGAAGAAT
The DNA here is from genome assembly GCA_018662365.1 of Chloroflexota bacterium. Taxonomy (GTDB): domain Bacteria; phylum Chloroflexota; class Anaerolineae; order Anaerolineales; family UBA11579; genus JABJGH01. Next base: position 2,661 of record JABJGH010000053.1, on the reverse strand, counting down.
TGTTATATACAAGGCCAGATGGAATAGGAAATGTAGATTTTGATGATGAGGCCCTTGAATCGGTATTTGATGTTGTACCTTTGCAAACTGGAAGTGATTGGGCATGGGTGCCGGATGTTTCTTGGGCACCCGATGGAGATTATATCTATTTGGTAACTCATGCGGCTCAAGAGGGATTGTCCTCACATGAAGAATCTCCTTTATTTGACCTTACAGTAGTCCCTTTATTGGTGGGACCTCCCATAAATTTGGTAGAGCAAGTGGGGATGTTTTCAAATCCAAGTGTATCTCCTCATGTCCCTCGTGGTTTTGAAGAAGACTCTTATAAAATTGCTTATCTAAAGGCATTGGTACCGACTCAAAGCAGAAACAGCGGGTACCGGTTGTTTGTAATGGATCGTGACGGTTCCAACCAAAAACCTGTATTCCCACCGGAAGGAGCTCAAGGGTTAGCCCCACAAGATTTTGTATGGGCTCCCCTTTTAGAAAGCGAGTATAATTTCCAGGTTGCCTTGACATATCAAGGAAATTTATGGATTGTAAATACCCTCACTGGGCAGAGTCAACAATTGACCGGAGATGGTTTAACGAGTGCAGTAGATTGGAAATAAAGACATATTGAGGTAAATAAATGCGAGTATTAATTACGGGAGCTGCTGGATTTTTAGGCTCTAACTTATGTGATCTTCTTTTAGCAGAAGGCCATGAAGTTATTGGTATGGATAATTTCATAACGGGGAAAAAAGAGAATCTTGCACACCTTATGGGGAATGAACGATTTTCCTTTTTCCGCCATGATGTTTCTAAATATATTTTTGTTGCAGGAAAATTAGACGCGGTGATGCATTTTGCCTCTCCAGCTAGTCCTAATCCAAATTCTCCTTTTGGATACACCAACTTGCCCATTCAGACAATGAAAGCAGGGGCATTAGGCACACATAATACCTTAGGTGTTGCCCTTGCAAATAAAGCAAGATATTTATTGGCATCTACCAGCGAAGTTTATGGGGATCCGTTGGAACATCCTCAGACCGAGAGTTATTGGGGCCATGTTAACCCAATTGGAGAACGCTCTGTGTATGATGAAGCAAAGCGGTTCGCAGAAGCTCTTACGATGGCATATCATCGGTTTCATGATGTAAATACGGGAATCGTGAGAATATTTAACACTTATGGACCAAGAATGCATGTGGACGATGGAAGGGTGGTGCCTAATTTTATTAAACAAGCCCTGAAAAAAGAAGCCTTAACGATCTATGGTGACGGTGAGCAAACTAGGTCATTTTGTTATGTGGATGATCTAATCAATGGAATCTATAAACTGCTGATATCTGACGAACATATGCCCGTAAACATTGGAAATCCGGTTGAAACCAGCATCAATGAATTTGCAGATGTGATCAACGCACTTACTAATAATCCTGAAGGCACAGTGTATGAAAAAGAGCAGCGGGGAGAAGGGGATCCTCAACGTCGCCGACCGGATATCACTCGTGCCAAAGATATATTAAATTGGTCACCAAATGTTAGTTTAGATGATGGGATTATGAATACTATTAATTATTTTAAATCTGAATTAGGTATTCAATGATCCTGGTCAAGGACAAGCGAGAGCGAGATAGATTTTTGAAATTCGCAGTGGTGGGCTTAATCGGGTTTATTGTAGACTTTTCAACCTTTAACATTGCACGAAATTATTTGCACCTATCCGCAGTGTTATCTAATATAATTTCTTTTTCGGTTGCAGTGATGAGTAATTTTTTATTCAATCGATTTTGGACTTATCCAGATTCTCGCTCAAAGCCCATCACTGGACAATTATTGCAGTTTTTGATTGTAAATTTATTTGGATTATTGATCCGAACAGGGGTGTTTGCATTAATTGTTCCAAGGTTGATATTAATCTTCGAGAAGATGAATTTAGAAATCGTGCTTCAACCCAGGATACTGGGAGAAAATTCCGCATTAGTCATTGTGGTCATCATCGTGATGTTCTGGAATTTCTTTATTAATAGATATTGGACGTACAATGATGTTGGATAAGTATAGTAAACAAAAAAATAATAATTTAATTATAGGCATTGAATGACAACAACAAAAATAAGAAAACCTGTTCCGATTTATACTACTTTGGGAGATTGTGATGCATATATGATCTATCCCATGCTTTATAACTTAAGTGGAGAGTGGGTTGGGTTTATCTTAACTTCTCGAGAAGTTTATTCTGTATATGGGGATTATGTTGGTTATTTATCTGAGGATTCTAGAATCTTACGAAAGCGGGTTTATGATTTTAATAAGCCAAAGCTGGTCTCTCCGCCGACCCCGCCAAATGTCGCCCTGCCCGCCTTTTCTCCACTAGCCCCTCTTATGGCAGAAATTGCCTACGACACTATTGACATATTGTTGGAAGATCCAGAAAGACTGCCTACAATTGATGCAGGTGAGTTTCGACCAGATATGGAATAGGATGGAATGGTAAATATGAGCAAATCCCAAATAAGTGAAAAAACTGTAAAAGCGTCCAGGGTTACTCTTTCACAAATGATGATGCCTGAAATGGCCAACACCCATGGAAATGTACATGGTGGGTGGATTATGAAATTAGTCGATGAATCCGGTGCATTGGCTTGCATTCGACACGCACAACACAGGGTGGTA
>JABJGH010000012.1 GCA_018662365.1 Chloroflexota bacterium | reverse complement strand
TTTGATATCCATCTTTCATGCCAATATCCAATATCGAAGCAGTTGCACTTAACACATATTCAAACAACTCGGGATAATACCCTTCCCAGATACTGGGAAAAGTAGATACATTCATACAGGCCATTAGTACCTGAGCCGAGGTGGGTTGAAATACCTTTACCTTTAATTCACCTGTTCGGGCAGTTGCAGGCCAATGCACCTGGCGAAAACTATCTCTTGGGCGATAATCACGAATGCCCATTGGAAAACTTGGATCTTCAAATATTTTTTTCCTTGATTTACGATCACCAAAAGGATCATCGGGGGGTAAGTTCAGATCTTCTAAGGGAATGAGGCTTGGGAATACAGTCAGATATTCAATATTTTTCAAGGTCTTTTCTTTGGAGAATATCCCAAAAAGATCTCCCGTTTCTAGCTTGGTGGGACCAATTGGGTATGCGCCACGCGCTCGAAATTTAAGCTGGTAAGATCTTTTAACTTTTTCAAACCACCTCAGACTATATACATTATGCAGATTTCCCATATGCGGCAGGTGTGATGAGATCAACTTTTCTTCATCCACAGGTCCAACAGCCCTCTGCCATGGGTCTCGGAATTTCAGCCAGGATACAGGTAATATTTTATTATTCTCAACTTCAATCTTTACAGCAACTTCTTCCCCTGGGAATGCGCCCGTATAATGGAAATTTCGAGTGTATTCGATATTATCAAAAGCTTTATTGCTCCACCATCTGGCAGTCCAATAGATCAGGACAATACTAAAAATTATTAGTGTGACTATGGGCATATCCAATAACAAAGCCACAATAAAAATTATTAATGCGAGGGGGAACCAGCTTTTAAAACTCATTTACTTTTCAACGGGTACTGGCACTGAAGAGACAATATCTGAAACCAAAGATTCTGGCTTTCTCCCACGTAATTGGGCTCGTGGGGAAATCATCAGGCGATGGGTCAAGACGGATGGAGCCATGGCTTTAATATCATCGGGGATGATAAAGTCTCTCCCCTTGATTGCTGCTAATGCTTGGCTCGCCATATATAAAGATAAGCTGCCTCGGGGGCTGGCGCCCAGATCAATTTCCTCGTGTTCGCGCGTCGCCCTAGCTATCTGGACAATATAATCTCTCAAAGAATCATCCACTCTCACTGATTTCCTTTCTTCCTGCATGGTGAGGATTTCTTCGATCCCAGTTACTGGTTCCAAACTGGGAAGCGGATCTTCAGAATGGAATCGATCTAAAATACGAGTTTCCTCTTCCTCAGTGGGATATCCAATGCTGACACGTAGTAAGAAACGATCAATTTGTGCCTCTGGGAGTGGAAAAGTACCTTCAAGTTCGACAGGGTTTTGGGTTGCTAAAACGAGGAAAGGTCTTGGTAAATTTCTAGTTTCACCGTCTACCGTCAATTGGCGTTCCTGCATTGCTTCAAGCAGCGAAGATTGCGTTCTTGGGGTTGCCCGATTGATCTCATCAGCTAAAACCACATTACTCATTATCGGTCCGGGTCTAAATTCAAATTCCTGTTTCTTTTGGTTAAACCAATTTAACCCCGTCACATCGGAGGGGAGAAGATCCGGCGTGAATTGAATGCGCTTATAAGAAGCACCCAGAGAAATTGCCAATGAGCGTGCCAAAGTGGTCTTTCCCAATCCAGGAACATCCTCTAATAAAACATGACCTTCACATAATACTGCTACCAATGTGAGATTGATCACGTCATCTTTCCCAACGATCACTTTTTGAATATTTTTACGAATCTTTTTGGCCACATCAATAATCATAAGATCTCCATTATCCAAGCTTAATTATTTTTTTCAAAACGCCCAGCTATTATAATCTGCAAATTTGATTTATGATTTATCTTTTTTCCTTCCTCACAAAATCAAATTTGGTAAAATATGTTTACAGTTTTATTTCCATTTTTAACCCTATTAAAAAAGAGCCAACTTGTGGAGGTAGTTTTATGACCGAGCAATTTGAATTTGGGGGAAAGATCGTCTGGGAACCCTCGGATGAACACATAAAATATGCGCGCCTCACAGAATTTATGCAACTGAATGACATTTCTGATTTTTCAGAACTCATGGATCGATCTACCGCGGATGTGGCTTGGTTCACAGAAGTTATCTTAAATTTTTTGGATATTAGATTTTATAAGGGTTATGAAAAAGTTGTTGATCTCTCAAAAGGAATAGCTTGGCCAGAGTGGTGTGTCGGGGGTAAATTAAATATTGTCCATAATTGTTTGGATAAATACATTGGCACAGAAAAGGAAAATGAAACCGCTTTTACCTATGAAGGTGAGGATGGTCGAGTTGAAACTCTTAGTTACGGTCAGTTGAATCGTCAAGTCAATCAAACGGCAAACGCGCTTAGAAGTATAGGTTTGGGCAAAGGGGATGCGGTTGGACTTTACATGCCGATGATCCCTGAAATTGTTGTAGCCTTTTTAGCAATAGCGAAAATCGGGGGCATCATTCTGCCCTTATTTTCTGGATATGGAGTTAGCGCAATAGTAACTCGGCTCAATGATGTTGGGGCAAAGGCACTATTTGTCGCCGATGGGGCCAACAGACGAGGGAAAACGCTCCTAATGAAACCCACTGCTGACGAGGCTGCCTTACAGGTCCCGAGTTTAAATCATATGATTGTGACGAACCATCAGCAGATCGAAATAGATATGCAGGCCGATCGTGATTATTTTTGGCAAGAGTTAATTCCCCAGCAATCAGATGTGGCATATACAGAAGAAATGGATGCTGAAGACCACTTGATGATCATTTATACCTCGGGGACGACCGGCAAGCCCAAAGGTGCGGTGCATACCCACTGCGGTTTCCCCATCAAGGCTGCACAAGACATGGCTTTTGGTACCGATGTTCACCCTGGAGATATGATCTATTGGATGACGGACATGGGTTGGATGATGGGACCTTGGTTGGTATTTGGTGCGCTGTTATTGGGAGCCTCTTTTTTCATTTACGATGGTGCACCAGATTTCCCCGGTCCAGATCGTCTTTGGTCGATGGTCGAAAAACATAAAATCAATAGTTTAGGGGTTTCCCCTACCTTGATACGTGCCCTGATCTCCCATGGTGAAGAACCATTTCGCAAACATGACCTGAGCTCCATTCGCACCTTTGCGTCGACTGGCGAGCCTTGGAACCCAGACCCTTGGATGTGGCTTTTTGAAAAAGTTGGGGGAAGCAAAATACCCATCATCAATTATTCGGGGGGTACCGAGATTGGAGGTGGCATCGTGATGGGCAATCCCTTAATGCCGCTCAAACCAGCCTCCTTTTCAGCAGTTTGCCCAGGGATAGCCGCAGATATTTTTGACGAATACGGCAATTCGGTCGTCGATGAAGTTGGGGAATTAGTAATAAAAACCCCATGGATTGGCATGACGCGGGGATTTTGGAAGGATCCCCAGCGCTATGAAGAAAGTTATTGGTCGAGGTGGGAAAATATTTGGGTGCATGGAGATTGGGCTGCTCGGGACAAGGATGGCCTCTGGTATATATTGGGACGTTCGGATGATACGATCAAAATTGCTGGAAAACGACTTGGCCCCGCTGAAGTTGAGTCGATCCTCGTGGCTCATGCTGCGATAATAGAAGCGGGAGCAATTGGCATCCCCCATAAAATCAAAGGGAGTGAGCTAGTTATGTTTTGCATATTAGCACCAGGGGAAAATGCAAGCGAATCACTTAAATCTGAATTGAGCAAAATGCTTATCGAGGAAATGGGGAAACCATTGGCCCCCAAGGAAATTTATTTTGTTAGCGATCTTCCGAAAACTAGAAATGCAAAGGTGATGCGCAGAATGATCAAATCGGCATTCCTCAACCTAGACTTAGGAGATACCTCTTCCTTGGTAGATCCTCATGTGGTCGAAGAAATTAAAAATTTAGGGGGTGCAAAATGATTCAATCTGCCTATATTACTGCTCTACAAGATACCCATCAATTCCAAGGAAAAACAAATGATTGTGCGGCGATCAGTGTGGCCATGGCATGCAATGTTTTTAATCAAACCTCCGTAGATGGATATGAACTTGGTCAAGAATTGAATGGTTTTACTTGGCGGGGGGCATTCCCATTATTTCGACGCATTCCCGACAATGCAGTCATGCCCTGGGGGATGACCGATGCCGCCAAACAATTTGGATTAAGAGCATCTTGGCGTATGTTTAAGAAAGAAGAACAACTAAAAGAGAAGATTAATCAAGATATCATTTTGCTTCCAATCATTGGCCGATGGAAACCTCTATACGCTCATGTAATGCCACTGGTTGCTTTCGATGAAACCAAGGGATGGGGATTTGTTAACCCTGCCAAGAAGAAAAACACGATCTATTTCATTTCAGAAGAGAAATTCAGAATACAGTGGAAATGGTCACTCAATATGCTAGTCGAGATCAAACGAAAATAATATTAATATCTTTAGGAGAAAAAAATGGATTTTGATCTAAGCAAAGAGCAAAAGTTATGGCAAGCTACAGTTCATGCCTTTGCAGAAAAAGAATTACGTCCTCGGGCTCACGAAATTGATCTCACTGGAAAATTCAATTGGGAAGCGACCAAAAAAATGGGTCCCCTCGGCCTTTTGGGCATGATGGTTCCTGAAGAGTTTGGGGGTTCTGAGATGGATACTTTAGATGTTGCAATAGCTATAGAAGAATTGGGCTGGGGTTGTGGGAGTACTGCCTTGGCAATCTCTGCCCACAACGGGCTTGGATGTGCACCACTTGCAAATTTTGGGTCAGAAGAATTAAAACGTCAATTTCTGCCAAAGGTAGTTTCTGGGGAGGGGAAATTAGCCGCATTGGCTCTTACCGAACCGGGTGGTGGATCAGATCTCAAAGGAAGTATCCAAACCAAAGCTGAAAAAAAGGGGACGGACTGGGTGATCAATGGGTCCAAAATGTGGATCACTAACCCGGGGGTTGGAGAATTCGTGATTACCTTGGTGAGAACTGACCCAGATTCCGATACGAATGCCTATAGTTTGATCTTGGTTCCCATTGATGCAAAAGGCCTTCATGTGGGACCCGCAGAAAAAAAGATGGGGTTAAACGGATCAATGACCCATGCTTTATCCTATGATAACGTCACTGTGCCTGAAGGGTACCTGATCGGTGAGGAGGGCCATGGATTAAAATATACCTTGCAAACCCTAGATAGCGGACGGGTGAGTATTGGCGCTTTATCGATCGGCTTAGCTAGAGCGGCTCACGAAGTTTCAATGCAATACGCCAAAGATAGAAAGATGTTTGGAAAAACCTTGGCGGACAAGCAGGCCATTCAATGGATGATTGCAGATGCCGCTACTGAGATAAAAGCGGCCCGGCTAATGGTCTATCATGCTGCCAATCTGAAGGATAAAGGGAAACCATTCACCAAAGAAGCGGCCATGGCAAAGCTATTTGCATCAGAAATGTCTGAGCGTGTTTGCCGAAATGCCATTCAAATCTTGGGAGGTTATGGTTATAGCAGGGAATACCCTGTGGAACGATTTTACAGAGATACACGACTAATGACCATTGGAGAAGGAACAAGTGAAATTCAGAGGTTGGTCATATCAAGATTAGAAATGGCTGGAAAATAAAAACATTTCAGATTTGATGCGATCCCTCTGCCGCGGGATCATCTTTCAATAATTGAATCGCATGGGGGATAACCGACTGAATTACCGCAAAATTTTCTGTTGCAGCTTTTGGGCTACCGGGAAAATTTACAATTAAAGTGGTTTTTCGTATTCCAGCAATTGCCCGAGAAAGCATCGCATGATCAGTGATTTTTAAACTTTGCGCCCGCATCGCTTCTGCAATGCCCGGTGCATTTCGATCAATAATTTCTAATGTTGCTTCGGGGGTAATATCTCTTTGAGCAAATCCTGTCCCCCCAGTCGTTAAGACTAAGTCCAATTTCTCAAAATCCACCCATGAGATCAGGGTGGATTTTATTACTTCTAGGTTATCGGGTACGATTGATGAAACTGAAACCTCCCAACCCTGCTCTTGAACTAATGTTTTCAATGCAGGACCAGATAGGTCTTCCCGTTCCCCTCTCGAGGAACGGTCTGATACCGTAAGAATACCAACTCTAATCATCTTCTGTGTCTAAGCCTACTAACTTCCGCCATGAGCCATGAATACCATCTTCAGTGACGCCAAAGTAATAGCGATATACATTCCCCTGTTTTCGCACTAAGTCGTAACGCTGACTTTTACCTTGTTTGCTAGTGTTGATCAACCCAATATTCCCCTGCCATTCAGCTTTGGGTCTTTTAGTTTCTGCAGGCAATTTGGCATAATTCATAATCGCATAATGCCATAAGCGTCTGGCAGATTTTTCTGTCACATTTTTGACTTGATTACCATTTCGCAAATCTTTCACCGAATAATAGGCCACTCCGCTACGCTCAGTTACTGAGGTAACTTCCACGCCTGTTCTTGGAGGTTGTATGCCATCTTTGGGCTTGCTCAATTTGCCAATCTTTTTAGATTTTTTTGCGGGAGCCACTTGAGTAACTTCTGGTTTCGTCGGTATGACAACAGGAACACTCTTTCCACGTTGAACCAAACTCACAATTTCGTCACGGACAGCTAACCCCGTTTCGGCCTCAGCACGCACAAAGATCTTATTATCGTCCACGGCATAGGGAGGGTCATCACCCCGAGGAATGATCACCTGGATAATGTCTTTATTTCCGGATTTCTGCGAATTTACCGTACAGGTTAATGGGGGGCTGATCCGGTTACTAATTTCTTTTTCCAATTGTTTAATTGCATTGGCTGGGTTACTTATCCCAACCGGAGATTGTGAAGAATCATTGCTCGCGCCAATGTAAATGGTGCCGCCAATAGTGTTTGCAAACGCACAAACATCAGAGATCACTGCAATAAGCTTCCCTCCTCTAGCAGTCATTCCCTCATGAAACTCTTGGACAATATTACTTCCCTCTTCCAGAGCTGATTTAAGGAAATCAAATTCGTCGCCACCTTTCTTTTTCTGATGGGGACGAGTCCGAGAAAAATCATTTCCCTGAAACAGTTCCCTCAAGGCTTCAAAGGTATTTTCGTGGACCAAAACGTCTGTTGCCCGATCTCCGATCCCCAAATTCTTTTTTCGTTTAGAGTCGGTCACCATTCGGTGTGCATCAGATCCTTGAATACAATGCATTCGACGCGGATATTCAGGCTTACTTCCATTGAAAAAACTAGCTGTTTTTCGACGTCCGTAATTTTCAAGGTCTGTTACTTCTAGAGCAATTAAATTTGGGTCTTGAGTATAGGCAATTTTCGTTTGGCCCCCAAAGGAAAACCCCCGCATTGCCACACCATTACTCGAGTTCGCATGCGCGGCGATGACCATTCCACCGGCATCATTGATCACTTGATACGCCCTGAGCACGTCAGCTGAAGCGCCAATCGTGGCTGAGCCTTCGTCTAATTGATCAGAAGGAACATTGAGGTCTAACAATAAATGTTCAATATCTCTAACCGGTTTTTCTGGCGGGAAAACACCGAGAATATGAAATCCAAACGTTGCCGTAAATTCAAATCCTGGCAAAACAGTTATTTTCCCTAGTAATCGTTGGTATTCTATTAAACTTGCATCTTCTTCTGGAAGAATGCGTTTCATATCCTTCAACATCTGAAGTTGGTCGATCTCTTCTTTCATTTTGCGGTAGCCAGCTACAGTATTATGATCGGTGTAAGCGACCATATCTAAACCCCGTGCTTCAGCCTGCTGCAAAATTTGTAAATTGGTCACATCTCTTTCTTGATAATCACTGGATGCGGGAGTGTGTAAATGTAAGTCGATTGCATACCACTTTCGTGAAGTACGCGTATTATTGTTTGTCATTATATATTCTCTTTAATTGGATAAAGGGTTTATTCCACTATCAAATTTTCGATCTTTCCGATCAATTCATCTGGCATGTAAGGCTTGAATAAAAAGTCATTAGCCCCATTTGAGATACATTCTTTTCGTAAGTCAGAACCACTAGTCATGATGATTTTTACATCAGCCAGGGATTCTTCTGCCTTAATTGCAGTTAATACTTTGCCGCCATCTTGCCCATTACCCAGATGGACATCCATCAGGATAATTTCGGGCATATATTCCTGAACTTCAGTAATAATATGATCGGTATTTGATATTGTTTTTACTTTATAACCCTCTATCTGTAGCAATGTTTTTAATAATTCTAACATTGTCGGGTCGTCTTCTAATAGCATTACTTTTTTCATTTGTTATTCTATTTTACTTAACTGGCTTTTCTTTTGATTTCGCCACATTTTTTTTGCTAGCAGAAATCTGGGAGCCAGTTGCTTTCTTGCTGGTGGATTTCTTTTTAACTGCTGGTTTCGAGCTGTTTTTTGTTTGCTTTTTACTTTTTGCTTTTGTAAGAGCTAGTTCGAATACCTGATCTACGGTATCCACAAAATGGAATTTAATATCACGAAGAACTTCTTCTGGAAGTTCTTCCAAGTCCGCTTCATTTCGGGCTGGCAATATAACTTCCTTTAATCCGGCACGATGGGCAGCGAGCATTTTTTCTTTAATTCCACCCACAGGCATCACTTGTCCGCGAAGGGTGATTTCTCCGGTCATTGCGACTTCGGGTTTAATCGGGCGATTGGAGACCAACGAAACCAATGTGGTCGCGATCGTCACACCCGCCGAAGGGCCATCCTTTGGTTGGGCACCAGCAGGAACATGCAAATGGATATCCTTATTTTCAAAATATTCGGGGTCAATATTCAGTTTATCCGCATGGGAACGCACATAGGATAAAGCCGCTCGCGCAGATTCCTGCATTACATCTCCAAGAGAGCCAGTCAGTTGAAAACCTTTTCCACCCGGCATTCCTGTGGCCTCAATGAATAATACATCGCCACCAAATGGTGTCCATGAAAGCCCGGTTGCAACACCTGGTAAAGATGTCCGGGTTGAGATTTCATCCGTATTGAAATATTTTGGTCTACCCAAATATTCACGGACTAGGTCAGGAGTTATTCTGACCTTCTTCACCTTTCCTTCGGCAATTTGGGTGACCACTTTGCGGAAAACAGAGCCTATTTCTCGTTCTAAGTTTCGCACCCCTGCTTCCCGAGTATAGGATCTAATGATTGTTTGGATCGCTTTCTTATTAAACGTTGCCTCAGATTTACGCAACCCGTTTTCTCTCAACTGTCGAGGAACGAGATAACCCTTAGCAATTTCTATCTTATCTCCCTCGGTGTAACTTGAAATTTCAATGATTTCCATTCGATCACGCAATGGACCAGGAATTGTACTCAGGGAATTTGCAGTGGTGATGAACATCACCTGTGAAAGATCAAATGCAACTTCCATATAATGATCTCTGAACTCTGAATTCTGTTCTGGATCAAGTACCTCAAGCAATGCGGATGCAGGATCCCCTCGGAAATCGTGGCCAAGTTTATCGATCTCATCCATCATAAAAATCGGATTACGTGATTCGGAACGTCTTAAGGCTTGCAGAATTCGCCCAGGCAATGCGCCAATATAAGTTCGTCGATGGCCTCTAATTTCAGCTTCATCACGAACCCCACCCAAAGAAATTCGAACAAATTTCCTTCCCAATGCTCTAGCTATAGACTGACCTAAAGAAGTTTTACCTACACCAGGAGGTCCCACAAAGCAAAGGATCACACCCTCTCTTACCTGCCGAATTTGATCGGAACTTTCCTTTTTCTTGAAATATACTTGGCGTTCGTTTCGCAATTTTCGTACCGCCAAAAATTCAAGCAAACGTTCTTTGACATCCTCAAGTCCGTAATGGTCATCATCCAATACTTCTCGAGCATGAGCAATATCAAAATTTTCTTCAGAGATCTTTTGCCATGGCAGATTCACCAACCAGTCTAAATATGTGCGGATCACGCCATATTCTGCTGAGGCTGAAGATAGTTTTGAGAGGCGATCTAATTCTCGCAGAGATTGCTTCTCTGCTTCCTCGGTCATTTCAGCTGCTGTGATCTTTTCTCGAAAATCGTCAATTTCGGCGGTTTGCTCGTCCTGCTCACCAAGTTCGCGTTGGATCGCTTTCAATTGTTCCCGCAAGAAATAATCTCTTTGCATTTTTTCAATTTCTGTCCGGGCTTCATTTTGGATCTTCTGACCCAATTCTAAGACCTCTACTTCTCTAGCCAAAATACTAGTTAGCGTATGAAGCTTTTCGGAAACCGATTTGATCTCAAGCAATTTTTGAGCGTCCACCATATCCATTCTTTGGAAATTTGCGATGGTGTAGGCGGTTTGAAGGGGATCTTCCATTTGCAGGACGGAATTTACAATTTCTTGGGGGATTGAAGAGATCAATTCAGTAATACGTTCAAATTGATTCCGCACATTTCGAGCTAAAGCTTCAAGTTCGAGTTCATCCTCATCTTCTTCTTCAGGTAAAAGCTCAATCTTGGCTTCCAAATAAGGCTTTTCTGAAACAAATTCCCCTAATTTAAAACGAGAAATACCTTGAACCAACAATCGTATTGTGCCATCAGGCGCACGGACTAAGCGATTGATATTTGCAACCGTACCGATCTTGTATAGATCATCTGGGCCAGGGTTCTCCAAGTCTGGGTCTTTTGAGGTTACTAGACCAACCAAACGCTCTCGAGCCATCACATCATCCACCAGACGAATAGAGCGTGGTTGACCAACATTTAAAGGAACAGCTGTATGCGGATAGACCACAACACCGCGCAGGGGTAAAATAGGGAGGGTGTCGGGTATGGGTGAAATTTCACCGCCATTTCCTTCTAACTCACCATTATCTTTTACGACGCGGTTAATCGTGGGTTGAAAAAGCAAATCATTTAAATCCTCATCTGCATCCAACCAATTCAATACTTCTAACATATCAATGATCCATCTTGAAACTGACATATATTATTAAAACCTTTTATTATTTTTGATTAACATCAATGCGCTGAGTAATGGCTTTGGGCAATACAATTGTAAGAAAGCCATCTTGATATTCAGCGTTTATCTGATCAAACTCAACCGCAGTGGGGAGTTCCACCAAGGACAAAAATTCGCCAGTATTTATTTCCATTTGGTAATAGGCACCATGCTCAGACAATGGCGGCCGTCCACCTCGTATCGAGAGAATCCTTTTTTCTAATCCAATATTAAATTCAGAATCTCTCATTCCTGCAATTTCCATTCGCACTACAATATCATTTTCTGTTTCGAATACATCGGTTGGGGGGCGCCAAATATGGGCTTGAAAACTTGTTTGCCGATAAACGCCTGAGATTACAAAACGGGGTTCACCAGAAGATTGATCTTGTGGTGAAAAATTTTGTGTAGTTTTATTTTTCATTTTCTTCACTCCCAAACCAAACTAAAAAATTCCAACTCATTACAACCTTTATTCTAGGGTAAAACACTGCGAGCTGCATTCAAAACAGCATCATAATCTGGTTCATTCCCAAGGCTTTCCATATAGTGCACATAGGCAACCTTATTATTAGCATCCACGACAAAAACCGCTCTGCGAAGGATTCTTCTTTCTTTGATCAAGCAACCGTACTTCATTCCAAATTCCGCTTCTAAATGATCTGATAGGACCAGCACTCTCTCTACCCCAGCCGCCCCACACCAATTCTTTTGGGCGTAAGGAAGATCCATACTAATCCCGACAATGACAATGTTTTCATCCAATTCCGAAGCGGCCTTATTGAATGTGCGCGTCTCAAGATCGCAAACACCGGTTGCCAAAGAGGGTAATGCTGTAAATATGCGTACTTTACCCTTGGTTGCTTCCAACACATCTACTACTTCCCAATCTTGGTTTTGCAATGCAAATGTGGGAGCATCTTGTCCCACAACAATATCCTCACCTAGTATAGTGACATCCTTGCCGCCCATTTGTAATAACCCTAAACGTTCCATTTATCGCTCCTAAATAATGCGTCTAAATTTCTCTCACCATTTCATTATTTGATAAGATAAATTTTTTCCACATAATAATTTTTTATTTCATACCCATATTATCTTCTTTTTCTTAACATAAGGTAAGAAATGACGGATTATACCTATTTCAAATATAAAGAGTATTGGCATATATCACTTAATAATAGTTGCAAAAACCAGTCAGAACAAATCTGACTGGTTTTGAATAATATCGTAGTACCTACAAGTATTTTTTTTATTCGGTAGGTCCAGAAGCTCTGATTCTACTTCCTTCAATCGATTGAAGAGCTAGGTATCGCTCACCAAATTTCTCAATATTCACCATCTCTGTATCATATTGGTCAAAATGGCGTTCTTCATCATCAACCAACCCCTCAAACACTTTTCTAGTGGCAGCATCAGAGTTTGCAGAAGATTCATTTGCCCATTTATTATAATCTTTTGCGCTGTCTTCCTCCATCTGGCGGGATAGTTTCAGCATTTCTTTCACATCATGGATTTTTTGTACTTCCATTGCTGCAATCATTTCAACCTCACCACCCAAGAAAAGTACACGCTCTGCACATAATTCGATATGTCCCATTTCTTCAATTGCAGTCTTGATAAATAACCCGGAAAGAAATTCATAATCCTGATCTTCGCAATGAAAATGAAAATACATATATTGGTGAACAGCATATAATTCGTCAGATATTGCTTTATTAAGCAATTCAATACTTTTTTCGTGCATGTTGTTTCTCCTTTTTTCCCCTTTTATCATTTTAAATCGAGATAAAGTTAGAATAGTACTATTTACTTGACAAAACCCAACCATATTTTCATGGATTGGTTTTTATCATTTTAGCGCCCCCGGTAGGAATCGAACCCACAACCTGCGGCTTAGAAGGCCGTTGCTCTATCCGTTGAGCTACGGAGGCATAACTCAGCAATTATACTCTTTGGTCGCAATTTTGGGTATGCTTTAGGGAAAATTGTAGTTCAACTAGTGGATTGAATATGAGATTTAAGGACGAAAAAATACTTTGATGTAGTTATCGGTACCATTTAGAATGAGAAGTTGACACAGTTTAGATTGTGCGAGCCAAAGACTCCGAACCCTTTGGCGAACTCCTCTTCAACAGTGAAACCTCCACAATAGTCTTCTGCCTAGCTGGCGAAGGTTAAATGAAAGTGGGCAAATTCATTTACTTTGCAGACAGTAATCGAAAAATTATCAAACTCCAAAGACTGACAAATGCAATAATCATTGCTTTAGGTTTTGTAATCAACGCCAGTAAAGCCCCAACCCACGAGTGAAAAAGTATATAAGGTGACAGAAGTGGTGAGGCAGCAAAAGAAAACTCTTTTTGTCGTCTTTGAATGGCCAGGTACAAAAAAACGATCCCAAAAGGAATTGAGTATGGCCAGAAACTTGCGTTCCACCAAAAATCTAACGCAGGGGTGAAACTCAATGGCCAAAACCCCCACACCGCAATGGAAATCAAAAAGACGATTGCGAACGGGCTGAACACCTTGATCGCAGCCTTTAATCCCTGAAATTTCCATGTATCAACTAACCAATAAATCGCCAGGGCTACTCCAATTTGGGGCTTAAGAAGAACAAAAAATAGCCCAATCTGTGGGGGAAGTACAAAACCAAGTGTAACCAGCCAATCTATATTGCCATTTAGAAGGCCATGAATAACTGGAGGGGATAGCAACAGTAATGCTATAGAAATTACGGTGCCTCCAAGTTTTTTAGCCGTGTAGAGGAAAGCAAGGATGCTCAAAAATATTAGCGCAACACGTCCCACTTCTTCAGGAAGCAATGCCAACGGTATTAACGGAATAATCGCCCAAGGGGGATAATTATAGTTGGTCGGCTCCCCATTTGATTCGAATAATCCTTCTCCAGAAATTATCCGAATGATTGCAGGTCGATACGTAGTCGACCAATCAATTGCTGGCGGTACATATTTGCTTCCAACCCAAAGCATTATAAGAAAGAGCCCGATTAATATCGCTAAAATCAACCTGCGAACCCACAGTTTCCTGGTCATAAAGATACTAATCCTTAAATTTTAGAAATTTGACAAGATTCAATCTTATTAATTATTAATTTGTTCAATTATAGTATAGCTCCTCTCGCCACGACAGCAACTTCAATAAAACTGATAACGGGAGATGTTTTAAAAACAAAGATGTAGACAAAATAATGGACTGAATTCTAAATCTAATAACCGGGAAAGCGACTAATAGGTAAAATAATATTTCCCCCCATCTAAAACCCCGGTGAGAGATTTCGGGTTATTAGCATCTTAAAACCAATGGACTACTCAAAATCTCTTGGAGTAGTCCTCAATAAATCCAACATATACAACCAATACAGTTCTTTTTTTCTATACTGCCTTATTCTAAGATCGGCCGAATTCCCCGATATACCCTCGCACCAGACAAGGTTCTCAGAATTGGTTTTGGATCTCTTTCCAATATTTCCCCCAGTTCTGCTGGCGTCATGGGGCTATTTCCGTTTTTGAGCAAAATCCTAAAGATTGCCTCTACGATCGCGGTATGTTTCTCCAAGAAACTCTCACCTTGAGCCGTATGAGTAATGACAACATGTTGAAGTCCGTCTACCTGTTGAACTTCTGCTGTTTCTGGATCTATCCAATCTAAAAGAACATCCCCATCGATGATATCCGCAAAGCGTTCCAAGTCTTCGGATGAAAGCAGGCTGCGTAAATGCACACGCCATTCTCTGTCGTGTTGACTCCACCAGTTAAAATCTATATGAAATGGGGTCTCTAATGTTGGCTTTACCAAACTAAGACGCTTCTCAACCACCGAAATTCTCCTTAAAATTTAATATTTATACTTCTGTTTCTTCAAAACGATAATGAAGATCACCCAAATGCTTGAACCATGATCTGGACGCCAATAAAGCCAAAAGGGGTTCAGGTGGGCATCGAAATACCAGGTTTACTGCAGAATATAGCTCTGCAGCGTGCACATGCCCTTGGGGGTTCAATTTTGCTAATTCTCTGAGTGTGTTTACAACTACTTGCTCAAATGCGGGGGGATTCGCTGAAGATTTTTCCCAGGCTTCATCCAATGAAGCTGTATCTGCAGGTATGGCGATCATCATCCAATCATCGAAAGCTGTTCGCACAGTTTGTTTAAGCATCGCATAAACCACCCCACCATCTGCGCCAACCAGTGCAGTTCGCACCCATTCTTTTGCGGATCGGTGAGAATCAACTTCAACGATCACCTCACCAAGGTTTTCCCCCTCTCGTAAGCGGATAATGCTTCCCGGCATTACACCTCGGGAGGTATACCAGTCTTTTAATCCGTAGACATACCCTTCCAATCTTACAACCCAACCAGGGAATTTTTCTCCTGTATCACCGTCCACCAATATGAAACGAACTCTCGGGGAAATATATGCCGATGGAAAAAGTTTGGATAAGTTTGGTGTAAGCGGTAAAGTGCCCGCTCGCCAATGAGGAAACAATAGATTGGTCTCGTATTTATTGACATCTTCCTCAATATCTTCCCGTGGGGAAAGTTCATCCTGTAATCGATGTACCATTGATCGCATTTCGTCCGTCAACACGGAGTTATCATATTCAATAGGTTTATATTTTAAGAAAATTGGAGTTTCCAGCACATCTTTCGGTTCTTGACGTTTAAGGAACCAACTCACTTCACCAGAGGTACCAACTTCATCAAATCGCTCATCTTCCTGCAATGCAAGATCCAACGAAAATTCAGCCAATTTCTCATTATCACCGCTAGGCATATCCACCTGTTTCAGCAATTCAGCAGTGGGCAATGGCCCGCCTTCAGACATGTCCAATACCGCATCAGCTAAATTCAAGATGCCAGCAGAAACATCCAATAAGAGGGGTCGGGGGAACCATCGGCCAGCAATAAACACAAAATCTTCGTTTTGTGAAAATGAATCAGCCACCCGATCAATAATATAATCGCCGTGAACACTGGCAATTGCTGACGGATTTAACAGGGGATCATCTTCGTCAATTTCCAATGGAATATTTAATTTATGATCAGATAGTTCTGCGGCAAACTCACGCTTTTGTCCGCCTTCAAATTCAACTTCAATAACCTTGAAGGGTGCATCTAGGGCCGTATTGCCCTGGCGGATATTGATGACTTTGCCAGTTTCCCAATCAAGAGAGGAAAATACTATTTTCTCTCCAACTGTGTAACTATCCTCGGGAAGATAGCTTTTAACATCCCCCGCCTTTTTATCTTCTGCAGATTGTTGTTCACGTTCTAGTCGATTCTCAACTAAAATTGAAACTAATTCATCTGTGGAAAGGGGCGTTTCTTTTTCCAAAAGATGATTATAAAGAATTTCGATATCCTCATCATTTAGTTCAAAAGTTTCCCAATAATCTTCGTTTAGTGAAATGGGTGCTAATACCATACAACTTAAATCAGATTGAAAATCAGTTAATTTCCAATCCTTACTCCTAATTTTTATTGCCAATATTTTTTCAGGCACATAATTATACTCTAACCCAGCCAGGCTTCAAGGTTTTAGAATAAATTACATAATTTTCGATTCAATTTAGGGTATTTTAACTGTTTTTATTTTCAATATTAGGGGTATTCGAACTCCAACCAATCCAATGGCTCCACTTGAATTTTCCCAACTAGAATTTCCCAATGCAAATGTGCCCCAGAGGAGCGTCCGGTGTTCCCCACCAAGCCGATCACTTGCCCTTGTTCAACCCTATCCCCCACATTTACATGTATTTCAGACTGATGCCAATATCCCGAAAACACGCCAAGCCCATGGTCAATAAGTGTTGCATTTCCTCTAATTGTGAGTGGTCCGGCAAACACTACCCTTCCCGCTGCGGGCGCATATATTTGTACGCCTGTACCTCCCTGGTAATCTAAGCCCCCATGGTAATAAGTGAAGGCTGAGCCATTGAAGGAACGGCGGGTCCCAAAATAAGAATTGTATAAACCCGCATAGGGGGACGGCGGCACAAATTTTCCCTGCCAATATTTTTCTGGGGTAACTTTAGAAACAATTTCATTGATGAAGGCCGTCTCACTTGCTGAGAGCTCGGGATCAAGCAAATACTCATCCACTGATATTTCTTCAAAATTATAACCACCAGTGGTAAGCAAAACCATTTGATTGAAATTGAATTTTGCTCCATTCGTGCTCTCTCCCGATATAGAAAGAGGGTACTGCCCCGGAGTCATCATCACATGAATTCCCTGCAAGGCGATGTATTCTCCAGTGTCATCTTCAAAAAAGTGCAATTCTTGACCAAGTAAATTTCCTGATAGGTCAATCGGCATCCCATTCAGCGCAACCCTGAAAACAGCTGTTTTCCCCTGTACCAGACTATTCCCATCAAAGGATAATTGAGAAATTGGGGAAGGAAACGCCCCGGGTCCCGGATCGTTAGTCCCCGGCAGGAACAAAATATCACCTGGAATCGAATCCCATGTACCACTGAGTCGGTTTATCGATTTAATCGCCCAGGGATTATTATCTGACAACACCGCCATTTCTAACAAAGAAGTTCCGGAATCAACAGCCATTCTGCCAAGCTCCCAATATTGAATCCCGCCATCTGGAACCATTATTGGGTAACCAGCGGCCAACTGGGTGGGGCTAACAAATCCACTCAATCGAGCAATTAAATTGGCTTCGGTCTGATATCTCCGGGTGATACTTCTCAAGGTCTCACCTAGAGGCATTGTAGTATTTGTCAGGGCCCCGCTCACCCACTCCACGCCGGGTAACGCAAGTGAAAAACCCACTGAAATAGAATTGGGGTCGGCCACCCCATTTGCTTGAACCAATTCATCCAAGGTCATCCCAAATCTTTGGGAAATCGAATATAGCGTATCCCCTGGCTGCACAGAATATGTAGGCCAATCTGGTTCGCCCTCCTGGGCATAACCAGCACCCACGACAAAAAGGGACACGCTAAGCAAAATAAGAATACTACTAATTAATTTCTTCAAAATTCACCTTATCACCAATCTTGAATTCCGAAATTCTCTCCGGAACGATCTCTAACACATATCGAGCAGCCTCTTTGGGGAGCAAAAAGGATACCCAAGGCTTCGCCACTCGAACATCTACGACAATCCCTTCATTGTCAATCCATACGATACCCAATTTAAAAAATACAAATAACATATGAATGCCGGTCAGCATTCGATCATCCATTTTTTCCACAAGGAGTAATCCTCTGTCATTAGGTAATATTCGCCGAAATGTCAGCCCGCGCAATTTACACAAAAATGTCTCACAATATTCTGCTGAGAGCTTACTTTTCAGTGTTTGAGTAAGATTTTCAACTTGAACTTTGACCATGTTGTAATGATACTATTAAACCTAAATTCGGAAGGTCAGTGGAGACTTTGTTTATCATTATTTTTCAGAAATAATATTATCTAAATTTTTTGTATATTTTTCAGGTTAATGGATACCTACTGGTATAATTTTCAAAAAATAACCAAAGAGGAAGAAAAATGATCGAATCAAGTGCCCTTCGCAAAGGTGTCACCTTTTTACATGACGGAGAATTATTTAAAGTTCTCGACTATTCTCACTCTAAACCTGGAAGAGGTTTGGCAACTATTAGAGTGAAAACTATAAATCTTAGGACTGGTGCAAATGTCGAGAAAACCTTCAGTTCGAGTGTAAAGGTAGAGGATGTGAGGTTAGACTATCACACCGCCCAATATCTATACAACAATGGGGAAGAATATTTCTTCATGGATACCGAAACTTTTGAACAACCCGGCATTCTTGCCTCTACATTAGGCGATTCTGTTAACTATCTTAAAGAAGAAATGGAAATTAAGATTACCTACTATGAAGGGGAAACAATTGATATCGAATTACCCCTAACTGTTATATTAGAAGTAGTTCAAGCAGAGACTGCCGTCCGTGGGGATACCGCTACTGGAGTACTAAAGAAAGTGAAATTAGAATCCGGCTTAGAAGTTTCTGTGCCAGGGTTTATTAATGTCGGGGATAAATTAAAAATTGACACCC
Source organism: Chloroflexota bacterium (assembly GCA_018662365.1). Classification (GTDB taxonomy): domain Bacteria; phylum Chloroflexota; class Anaerolineae; order Anaerolineales; family UBA11579; genus JABJGH01. The sequence continues at coordinate 15,992 of JABJGH010000012.1, read as the reverse complement.
GTGATGGATCTTATATTTCCAGAGAATAAGGAAAGAATTAAATAATATGCAAACACCTGCCGGAAAAGAGTGCTCCTATTTTTACGGTGATTACCACCGCGGAAAGAATATTGAGGAATGCCGCCTCTTAAAAGATCAAGGTATTGAATGGGAAACCTATTTATGTAATAAATGCCCAGTTCCGGAGATATTCCAGGCAAATGCATGTGAGAATATGAAGTTCACTGTTGAAATTAGGAGCCCCTTTGTCCTGATGAAACCCAGGGTGGAGGTAAGCACCTATTGTGTAAAATGTGAGTGCAATGTGGAACAGCCAAAAATTGGTTGTGGTCAATGCCACCCTCTTTTAGATATTTTTGTAGTAGGTCCAAATGACGAAAACCTATCTGATTGATCTGGATGACACCCTTCTCGGGAACGATATGGATATATTCATTCCCCCATACCTCAAATTAATTGCAGGCACGTTAAAAGAATATGCCACCACAAATGAAGTCATTCAAGCAATGATGGAAGCGACGCAATTAATGATGGACCAAGATCAGCCTAACATTACGCTCAAAAACAAGTTCGATGAATATTTTTATCCTAAATTGGGTATTAATTTTGATTCCGTTCAACCCTCCCTAAGAGAATTTTATGCCACTCGCTACCTTCAATTATCTGAGTTAACCCAAGAAAGAGCCGAAGCAAAAGAGTTGGTAGACACCTTGAAGTCAAGGGGCGACAGAATTGTGATTGCCACCAACCCCCTCTTCCCCGATTTTGCCGTTCAACCCAGAATTGATTGGGCCGGTTTCCCAAAAGATAAATATGATTTTGAAATGATCACCACCTATGATGATTACCATTTTTCTAAGCCCAGCCCGGCCTATTATGCTGAAATATTAGCCCAAATCGGATGGCCCGAGGGACCGGTCATCATGATCGGCAATGATAATGAAAATGATATAGAGCCAGCCCAAAAATTAGGCTTGGCAACCTTTTATATCAATAATGAAGAAGATTGTGTTCATAGATATGTATTAGATGGAGAACCCTCCTATGCAAGAGGATGGTTAGATAAGATCATTCCCTGGGTGGACTCAGTTCCCGAAGAGAATTTGATGCCCTCATTCCACACACCAGAAGCTTTCATATCTATATTGAAATCAACTCCCGCCGCTACCCAGACCCTTATCCGATCTCTTTCAAAGGAAGTGATGGGCAATAGAACGAGCGATGACAGTTGGAGTCTCGGTGAGATCTTTTTGCATTTGCGGGATGTGGATATGGAAATCAACCTGCCCCGTATCAAGAAATTATTAACTGAGGATGATGCCTTTATCACCGCAGTGAATGCGGATGTATGGATTGAAGAACGCCAATATCAGGAACGAGACCCGCTCGAAGCATTTGACGATTTCATGAATACCAGGATTGAATTATTAAACTTGCTCAAAAGCCTTTCGGACGCAGATTGGATGAGATCAGCCCATCACACAATTTTTGGTCCTACAAATCTAAAAGAATTAATCCGAATTACTTCACGGCACGACCGTTTGCATATGCAGCAAATTCATAAAACTCAATTATCCCTAAAATAAATACATTTAGTTAATAATTAATTCTCCCCCTCATTTAAATAATCTATTAATTTTTATCCTCATAATCCCTAAAAACACACAATATTCTTATAAAATATTTTTTATGCCTGATAGATATTGATAGTCAAATTTGATAGAATTATCTTAGACTAATTCGTATCGATTTTTAGAAAATAGGGTTGTATCAACAAGGTACTTTATTGGAGGTTGTAAATATGCAAAATCGTATTGTGATTACCGGCATGGGTGTTATCAGCCCAGTTGGTAATGATGTTGAAACAACATGGAATAATATTGTCGCTGGCAACTCGGGGATCGGACCGATAACCCATTTTGATGCAAGCGATTTTAAAACACGGATTGCTGCCCAAGTGAAAGACTTTGATGCAACCGAGCTATTTGGATCAAAAGACGCTCGACATATGGACAGAAATGCACACTTTGGTTTGGCAAGTGCTATCCAGGCCTATGAAAATAGCAAATTGGAAATCACGGACAGTAATCGAGACCGAATTGGTGCTGTAATTGGTTCAGGGATTGGTGGATTGGGCACCACAGAAAAACAAGCCAAAGTATTATTTGAACGTGGACCGAATAAAGTCAGTCCATTTTTGATCTCAATGATGCTCTCCGACACTGCAGGCAGCATGGTTGCCATTCATCTAGGTATCCGTGGCCCTAATTGGTCAGTCGTTACCGCATGTGCTACCGGCACCAATGCAATTGGGGAAGCAGCTGAAGCCATTCGACGTGGACAAGCCGATGTCATGTTTGCTGGTGGTACCGAAGCCGCAATCGTGCCCCTTTCCGTAGCTGGCATGTGTTCTTTCAACGCAATGAGTACTCGCAATGATGACCCCACCCTTGCCTCACGACCCTTTGACAAGAATCGCGATGGTTTCGTGATGGGCGAAGGCGCTGGAACAGTTATTCTTGAATCTTTAGAACATGCCCAAGCGCGCGGAGCAAACATTATCGCCGAAATTGTCGGCTACGGAAGTACAAATGATGCTTTCCATATTACTGCTCCTGCAGATCAAGGGGCAGGCGCTGCAAGATGTATGGAACAAGCATTAGAATCCTCGGGGTTGGATGTCAAAGATATTGGCTATATCAACGCCCACGGCACCAGCACTTTATTGAATGATAAGGCTGAAACTGCAGCCATTAAAACAGTTTTCGGAGAACAAGCATATTCGATACCTGTTTCATCAACGAAATCTATGACTGGGCATTTAATGGGTGGAGCAGGAGGGCTAGAAGCCGTCATCTGTGCTAAGGCCATCAAAAACGATACCCTCCCCCCCACTATAAATTATGAAACCCCAGATCCTCTTTGTGATCTGGATTATGTTCCAAATGAAAGTCGTAAAAAAGAATTGAATTACGTGATGTCTAACTCTTTTGGTTTTGGTGGACATAACGCTACGATTATTCTTGGAAAATTTCAAGAGGCTACACAATGAGCATCTACGCCCATATCACCGGATGGGGAACCGCCATCCCAGAAAAAATACTGACAAACGAAGAAATTTCGACGATGGTGGATACAAATCCAGAATGGATCGTGGAAAGAACGGGGATTCGTACCCGTCACATTGCTGCACCCGAAGATACCTCAGCCACATTAGGGGCAGCCGCTTCCTTAAAAGCACTTGAGATGGCAAATGTGCCTCCATCCGCAGTTGATTTAGTTATTACCGCAACATCTTCCCCCGCATATGTATTTCCTGCGACAGCTTCATTGATCCAAGATTCGATTGGTGCCACCAATGCGGGTGCTTTTGATCTTTCTGCCGCCTGTACAGGTTTTATTTTTGCATTGAATATGGCCACCCAACTCATTAGAAGTGGTCAGATCAAAACTGCGGTGGTTGTTGGCGCCGAAACTCTCTCGCGCTATGTAGATTGGACAGACAGAGGAACTTGTATCCTCTTCGGAGATGGTGCGGGGGCTTTTGTTCTCCAGGCAAGTTCTGTTCAAGGTGGTGTGATTTCATCCGTAATGCGCTCTGATGGCTCAGGCGGGGATCTATTATCCGTTCCTGCCAGTGGGTCGGCCATGCCCGCCACAGCAAAAACCATTGAGCAAGGAATGCACTTCATTAAAATGAATGGGAGAGAGGTTTTCAGATTTGCGACCCGTGTGATGGCCCGAGCTTCTGAGGAAGCGATCGAAAAAGCAGAGTGGAGATTGGATCAGGTCGAAATCATCATTCCCCACCAAGCCAATAAACGCATTATAGAGGCTGCAGCCCGTGGATTAAAATTACCGATTGAAAAATTTGCGATCAATGTAGATAAGTATGGCAATACCTCTACCGCCTCCATCCCGATTGCTGCTGTTGAAATGGTAGAAAATGGTCGATTAAAGAAAAATGACAAGACCGTTTTGGTCGGTTTTGGTGCGGGTTTGACTTGGGGTGCCGTTACCGTGATTTGGAAAGAGCCCTTCCCAGCAGATAAATCGGTCAATATTGATTTCTATCAATTCTTGGCTCGAATTCGTTCCTTCCTCCTCCGTGTGGCACGCCGCATCGAAGGCTTGATCTGGGGAAGAAAAGCACCAAAATAAATATTCAACAAAAAGCCGTGGATGGCAATAATCCACGGCTTTTATTTTTTACAAATCAAGGACTATTCAACAGGGTGCCGAATGATCGTCAACAGTTTTTCGGGGGCTGATCTAAAAGGGTCCTTGAGATAAACCTCATGGTGCTTCCCCCGTAAATTGAAACCCTGTTCAGCCACGAAATTATGCAATCTTTCAATTGTAGGTTCTTCTTCACTGTAAGGACCATAATGCATGATCTGGGCAGACAGACCTTCATGATATTCCACCAGTTTTACTTCCTTTAATTCTTCAACTGGTTTCTTTGAATAAGCCATCTCTAAGGCCTTGGCAACCATTTCCTCAGTTACATATTCTGGTTGCCGCAGCATCATTGTCCAATTCCATTCTTCCCTCGGCGGTGTGGGTTTATTATAATCATCAAACCACCACAGACCTTGAAGTTTACAAACCACAAAATCTTTCTCCATTTCTTTTGCCTGAAATTTCACCTTATACGCCATATTGTATAACGCGCCTACTTTTGCTACATATTCCTCCCCCCCTGGTTCCCCTCGCCCATCAATCATGATATAAGAAGTCGGAGGCACATCGATCAGTACGGGGTCTTTCTTTGCGGTAAAAAATTCTTTATACTTTTTACTTAGATCTAATTTACTCATTTTGTTTTCCTTCTTTTTTTATATTTGTTAAAAATTTATCGAGCCAATCTTTCTCGCTGGCGATTACGGTCAGGCTATATTCGAACATTGCCAAAACATGGGGGGGCATGGGTTGCTGAAATTTAATTTGATTTTCTAATTCCGCATATTTTTTTCCCAATTCATTTAAATGTGTTTCTAATGCGTTGATAACCGCAAGCAAAGGTAATGATGGGAGTACCGAAAGCCCTACTAAGAAAGAAGTCATCTTTTGTTCTGGGTTTGACAATGCCGATAAGGAGGCTGATTGCCAAGCCTTTTCACCGGATTTAGTGGATCGATACACTTTCTTAGACGGTCCTTTGCCCAATGCCGGTTCCATTGAGCTTTGGATATACTCTTTCTTTTCAAGCTTATTCAGCAAATAATAGATCGAAGAAAATCCCACATCCGTCCAATTTCTCATCCCCCGCTCTTCGATGATCTGCTCTATTTGATATCCATGTCTGGCTTCTTCAACGATCAAGGATAATATTGCCAATTCGGCATTTGTCATTTTCCATTCCTATATATTCTACTACTAGAATATATGAAATCCTAAAATTTGTCAACAGGTAATATCTGACTTACTTAACCATTCTATTAATAGCTAACCAAATTCCTCAATTTTTCATTTCGCTAGAATTTATTAAGAAAATATAATTTAAACGTAATATTGGAAGAACTTACTAATTAAATTTGTCATAAAATAACAAAATGATTAGAAAATTGTTAATCTTTGATTTCTGAACCTAAAATCTATCTTCCTAGCATGATAGATTGGTATAATTGGTGGATTGAAAAACAATTGAATTATTATCTTATTCGTACAAAAAATCCTTCTCGGAGGGTAGAGTGAACACTTCACGTAACAGATTTTCCCTAATATATTTACTGCTTATCATCGGTGTGATCACCTTGTTTATGATCAATTTTCCATCTTCTACTGGGGATGAAACATTAACGATCAACCAGGTGGCTGCCGATATTCAATCCGGCAAGATCACCCGTGTAATTCAAGATGACAGTGACCATTTGATTGTGATCTACAAAGATGCCAATCAAACGGAGCGAGAAGCTCAAAAAGAAGCTGAAGCAACCTTGGTCGATCAATTGATCGCATTAGGAGTAACCGCAGATCAGCTTTCCCCCAATAACATCAAACTCGAAGTTCAACCCCCCAGCCCATGGGTCGGTATAATTAATTTCGCCGTCTATTTCTTGCCGATCATAGCCATTGGTTTTATCTTTTGGTTCTTTTTCAGGCAAGCTCAAGGAAACAACAACTCCGCCATGTCGTTTGGCAAGTCAAAAGCGCGTATGTTTTCTGGCGATCAGCCCACAGTCACCTTTGATGATGTCGCTGGTGCGGATGAAGCAAAACAAGAATTAAATGAAATTGTTGAATTCCTAAAAGAACCAGAGAAATTTATTGCCTTGGGAGCTCGAATTCCAAAAGGTGTCCTATTAGTAGGAGCCCCCGGCACTGGTAAAACCCTGATGGCAAAAGCCGTTTCTGGTGAAGCAGGCGTACCCTTCTTTACCATTTCGGGTTCCGAATTCGTTGAAATGTTCGTCGGTGTCGGTGCAAGCCGAGTCCGCGATCTATTTGAACAAGCCAAACGTCACTCCCCCTGTATCATTTTCGTAGATGAAATTGATGCCGTAGGTCGACAACGTGGAGCAGGCTTGGGCGGCAGCCACGACGAGCGAGAACAAACATTAAATCAAATGTTGGTTGAAATGGATGGTTTTGAAACAGATACCAATGTAATTATGATCGCCGCCACCAACCGGCCTGATATTCTTGATCCTGCACTCATGCGCCCCGGTCGTTTTGACCGCCGTGTGGTTCTCGATCGCCCCGATGTCCGTGGACGTTCAGAAATCCTAAAAGTTCACTCCCGCGGCAAACCCCTAAGCAGCGATGTCGATCTAGATGTTTTGGCTCGCAGTACTCCCGGTTTCGTCGGTGCTGATCTTGAAAACCTCGTCAACGAGGGAGCAATTTTAGCAGCCCGCAGAAATAAAAAGGTCATTGAGCAAGATGATCTCCAAGAAGCGATCGAACGTGTGATGGCTGGTCCAGAACGCAAAAGCAGATTAATCAGTCCAGATGAAAAACTCATTGTGGCCTATCATGAAGCCGGACATGCAGTGGTTACCCACGCCACCCCCAATTCTGATCCTGTTCACAAAGTGACCATTGTGCCTCGTGGAATGGCTGGCGGATATATGATCGCCCTCCCAGAAGATGACCGCACAATGATGAGCCGTAATAAATTAATTGATGATATGACCGTTGCGCTAGCCGGTAGAGCTGCCGAGGAATTGATCTTTGACGATGTCACCTCCGGTGCCTCAAATGACTTGCAGCGAGTTACCCAAATGGCACGTTCCATGGTTACCCAATTAGGTATGAGCGAAACTCTTGGAAATCGGGTTTACGGCAAAAAAGAGGAAATGATCTTTTTGGGTCGAGAAATTTCTGAACAACGAGATTATTCCGAAGCCGTCGCTGAAGATATTGACCGCGAAGTACACAAGGTCGTAGATAAGGCTTATACCCAAGCCAAAAAGATCTTGATTAAGTACAAGAAAGAATTAAACGCAGTGGCTCAAAAATTGATCGAGGTTGAAACTTTAACTCGAGCAGAATTTGAAAAACTTTTCCCACCCCCACTTAAGAAAAGAATTGGTGGAACCCCTATGATCTTGAATGGTAAAGGTCCCAAGGTGTCTCCAAAGCCAAAAGCTAAGGCAAAAGCAAAACCCAAAGCTAAAGCAAAACCTAGAGCTAAAACAAAATAAGTGACTTAAACCAAAAGACGGGCTGTTATAGCCCGTCTTTTTTTATTAACTTTTATAGATTACGGATTAGGAAAAATTTTCCAATTATTCTTCTCAGCAACAACACTCAATTGCTCATCAGGGTAAACTGCAATTGGATTTCCCACCATCTCTAACAAATTAAAATCCGACATAGAATCGGCATAGGAGAAACTTTCCCCTAAGTCAATATCTAATCCCTCGTCCTTAATCTTCTGCATTGAGAACAATTCTTTGTTTTTCCCCTGGCACGGTTCACTGGAAGCTTTCCCCGTATATCGCCCATTTTTGATCTCATGCGTTGTCCCAACTGCATAATCTGCGCCAATTTCTTTTGCAATTCGTTCTAAAAGACCAACCGGTCCCCCAGAAACTAAGAACACAGGATCACCATTTGCTTTGTGTTTTCTCAAAATCTCTATGACATCTTCTCTATAGATCTTATTGATCCGCTTTGTTACAACCCAATCCCACATCTTTACCGCTTCCTCTTCCGTAAATCCCTTAAAATACCAGGAAAGATGTCTTGCCCAAGGGCTTCGAAATTGAACTTGGTTGATCAAACCGACTTTAAATAGTAGATACAGGGAATAATGAATAAAGAGAAAATAGTAATGGGTCAACAATCTCTTACGGTGTGTGGTGAAGTATTCAAATATCCCGTTCCACACCCTATTCTGGGTCAGTGTCCCATCCACATCAAAAAATGCTGCTTTCATATTTATCCAACTTATATATTAATTAAAAATGTCTGGTAGAAAATTATTTCCACCAGACATGATTTTACTCTGATTTATCAGGAATACTAGGCAACTTCCTCTTTATGCATTCTTACTAGTTCCCGCCGTAATATCTTACCCACTGTGCTGCGAGGTAACTCCTCCACAAATTCGATTTGCTTTGGCACCTTATAGCGAGCTAAATCCTTTCGACAAAATTCTAGAATTTCTTCTTTTGTCGCAGATTCTCCGGGATTGAAAACGATCCATGCCTTCACTGCTTCCCCACTATCCGCATCTGGAATCCCTGCAACACCTGCTTCAAATATCTTTGGATGAGTCGCCAAGACTTCTTCAATTTCTCGTGGCCAAACCTGAAAACCACCTGGTTTGATCAACTCTTTCTTTCTGTCCACAATATAGAAATAACCATCTTCATCCATATAAACTATATCACCGGTATATAACCAGCCATCTCTCAAAGCATTTTCGGTTTCCGTGGGCATATTATGATATCCCTTCATCACTTGAGGACCTTTCAAAAGGAGCTCACCAATTTCACCGGGGGCTAGTTCAGTAACGCCATCTTCTAGATCAACCACCTTGCACTCCACATCAGGTAAGGGCAAACCGATCGAACCTGGACGATTATCCCCTACGACAGGATTACAATGGGATGCGGTAGGTGCTTCCGAGAGGCCATAACCCTCTACTAAGTTTCCGCCGGTAATCTCTTCAAATTTCAATTTTGTTTCACGCAGCAAGGCTGCTGACCCAGAAATGCAGAACTTAACACTACTCAAATCATATTTTCCTGCAGCAACCGCCTCATTATTATTGATCGCGTTATACATCGCCGGCACACCCGGGTAAATTGTGGCCTTATATTTCGATAGGTTCTCAAGTACATCTGTCATATTTCTTGGATCGGGCACCATCACAAAAGTGGCGCCGATCAACAATCCATAATTAAGCCCCGCCACCATGCCATAAACATGGTAAAGCGGAATCGCCATACAGATGATCTCTGCCCCCTCGATCGCGGTCGGGTTCCAAGAAGCGATCTGACAGGAATTGGCAACGACGGCCTCATGGCTTGCCACCACACCTTTTGAGATCCCCGTGGTGCCGCCACTATATTGGAATAGCGCTGTATCTTGCGGGGTGATATCCAATTCTGGTCGATCTTCCGCAGAATATTTTTCCAGCAAGTCTGGCATCCAAACATCATTATCTCTAAGGGTTACTCGGAACCCTGATTTCTTTTCTTTTAATAATGTGAATAATATTCGGGTGACGGGAGGCAATGCCTCCTTAAGATTTGTGACAATGATCTGCTTAATTCTGGTTTGGTCTTGGATCGCCTTTACCTTCTCATAGTTATTGGTCATCAATACCATATGCTCAACACCAGCATCGTTGACCTGGTAAATGATCTCCCGCTCCGTATACAATGGATTGGTTGCCACCACCACTGCCCCAGCTTTCAATAAGCCATAATAGGCCATCACAAATTGAGGGGTGTTGGGCATGAACAAACCCACTCTATCCCCTTTCTTGATTCCTAGGCCATGAAATGCCGCCGCTAAACGGTTGGCATAATCATCCATTTCTTTATAGCTGGTCTCTGCCCCCTTAAATATTGTACAAACTCTCTCAGGATATTTTTTTGCACTTTCTTCCAATAAACCGAATAGTGGAATGGCAGGGTACTCAATCGAATGAGGGACCCCTTGATCATAATTCTTAAGCCAGGGTTTGTTTTGCATAACTATTCTCCATGTATGGGGTTGTAAATAGATTATTCTTCCTTGCTTAAAAGTATAGGTATTAATCTTAGCGCTGTCAATAAATTGGGGAAAAACCGGGCATTTCTGCTTATTTTTTATTATGTTAATCAGAATTAGGGATAGATAAACTTGAATTCGTCGATTTCTTTGTCACTAATCTAAGAATTCCTTGATAATTTCCAAACTCCTCTGCAACGCTTCCCCCTCCATTTTTACCCAATGTATCATCGAATCCCCCGGTTTAAACCATGTATTTTGCCTACGCACGAATAATTTTGTCTTTCGGATGATATCCTCAACCGCCTCATCATAGGTCATTTCATTTTGAAGATATGCGATCAATTGCTTATACCCGATTGCCGAGAAACTTCGAAGATCGGAGGGATACATATCCAACAAAGCTTTCACCTCATCCAGAAATCCAGCTTCCATCATCTTCTCCACCCTTTCTTCCACTCGTCTATAGATCTCCTCACGGGGTCTCGAGAGACCAATTTGTAGTACTCGGTAGGGGAGCGGTTTTTTCCTGCGCTGTCCAGAAAAAAGTTTCCCTGTTCGCAAGATCACCTCCAAAGCCCGAATCGTGCGCCTTTGGTTTCTCGCATCCATCTTTTCTGTAGCAATGGGGTCCAAACTTTTTAAGCGGTTAAATAGCCCTTCATTCCCGATCTCTTCCCCCCATGCGATCAACGCTTCTCGCATCCGATGATCTTCTTTAAGTTCTGGGATATCCCAACCCTGGGTGATCGCATGAATATATTGCCCAGTGCCCCCCACACAAATGGGCAAATTTCCCCGCTCATGGATCTGTATAATTTTCTCTTTGACTTCTTTCTGGAATCTACCAATATTCCAAACCTCGTCTGGGTCTGCAATATCGATGAAATGGTGGGGCACTCGATCTAATTCTGTTTGATTTGGTTTAGCAGTGCCGATGTCCATGCCACGATAAAAAAGACGGGAATCGATGGAAATGATCTCTCCATTTACCTTTTCAGCGATATCCAAAGAGATCTCGGTTTTGCCCACCGCGGTCGCGCCCAAAATGATAATTACCGGTTTCAATTTCTTATCCATTGACGTTCTCAAAATGTTCGATACTGACTGAATTTGAATTTTTATCTTTTTCAACCGCCACCACATCCAACCGCCAATCCTTTTTTTCTTCCAATTCTTGCATATAACTCTCTGCCGAATCAATCATATGCTGTAACTTTTTTTTTGTTATCGCCTCTTCTGGATTGCCGAAATTTTTCGTTGTTCTAGTTTTCACTTCAATAAAAACTAGGGTAGACCCATCCTGAGCGATGAGGTCAATTTCGCCATAGGGTGTGCGGATATTATGCGCAAGAATATGGAAACCTTTACCACTTAAATAGGCCGAGGCTTTTTCTTCCCCCCACTTTCCTAAGGCTTGTTTATGATTACTCATTCCTTAAGTGTATCAAATATCTTTGTTTAAAAATATATATAAAAAAAGACTGGTAAATAAATATTCCCAGTCTTCAATAAAGTTTTTTTCAACTAGTCAATAATCTTCACTTCAACTTCACCAATTCCTGCATCAACATATAGATCAACTCTGTTTTCTGCAGTATTGAAGTTACCTGTCATATAGGTACCATTTTGTAGATTCAGCTCACCTGGAACTCTGGTATTCCCTAAACCAGTGTCAAGGTGCAGTTTGATCGCCAATTCTCTTGGTACATACACGGTCAATTGGCCAATACCACCACTGATATTTGCGGAGAAATCACCAATCTCTGGCAAATAGATCGTCACTTCACCTATGCCAGTATCCACATCCAGATCAGTGATCATCAATCCTCGCAGGTCAATCACCGATTCACCAATGCCTGTGCTGATTTCAATGTCTAGAGGAATCTCATCGCTCAAATCAATTTGCCACTCTCGGTCATTATTGTCATTATTGAATATCCAGGAAGGGTAGGTATCAGGTCCATGGCTTTCAAGTTGGAAATAGGCTGTCTCACCCACCATCCGGAAATCTTGGTCCAGTTCTTCGCCTTCCACTAATACCAATGTACCTGTGGCGAGCATATCCCCAGCATTCTCCAGCGGATCAATTCGCAACCCACCGATCCCAAATCCTATATCGATCTTGGCCTGATCAGCATCTTCAAGGGGCTGAGCAAACTCTTGGGTATAGAGATCTCCACCAACAAACTCGCCGGTATTACGGACAAACCATGCACCAGCAGCAAATATTGATGCGATGATCAAGATCGTCAGACCTTGCCATATCCCAGTTCGTCGGCCAAACAAGATATCTAGTCCAACTGCGACCAAAACTAGGGGCCATAGGCGGGTGACCAACTGCCATAAATCAATGTCAATCACGTTCAAATTGTCTAGCAAAAATACTACACCCATTCCGATCAAAATGATCGGCCATACTAAACTTGTTCCACGATAATTTCTTTTTTCTACAGTCATAATCTTATTCCTCTTTTCTAAAAGTTCGAACTAGTAAAAAACCACCTGCTGCGATCAAAAATAATGGCCACATATTTGCAAAGTTAAGCCAAGCTAACCATGAAAAATTCATGTTACCAAGTAAGGACAATAATCCAAATAGAACCAATGCCCCGCCAGCAAGCTTGATAACCTCAGGGTTTTCAAATACAGGTTGGTCGGTAGGAACGATCTCCTCACCTTCTGGAATTTTAGGAACAACCAAACTCAAAACCAGATAGATCCAAAAACCTGCCCCATCCAAAAAACACAAGAATACAAAGAGTAAACGAACCCAAGTAGGATCAACCAAAAGGTATTGTCCTAAACCACTTGCAACTCCCGAGACCATTGTGTCTGTACGACTTCGATATAATTTTGACATTTATGAACCTCCGTTCAATAAAAATGATAATTTTTTGTTTTTCACTATACAATACGTAGGGTTTCAAAAAGGGTTGCAAAAAAGATCGTGAATGAGAGAATGCTTTTCCTCATCTACCCGATAATCAGGTACAATTTAATTGTGAAACAGATCAGAAATCTCCCTAATCGAGATCGAATTAGTGTATTGATCGCAACCATATTGTTGGCCTTCACCCTCGCAAAATTCACTAATATCCCAGAGCAAACCATCAACTTTCAAGCTGTTGGTATTTTCATTCCTTTGGTGATCAATTTAAATACTGTTGTAGCTTTACTGGTTACCGGAATGACTGCCGCGGGCACCGATTGGTTATTGCGAGATCACCCCAATCTCGGAAAAAGATCCACCCTCCCCCATTGGGTATTACCCGCATTTTCCGCATGGGTGATTCATGTTGCCCTGAGCAGCCTCACAGTTTCCCCCACTTGGTGGCTTGCATTCTCTCTTGGTGGATTCTTACTTCTTTTAGTGATCGTCGGAGAATATGTGTTATTAGACACTGAGGATATTCGCCACCCCATCGCAGAGTTAGGATTGAATGCCTTGGCCTATTCCTTATTTCTGGTCATGGCTGTCAGCTTGCGATCGGTCGATGTCCGCCTGTTCATTTTGCTCCCTGCCCTGACCATCGCGGTGGGAATGGTAAGTTTAAGAATTTTAAATATTGGTTTAGGAGAACCATGGCCGATTGCTCAAGCACTGGTCAGTCTTGTTGTGGTCAGTCAATTTACAGCTGTCCTTCATTACCTTCCCATTACCCCCATCGGTTTTGGATTATTATTGTTAGGCTTAGTTTACGGTATCAATACCTTCATCATTAACCTAAAAGATGAAGAAAATATTAGAAAGGCAGCTATAGAACCCCTATCCGTATTACTAGCCATCTGGCTGATGGCCCTGGTAATGAGATAATGATTAAGTCGATCACCATCCAAACTGCGCATCTGAATGAGATTCTCAAAGGAATTAATGCAGACATCCCTAATGAATCCTGTGGTTTGATCGCCGGAAAAGGACATAGTAGTGTAAAAGTCTTTCCCATCCTCAATATCCTCCAAAGCCCCGTGCGCTACCAAATGGATCCCGAAAAGCAGATCAGGGCCCTCATTGAAATTGAGGACGAAGGCTTAGACTTACTCGCAATTTATCATTCTCACCCCAATGGACCAGCCGTTCCATCTCCTACCGATATTGCCGAGGCCATGTATCCCGATTCGGTATATCTCATTTTCAGCCCCGGGAAAAAGAAATGGATTTCAAGAGGTTTTATAATTAATCGTGAGGATGTTCGCGAAGTGCAAATAATCGTTAAATGATAAAGTAACTATCTATTCGATGAAGGGTTTCAACTTTTTACGAGACAAATAAATTTCAAAAACAGGAGGATTTATCCCATTATGGAGATATTATCCAAATTAGGCGTTCTACTCGGAGCATATTTAATTGGGGCCATTCCCTTTGGCTTCCTCATGGTCTACCTCACCACTGGAAAGGATGTACGTGATATCCAAAGTGGAAGAACTGGTGGGACGAACGCCATGCGTGCCGCCGGATTTTTGGTGGGATTAAGCACAGCCATCCTCGATATTTTAAAGGGTGCTGGGACAGTTTGGCTCGCAAAATATTTCTTCCCCGATAACTATTGGCTGATTGCATTTGCCCCTGTCTTTGCCATCCTCGGACATAATTATTCGATCTTCTTAGCCCAACGCAACGATGAAGGAAAACTAAAGCTTGGTGGCGGTGCTGGTGGGGCAGCCTCTTTGGGCGGTTCATTAGGTTTTTGGTGGCCCAGCGGGATCATCATTTTTATCTTAGCCGTATTAATTTTCTATTTTGTAGGCTATGCCTCAGTGACCACGATTAGTATCGCCCTTCTCTCCACATTTATTTTTGCATATAAAGCAATTGTCGACGGATGGCCCTGGGCTTATGCGGTCTATGGCTTGATCGCCACGTCCTTACTATTATGGTCTCTCCGCCCTAACATCAAGCGCTTGCTTGCTGGCGACGATCGACTCCATGGCTTTAGAAAGACAATGAGGGATAGAGCCGAAGCAAAAGAAAAAGCAGCTAAAGAATAACGACACTCATTAATATAAAATTCCCACAATATACATTGCGGGAATTTTTCTTTAAGCATTTTTATTTGCACCGAGCAAATTTATCCTTCGAAATACTCCTCAGAAGCGATTGGCTTTTCGTTATACATTTTTTCATATAAGGCGATCATATTATTTTGATGTAATTGCTCCGCCAATCCCCCCAACAACACTCGGCTCTTTCCACAAGATTCTACATCAGATTCCTCAATAACATCCAACGGATATTTGCGTTTATTTGCCTTTCTCACAACCTTTCGCATTTCGATCAAATAATCAATATTACTTTTAGCCATCGACCCCACTTCCCCCCGCAAGATGATATCTCCATGCCCTTGCACGATATTTTCCAATCCCATTTTTGCTATTTCCTTCAGGGAGGAAATTGTGAGGTCAATATCACCATCCACAATATAGGGCACCGGCATGATCGTATCCCCTGAAAACATCACTCGATCTTCTTCGATCACAATTGCAATATTATCTGGGCTGTGACCGGGCAACTGAAACAGGCGCAAATTCTTTTTCCCGATCTGTAACCCTATATCGCCTTCCGAAAAAGTAATGTCCGGCAATACGATCTTCGTATTTTTGAAAACAGAATTTCCTTTTTTCGCCTCTTCAAGCGCAGGAATAGCAATTTCTTCTAAATATTGATAACAGAGTGAATGGGCTACGATCTTGGCCTGTGGGAAAAAATAATTTCCCCAAGTATGATCTGCATGGTAATGGGTATTAATCAAATAGCGAACGGGTACCTGAATCTCTCGCTCAATAAAATCTCTCATCGCTGCCGTTTCTTCGGGGAAGGG
>JABJGH010000013.1 GCA_018662365.1 Chloroflexota bacterium | reverse complement strand
TAGTCCAGAATTTCTGTGATGACGCCAGCGCCGACGGTTAGTCCGCCTTCACGAATGGCGAAATTGCCACCTTGCTCTAAGGCTACCGGGGTGATCAAGTCTACTTGCAAGTTGACATTGTCTCCAGGCATAACCATTTCCACACCTTCTGGCATCGTGATCTCTCCAGTCACATCCAAGGTTCGGATATAGAACTGCGGTCGATAACCATTGAAGAATGCTTTGTGACGCCCACCCTCGTCTTTTCTCAACACATAAACCTCACTCATGAACTTCTTGTGAGCTTTGATACTTCCTACTTTTGCCAATACCATCCCACGTTCGATATCTTCTCGATCGATACCACGCAGTAATAAACCAGCATTGTCCCCAGCCAATCCTTCGTCCAATTGTTTGTGGAACATTTCTACACCAGTCACAACGGTCTTGCCGATCTCGTCTCGTAAGCCAACAATGTCTACCGGTTCGTTGACTTTGATCGTACCTCGATCGATTCGTCCAGTGACCACTGTGCCACGACCTTTGATCGAGAACACATCTTCAATCGGCATCATGAAGGGTTTGTCGGTTTCTCGAGCAGGTTCTGGAATATACTCATCCACTACTCGCAACAATTCGATGATGCTTGCATATTCTTCTGCAGCAATGTCTGTACTTTCACTTTCTAATGCTTTCAATGCACTACCTTTCACGATCGGGGTCTCATCGCCAGGGAAGTTGTATTCATTCAACAACTCGCGCAATTCCATCTCGACCAATTCGAGTAGTTCAGGATCGTCCATCATGTCGATCTTGTTCATATAGATCACGATCGAGGGCACTTCTACTTGGCGGGCCAAGAGCACATGTTCTCGTGTTTGGGGCATTGGTCCATCAGGAGCGGCAACAACTAAGATTGCGCCGTCTACCTGAGCAGCACCTGTGATCATATTCTTGATATAGTCACGATGTCCGGGCATATCCACATGGGCATAGTGACGTTTTTCTGTCTCGTATTCCACATGGGAAATATTAATGGTGATGCCGCGCTCTCGTTCTTCAGGTGCATTATCAATCGTATCAAAGGCTCGGAATTCTTGGGAGCCTCCCATGATCGCTGCAACTTTGGTGATCGCGGCGGTTAATGTCGTCTTTCCGTGGTCAATATGTCCCATTGTCCCCACGTTAAGATGGGGTTTACTTCGATCAAATTTTTCTTTACCCATGTTTTTCTTTCTCCTTAATCACATATTTATACTAGTTTCGAGAGCCTCCAATCGGAGTCGAACCGATGACCTCGTTCTTACCAAGAACGCGCTCTAACCTACTGAGCTATGGAGGCGGGCAATTGATAAAACCAATTGCTTAGAGGTTTTACAGAGTAAAAACTCTACTCTCTATTGAAGTGAGAATGGCCATTCTCACAAACGACTTGCTTGCGCAAGTCGTAGTGGACAGAGAGGGATTCGAACCCCCGAAGTCGTTGACAGCGGATTTACAGTCCGCCCCCTTTGGCCACTTGGGTACCTGTCCAATGTGTAACTGTTGCCAGTTAGTGAGTAGGGTTGAAAAACTTCAGCCTCACTCACAAAATCGCAACAGAATCTATTGATTCCGTCATGAAGCCACCAATCGGAGTCGAACCGATGACCTACCGCTTACAAGGCGGTTGCTCTACCAGCTGAGCTATGGTGGCGGGAATATTAACATTTAAAAGTGCGCTCTGGTAAAGCCAAGCGATTATACCAGAGGGAAACTAGCCGGACAAGGTTTTATGTCTACCCAGCGGAAAAGTTTAACCTGAATCTGAACGCGCGTCAATGGTTTTGTTCTATTATTGGGAAAACAAAAATCTAGCTAAGCATGGCTTCAAGCGTAATTCTTCGATCTTCATATCCTTCTTGAAAAAGTGGCTCGCATGCATCGAGAGAAATTTCATTTAAGAACAGTTTCGAAGCAAATGCAAGGCAGGTGCTTTCCCCACAAATTTTGCAGTTGGTTTTGGGAAGTAGAAGGTAATAATCCAGGTGTTTATTGGGTTTTTTTGAGTTCGTTACCGCGGTTAATTGCTCTCGTTTCTCCCATGTTGAATTTATGGCATCTACTAGTGCCTCGAATAAACTTATACCTTCTTCATTATCAGTAACTTGGGTAAAAATCACTTCTTCTGGATAAAGGGTCATAAACCCAGTTTTTCGCCTAAAAGT
This sequence comes from Chloroflexota bacterium, assembly GCA_018662365.1. Lineage (GTDB taxonomy): Bacteria > Chloroflexota > Anaerolineae > Anaerolineales > UBA11579 > JABJGH01. The sequence goes on along the minus strand of JABJGH010000013.1, from coordinate 9,747 downwards.
AAGGATGTTAGTATCAGGTTTATAACCAATTACACCGGGTAAATTTGCAAGAAAGGGCAAAATTTGATCCAGAGATCTGGAGGGAGTGCCGACAATAATGATCTTTCCTGGTTCAGCTAAACAAACACGAGTTGTTTTTAATTGGATCGTTTCTAAATACATTCCCCCCGCCTTTTATGAAAAACCTCGCTGCTGCCAAGCGAAATATAGGGAAATTGACCCAGCTGCGGCAGCATTTAGGGAATCTAATTCCCCGCGTTGGGGCAATTTCAATAAGATGTCACAGGAATTTCTCACCAATTGACGCATGCCCTGCCCTTCATTCCCAACAACCAAGGCTAAATTCCCTTTCAAATTGACTTTATCCACCCGTTGAGATTCTTCACCGCCGTCCAGACCGATTACCCAAACATCATTTTCTTTTAAAATACTAATTGCTTGCGCCAAGTTACTTTGCCCGACCAACATATGTTCACTCGCGCCGGAGGATGCAGCCACAACCGCGGGTGTAACCGTGGCTGTTTGCCGAAGGGGAAGTAATACACCATGGACACCAACGATCTCGGCAGTCCTAAGGAGCGTGCCTAAATTTTGGGGGTCCTGAAGGGTGTCCAAGATAAGTAAAAACGGGCTTTCTCCTCTTTTTTCAGCAAGAGAAAGCATATCTTCTAAGGGGGTGTAAGCATAACCATTCGTTTCTAGCGCTACACCCTGGTGATGGGAGGATATTTTATCTAGCTGTTGGCGTTGGACATAAATAATATCGATTCTCTTTTTTCGACATAAATTTACAATTTCGCCAAGTCGCCCTTTTTCTTTTCCTCCCTTAGCCAACAATAACTGAAAACCCTTGCGTCTACCAGCCCGCAATGTTTCATAAACCGGATTACGCCCATAAATAAATTCTTTCATAGTTTTCGCATGAGGATTAACCGTAATTAAAATTCTTAGATTCGAAACTCATTCCCAACGCCAAGAAGTGCCATCTTTGTTATCTTCCAGAAGGACTCCTAATTCTTTCAGTTGGTCACGTACCAAATCAGATAAAGCCCATTGTTTTTCCACACGAAGACCTTTTCGAACTTCAATAAGCAAATCAATAAAGGGGGTTGCTTCAGCTTGTCCGGTTGCGGATTTTTCGAGGCTCAAGCCAAAAACACCAGTGAGTTCTCGTAATAAATTTTGTCCAGAGGAAAGCTCATCGGCCGTTGCACCGGCATCTCTTGCCTGATTGATCATACGGACCAGATCGAAGAGCTGGCCCAGCGCACCGGCAGAATTAAAATCATCATCCATGATCGCAAGGAATTTCTCTTTGGTTTTTGAAACCTGTTCTTCTAAGGATTTGAGTTGTCCTGAATCTGCCCCAGCGGAGGTTTCAAAGGCGGGTCGTAATCCATTTTTGAGTCTTTCTAGGGCTTTGGTACTTTGCTCGACGACCGTACTGTTATAGATCAGGGGACTTCGATAACCTGTGTTAAGCACCATCATTCTCAATACATCGGCATCATTCTCTTCCAAGAAATCCCCGATAGTAACCAGATTGCCAATGGATTTTGACATTTTTTCGCCGGATAATTGCACCATGCCATTATGCAGCCAATAGGTAGAGAACGGTTTCCCTGAAAAACTTTCTGATTGTGCAATTTCATTTTCGTGATGGGGGAAAATCAAATCATTCCCACCGCCATGGATATCAATTTGTTCACCGAGATGCTGCAGAGACATTGCCGAACATTCAATATGCCAGCCTGGTCTGCCTAATCCCCACGGGCTTTCCCAAGAAGGCTCTCCTTCTTTGGCGCTTTTCCAAAGAGCGAAATCCATTGGGCTTTCCTTTCTCTCGTCGATATCGATTCGATCGCCAGATTGCATATCTTCTAGCTTTCGTCGAGATAATTTGCCATAATCTTCATCCTGGAGCACTCGGAAATACACATCTCCACCGGCCTCATAGGCATAATCTTTTTCGATCAACCCGCTGATCATGGTAATGATGTTTGGCATTTCAGTGGTCACACGAGGATATACGGTTGCAGGCAATATGTTTAGGTCTTTGATGTGTTGGTCATATTGATTAATATACCGTTCAGCCAATTCGATTGGATCAACTCCTTCGTAAAGTGAACGCTGAATGATCTTGTCATCGACATCGGTGTAATTCATCACATGACGCACTTCATATTCGCGATAGTTTAAATAGCGGCGAATGATATCAAAAACCATGCTCGACATTGCATGCCCGATATGTGCATTGTCATACACGGTTGGGCCACAAACATACAATGAAACCTTCCCCTCTTCATGGGTTTTAAATTCTTCCTTCTCTCGAGTAAGGGTATTGTATAAACGAATTGACATTCCTTTTGCTCCAACTCCCAGTTACTTACTGTTTTCAATACGGGCAAAGATCATACGCCCTGCGGCAGTTTGTAAAACCTTGGTAACGACGGTGTTCATTTCGATACCTATAGAATTATTGCCACCCTGCACAACAACCATGGTGCCGTCATCTAAATAACCTACGCCCTGACCAGATTCCCTTCCTTCTTGGATCACCCGAACAGGCAAAACTTCGCCAGGTAAGTACACTGCTTTTACTGCGTTTGCAAGTTCATTGATATTTAAGATGGTCACACCCTGCAATTCGGCCACACGATTGAGATTAAAATCATTTGTTAAAACGGGTACGCGTAATTGCTTTGCAAGAATAACCAATTTATCGTCTACTTGCCTAGATCCTTCCACATCAATATCACTTATATTTACAGGGATTAGGGGGTCTTTTTGCATTTGAGCAAGGACTTCTAACCCTCTTCGCCCGCGTTGACGACGTAGATTATCACTTGAATCGGCGATGTATTGTAACTCATTTAGAACGAAGCCAGGAATGAGCAGTTCTCCTGACAAGAATCCCGTACGGGCAATATCAGCTATTCGGCCATCGATGATCACCGAGGTATCTAACAGGATCTGGCGGACTGATTTATTTGACCCTGATCTTGCCCCATCTTGATCTGTGGCACCAGAAAGACTTTTCCAAAAAGAGAATACATCATTCTGACGAGATACAAAAATGTAGATCCCAAAATATCCAAGGAAGACCGCAGAAATTAAAGGCAACCAACGATTTAAGGGTTCCGATAACGCGGCCAATGGGAAGGATATCAGAACAGAGATCAATAAACCTAAAATTAATCCAATAATTCCGAAAAATAATGTGCGGGCAGATATTTGACGAAGCTTTGCGCGAAATGCTTTGGTGGGCCGAACAATAATATAGGGAGATAAAACTAAACCCACTAACACCCCCATTAGTCCTAGGACGCTTGCCCATAATTCAACTAGACCCCCCACTATGTCTGACAAATAGACCCCCAGCCATACACCCAGTGAACCAAAAATGATCAATCCAATGATACGAGATATGAAATCTATACTCATATTAAACTCCTGTTTCCATCCCTCGTCTGCAATTTTATCGATAGAAAGGTAAGCATAGTTGTATGCTTGATTTTTGTATTCCCCCATGATCCATTCAATATCTGGTGATTTTCTGAGATGAATAATAAATAATAATCAGAAATAATTGCAAAAAATCTTATATAAATTGAGACGAGAAAATAATGACAAAAAAATAAAATAATTTCTTCTATTTGGATAATAGCATGCTAAAAATCCAAAGTCAACCTGAACTTTTGCCTATCCGATATATTAGAGCATGCCAAACCAAACTTACGGAAGAATATTAAATTTTTCTCCGGCGCTGTTTGCCTGCACTTCTGGGAAATAGAGTTGTTCGGTGTGCGCGGGTATCACCTGGTACTCTCCCGAATGCAATAGGGCAATCGTGTAGGTCAATTGATAGGAACCCTTCGGTAGAAACTCAGCGAGCCAATAGATATGATCATCATAGATCTTTGGGTTATCAAAATGCCACCATCCCCAACCCCCAGAATACGGGGATTGCACATCATAACTTTGGTCATCGTAATAATAATTATAGGTTTTCAGACTGGAATCGATAATCTCAGCACCTGCCGGAATAAAATCTTCGACAACGACGTAATAAAGATCGTTCGGGACAGTGATATTTAATATGACCTTGACAAAGTCATTGATGATGCCTTGGTTTAAAGAGCGGCAGGCCTTTAATCCGCAATCTTCGTTTGGATCTGAATAAGCTCTCTCAATACTGATATCTTTACTCAGGGGTGATACATCTTCTACAGGTTGACTTACCTGTAATGCCGCCGAATAATATAGCCTCCCTGAGCCAGAATCTCTTTGAATCAACAAGGAATTCGGCAATTCTGGGAATAAGTCTTTTACACCTACCGAGGTAGTAATTTCGGTAAACTGACCTATCCCTCCAGCTTTTCCAATTGCGATTTCCGTGGAATTTAAGATGGCTGAAAAGTCAAACTCCCCTCCTAACTCTCCGGTTCCCTTCATTACTTCTACCAATGCGAGGAGTGACCAAGCCGTGGAATAATTTGAAGACCATGCCCCATATACATCACGGTGAGCGATCAAATATCGGACAGCATCCGCAACCAACGGAGAACTGGGATCTTCTTGTGCCAAAGCATAAAGCACAACAGAAGTATTAATGATGGTTGAATTAAAATTTCCTGGATTAGCTGATTCTTTTTCCCAATGGGTACCTGTAGAGGATCGAATCACATTGCTTTTTAAATCACTGAGGATCTCTCTGACCAAAGGATCTGTATTATCTTTTTCTGCTAATCCTAATGCAAGAAACGCCTGGCCCATCGGATCAAATTGAGCAATATTTTCATATAAACGGTCTCGGATAATATCGAATGCAATTACATTATATGAGTCGGAATTTCCTGTTAATTGCAGAATATAAAACACGAAGGCTGCTTGGTTAAAATCTGCGGGTGTTTTGAATTCACTACTATTCTCAAAGAGATATGTTTCTAAAAATTGTTTTGCGGAGGTGAATGAGTTTTGGTCGAAATCCATTCCGATCTGTTTCGCTCGATGAATTCCTAATAAAGCATATGCGGAAAGATAAGGATTGCTTTCTCGACCGGTTGTCCAAGCCCAACCCCCATCATAATTTTGGGTTGAATTAAGCTTGAATAAAGCATCTTCAAGATTCCCTGCTAATCGTGCTTCTAGCTCAGGAACTTCTAGTCCAAATTCTTTGACAGCTCGATAGGCTTCTAAGTTCGGCAAAAATTTAGAAACGGTTCCTTCCACACTTTCGTAAGGATTATTGTCTAATACTTCTAATCCTGGGAGGATTGCACCAGCCAATGAAGTTGCAAGGGTGATTTTCAGGCTTCCATCATTCGTATTGATAGAAGGTGGCAGGCTAATTACTTCTAGTTTTTCACCTTCCTCATTTAATAACCCCGAAGTGCTAAAGGTTTGTTTTGCTAGGTATCGCAACACGGGGATATCTCCCATTTGAGGGGTTGTGACGTCACTGAGCCCTCCACCTTCTGCGGCAAATATCAATTTTACAAATTCAATATCTTCAACCGCTCCCCACCAATTTAGTAAAACTCGCTCCCCTGAAGGAATATTTACTTCCTGCAAGGCGGTACTGGGGTCATCTAAGACAAATCCAACAGCTTGGATAGCCACTCCGATCTGTAGATCTTTGTTGGAGTTATTATGTACAAATGCACCTATTTCAAGGTGATCCCCAGAAACTAAAAATCGTGGTGTCACCGGGCGAATGATCAGTTCTTTGGTGGTGATTATTTCTATTTCGGCTTCTCCCACCTTGGTATCTACTGTAATACCTCGAACCAAGATCTTCCAAGTGGTTAAATTATCTGGCATTATAGCTTCTACAACCGCTTCGCCATTACGATTTGTTATTATTTGACCCACCCAAAATGCGGTGTCCTGAAAATCATTACGCAATGCTGGTGGGGCGTCCCCGCCCCCTCCCCCAAGTCCCCCCTGATCTGAAACAGTGTCATCTTGGTTTTCGGTTGAAACCAATAAAGACCCGCTTGTTTTTACCCCCAGTCTTTTCTCCTCGTAGAATGCCGTTAATATATTTTGTTCTATTGGGTCTGCCAAGGCATATATAGCCTTGTCCACAACACCCACCGAAAATTCGCCTTCAATGGGCTTCCCATTAGAATCCGTTACTCGAATGGAAATGGTCACTTCATCTCCAGGACCAGATCTCACCGGGTCTCCAATCACTTCAAGATCCAGCTCGAACTCCTCAGGGTCTACAGGAAGATTAACATTCCCTTGGGCTAGAGACAGCACACCCTTCTCATTCATGCCGATTACTGAAACCGAAAGAAATACATTTGGTGCTGATAAATCATCCAAATCAAGTTCGTATATCGTTCCACTCCCCTCAAATTGAATGACCTCTTGCCGAATGATCTTGCCCCGCTCCACTGAAACCAAGGCTTGCACCGGTCCAACAAAAGAATTGGGGATAAAGATCTGAGCAGTGTCCCCAGGCTGATAAGTCTCTTGGTCCTTTTCCAATTCGACACGGTCAAAGAGAACATTTTTCCAACTCACGTTTCCTATACCATTTACCCAAACCATCGTTTGACTTAAGCTTTTGCTATCTTCCACCTCAACCATATACACTCCTGGTTTTGTGGGGGTGAACTTTAAATTTGAAACTCCCAAAGAATTAATTTCGATCTCTTCGCTAGATATTTCTGAGTAGACCGGTTTACTCCCTTCCTGCCCAAATTGAGAAAACACCGGCTCCCATGTGACCTGATAATAGTTCGCCACCATGCTTTTTGAACCAACAGGGTTGAGATCCCAATCCACTACCCTCACCTCAAATCCCATTTCTTGATCCACTCGCCCCACCCTCGAGTCCGCCTTAATGCCAATATAATATTCAGCAGGATGTACGACTACATTGTCTTCGCCACCAATCGATTGTTCCCCCTCTTGATCAATGTTAATCGACAGGAAGTATTCTCGGGGTTCCGTATGGGAAGATACTGGCAAAGCTAAGTTTAAGTTGCCGTCATCATCTACTGTTGCGCTTCCGGATTCGTGTTCTTGATAGCTACCCCCGAAAGAACCATAATAATAAAATCCCGGATCAGAATCGATTGCGCCAACGGAAAAACCGGGAATATTAAAATAGTGGTCATATGAATACCAGCGAAACTCTACTTCAATGCCACCTGCATCTTGACCAAAGAAATAATTGACGGTTGTTTCTGCCAATAAGTCATCTCCAGGCATTGCATCTTCATTCAGAATATCCACTTGCAGATCTAAACTTGGTTTTACGTAGGCAGAAACTGGCACATTAACACCACCAAGCGAGCAATTTGCTTCACAATCTGCCTTTGATACCTCAATCCAATAATATCCAGTTGGTGCATCTGCCGGTATTTTGAAACTTCCTGTTGCTGATGCAAACTCTGAAAGTGAAACCTCACTTTCTTCCAAAACTTTGCTGTAGTCATAGTTAATTTTTACGATTACTGAAGATTGGTCAGGAATTTGATAGCGGCCATCCGATTCTTCGCGAATGATCGCCCGATAATGGATCAAATCTCCCGGGCGATATATTGGCCGATCGGTGTATACATAGGATTTTGTACCTAAACTGTAGCCATAATAACTGCCAAATTCCGAATAATAAGGCGCCCAATCTGAGGAAGCTAAGGAGAAATACTCATCCCCTGGTTCAGCCATCATCACTATCGTTTGATAATTTCGAGTTTCCCTTTCGGACAAGGTTTCGGAATAGAATAAGCCCTCTGCACTGGTCTTTCCTGTTGCGATTAAATTTCCATCAAGGTCAAATACCTGGACCAATTGATCGGCAACAGGAGATTGATCTCTCCGATCTATTGCCCAAACCGAAACATCTTGTGCACTGGTTTTGAATACTAAGCTCACGTGGCTTGCGACCACAAACGAAGGAGCAAGGAAATTTGATTCTATTTGGGGGGAACTCGCCATTAACCAATAGATACCAGGATCTAAGCTTGTGCCAAATTGGCTCAGAGGTATTGAAAGCTCTTGGGCATTATCTGAAGGCAAGTTTACGGGCTGATTCCAAGAAATGAGATCTGCGGGTCGATACCCATCATCATTCCAATAGGAGCGTTCATAGGAAAGTAATTTCTCTAAGGGAAGACTGCCAACCATCATGTTTACAGAAGAAATATTTACTGCTTCTGCAGCCATCACAGGGTTTGAGGGGTCTACCCACATACCGTTGTAATAAAAATATTTATTAAAATTAGGTTCATAAGTACCGGTTCTAAAGGTTATGGATTGATCTAGTCCTAATGCCTGATCCCATTTATCTTCCAGATCGCCAGATAAATTAACTGTATAGACCCTATTGGGTTGGAAAAAAGCATTTATCCGGATTTTATTTCGCACATCCCATTGGTAATTATTCTCAGTTCTAATTTGGAAGCCATCTGGCATGGGGTTGATAGAAATAAATTCAGAATAGTCAATATTGTTTTTTAACTCTGAGGATAAAGTGATCGAGAATGAACCGTTAGGATCGCCGAGATCAATATTGGCGGGGAATTGATCGACGACACTCAATTCGGTGAAGGTATAGAAAGATTGCTCATAAAGATCCCCAATTCTCAAGGCATATAATGTGGACCGATCCAAAATTTCATTTGGGATAAATGTGAAAGAGGAGTTATTATCCGCCCATTCAAATTCGCCATTTATTTCTTGACCTGTAGAACTTGATAAAGAGAAGACTTGTTCAACTTCAGATGGGATCATCGAAGTGTTAAATCCAATTCTTGGAGAGACATCCATTGGCACTCTTACCAAGTAATTATCGAGTGAGCTCGAAACAACTTCTGGAAAACCGGTTGTAAAAATCCATTCTTCTTCGATTTCTCTCAACGGTGCCCCCAGCAGGCTTTCCAGATCTTGGTTAAAAATAACAGTGTAAGATACGCCACCTTTTAAACTCACCTCAGGGGTGAATATATAAGTGCTAGTATTTATCCATTCCCCCTTTCCCGATACCTCAGGTGATAACCTAAATGCAGGCAAATCATGATCCTCTGCACCTAACGCCACCACAGGTTGATTAAAACTCACCGAGATGGAAGAAGAAGGGCTTGCATTCATTACGCCTGTTTCAGGTAAGGTTTGAATAGGTTCTAGATAATTTATTGATTTATAGGAAAAACTTGCGTCCCCTTGCATTAATAACCCGTTTTCTGCTTTGACACTCTCGGAGACTGTAAATATTATTTCGTTATCTGGTAGCCAGTCCTTGGCCGGTGAAAATTTAACTGTTTGATCATTTTCCCAAGAAAAAGATCCTGATAATGTGGGCGTGCCATTAATAGCCGCTTCAACAGACTGCCTGTCCATAGGTTGATTAAAATAGAAAGAGACACCCCCATCCAAGGGTAAACGGCTACCAGGAATAGGGAATACTTCCACAACGGCTGGGGGCAAAGGACCTTGGGTAGCGATTAATTGAGATTGTTCAGAATTTTCTTCGGCATTATTACCGATACTAGGTAAAACGCAAGCCCAGGAAAGCAGGATCATTAAAAACAGAATGACCGAAATTTTCTTAAGGGTTGGGTTTTTCATAAAATCCTCGTAAGTTTGCCTAGTTTAAATTATGATAGGTTAAAAGAATGCTGAGATAAAAGGTTGATGGTATCCTTTTTTATTATACGATTTTAAGGGAGTTTCAACCATCCTGTTAAGATTATTAGAAATCAACGAAGTATATAAAAAACAAATAATTTT
>JABJGH010000014.1 GCA_018662365.1 Chloroflexota bacterium | reverse complement strand
CGATTTGGAAATGCTCCGGGAAGCAGGGATGTGTGCCGGAATCGAGAACTACTCCCGCCACCTCGATGGACGCGGGCCGGGCACTGCACCCTGGAACCTCATCGACTACCTCCCCTCCGATTACCTGCTCTTCATCGATGAATCCCACATGACCGTCCCCCAAATTCGCGGCATGTACAACGGCGACCGCTCCCGCAAGCAAACCTTGGTAGACTACGGTTTCCGTTTACCCTCCGCATTAGACAACCGCCCGCTTCAATTCGATGAATTCGAAGAACGCATGGGTTGGACCATCTACACCACCGCCACGCCGGGTCCCTACGAACTTGAACATAGCACCAAGGTCGTTGACCAGATCATCCGCCCCACCGGCTTGGTCGATCCCGTCATCGAAGTCAGACCCGTCGAAGGCCAGATCGATGATCTGCTTGGTGAACTCAAGAAACAGGTAGAAAAAGGGCAGCGCACCCTGGTCACCACCCTCACCAAACGCATGTCCGAAGACCTCGCCGACTACCTCATGGAAATGGGTATCAAGGTCCATTATTTGCATTCCGAGGTAGACACCCTGGAACGCATCGGTATTCTCCGGGACTTACGTCTAGGGGTATTTGATGTCGTCGTCGGCATAAACCTCCTCAGAGAGGGTCTAGACCTCCCTGAAGTCTCCCTGGTTGCCATCTTAGATGCCGATAAACAAGGTTTCCTGCGTTCCCAAACCGCCCTCACCCAAACGGTGGGTCGTGCGGCTCGCCACGTAGAAGGCACCGTCATCATGTATGCAGCCAAAGTCACCGATGCTATGAAAGGGGCCATCGACGAAACCAATCGCCGCCGCGCCATCCAAGAAGCCCATAACAAAAAGAAAGGCATCGAGCCAACTTCCATCATCAAGGCCGTCCGAGACCTCACCGACCAGATCAGCACCGAGGCCCACGCCATCGCAGAATCTCGCGCAGACTACAAAGTTGTTGGCACCGGGAAATTGCCCCCGTTTGAAATTAAGAAAATGATCGAAGAGATGGAAAAGAAGATGAAAGCCGCCGCCCAGGCCCTCGAATTTGAAACCGCTGCCCTACTCCGAGACCAGGTCTATGATCTCCGCATGGCCCTCTCCGAAGACGAGAGTCTCAAACCTTGGGAGCGCATCAAGATCATCGCCGGGGAAAATGATGACTAGCCCTGTTCGTAAACTAATCTAATTCTCGAAATAAATCAGTGCCTTATATAAAATCAATCGTCGTCCTCTTTTTGACCATCGGCGTGGCAATCCATACAATTCCCATAATTTGGAATATCGGAATGCTTATCAGCCATTTCTCCTGAATCATGACAGGCATCACATGAATACGATTGGTAATTTCCACCAGTATGACAAAGCGAACAATCGCTATTAGCGCCCTCATGATCCAGAGGGAAGGTATGGTTAAAGCTGGCAGGTTTCCATGCTTCGGTGCTATGACAGTCTGAACATTGCCCAGAAAAGTGGTTAGCGGGTCTCGAATTGAGATGACACTCTTGGCAATTTGTTGCCCCTGCTGCGGTATGATTAAAATTGGCTGGGGACCAATAAGCGGTAGAGTGGCATGCAGAACACTGCCCGCCATAATGATTGATAGGCTTATCGGGTGTATGGCAGTTTGTGCAAATATAGGCACCTGCAACTGCATGATCAAATGAGGCTGGTAACCAAGCATCCACGGTATGGCAGGCAGAACATTGGCCGTTATAGTGAGGAACGGGTGCGTTGCTAAAATGGCATTCCGAACAATTATTTGCCTCAGCTACCAAATGATCAAATGTTGCGGGGGTCCATGCATCAGTGATATGACATGCGGAACATTGGCCTTTGTAATGCGGATCTGGCGCATCCACCTGGTGACAACTTTCGCAATTTATGGCGATGGGCAAAAGGTGGGTAAAGATGCTGATCGTCCAATCCTCTGGGATGTGACAAGTTCCACAACTTTGACCAAATTGTCCCATATGTTCATCTTCTTCTTCATGGCAACTAAAACAATCAGAAGATGCCCCCAAATATGTACGGTCTACATGGCAATCTAAACATTCTAAATTCTGATGTTTTCCTTCTAACTCCCATCCAGTTGACATATGATCGAATTCTGCTTCAATCCAGATCACTGGGGTATGGCATTCTGCACAGTTTGTATCAAAAGTCCCTAAGTGTACGTCGTCTTTTTCATGACAATCGATGCATTCCTGGGATGTGTTTTTTATTTCACTGATCGTATTTTGATCTTGATGACAACTTTCACATTCTAGGCCTGCGTGGCTACCAATTAGTTGAAACTCCACCTCATTATGATCAAAGGATTTTCCGTAGGTTTCGACTCCATCATGACAGGCAAGACAATCATAATCAAATATTAAAACATGATCAGCCATCAATATGGGATTTTCATTTTGATGACAATCTTCGCAAATAGAAACCTTGAAACTGGAAAAATTGTCAATATGGCATCCTGTACAATCCACATCAGCCTGATTATGAGCGTCTAAAGTAAAACCGGTGCGGGTGTGATCTACATATACACCCGATGGGAAAAAAGTAGTTTTGGCATCTTTCCCTTTATGATCGATATGGCAATAAAAACACTCAATAGTTTGATATTCATAAACCATACTGCTATGGGCATGATCTTCATTATCAAAATCATCTAGCGCGGTAAGATGGCATTCGATGCAAAGTTCTGTCATGGTGCGATCCGAGTATGGAACGGCGTGACACTCTCCACAAATCTCTTTAATCTCATCATGCGATGAAACACCATTAATTGGTTGAGATCTTGATGCGTCGGAAAGTTCCCCGGGACTAAACATTGCTTTGCCACTAATGACGAAAACAATTGCGACAACGAAAATGCTTAATAAAAAAGATATCAATGCGTTTACTGTTAAACAGCCTAATCTTTTATTGCTCATGATGAAACTCCAAAATCAATCGCTTCCCTTACTGTAATAATGTGGAGTAATAAATTGCTCCGCCAATATGGAATATCGATACTGTGAATAACGCCATTCCAATTGGAATATGGACAGAATGCCAAACGGAAAGCATCCTTCTCGTCATTGCCAAAGAAGCGACCTGCCTGCCGAGGCGTTTTCTTTTTTGTACTAATTTTTCCAGCTCTTTCGCCAATTCGGTGTTGACCTTTGCATCATCAGCATAAAGTTTACGCCACTTTCTTTTGTTTTTAAATTTTTCAATGGATCTACCAAAGATCAATAACGATTTTTTCTCCGGTGTTTTTAAAGATTCACTAATTTCAGATTCAAATAATTTAGCCTCGTTGGGCTGCATATTCATCCAACCTTTTATCTGGGCATTGGTTAACAAAATAGATTTTTTTATTTCTTCTGCTTCAATTTCTATTCCGTCTACAGTTCGGGGGACGGCGGTATAAATGTAACGTCCAATAAATCCGCTAAATACAACTATTGCAGTTAATAAGAGCAGGATTCCGGCGATTCCATTAAATTTCCAAGAGGTATGGAGCAACACCATGTAGGGACCCACAATGCCAGTAAAGATATGGAAGGAAAGCCAGTGGCTCATCCGACCCCACTTAGCGGTTTTGCTTCTCTTTCGTAATGAATATAAGGTTTCGGTCATTAACATCAACAAGAAACCTAAAACTCCTAAGGAATGACCAAAAAATTCTCCAGCAGCTGGAATCGATCCTTCAATCAATATGACCAGCAAATATACTGTCGTAAGTAGGGCAATCGCTACAAGGGACGCCCAAAATTCTATATTCTTAATACGCATTCTCTTTTCTCCATTCTTTCCAGAAATTAGCGAGTGTTTCCCCCAATGGAACTTGAGATTGAAGTAATTTATCTCTTATTGTCGAAATATCAATTTTTTGATTAACAATCTGATGAAGTGCTTCTGATAGGGTTTGATCTCCCATGATCAAAGCACCGACAATGGTATTTTCTCCGATCATTAATCGTATGCGATTGGAATCGAATTTGTATTGGCTTACAAGCGCATCTGGAATTTCTTGCCAAGTTTCACTTTCCCCACGAACGATTTCTGCCTTGGTATCCATTCCTTTTTGACCGATTGCTCCGATAATGGTGGTGGTTAACCCTGCAAGGCGGGTAACATTAAAAGGAACATCTTTTATGTACTTTTTCTTTTTCCCCGCCATATTGAAACCTGCTATTTTTCCTTGACTTCTTGCAAGATCCCATAAACTATCAAGAATGTGTTTACCAATATGGGGATCATAAACTTCAGCTACATCTCCTGCAGCATATACATCTGGGAAGTTTGTTTCTAAAAATTCGTTCACCAAAATCCCTCTCTCGGATTTAATGCCACTTTTTTCTGCAATATGCAGTCTCGGCCGCACACCGATAGCAAAGCCTACAATTTGACAAGGGATTTCCTCCCCTGTTTTTGTCCTAATTGCAAATACTTTCCCTTTTTTGCCAGAAATGCTTTCGATCTCAGTTTGATAATGAATAACTACCCCTTCATCTTTTAAACGATTCTCGACCAGTTGCGATTCTTCACTATCTAAAACATTTCCCCAAAATCTATCTTTTCGCAGTAAAAAATGCACCTTTACTTTTTGGGCAATTAAGCCCTCAACCAACTCAATTGCAGTAATTCCCCCACCGACGATAACAGCTGTTTTAGCCTTCTTTGCTTTTTTTATCGCAATCTTGATGGTACTCAACATATCGAGATAAATTATTCCATCAAGATCTGTTCCAGAAATTGAGCTGCGGACAGCTTTTGCCCCGACGGCGATCAATAATTTGTCATATCGAATCGTTTTTCCGTCAGAGAATGAGATCGCTTTTGTTTCTGGGAGAACACTTTCTACAATTCCAAATATAATTTTCAGGTTCATCTGGGAGAAATCATCTTTAGAAAATGGAAATAGTTGGGCTTCAGGGATCTCTTTGTTGAGATAATATGCAAGACCGGGTCTAGAGTAATATCCTTCTTTTTCGGCCATGACTAAAACTATTTCGGAGTTCTTGTCTAGCTCTCGAATAGATTGAATGGCTGCAATTCCTGCTGCGCCACTACCAACGATCACGAATCTGCTCATTACTTTCCCCCGTTTAATATAGATTCTTCATTAAACATATTTGTGGCTTCAAATCTTAATACGCCTCTTGGGCATCTTTGTACACATTCCCCACAAGTTAGACAATGTCGATCTTTAACGGGTTCACCCAGCCAGGCGTGTCTTCGTACATCGATATTAATAGGACAGTTATATGAACAAATGCCACATTGCACACAGCGAGATGTATTTGGTACGACAACACCGGTAGTTAATACATTTCGACGGGAGGGTAAGCCAATATTAGTGTCATTACCTTTTTTTCTGTCCAAGTCAATTTCCAAAAAGAATAGTTTTTATTTATTTATTGGTAATGAAAAATCTGAAATATTTTTCTTGTGCTGAACTATTAAAAATAGAATAAATCAATATGGGATTTATGTAAAAGCGAATAAGTGGATAAATTATACCCCTTTTATTCATACTATTGAATAGGAGGGAAAATCTATGTAAACTTACAATTTTGAAATATTATTAAATAAAATTGGTGATTCCCCGAGTAATTTATCATCATCTGAGCAAATTAATTCTAGAAGAGTAACGCCCTATTCTTTTCATTTTACAATTCTTTTACATGCTCTTCAAATTTCCTGCATACGCCCTTCATAATTTCTTCATAACTTTCTTTTATCCTAATGGCACGATAAAGAAACAACAACCAGAAAGAGAGGTAAAAGATGAATAAGAAAGTTATCGGAATTAGTTTGATCGCAGTGTTGGTATTAGCCTTTGGCTTTGCTACCGTTGCCAGTGCTGATGGGCCTACCCCATTCAATTTTGGAAAAGGTCGCCAGGGACAGGTAGGTGGAATGGAAGATAATCCAGTACACGACCTTGTGATCGCAGAATATGCTGACGCCTTTGGAATCAGTGCAGAAGAGCTGGAAGCCCGATTGGTAGATGGCGAAAGATTGAATGAAATTGCTGCGGAATATGGATACGAAGGTGAGGAATTTACTGCATTGGTCGAAGAAGTTCATGCAGCAGCCACTGAAGCCGCAGTTTCCCAAGGCTTGATCACTCAAGAACAAGCTGACCTTTTTGCAGACCGACCGAAATTAGGTGGACCTGGCCAAAATAGCAAAATGGGTGGACCTCCTGGACAAGGTGATTTTGAAGAAGGCCCTTTGCATGACTATATGAGCGCCGCAATTGCTGATGCATTTGGGATCACAGTGGAAGAATTAGAAGCTGCTCATGAAGCAGGAACTCCACTTCACGAATTGGTTGATATGGACATAGAAGAAGTTCAGGAAATCATGCAAGCAGCAAAAGATTCTGCAATTGAACAAGCTTTGGCAGATGGTGTCATCACCGAAGAGGAATTAGGAAAATTCGGAAATAATGGTGGCTTCTGTGGACCTGGTGGCAGAGGCGGAGAAGGCTTCCCTCCTCGAAATAATGGAGCAAATGGCCCTCGCCCATAAGGTGACCAACCAAGTAATTAATCCTCCTAGGGATTTTAAGAGGAGGGCAGGATCTTCTGCCCTCCTCACTAGCTCTACTGTATAATACTTAAAATCATGACAACAATATTGATCATTGAAGATGAACCCGAACTCGTGAAAGTCCTTCGCTCCTATTTGGAGCAATCTTCTTTTAAGGTAATTACATCTTATAAAGGAGACACTGGTTTAGAAACCTGGAAAAACACCCAACCTGATCTGGTTATATTGGATCTTAATCTTCCTGGGATGGATGGCTTGGAAATAGCAAAAAATATCAGAAAGCAATCGAATACCCCGATCATTATGCTTACTGCCCGGGTGGAAGAGAGTGATCGCCTGATTGGATTGGAGCTAGGGGCGGATGATTATGTGACTAAGCCCTATTCCCCAAGGGAAGTTGTTGCCAGGGTGAAAGCGGTACTGCGGCGATCTGGCGTGGATTCTGCTTTTGAATCGACTATGATTAAAATATCAGAATTAGAGATCGATCTTGCCGGCTACTCCGTTTCCATGGGGGGTAATACGATAGATTTGACCCGCACTGAATTTGGGATATTAGCTACCCTGGCAAAAAATCCGGGTCGAGTATTCAACCGGTTACAGTTATTAGAAGCCACACAGGATGGGGAAGTATTTGAAGGTTTTGAAAGAAATGTAGATGCTCATATCAAAAATTTGCGAGCCAAAATTGAGCCTAATCCTAAAAAGCCGATCTATATTGAAACTGTTTTTGGTGTTGGTTACCGCTTTAGCAAAATGGAGTAAAGAATGAGATGGCGATTGATCCTTGCATTTTTAGCAGTTATTCTGGTTACTTTACTTAGCCTTGCCTATTGGCTACAAACCAACACCAGTGATGTTGTCGATAACTTTTTCCGGAGTGGAGGGAATTATGGCGCGGAAACACTGGTTGCAGAACTTGAAGCGCATTACGCAGAATTTGGAGATTGGTCTTTGGCCGAAGACCTTGTAACTATAAATTTCAAAGGTCCTGGCCCCGGGATGCAATTACAAAACGCAGGGGGCCCCCCTCAAAACACTCCCTTCCAAAACCGCCCTCAAATGAATTTGGTGGATGTGGATGGGAAAATCTTATATGGGCCCAGCGTGGATATTTACCCGGATGAACTAGACGAAGTAGTATTAGAAAATAGCATTTATCTTCACAAGGGAGAAGAGATTGTCGGTTATTTGATCCCAAATGATATTGGATTCTTTAATGGTATCGATTATTCCAAATCCCTGGGAACAAGGATAACCAGTGCTGCCTTAAATTCAATATTAATAGCTGGGGGTGTTTCAATTTTGTTGGCAATCGTTTTTGGTTACTTTTTACAAGTTCCCATTAAACAATTGAATGATGCAGCGAATGATCTGGCAAGCGGTGATTTCAGTAGGCGGGTGGAAATCAAAGGTGCAAAAGAATATGTGGCTCTGGGGGAAACATTTAATTATTTGGCAGAATCACTACAATCAGCAGAAAAACGAAGGCAAGCGATGACTGCGGATATTGCCCATGAAATACGGACACCTCTTGCCATTCAAAGAGCAAACCTTGAGGCGATGCAGGATGGTGTTTACCCGATTGATCAAGAAAATTTAGACCTGATATTGACTCAAAACGAAAAATTGAACCAGATGGTGGAAGACCTGAGATTATTGGCGCTTTCGGACACCAACGAGTTGACGATAAATAAAATAGAAATAGAATTTTCGAACTTGGTTTCAGACATTCTGAGTCAGTTTAAATTACAGGCAGAAAAGAAAAATATTACGCTATCCTTGTCGGCAGAAAATGACATTCAAACTTTTGTGGATCCAGGAAGAATTTCCCAAATATTGAACAACTTACTCACAAATTCTTTACGGCACACGCCAGAAAATGGAGAGATTTTCCTAACAGTCACAGGTTCGGAAAAGGAAATTAGTATATCGGTAAAAGACAGCGGACCCGGCTTTCCAGAGGATGTGCTGCCGAATATCTTTGATAGGTTTTATCGGGGAGATAGTTCAAGGGCGAGGGACCAAGGTGGAAGCGGGCTGGGCTTGACGATCGCAAGGCGTTTGGCGGAAGCCCATGGCGGGAAATTGACCGCAAATAATCACCCAGAAGGCGGGGCAATTTTCAACTTAACTCTTCCCCTTCAGAATAGTAAATGAAATGAAAAATAATGTTACTCGGTTATTAGATTCTAAAAAAGTGTCGTTTAAAGTTCACATCAGCCCAAATGAAAAAAGGTCAGCTTTAGAGACTTCTGCGATCTTGGGTGTGGATGCTAACCAAGTATATAAAACTATTGTTGCGCTAAGACCTAATAAAGGAAAACCGATCCTCGCAATTATTCCGGGACCATTATCGCTAAATCTAAAATTATTAGCAAAGGCGTTGGGGGAGAAAAAGGTGGTTCTTTCTACACATAGCGAGGCAGAAAAAATTACTGGCCTTCAAACGGGGGGAATATCTCCCCTGGCTTTGATCAATAAAGGGTTTCAGGTGGTATTAGATTCCTCGGCGATGCCCCATGAAACAATTTTTGTCTCGGGGGGGCAACGAGGGTTAACCGTGGAGCTATCCCCTAATGATCTGCTATCCTTGATCCGTGCAACAACTGCAGAGATTTCCAAAATCCGTGAATAGGTCCGATTGAAAGTCTGAGCGTATTTAGAAAATATCCTTAGGCAGGGTAACTAAACTCCCCAACTTTCTCACCGTTGAGAAAAACCTCATAGATCCCATCAGATAAATCCTTGACCGGGATACTTATATTTTCTTCGAAAGGCTCAAGAACTTGGATGCAAGTCATTGCGGGATCGGATAACGAAAAAACGTCTATGGCAATAACATTCGAATCACCGGGAGGGTTAATTGCCACTTCTAAAGAATGACAGGGGGTGGGCAGCTCCCCTAACAGATTAAGGGAAATTTGAACTGGGAAACTTTCCATAATGAATAGCTCAGATTCACTAATAAATACATTCCCCTGAATAAATTCACTTTTATCAATCGGTTCTATTTGTTCATCAATATTTCCTGGATCAGAAATGGTATTGTTTGTGGGGCGGGCTGGTAGCAAGTTATTATCAAAACCGGAACAGGCGGATAAAACCACTGATAAGGATGCTAAAATCAAAAACATTTTTTTATAATTCATTTTTATCTCCAATTTGTTATATACCTATAACGTTACACAGCGGAATATTGTTCCATTTATTTATACCCAATTTCTGAGTTCTAACTAACTATATTGTAAATCTTTAGTTTGTTCATCTCCATCAAATAAGATAAAATGAATTTACGATGAAAACTATTCTTCTGCAAATAGAAACGAAAATTCAAGAACTGATCGAAGAAAAATCTTTAAGCCTATTTGGATTAAGTAAATCGAATAATAGGATTTTTGAAGAAATCCTACATTCGATAAAGCCCAAATTGAAAATTTCTGAGGATGGGAAAGTTCTTTCTCCCAATCTATTTGCTATTCATTTTCCGGTAAGGTTTTCGGATGAAATAAAATCTAATTTAGAATTTTCTAATCAGATCACAGAAATTATATATTCTGCATGCAATAACCTTGGCATCCATTTTGAACATCTGGTTGAGATCAATATCTATAGTGATGATCAGATAACTGAAGGCGAGTTCAAAGTATTTTCTTCCTATTTCAGTAATCGGCAAACAGAAACCCAAAAGATGACTAGTGCGACCTCAGAGGCGACTGACTCAATAGAATCTGAGGCCTATTTGATCGTGAATGGTGTTGATATTTTTTCCATTGAGCAAGCGGTACTTAACATCGGGAGAAATAAAGATAATCAATTGGTCATAAAGGATCCGCGAGTATCGCGAAAGCACGCCCAAATCCGGAATATTGATGGCATTTATGTTTTATCAGATTTGGGATCCACAAGTGGCACAACGATTAATGATCAAAAAATTCAGCAGGTAACTCTGCACCCAGGAGATGTGATTTCTTTGGCTGGGGTATTGCTGGTATTTGGAAATGAAGCTGTGAATTCGCTAGAGGACACTAAAGAATTCCTGGTGAGAAATAAAACTCCTGAGAAGGAAAACCCCCGTGAATAATCTTAGTGGCTGGGTATTACTACTGTTGCGAATAGGAATTCTTGTCGCGCTTTATGGTTTTTTAGCATGGGGTTTAATATTCCTGTGGCGAGATATCAATCAACGGACGGGTTCTGACACTCCACCCTTTAACCAGACGATCAGCTTTATTGATAATCATGGAAACGAATTTCCGTTCAAAATAAATACGATTCTGGTAGGGAGAGACCCGCAGTCGGAATTTCATATTCAAAATGAAACAGTCTCTTTAACCCATGCAAAAGTAACCTTTGAGAAAAACCAATGGTGGATCGAAGACCTGGAATCAAGAAATGGCACACTTTTAAATGAAAGCAGGGTTTCGATGCCGGTGGTACTCACTATTGGGGACAAGATTCAATTTGGTGAGGTTGGTTTTTCTCTCTCGATCTAATTCAACCTATCTATATTAAATAAGACCCTAAAATTTATGGATGCTGAATATTCGGATTTAACCAAAAGACATGGTTTTGGGGAGAATTTCCTTTTGATTCCATTTCCAAAATAAATATCACTTTTTTTCCATCCAAACTACTCAGGTCTATGTCGATGAACGAATAGGTCTCGTCGTAGGTTTCGTCCCAACTACCTAATTGATGGACGCCACTTTCTCCTTCGACCTTATATTTTAATTTGAAATCAACGTGGCAATTGGTGTAATTGTAAATACAACCGACAATGCTTACAAATTTATCACCTGTTGAAATTTCTATGGCTGGATATTGCGCATCCACTTTTCCATTATTTGGTACATATATCCAAAGGGCTGGTTCATCTTCAACAGCCCCCCCCTCTAACCTTGGGGTAGAAACGAAATGCGAAAAGCCAAGTCCATTGATGTTTGTGCCAGCGCATTCGAATGTTCGTTCTTTATCTACGTTTCGCCATGAGGCCTTGCAAAATTCATCTGCAAAGCTGTATGAACCGCTGTTTGCAGGTGATACAACCTCAATTTCAACCCATAAGACTTCTTTGGCTGTATCTCCAATTCCAAAATTTACTGCGGAAGAGGTTCTCAGCATCCAATAACTTTTATAGGGGCCGATTGTATTTGGGGATTTAAAATCAATATCAATATCGATAGTCTCCCCCGGTAAAACATTGGACTGGAGAGAAATATTGCTGTTAGCCTCCATCAAATTTCCACTTACAAAGACTAATTCAAAATCTGTTAGCCAGGTACAGCTGCCTACATTTTTGATGCGCCATGTTTTTGTAAAGTTTGTATCTGGGGGCAATTTAGTAAAATCTGGTATCGATACATCCGCAACTAATTTTGCAGCATTACAGGGCAATGGTATGGGCGTAGGAGGTATTTGGGTTGCGGTTTCGGTAGGTATTACATTGGTTGGTGTGGAAGATTGAATATGCTCAATTGTTGCTGTAATATTGGCAGATTGAGTTGAAAGGATCGCTTCCAGTGTTAGTGCCGATTGTGTAAGGAGGGGGTTATCCTCCGAATTATTAGCCCCATTATCAAATGCGGGGGAAAACATATTGCAGGCCGAAATAATTAGCACGCCCAGGACCAAAAAAGTAAACATTCGTTGATTTTTCATACCTTCACCTTTTATTAAACAGATGTCATATAGAGGAATTTGTACCAATCCTCTATCAGGTTTATTTTCACTTCTAAAACGAATCTGATCTCATTTTAGTTCCAATTATTCATTGCAAATTTATTTATGAACTAAAGGTATCTAAGTACAAATTTTCCACTTTTTTTCTGGCCCATTCTGTCCTTCTAAGAAATTTTAGGCTTGACTTAATGCTCGGGTCAAAATTAAAACACCGAATTTGAATTTCTTGACCTAAATATTCCCAACCATAAACCTCTTCCAATTTTTCAAGAATCATTTTTAAGGTTATACCGTGAAGGGGATCCTTATTGGAACTCTTTTCTGCTTCTGTCATTAATCCTCATAATTTCTATTTTTATTAATTATATAGCTTTTTAGGCAATATTTAGAATTAAACATCTTCAATCGTGAAATTGTTTGATAATTATAGGCATCATTCCCCCCACTATCCAGTGTTGTTTGTGTATGCTAGAATTAAATAATCTTAGATTTCACTTAGGAGTTCGAATGAATGGGCATCCATTAATTGGCATCATCGGGGGATCTGGGCTTTATGGCATGGAAGGCTTGGAAAATATTGAGAAGCATGAAATTCAGACTCCGTTTGGAGAGCCAAGTTCCCCAATAATTGTTGGGGGCTTAGAAGGAAAAAGAGTTGCTTTTCTTGCCCGCCATGGGATTGGGCATACCATCAGCCCTACAAATGTAAATTACCGAGCTAATATTTATGCGATGAAAACGATGGGAGTTAAATTTATCTTGAGCGTAAGTGCATGTGGGTCGCTCCGCGAGGATTATGCACCAGGAGATATTGTTGTTCCTGACCAGTTGTTTGATCTTACAAAGAATAGAAAACGAAGCTTTTTTGATAAAGAGTTAGTGGTTCATGTGGATGTGGCTGATCCTTTCTGTACAGATTTTTCAAATCAAATACTGGATGCAGTTGGGAAAACATCTGCAACAGTGCATGAGGGTGGTACGTTCATTACGATCGAGGGACCCAGGTTTTCTACTAGGGGAGAGTCCAACACCTATCGCAGTTGGGGAATGTCGATCATCGGGATGACCACTTCCCCAGAAGCATTCTTGGCGAGAGAAGCGGAAATTTGTTATGGTGTGTTGGCGCATGTAACTGATTATGATGTTTGGCATGTTACGGAGGAACCTGTAACGGTTCAGCAGGTAATTCAAACAATTTCTGGAAATACAAAAATAGCTGACGAAGCTATTCGGAACCTGGTGAGCGCCATAGATGTGTCAAAAGATTGCCAACATCAAAACGCTTTGGCGGATGCGTTGATCACAAACCCAAACCGCGTCCCACCCGAACTGGTTAAAAATCTTGATCTATTGATCGGGAAATACTTTAAATAATCCAATTTCCTTTACCAAGTCCTTGTGTAGAAAACAATCATAAAAATGACAGTACCTATTTTGATTTCTAAAATTAGAGAAAAGGATCTGCAAAGACGATTACTCGTATTTGCAGGGATCTTTATCGTATTATTTGGAATCACATTAAGTTTATCTCCCACAGCAAGAAATAGGGATTGGGCTAGCGAATATCGGATAGATCATTGGTTGGCGGTTATCGCTTGGGGCATTGTTTTTTACTTTTGCTATAAACAATTAAGGATCAGCAAAATAAAAAATGACCCGTTTTTGTTGCCGATAGCGGCACTACTTAGTGGATGGGGATTATTGAGCATTTGGAGACTTGCTC
Organism: Chloroflexota bacterium; assembly: GCA_018662365.1. Lineage (GTDB taxonomy): Bacteria > Chloroflexota > Anaerolineae > Anaerolineales > UBA11579 > JABJGH01. The sequence goes on along the minus strand of JABJGH010000014.1, from coordinate 39,464 downwards.
CCAATTTTGGGCAAAGACAAAGTATTTGGTTGGTGATCAGCGGGGTGATTTTTATCCTTGGGATCAGATATCTGAAAGATTTAAGTTTTTTGAGAAAATACAAATATCTGTGGTTAACTGGCGGGTTGACTCTTACGTTTTCCACATTGGTATTCGGGGTAAATCCATTAGGCCTTGGCCCTAAACTTTGGTTAGGCTGCTGCGGGGTATACCTTCAACCTTCTGAACCTTTAAAACTTTTACTAATCATATTTCTAGCAGCGTATTTGGCTGACAGACAACCTGTTACCCGAGGGATAATCCCATTATTGATCCCCACAGGAATTATGGTTGGGGTGACATTATCTTTATTGCTAATTCAAAGAGATTTGGGGACCGCATCCGTATTTCTATTTATTTATACATCTATCATTTTTGTGGCCACAGGAAAACGAAAAATCCTCCTGTTTACACTTTTGGCTTTATTGATTTCCGGTATTGCTGGATATATTCTTTATGATCTAATTCAGATCAGGGTCGATGCTTGGATTAACCCATGGTTGGACCCCAGCGGCAGGTCCTACCAAATTGTTCAAGCATTAATGGCGATTTCATCTGGTGGATTGATCGGGCGAGGACCAGGGATGGGCAGCCCTGGTTTGGTCCCAATTGCCCATTCTGATTTCATTTTTTCAACCATTGCAGAAGAAAGTGGACTGATAGGCACAATAGGGCTTTTCCTGATTTTAGCGATATTTACGCTTAGAGGGTTGAAAATTGGGCTGAACGCGGAAAACCGTTTTCATCGATATTTGGCGATTGGTTTGACTGCTTATATTGCAAGCCAAAGCATTCTAATTATCGGGGGCAATATTCGGATGCTGCCTTTAACCGGCGTTCCTTTGCCCTTTGTTTCCTACGGAGGTTCTTCTTTGGTGACCTCCTTCATTGCGTTATTGTTTTTGAGCAAAATTAGTGGTGCAGAGAAAAAGAAAAAGATTGCAGAAATTGATTTTCAACCGGTAAAAATACTGAGTATCGTGTTCATTGCTGGTTTTTCTGGATTGGCTTTAATTAACGGATGGTGGGCTTTTGTACGTGGTCCAGATTTGCTAACAAGAACTGATAATGTCCGAAGAACCATTACAGATCGGTTTGTCCTCCGAGGCAGCATATTAGACAGAGAGGATCTCCCTCTAAACACGACCATTGGCGATTCGGGGACATATCAGCGTATTTACCTTCAGCCTGGCTTGAATTCGGTACTCGGCTATACGCATCCCTTATATGGACAAAGCGGGGCTGAGGCCAGCCTAGATGATTATTTGAGGGGGTTAGAGGGAAATTCAACATGGGATATTTGGCGGGATAATCTTTTATATGGTCAGACACCCCCGGGCGTTGACGTTAGGATCAGTATTGATACAAATCTGCAAACACAGGCTGAATCTTTGATGGAAGGATATTCTGGAGCAATAGTTCTGATGAATTCCAGTAATGGTGAAATTTTGTCGATGGTTTCTAGCCCAGGATATGATCCCAATTCATTGGATCTTGATTGGGAACAGTTTCAGGATGATGATAGTGGTCGTTTAATCAATCGGGCAACGCAAGCCCTTTACCAACCTGGACCCATATTGGGGCCATTACTTCTTTCGGAGATCGAGTTTTTTGACGAGTCGATATCCTTTCCATATGACCTTGGATTTAACTTGGATGAAATCAAAATAAATTGTGTAGAAGAACCAGTAAATCTTTCTATGCGAGTCTTAAGCGCTTCCGGATGCCCGTTATTACTGGACCCATATGATTTGGGGTTTTCAGAAGAACAATTGATTTCTACATTTACAACCTATGGCTTTTTCTTAAATCCACCGATACGATTGGAGAGTACATATTTGCCTGCCTATGATACGGTTTCAGATATGGGGTTGGAGCTCATTGGGCAGGGGCAGCTACAAATAACTCCCGTGCATTTAGCAACTATTTACAGCATATTAAATAATGGCGGGGGGTTTCCGTCCCCCCACTTTCTTTTGGAAATGGATGATCATCGGAAGGGATGGACAGATATTCCGGCTTTAGGCACAGAACAATCTGTGCTTACATTATTTCAAAGCAATGAAATATTAGACAGTTTGATGCAGTTTAATTTCCCCATTTGGCAAGTAATTTCCTATGCTTATAATGGCCCGGAACAACCGCTCACCTGGTATGTGGGCGGTACAATGCCAGGATTAGATGAGCCAATTGTAGTGGTTGTGCTTTTAGAAAGTGAAGATGCGGAACTAGCTGAAGTGATTGGCCAAAATCTATTATCAAATTTTTATTCCACCCAACCCTAATTAAATAAAAAGTAGCCCAAACTGGAAATCCAATTTTGACTACTTTTTATAAATTTTCAATTTTATTTTACGATCTTTACAAACCTGCGTTTCCCGACTTGAAGCACACCTTCACCTATAAATTCTACAAAGGGGTCCTCTGGGAGGACTTCTCCATCTAATTTAACTGCTTTCTGCTTTAGCATGCGCCGCCCATCACTACGGCTGGAGACCAATTCGGTATCCACCAGGATATCCAGGATGGTCTTTTCCCCTTCTAGTTTGAATTCTGGCATATCGTCGGGCACTTTTCCTTTTTGGAACTGGCTGACAAAGGCTTCTTGGCCTGCAATAGCTTCCACTTCAGGATAAAACACGCTGACAATTTCCAAAGCTAACTTCATTTTCGCATCACGAGGGTGAATAGATTCAGATGAAATTTCTTTCTCAAATTGGGCAACTTCGTCTGATGTCCAGCGGGTGCAGAGTTTGGCATAAATTGGCATTGCCGTGTCAGGCAAACTCATAATCTTTCCGTACATATCCTTCCCGTCGGTGCTGATAGGAATATGGTTCCCCATCGATTTGCTCATCCGGATTTCCCCGTCTGTGCCGGGAAGGATGCTCATGGTAATACCTATATTTGGTTTTTCGCCAAGAGCTGTCATTAGTTTTCTGCCAGCGGTGACAATATTAAATAATTGGTCCGTGCCCCCCACTTGGACATCGGCTTTCATATGATAGGCATCATAAGCTTGCATGATGGCGTAAAAAGTTTCATGCAAGAATACTGGATCACCGTTATCCCATCGTTTTCTGAAATTATCGCGGGTGATAAATTGCTGAAGGGTAAAGTTCGAAGCTAGATTAATCAGATCAGCGAATGTTAATTTAGATAACCATTCCGCGTTGTAAAGCACAGTTGTTTTATCTTTAATCAACACCCTAAATGCTTGCTCTGTATACGTTTGAGCATTTTCTTCCACTTGTTCAGGAGTGAGTATCGGTCGTAATTTATCTTTATCGGAGGGATCTCCTACCAAAGACGTGAAATTGCCGATCAGAAATATGACTTCATGTCCAAGGTCTTGAAATTGGCGCAGCTTTCGCATGGTTACGGTATGGCCTAAGTGCAGGTCTGGCTTTGTGGGGTCGTAACCACAATACACCTTTAGATTTCTTCCCTCTTTTTCTGCCAATATCAAACGTTCACGTAATTCATTGGTCATAGCTTGTTTTAGGGATTTATCCCCATATTCGGCACCTTGCATTAATGTAGCGACTTGTAATTCTATATCCATCTTTTCCTCCGGGAAATATTGCCCGTCTTTTGTTTAAAAACCAAACGCGTCCTGTGGGTGAGGACGCGAGTTCTTCTCACCTAATTGGTGTCAATTATATTTTAGAATAATAATAAAACCCGGATCCTTCTTTTTTATCCATTTCAGAAAATCCTGCTTGTGACAAAATGGTATCTAAAATTTCTTCACCTTTTTCGAAACCAGTTTTCTCTTTTACGTCCCCTTTTACCTTAATTTCACTCAAACTATCGAAGAAAAAAGCACCCGTCTCACCGCTAACGATAATTTTATCACCTAATCGACCATGGTTCACTTGGACACGATTTATGTCTTTCCACTTGATCGATACGTTGCGTAATTTGCTGTAATGTTGAATTTCATCGGGAAATAACATAATTTTTGTATGCTTCATGTTCCAATTATTAATACTAATTGAAAAAGCAGCTGCAACAAAAAATAACCCCAATACCCATGACCAAAAATTTAAATCTTGGAAATATCCTGGAATAAATATGATTAATCCTATAAATAGCCCAACGGCTCCCCAGAGGATATATTCTATTTGTCGAGAGCCGGTTAAGGGACGAAATTCGGGGGTATTCGTGAGATCAATTGACATAATTAAATTATAACATCCTTGCTTATTTGTGCGTGGAACCGATACATTTTAGATAATATCTTACACTTATTGGCGCAGAAACATTGTGCTATAATTTGGCGGTTGACCCTTTCAAATGAGCGTCTAGATCGAATTAGCAGACCCTCATCTTAAAACCAAATGAGTAATCGATGAGTACTATGCTCGCAGCACCTGTTTTGGTGCTAAATGCGAATTTTGAACCACTCAACGTATGCACAACTCGCCGCGCAGTAGGATTAATGATGTCTGAAAAGGCAATCTTGGTGCAAAATGGGCGAGGCTATATTCAAGGTGTCAAAAAACAATTTCCCGCCCCAACAATTATCCGACTTAGTTATATGATCCGCCGACCCCGCCCTGTTGTGAAACTGTCAAAATCTGAAATTTTTAGACGGGATAAATACACTTGTCAATATTGCGGCAAAAAGGTCCCAAAATTAACAATTGACCATATTATTCCAAGAAGCAAGGGAGGGAAACATACTTGGGAAAATCTGACAACAGCTTGTGCAGATTGTAATCATAAGAAGGGGAACCGCACAGATTCGCAAGCGAATATGCAATTAATTTCTAAACCTAAGGCGCCAGGTGCCTCGGCTTTATACATTTTTGGGAAATTTACAAATAAAAATGAAGAGTGGATCCCCTATATCAAGGGATGGTAAAAAGGAATTTTTTTTAGGAAAGATTTATTTCCAAAAAATCTTCTGCCGCTGAAACAGGACCTGAAAACACCTCTTTAGCTTCTCCCACCAATTTTTGATAATCAAAACCATTTACTGGGTAGTGGATAAGAAGTAATTCTTTTACATTTGCTTCTACAGCCATTTCTGCAGCTTGTTTTGCCGATGAGTGACCCTCAGATGCACCAGCGGCTTCATGGATGAACACATCTGCATTTTGGGCTAATGAAACTACGCTAGCTGTGGGTGCGGTGTCACATGAGTATGCAAAAACTTTTCCGCTATCTTTTGTTTCTACTCTAATCCCAAATGTGGGCACAAAATGTTTTACCGGCGAAGTATAAACTTTAAACTCATCTGAATCAATAATGGTATGTAATTCTTCTTCCGGGACTGTGTGGAATGTCACTGGGAAAAAATGCCAAGTGTTCCATTCATAATTATCAAACATTTGCTTCAAAAAGGCAGTGCAGTGTGCATTGGCATAAATATTTATAGGTGCCTTTCTTTGGGATAATCCCATGCTCATCATTAACGTAGAAATTCCTGAAACATGGTCTGGGTGAAAATGAGTCACCACTATGTCAGTTAATTTCTCAGGGTCTAAACCTGCTTTTTGAAGCCGCAAAAAAGGACTGCCAGGACCATCAATCAAGACCATTCTTTCCTCGCCCACTAAAACCATATGTGAGTTTTCGTGGTCGAGGTCAGGGACGTTTGTGGCAGTTCCGAGGACGACGATTTTAGGCATGCTATTACCTTCTTTTTTCAACAGAAATTTATAAAATACATGTTTAGCATAACAATATATATTCTATTATTTTAGTCTAAATTGTCTATTAATGCTTTATTTTGGTTCAAATACTTAAACAAAAAAAGAATGCATACACATTCTTTTTTTGAAAAATATTTAATTATTGGTCTTTTTAGGTCGATGTCGCATGTATAAAATAGTTGCAGAGGCAAGCATCACTAAAACCATTAAGGATTGATTTGCGTTAATTCCACCTAATTCAGATGCGTCTAAGCGGAGGAAATCCAATAATATCCGTATAAATGGATAGCTGATCAAATATATTAAAAATAAATCCCCATCTATCAATCGATCTGCAAATTTTCTACTGATCCATAAGAGTAAAAATACACTGCCTAAACTCCATAAAGCTTCGTAGAGGAAAATCGGGTGATATTTTTCAAACTCCATAAATTCTGGCAAACGGTGCGCTGGGTCAATGAAAATTCCCCATGGAAGATCGGTTGGTGCGCCGTATACCTCTTGATTCACATAATTCCCAAATCGGCCAATTGCCTGCCCTAAGGGAACGGCCGGAGCGATAATATCGGTCCAAACAAGAAACTTTTGTTTTCTTCTTTTGGAATACCAGTATAAGGCAATTACTCCACCTATTACTGCGCCAGGAATCCCTAAACCGCCCAACCTTGGGTTTAAAGCATCTAGGGGATGGGTTAGATAGTAATAAGTTGTAATGCCTCTTTCTACCATGGAAGGAGGAGGAGTGAACACATGCCAAAGACGGGCTCCCAATACACCACCCAAAACCATCCAGATCAAACTATCCCATAAAAATTCTGTATTCTTCTTTTTTCTTATAGCTTCAGAATTAGCTAAAAATGCCCCGGCAACTACCCCGGTCATCAAAATAATGCCGTAATAATATATTGAAAAATTTCCAATTATGATAGCGTTTCTTGTAAATTCGATCATTAGATCCTACTCCTCAGAAGTTTGGGATTGTTCGATTTTTTGTGATTGAGCTTGGCGGCGGACATCGATCACTCTTTGAATAGCGGTAATGTTGGCGCCAACGGCAACTATTGCGGCTCCAATCAATGGGATTCCGAATAATATTGACGGCCCAATCACCAGAATTCTTTCAACCCGGGTGAGAATGCCAACTTTGGTGTCAAAGCCTAAACTTTGGGCCCGGGCACGGGTGTAAGAAACCAGTACAGAACCTGAGGCAGCAAGAAAAACAATCATCACCGCATTCAGTTGTTCTTGTCCGACAAAATACCATAGGAGGCTACCAAATATGATCATTTCGATATAGCGATCACTTACAGAATCTACGAAGGCACCAAAATCTTCTGGTTCCCCTTTTGCTCTTGCGACAGCTCCATCAAGGGCATCTATAGGCCCCATTAGCAAGATGATGAATCCGCCAATGAAAAACTTTCCCTGAGCAACAAAAAATGCTCCTACTGCAGTGCCAATTACACCTGTGGTGGTGAGCACATTGGGATTGACTCCCCAATCATTCAATAAATTTCCTGCCCACTCTAACAGTTTTGAAAAAATTATCCTTAATCGGTCGGTGAAAATTATTTTTTCTTTTTGTTTTTTCATTTCAACTGAATCTTCAACTCTCATTTAGTTTTTTCCTAAATTCTGAAATAATTACCAGTATGGATTTTCCTGGGTCCCAATTTCTTTATAAACGGTTTGGAAGAAAATATAATTATAACTCTCCATCGTCATAATTATCAGTGTCAATTAAGATTTCCCTTTCTCTCCCACCACCACGCGATGGTCCGATAACCCCCATATTTTCTAATTCATCTACCAACCGGGCAGCACGGGGATATCCGATCTTTAGCCTGCGCTGGAACATCGATGCGCTCGCTCTCCCGGTGTCTTTAATGATTTCAATGGCATCTTCAGCCAAATTATCTCTGGTGGCAAGAATAGCTTCGTCCACCATCATTGTTTCCCAAGGAGATTCCTGTTCTTCTTCTGAACCTTCAATATTCCATGCTTCTTGCCAATAATTGATCACATTTTCTATTTCTTGATCTGAGATCATTACGCCCTGTGCACGCAAGGGCATTCCACCTTCTGGGCTTAAAAATAGCATATCCCCCCGCCCCAAAAGTGATTCTGCACCAGGGCCGTCTAAGATCACCCTGGAATCCATACCCGATGCCACTGCAAATGAGAGTCTTGCAGGGAAGTTTGCTTTGATCAACCCTGTTACTACATCAGTACTTGGACGTTGCGTTGCTACAATTAAGTGAATACCCACCGCTCTTGCCATTTGGGCAAGTCTAACGATAGTAGTTTCTGTTGACTCGGCAGCTGACATCATTAGATCCGCAAGTTCATCAATCAGGACCACGATTCGGGGCATAGTTTCGTATTCTTTTCTGCGCTGAACTTTGCGATTATAGCTTTCAATATCTCTCGCTCGAAGTTCTTCCAATTTCTTATAGCGGTTTTGCATTTCCGCAACCACCCAACGTAATACGCCACCGATCCTTTCTAAATTTGTTTCCACTTTTCCAATGAGATGGGGAAGGCCATTGAAACGGACTAATTCAACCATCTTAGGATCGATCATTACAATACGCAAATCTGCTGGCGAATTATTCATTACCAAGCAGGTGGTAATAGCAGCAATACAAACCGATTTACCAGACCCGGTGGTTCCGGCAATTAATAGATGGGGCATTTTGGTTAGATCAGCCACCACTGGAATACCAGAAACATTCCGTCCCATTGCAATTGCAAGGGGAGATTTGACCTTATAGAAAGTTTCAGTCTCTAATATTGGGCGCAATTTGACCATTGAAAAGCGCTTATTGGGTACTTCGATACCCACATATGATCTGCCCGGTACAGGTGCTTGAATTCGAAGCCGTTCCGCAGAAAGCGTCAAAGCTAAATCTTTTTGTAGGGCCGAAATCTGTGAAACACGGACTTTTTGTCGATTATCTTCATCAGTAGTACCGGGCTTCTGGATATAACCAGGTTCTATAGCAAACTGGGTAACAGTGGGGCCGATTTGAAAATTGATCACTTTGGCTGGAATACCAAACTCTGCGAGAGTTTTTTCGATAAGCCCTGCAGTTTGGTTAATATGTCTTTCATCAGGTTTTACATTTTTGCCAATATCCAGCAAACTTAGGTCCGGCAATTGCTCGTCTCGGGGCAATGGGGCATCCATTTGATCTTCGAACTGATCTTCCACCTTGAATTGTTTTCTATGTTCGGCTGGGATACTAGCCTTTTTAGTCCTACCGGTCTTTTTTGGTGATTCAATTTCATCTTGCGACATTGAACTTATGCTTACGGAGGGTTGGGCGGAGACAGCTCGGGTTTTTCTCTTTTTTCCACCTGAAAGATTGAACTCAAACGAAGTTACTGCTCGTCCAAATAATCCGAAGCCTAACATTGTTCCGATAACGATAAAAATAATAAAAAGCAATACTCTGAGTATGTTTCCTAATATATCTGGGAGGGCCGAAAATAACATGCCGATTAATTCTGATAAACCCCAGCCAACTAATCCGCCAAAATTGTCCGATGTTTCAATAGAATTTCCTCCGATCACCGAGAGCAATCCAAGTAATGAAAAGGCAGCAAACTCAATAGAAATAACCTTTCCCCAATCTCTTGCGGTAAATCCTTCTTTATAAGGTCTGAAACTTAATAAGCTTCCCATCCCGAGGCTGCCTACCAATAACAGGCTTCCACCCCAGCCAAGCCACTTTTTTAGGCTGGCGACCCAGGAGAGTAACCAGGCACCGCTGGATAAACCAAATAAACCAAGCAAAATTAACATAGCAATTAAGGCTAAGAAAATTCCAAGAATATCGTTTCCATATTTTCGGAATCTGAGAAGGAACCCGATAACAGAATCTAACACTGCTGAAGCGGGGTTGGGTTCTTCAGGACCGCGCACCATGCCAAGATTAGGCCGTTTACTCGATTTTGTGGAGCTTTTAGTTTTCGATTTTTTATTGTTAGCCATGGGAATACTTTTTACTGGTTAATCTTCGTAAATTATTGAATCCATTATCGTTCTTATTAGGGATTTAGGCTACAATTTTAATCCACTAATCGCAAACTCATCCGCTGGCGTTTTACATCTACGCTAATAAGTTCTACAAGAATTTCTTCCCCCACTTCCAAAATATCACTTAATTGATGCCCATCCATTAACCTCATTTCGGAGATATGGATTAGGCCTTCTAAGCCATCTTCCAACCTGACAAAAACACCAAATTTCACAATTTCAATCACGGTGGCATTAAATGGTTTTCCTTCGGGGTATTTTTGGGAAACGCTTTCCCATGGATTTGGAATTAATTTTTTAATGCTTAGACTCACACGGCTATTTTTCTTACCGATATCCAATATTTTTACTTTGACCAAATTTCCAATCTTGTGTAGTTTTTTGGGATCTTCCACGCGTTCCCAAGAAAGTTCGGAGATGTGGACTAATCCTTCAATTCCACCAAGATCTACAAAAAGACCAAAATTAGTAATATTTGTAATCTTGCCCTCATATTCCCCATTTATATCTAACTTTCTAAATAGGCGGTTGCGCTCTCCAGTATTTGTCTGTGCAGCCCTTTCGGAAAGTACAATTCTTTCCCTTTCGGGGGTACATTCGATCACCTTCAACATCAACTCTTGTCCCAAATAAGCGGTTAACATTTCCCCATTTAAATTTTCAGTTTCAATAATTGAAGTATTTATTAAGTGGGAAATGGGCACAAATCCGGCAAAGTTTTCATGCTTTACCAATAAGCCCCCTCGATTAAAATCAGAAACTTTACACTCAACCAATTTATCTTTTGCCAATAAATCGTTTACAAAATCCCAGTCATTTTGAAAATCCGGAGATTTTTTATTTTCTATATTTTCCAATGTAATTGCCTCTTCAGGGTCATTTCTCTCAATTTGATCTTCAGATAAAATTGATTTCCATAATCCTTCGTCGAGGGATTCATCTAATGAAAACTGATCATCTTTCATGATTCCCCTCCGTTTCCATCTGATCGGGCAATTCTTTCCATATCCAACACAACTTTAGAGACCTCTTCGATGGCTATGCGCTGCTTCCGATACAAATCTGCCTCGGACATCGCAAGTCGGAGCGCAATTTCACGCACTTTTCTTCCTTCCATGAATTTCATTTCTAGAATATTGAATAATATCCATTCGGCCGTGAATCGTCGATCTCCGACGGGGCGAACGCGGCTAATTGCTTCTTTAAGGGTAGATCGGAGTGCGTTGACCGCATTCCCATCATTTTCTTTTAATGCTTCCTGGACTACTTGTAAGCTCAGTAACGGGCTCTCGGATAATTTAGGGCCTCCCCAATAATGACTTAAGGCTTCTTTGACAAGTTGATTTACGCTTTTATCTTCGGAAAGCAGATCGAGGTCGGTGAACATTTCGCGCTGATCATAACGTGTGGCGGCTCTCAATCTTTGAATCATATCTACTTTGGGTTCTAATTCTTGCAAGGCATTGAAAATTTGCTGCTGCATGTTCCTGTCATCCAAAGCTAAAGCGGCGCGTTCACCAAGAAGATTCATGGCAATTCTTTGATTTTCTTCCAGGGGAAGCTTTCCACTTTGGAGCACTCCCAGTAGTCCTAAGAGGGATCCTTTTTGAGGACTAAACAGTGGGAAGAGCCAAAAATCTCCCCAGGCAAAAACTGACTGATTACCGTTTTGGCTTTCGGAAACTCTTTCTAACAAAGTTTGGTCCAAACCGATTTTTTCTAGTAGCTGTTTATCCCCCACTTGTACTACTTGTTCAATTCCCCCCTGATCGAAAGCGGCGATGAATGCTGTTGACACCTGCAATTGGTCACAAGCGGAGGCAATCACAGCTTCCAAAAATTGTTTTAAATCTCCAGTAGTAATTAGCCGATCGCTAATTGTTTGGAGTAATTGAATATTGCCTTGATCACCACTATTGAAAAATAATCGCTCCAGAGTAGGAAAGATTAATGTAATGAGATGCTCCATGAATAATACTGTGATTGCGGTGATGATCGGGATTGAAACAGCATAATTAGATTCAAAATAATTTCCAGACTCTCTAGCAAAAGTGATCATAAATAAAACGATGAACACTGTGGCAGGTCCTCGTAAAAACCATTTGAATAAACGACTCTTAATTAACCTGTCAGGCCAGGGCACACCAAAAAATGCAACCGCATAAGCCATCATTAGTAGGAAAAAGAAAACAGCCATATTGCCAAGGGTTGCTAATGAAATAAATATTTCCGGATTGGCAAAAGCAAAACCTGATCCAATTTGCAAATAAGGATACGTACCAAAGGAAATAAATAGAACTCCGGCCATGAGGTACCACATACGCCTGCGGCTGACCCGAAGTTTTGTACGTTTATATGCCCGCCAAATACTCCAAACAGAAAAAATTACGGCAATCAAATAAATGGCGATGAAAAAAGTGGAAAGCGAAGTTCTTGTTAAATGAGGCACTGGGCCTTCGAAGGTAACTGGACCCAATAAGGAGCCAAAAAATAAGGTCAATAAGAATAAAAAGGAAATTATATAGCCAATGACTACGAGTTTACTGCGCCTTCCTCTGGAAGGTTGCCCAGTAGTTTCAAGCAAGGCATCAGAGAAATGAACCAGAGCTGCGGGAAGAAAAACAATCCCTACCCACTGGGTCTTGAGCCAAAAGTCTTGAACATTCCCAATTTCAACCGCCCCGCTAATCGCTTCGCCAGAAAACACAACGACTAAACAGGCTAAAACAATTGCAAAAGATCTTGAAACCCGATCACGTAAATTGAAAGTCAGTGCGCGGAGAAATAGAGATAATGCAGAAATTGCAATTCCAGCTTCAAATATTTGATTGAGGCTTTGGAGCAAAGAACTGGTCATAAATTAGTTTATATCCTTTTAGTAAAAAACAAGGCAATATCTTGGTTTGGGTAATATTTATCGCTATATCCAGAAAACTCAAATCCTAATTTGCTTACCAACTGGATCGCAGGATAATTTTTTGATTGCATTTCTACTACTAAATGATCTTTCCCGATTTTCACAGCCCAGGATTGGGCTGCACGAAGTAAACTGGTAGCAATTCCTGCCCGACGGAATCTTCTTTTAACAACGAGATCGGTAACGGCCAACAACCCTAACGGATGGCTTTGGGATAAGCCGATAAAGGCAATTGGCATATCTTCGAATTCTGAAACAAGCATATTTAGGTATTGTTCTGAATGATCCGATAAAGCATTTAATTGATTAGGATATTCAACTAACATCGAACGAGGCAATCGCATTTCCCTAAATCGGATATTCATATCTTTTTCATGGTTATCAATATCTAATTGCCAAACATATTCCGTATGATAACTTGGATCCAAATCAACCAAAGTCGGAATATCCGTCTTGTTTACAGATCTAATATTTGTTTTGATCATATACAAACCTTGTTATTGATCATTAGCAATAAAAATTGGAATTCGGCAGGGCGTTTGAGCTTCGTTGTCACTGTATACAACTAATTGAAGAATATATTCACCTGGTGAATACAAGGAGGTATCCCAATTGGGAACTAGCACATTTTCAAGTATCTGATTATTTCCAGCTTCAATGGTTAGCCATAAGCTGTTACTTGGGTTCGCAATTTCTAATTTATAAAAATCAAAATTGACGACTTGGGCCGACCCACTAACTTCAACCACACCTCTAATCGTCTCACCATCTTCTGGAGAGGTAATATCAATTTCACCCTCGACACAACCCTCGAGGGAAACATCTACCGTAGGAAGGGGTGTAGGGCTGGCACTGATATTAGCAATGGCTTCTAATGTTTCGGCGGCCTCAGGGTCAGCGAGGTACGTTGCCGTAATTTCAACGGGTTGAAGCGGCAAGACTTGAGGGATATCTGGGGCCATTACGGGCGCAATAAAAGTAACTAATATGAATACAATAAATGCGATTAGTAACAAAATAAAAAGGGAGACCGCGGCGCGATTTACTCCCGCCCGCGCGGTTTCAGCTTCTAAACCAAAAACTGCACCGCGAGCTTCTTGCCATGCTTGATAAAATCGCCAAAAATAGACCAAGCCCCCAAGGCCCAATATAAAGTATATTGTTTGTTCATATGTCTGAAAAATTTTTAGAATGCCAATCATATAAAGGGATGATCCTTTAAATTTTTCTTAAAAAATTTCTAACTAAAGTGATTAGCTTTGGCACCAAAACATTTCCGGCTTCCAAAACTTCTTCATGTGTGGTCTCTGTTTCTCCGTCCAAATTTGCTTTATTACTAATACCAGATATTCCTAATACCCTCATTCCCCCATGGCGAGCGACGATGGCTTCTGGCACAGTTGACATCCCTACTGCATCGACGCCTACATTCCTTAGAAAACGAAGGTCTGCGGGAGTTTCAAAAGAGGGACCTGCAAGACAGACATAGACGCCTTCTTGCATACCGAGATCAAATTCATCAGATATTTGGCGAGCAATTTTTCCATAATCACGATCATAAACCTTGCTCATATCTGGAAATCTGGGGCCGAATTCTTTTAGATTTGGCCCGCGAAGGGGGTTCAAACCCGCCATGCCTACTAAATTAATATGGTCGGTGATCAACATGAGGTCACCTGGTTCAAAATCAGGATGAACAGCACCGGCAGCATTGGTGACAACCAGGGTGTCGCACCCAACGGTTTGCATTACTCGGATGGGCAAACCCACTCTGGGCATATCGTAGCCTTCATAAAAATGGGCACGCCCCTGCATAACCATCACAGGTTGCCCTTCTAGCTTGCCAATTACCAATTGCCCGGAATGTCCTTCAATTGTAGATACTGGCCATCCAGGCAGTTCGCTGTAGTGAATTATGTCTGCATCTTCAATTTCATTTGCTAAGGAGCCTAAACCTGAACCTAAAATCATGGCAAATTTAGGCTCATGCTTTGTTTTAGATTTAATAATTTCTGCAATTGAATTGATCTCTTCCATAGTTGGATAAGTGCTCATATTATTCCTCACTTCACACATTAAAATTTGTCGATTTTTTTAATCTTCTTACCAATGTTCGAGTTGAAAAAATATTTTGATGACCTAATAGAAATTGAATTTCTTCTATTTTTTTTCCTGCTTTGATCATTGCCTTAGTGGCAGTGTGGCGAATTATTCTAGGGGATAGATCAATACTTAATTTTGCCTGTTTCCCCCAATTTCGGATTCCCTGCCAAGTACCCTGCCGACTCACCCTTCCCCCCATTTGGCTGACAAATAAGGCATGCTCAGAATCATCCTGAGTAAGATCTTTTCTGGCAAAATTCAGATAATTTTGAATTGTATTCGACGAATTTGGGATGGGATGAATCTCTTCACTTAGATTTTCCCCGCTTATTCTTAACGCTTTCTGATTAAAAATAAAATCAGAAATATTTAAAGAAACCAAGTCTCCGATAGATATCCCGATCTCAAATAAGAGTTGAATAATTGCTAAATCTCTTACCGCTCTTGGGTTCTCATAACTTGATATTACTTGAATTAAATTTGATACCTCATTGTTTGAGATAGATACTAGGTCTCCCCCATCCACAACTTTTTTCCTTTCGCTGGATGGTAAAAATGGCGCATCTTCTTTCGACATGTCTGAAAGCAGTAATCCTTTTTCTTTTAGATATGCGCCAAGTCTTCTGATTGAAGCTCGCCTTCGATAAAGGGTACTGGGCTTAAACCCGGATTTCCGTTCATTTTTTAAATAATCTGAGATTGCTCTGCGAGTAAAATCTGGGACGGTGGGTTTTCGCTGAATAGAATCTTTTAGGTATTGCAAAAAACGATTTATATCGTTTTTATAAGCCTCAAGCGTACTGGACGAATATTTTGAAACTTCCTCTAAATTTGTAAAAAACGCGGGGAGTTGCAATTCTATGAGCATATTTACCTTTGTAATAAATTAATAATATTTGATCATGAAATTTATATTCAGCC
The DNA here is from genome assembly GCA_018662365.1 of Chloroflexota bacterium. Taxonomy (GTDB): domain Bacteria; phylum Chloroflexota; class Anaerolineae; order Anaerolineales; family UBA11579; genus JABJGH01. Next base: position 23,779 of record JABJGH010000014.1, on the reverse strand, counting down.
AAATGATCAATGAGGTTAATTATAACATTTTTGCGTGAATTGCATCCAATTTTGCCAGTTGAAGTGAAGTGAAATTAACTAAAATTATGTTAGTGATTTTCTTCAACAAGCTTTTTTAGGATTTCAATTGCATTTTCAACCATTAAATCGGTAATGTCTACGTGAGTTACCAACCTAAACTGACGTCCTCCCTCGTAGCCAAATAGAAGACCCAACTTTGCCGATTCGGAAATAAATTCCTCAATTGTCAAATTTATTTCATGATCTAGATCAAAATAAACCATATTCGTGTTATTTATTAATAGATTCAATCCCTCGATCTTTTCTAAACCCATTGCTAAATTTTTGGCTCGAAGATGATCTTTTTCTAATCGTCCGGTCATTTTTTCTAAGGCAACAATTCCCGCTGAGGCAACTACCCCGGCTTGCCTCATTCCCCCACCCAATTGTTTCCTGGCTCTTTGTGCTTTATAAATAAATTCTTTGGAACCACATAGCACAGAACCTACGGGGGCAGCTAAACCTTTGCTTAGGCAAAAGGTTACCGAATCTGCCCCCGCCAATAATTCTTTGACATCTTTTCCCTGATCGACAGCTGCATTAAAAATACGAGCGCCATCTATATGAAATTTTAGACCATGCTGTTTGGCAATATTGGCTACGGAATTTACATAATCGGTTGATAAGGAAACCCCACCACATCGATTATGTGTATTTTCTAATGTAATCATACGAGTGATCGCAAAATGATTATCATCCGGCTTAATGCCCGCTTGAATATCGTCTAGCAGCAGAGTTCCGTCCGTTTGGTTTACGAGCACATTAGGAAATATTCCACCTAGGGCTGCCATCCCTCCAGCCTCAGATAGGTAAGCATGTGCCAGATTTCCAACGATCATTTCATCACCCCGTTGGCAATGTACAAGCATTGCGATCAGATTTCCCATCGTTCCTGTTGGAACAAATAGGGCGGCCTCTTTACCCAGCATATGGGCTGAGAGTTCTTGTAGTTTATTGATGCTGGGATCCTCACCATAGACATCATCCCCCACTTCTGCTTTAGCAATTGCCTCCCACATTTCGGGAGTGGGTTTGGTGACCGTATCAGATCGAAAATCTAGTGTTTCCATTTTTCCTCACTTGTATCTAGGAACGTAATTCATCCAATATTATTTGCAAATTAGATGGCAATTCAGCTGTAAAGGCCTGCTGTTTATCTTTTCCAGGTAATGTGATTTCTAATTCTGCCGCATGCAAAAATTGTCTTTTTAGGGGTAACGAGGGTCTCTTTCTTCCATAAACCCTATCTCCCACAATTGAACTGCCAATGAATGCCATTTGGACTCTAATCTGGTGTGTGCGCCCCGTGAAGATTGTCACTTCAAGTAAAGAATGGGATTCAAATTTCTCCAATACTTTATATTCACTGATCGCAATTTTTCCACGCGATTCTGGAACAACCGCCATGCGCTGGCGCACCCTGGGATCTCGCCCGATAAATGTTTCTATTTTCCCATTTGGGGTAGTGGGCGATCCTTCAACCAGGGCAAGATATCGCTTAATGACTGTGCGCTCTTTGAATTGTTTTTGTAATACTTGAAGAGCATTATCGCTCTTTGCAAGGATAATTAATCCGGAAGTATCTTTATCCAGTCGATGAACTAATCCAGGACGTTTTTCTCCGCCGATACCTTCAATATCAGCAGCGTGGGCTAATACTGCATTTACAAGCGTTCCACTTTCATGACCCGCGGATGGGTGAACGACCATTCCTGCTTCTTTATTAATCAGGATCACATCTTTGTTTTCAAAAATAACATCTAAGGGTATATTTTCAGGCAATAAATCTGTTGTTACAATTTCGGGCACATTTACCTGAATCTTGGCTTTCGAATCTAATTTATAGCCGGATTTTTTTATTATCTCACCAGAAACAACAACTGACTCATTTTTAATTAAATTTTGAATAAACGATCGAGTAAATTCTGGCATTTTTTCAACTAAAAAATGATCCAATCTTTGTTTTTTATCCGAATTGAATAAGAATTCAAGTTCCTTATTTTTACTCAAGTGTCGCATCCCCTTTATTCTCTTCTTTCTTTATTTTTCTCCATTCAAAAAAGTATGCAATTAATAAGATTCCGGCGCCGACACTAATGCTCGAATCAGCTATATTAAAAACTGGAAAATTTCCCACGGCGATAAAATCTGTGACCTCACCAAATTGAAGGCGATCGATAAGATTTCCGATTGCGCCCCCAAGCATCATAGCTAAGGTGAAACGCTGTACTTTTTCATGAGCAGGTATAACAGAATAATAGACCAAGATCATCAACGCTACAAAAAATGCCAGGATGGTAAAAAATAAGCTAGCTCCCTGAAAAATCCCAAATGCTGCGCCCGTATTTGACCAGTTGACCAATCTGAAATATGGCGATAATGATTCAAACGGGATCCATTGTTGGCCATAATTTATGTTTGAACGAATCCAATTTTTTGAAAGTTGGTCGAGCACAACAATACCCGTGGCAATTGCAGCTAATTTGGAGTAGTCGGCGATATATTCTGATCTACTTCGGGGTGGCTGGGACTCCAACTCTTCATCGAGAAAGATTTTTTTCAGCCATTCAATCACCTTAGAAAAGTTTCCTTCGGGATTGTGTTCACTATTTGTATCCTTATTTATCAATTTATTGTCCGTCACTTGATATCCTTATATATTTGATGCAGGTTGAAATTCATTACTTATCACCAGATTTTTCAAAGGGAAAATCTAGTAAATGATCCATTTTAAGAATTTTGGTTTCTAAATATCCTGCGTTATTGGCATTTATGCTGGGCACTTGAGGAATTCGCTTTTCAACTTTGATCCCAGAGTTTTCTAAACTTTCGATTTTCAGAGGGTTGTTGGTGATCAGTTGGATCGAATAAACGTCGAGATCTTTCAATATTTCTGCTGTTATCGTGTAGTCCCTTTGATCAGATTCATGGCCTAACTCCAGATTTGCGTCCACAGTATCAAAGCCCTGATCCTGAAGGTTATATGCCCGCAATTTTTCAAAGAGCCCAATCCCACGGCCTTCTTGTCGCATATATATAAATACTCCCCTGCCCTCCTCGGATATTAACTTTAGAGAGTTTTCTAATTGCTCTCCGCAATCACATCTTTGAGACCCTAGCACATCGCCCGTAAAACATTCAGAATGCACTCTAACCAGGATATCTTGCTGTCCACTCACATCACCTTTGACAAACGCAAGATGCTCCTTATCATCCAGAGTATTCGAATAGAAATACAATTGAAAATCCCCATATTTAGTCGGAATTCTTGTGGTCACCTCGCGGGTAACCATAACTTCCTTTTCCATCCAATCTCCATAAATGATTTAATGAGTTACACCCATTTAAGGTATATTCGAATTTTTTAAAACCAAAATCTTAGGAGACATTTTACCACTCCCGTCTATACTAACCCTTTGCTGATTGAGCGAAAAACTTTTGAATAAAGGATTAAATGAATTAAATATTCCCCCCACGAAATCTTTGGATAAATTCAATATGGTAGTCTACAATATTTTTACCATTTATTTCTCCAGAATTTATCTCATCGGTTGTGCACCAACGCCAATCTTGTCCTTCTTTTAGGGTTACATCATTCATTTCATCGGTCACTTGATAATGAAATACATAAAATAATTTTTGGTGATGCTCAAACTTTCCTAAGAGATCTAATTTTTCTAAGCTGATGTGTATTGACAATTCTTCGAGCATTTCTCTTTGGGCAGCATTTCCAGGAAGTTCCCCTATTTCAATATGACCCCCGAAAATACTCCATAATCCAGGATTTATTATTTTAGGATCCTCATCTCGCAATTGAAGGGCGATATGCCCATTCGAATCCTCTAAGATCACTCCTGCCAACAATACATTTTCAGTCATATCAATTTATTTATTCTTTGTATACCCGAGGCACACGAGTATTAATATTGGTTAAAATTTCATAGGGGATCGTGCCTGCCCAGTTTGCTAGATCCTCCACTGTAATCTTTTCTTTTTTTGACTCCCCAACTAGAATTACTTCATCATTATTGTAGGCACTATCCCAATCAATATTGACCATAAATTGATCCATACAAATTCTTCCAACTACAGGATATCGCTTTCCATCTAAAATTACTTCTGCTTTTTCAGTCATACTCCTAAAATACCCATCCCCATATCCGACCGGAATCGTGACTACCCGAACCATTTTTTCACTTTGCCAAATTGAACCATAACTTACTGGATGCCCAGGTTTTACAACTTTAAAATATACGACCTTTGATTTCCATGACATCACTGGTTTCACTTTAATGGATTGAATTACCTCATTTGAAGGATATACCCCATACATTAAGATTCCGGGTCTAACGATATCAAATTGGCTTTCTGGCAATTGCAAGACTGCCCCAGAATTAGCAATATGTCTCAAGGGTGTGCGCAAGCTTCGCTTCTCATAAAAAGATAAGACTCCATTAAATCTTTCCAATTGCAAATTAGCATTTGTTAGATCGGCCGAATCTGCATTTGCAAAATGGCTAAAAATTCCTTCCACAAAAGTATTCTTTACTTTGAGAGAAGCCTCTAAAAGAGTCTCTGCAGTGTAATAATGGACCCCAATCCTTTCCATTCCAGTATCAATTTTCAAATGAACTTTCGCCTTGATATCCATTTTTCCTGCGATTTGGTCAATTTGCTCTAATTTTTCGATGGATGATGCAGTGATGATCAAATCGTTTTCTAAATAAAGGGGAATTTGCTCCCCGAGCACACCCCCTAAAACCAATATTGGAATTTTTAATCCTGCTCTACGTAAAACTAGGGCTTCTTCCACAAATGCAACCCCTAAAATTTTAGCTCCCAAAGAAGACAAATGCTGACTAACTCTTACTATTCCATGACCATAAGCATTTGCTTTGACAATAGGCATTACAGTCGAATCACCTACAAAATTTTGAATTGCCTTGTAATTAGAAGTTAGCCGAGTAAGATCTACTTCCATAAAAGAAGGCCTGGAGGAAATCTCGGAATTACTAGAAGAAATCTTATTTGAATCCATAGTATTAATTTTACCCCATCTGAAAATTTCGGCGTGAAAATGTTGTTTCATATATCAAAAAACCTAATTTTATGGCATATATATTGCAACAATACAAGCAAGATGAATAAAGGTATTTAAAATGCCATTTGAATGGCTGATAATCATAACTTGCTGTATATTGAACCTGATAAGGCCTTCTAATTCCTGAAATGGCCTTATGTCGTTAGGAGAAAAACTATGAAGCGAATAATTCCATTTATAATTTTGTTAGCTTTACTAATACCGGTAGGTGTCCTTGCTGCCCCGGATCAGGCACCAGATATTGAGGTGACCGTACCAGGAGGTCCCACCTTTTGGGTTCATGATGTCCAAAGAAACGATTCGATAACTTTAAGTGTTGAAAATTTCCCCGCAGGGAAAACTTATCAGGTTATCCTGAGCTATATTGGTGGGCATTTTGCCCAGGGTATGGTGGTCGGTGGACTTGATGATAATTTGGGATCTAAATTTACGAAAACTTTTACAATTCCTTATCGACTCTATGAAGAAAGATTATTGGGTGTGATGGTGAGGGATAGCAAGAATGAACAAAATTATGCCTATAACGTTTTTGCAAATTTGGATGACTGGAATAGCTTGAAACCTTATTCCTTATATCCAGTTGCACATTCTTCCGCCCAAAGCAATGGCACTTCGGTAGATATTTGGACCGGACCTGACGTCTGGGTTCAGCATGTAAGTCCAAATAAAACATTTACTATTTCAATGAAATACCTCGAAGGCGATACACAACCTACTTCATCAATGCTGCCCTTGCGGCAAAAGCTAACAGCAGCCAAACCCCATTTACATCTATCGTCAATGTGGTGCAAGATCAGGAAGTCACGGTACAGACTTTCAATTTCCCTGCCAACACAGACTTTCACGTGACGATGGGCAGAGTTGGGACAAACGGAATTGGCGGCTTTGTTGTGGGTTCTTATAATTCAGGAGACGATGGAACCACTTACGGGACTTATGAAATTCCGGGTCAACTTCAAGGCGAACAATATATTGCGATCCGATTCCAGAGTAAAACCACAGGACATTTTGCCTATGACTTTTTCTCAAATATTGAGGGCTATAATTTTGCCAATAGCAATGTTCAAACCGCCGGAACCGGAGATTGGACACTACCTTATGGGACTTATCCAAACACAGTAATTAATTCTAGCGTTCTCGATACATCGGTCACTGTGAGTGGTTTCAACTTCACTAAAAATGATACCTATAACGTTTATATTGGGGCCTTTGGTACCCAGGCTATTGGCGGCGTATTGGTGGGCACGATAAATTCAGGTAATTTGGGCACTTTCACGGAAACATTCGATGTGCCAGCTGGGTTACATGGTGCTGCACAAATTGCAATTCGCTTTGAAAGTCAAAACACCGTTTATTTCGCTTACGATTATTGGCAAAACCAGTAAACTTCCTTAGACCAAAAAAGCACTGGGAAATTTCCCAGTGCTTTTTTTATACATTTAATTCCCTGGATTTCGGCAAGGATTGTGTTTTATGGCTTTTTATACTTTCACTAATCCTACCATCACTTCCTCCCCATCAAAGGTGAAGGGCTCTTCACTAGTTTTTGAGTTGTCAGGTAATGCCTCTTCAAGCAACTCAGCCGCAAGCACCTCTCCCTTAATGTAATCAGCAAAACTTTCAACTGCCTTGCCCAATTTGGCGGAAGCTTGATAGTAGACCTTTATTCGATCAGAGATGTCAAAATCAGAAGACTTGCGCAAGTCTTGAACTCGCCGAATAAATTCACGAGCCAAACCTTCATCAATCAAGTCTGGGGTTAATTCCGTTGAAAGTGCTGCTAAGTAAGCGCCATCTTGTGCCACTCTAAGGCCAGATTTTGCTTCTGCGCGGACTTCTACTTCTTCTGGCAAAATCTCTAACACTTCACCTTTTGATTCAATTTCTACTGGTTTTTCACTCAGTAGGGTTTCAGCAGCAATATTCGCATCCAAAGCCAAAATTGCTTTTCGAACCTGCGGGAACTGATCTTTATATTTTGAGCCTAATTGTCTAGGCAATGGATTCAAGTTATAGCTAACCGCCTCCCCCGCGGAACCTAAGGTGCTGACTTTTTTCACGTTCAACTCAGAGGAAAGCACATCGGCATATTTTTCGATTGCCTTAGATTCTTGTGCAGAACCAGTGGAGAAAGAAACTTCGGCTAGGGGTTGACGAACCTTCAAGGCTGCTGCATTTCTTGCTGCATGCCCTAAGGAGGCCAGTTTCATTACTAAGGACATCTCTTGATTTAATGTATCATCCACAACGGATTGATCCCATTCAGGCCAATCTGCCATATGGACAGATTCTTCCGCTGGATTACCAGTAGATAATACTAGATTTTGATAAAGCTCCTCAGCGATGAATGGCATGGTGGGGGCTAAAAGTTTTGCAACCACCACCAAGGCCTCATGCAATGTGGCATAGGCAGCATGCTTATCGGAATCTGATTCACTTTTCCAGAACCTTCGGCGGGATCGCCGGAGATACCAATTAGAGAGGTCATTTACGAAGGTTTCTATTGGCCGAGTAGCCCCAATGACATCATAATTTTCCATGGCATCGGAAACATCTCTGGTCAGCGCATGTAATGAGGAACGCAACCAAAGGTCCATTTCGTTATAGTCGGGTTTTATATTAGGATCAGGTTTCCAACCATCCAAATTGGCGTAGGTTACAAAGAAAGAGTACACATTCCAGAGAGTTAACGTGAAATTCTTAACCACATCTTCCACTAACCCCAGGGAAAATCGGCGGGCATTTCCAGGAGGGCTAGCAGTATAGAGATACCACCTGAATGCATCTGCGCCTTGGTTATCAAAAACGTCCCAGGGGTCTACTGCTGTGCCCCGGGATTTGGACATCTTGAAACCGTCTTCCCCCATGATATGCCCTAAACAGATCACATTTTTGAATGCAACGGTATCCGTAAATAATGTGCCAATGGCATGGAGCGAATAGAACCATCCGCGGGTTTGGTCGACTGCTTCGCAAATATAATCTGCAGGAAATTGTTCTTCAAATTTTTCCATATTCTCCATGGGGAAATGCCATTGGGCATAAGGCATAGCGCCAGAATCAAACCATACGTCAATCAATTCGGGGACACGCTGCATTTTATGTTTTTCCTCACATTCGGGGCAATCAAAATGTACTTCGTCAACGTAAGGTCGATGCATATCCAGATCGGACATATCTTGTCCGGTGTACTCACTTAATTCAGCCAGAGAGCCGACTGCAACTTGATGATTGCAATCTCCGCATTGCCAGACAGGCAGCGGCGTTCCCCAATATCTTTCGCGTCCCAAAGACCAGTCAATATTATTCTCAAGCCAATTTCCAAACCGTCCATTCTTGATATGATCCGGCACCCAATTAATTGTTTTATTGAGCTCTACAAGACGATCCTTATATTGGGATGTGCGGATAAACCATGTGCCGCGAGCATAATAGAGCAATGGCGTGTCACATCGCCAACAGAAGGGATAGGAATGGGTATATTCTTTTACATTGAACATCAATCCGCGATTTTCTAGGTCTTGGATGATCTCAGGGTCGGCATCTTTTACAAATTTTCCACTCCAAGGTCGTACTTCTTGGACAAAAGTGCCATCTTCCTTTACTGTCATTAGCACGGGTAGATCATACTGATTGGCCGCTTCCATATCCTCAGCACCAAATGCGGGGGCGGTATGTACCAAGCCAGATCCATCTTCCATAGTGACATAATCCATCATTAAGACATAATGAGCGTCTTTATCTAAAGGCATAAAGGTAAAGAGGGGCTTGTAGCGTAATCCGGAAAGCTTCTTGCCTTTGAAGGTTTCTAATATGGTTACTTCTTCTTCTCCAAAAACCTTTTCAATCAACGCTTTTCCGAGGATCAACTTTTCTGTGCCACCATTATAGGATCTCTCGATCTTGACATATTCTTCATCAGGATGGGCAGCTACAGCCACGTTTCCGGGCAAGGTCCAAGGAGTTGTTGTCCAAACCAATAAGGATGTTCCATCTTCATCTAACAGGGGAAAACGCACAAATAAAGAAGGGTCTTCCACGTCTTTATAGCCAAGAGATACTTCATGATCTGAAAGAGGAGTTCCGCACCGGGGGCAATAAGGGACCACTTTATACCCTTGATAAAGAAGATCTTGATCCCAAAAGGTTTTCAATATATTCCAAACAGATTCTATATATTCGTTTTTGTACGTCACATATGCTGATTCGAAATCTACCCAAAAACCAAGTCGGTCAGTAAATCTCTCCCATTCTTGGATATATTCAAAGGCAGATTGGCGACACAGCTCATTAAACTTAGCGATGCCATAATCTTCAATATCTTGTTTGTTTTTAAAGCCCAATTTCTTTTCAACTTCAATTTCTACGGGAAGGCCATGGGTGTCCCATCCTCCGCGGCGGCTGATATGAAAACCTTTCATTACCTTATATCTCGGGAAGAGGTCTTTAAATGCCCTGGCAAGGCCATGGTGAACCCCAGGCAAACCATTTGCAGTTGGTGGTCCTTCATAAAATACGTATTCTGGACCCCCCTCTCTCATTTCGGTAACTCGCTTAAAGATTTCTTTATCTTGCCAAAATTTAAGCACAGCCAATTCCATTTGATTGACGTCCAATTTTGATGATACGGATTTGAACATAGAAACTCCAATACTTTAATAAAATTCTTTGATCGGACGGTAGGCTTAAACAAAAAACCTCCATCCCAATCAGGGACGAAGGAAATAATTCCACTTCGCGGTACCACCCCGGTTCCTGTTTTCACAGACTCTCGGCCAGCATCGGTAACCATCGTGTTACGAAGGCTGCGTCTTGGCTAACGAGGGACGAACCCCGGCTCCTCTAATAAGCAATAAATGTTGCTTTTCAATTTGCACTCCGGAAGGATTTTCGGCTAATTAATCAGACCTGGCTTCCACTCTCCCAGGCTCGCTGACTGATCGGATAAAGCTTACTCGTTTCCATCATTGTTTTTTTTATAACGATGCTTGATTATGCCATAACATAAACTTTGGGTCAAGTTGGGCACAAGCTAAATATTTTTAACCCAAATTTATTTTTAGCATCCCCATCACAATCATCAATTAATTATCATAAATCCAATTTTCAAAGTACTCGCCCAGGTCACAATTGCATTCTTCTTCTATATAATCGCGAAGAATTTGAACATTGGTCGTTCCCCAAAGATTTTCTTGGTAATAGTTTTGAATGGCAGAGGATAGCGTATCCAAACCGATAATATTTTCAAGTTCAGAGAAAAATAAGGGTCCTCTTCCATATACAATTGCCCCGTATTCTGCCCCATTATAGTTTCCGGCTGGCATGCCTACGGGGATGTCTGCATAATCCACTCTTTCCCACCGAGAATCAAAGGAATTCAAATATCCGGTGGCCCCATTTTCGCCATAAGAATCAAGATAGTATAAATACGTAGCATATTGAGTTAGAGATTCATCGATCCATGGTTCATTTTGTTGGTCATTTCCAACGCCATTGTAAAACCATTGGTGACCCACTTCGTGGGCAATTGTAGATTCCAACATAGATCTTGCAGGCAATCCATATAAGGTCGCATTCGTTTTGAATTCTTCAATCATAATGGAAGTCACACCTGGATATTCAATTCCCAAAGCTAACATAGGGGAACTTATCACATCAAATTCTGTATAAGGGTAATTGCCAAACCTATTTCCTAATTTATCTAAGGCTTGAATGGCATTATCAATGGCATATTGCTGGTGCGTAGCATATTGAGAAAAGGTTAAGCTATTGACGGTAATCTCTCCGAATTGCCTTGATTCTTTTGTGAACTTTTCACTTCCTGCAATGTAAAAATCTCGAGCGGGACCAGCTGCGTAAACGATACTTTGCCTTCCAGAATCTTTTGAATATTCAATTTCGACCCCGGAGGTTGCAAAAAGCATGTGGCCGGGCACTTTAACTTTCACGATATAAAAACTCGCATCTTGGTAACTGAGATCCCCATTTTCTTGAGGGATTTGTTTGTACCAGCCATTTTGATCGTAGGCGGCGATAACTGGGTAAAAAGTATCCAAAACTAAAATATCGTCAAAATACCCGTAAAGCCCATAATTTCCTCCCATTTCTGTGGGGACTACCAGATGGAAATCCATGGAAATCACCACAGATTCGTTGGGTTTTAGACTATGTTCTAAATCAATTCTTAATGCGGTATCTTGGCTTTCAAATTTTCCTTCGGCAAGAACTCCATCGATTTTTATATTCTCAATTTCTATTTGGCCCCCGTTATAATTCGGAAAAGTGCGAAAATATATTTCCTCTAAGTCCACATCTTCATCATTGATATAACGAACCGAAAGGTCTCCTGATATGCCATCTTCAATGAAATCAGGAATGCTGAGAGAAATATGATATACACTAGCGTTGGGGAGCCTATCCAATGCGTCTTGAGCTTCAATCGTTAAACCAGAACGATAAATCTCCCGGTTATCCCAATCAATCATATTAGAATCAGTGACCATTTTTTCAGAGGCTTTTGTAGATTCGGAACTGCCCTCGGGCTGGTCTTGCCAATCCTGATCTACTTGAGAATCAGATTTGGTCATTGACCAAAAGACGAGAATTAACATAATTATCAGCAAATTGATGCCAAGGAATTTTACCGATTTAGAATTCATAATATCTCCATGTTCTTATTCTCCAAATTATAATTTATTTATTAATTTTAATATCGTGTGTATCAATTCTTTATGATTTATTTTATTAAGCTAATCCCTTCCTTTGAAAAGACAACAAAGGTTACAATACCCGAATGCAAAACTATCCAACAATCTACACAAACAATAAATACTTGCTTGTCATTTTGCTCTTAAGCGTCCTGCTATTTGGATGCCAAGGGAATATTGAAAACGAACCTGCTTCGACCGAAAACGTAGTTGTCACCCCATCAATCCTTCCAACTGAAGCTTCGACTTCAACGGAATTTCCGGATACTCCCGCACCCACAGAGACCTTAAGTCCGAGCCCAACACCAACACCCAGCCCTTTGGCTTGGCGAATTCCGGTACTCGAATATCATAATCCCACATATTTTGGTGGTGAAAATGTAAAAATGACCGAGGAATGGTTTGTTGAACAGATCGAATGGTTGAAAGAAAATAATTTCAAAACATTAACCGGTGAGGAAATATTAGGCTTCATCGGGGGAACATTTCAGCCCCAAAAGTATTCTGTAGCGCTAAGATTTGATATGGGAGTGCCAAAGTATGATGAGTATGCAAATATCGTTATTCCCGCACTGAGAAATAATGGCTTCCATGCACTATTCTTTTTGATTACTCCCTCGTTTACAGATGATTGCACGCATCCAGAAGATAGGATCTGTTGGCAAGATTTGATCGACTGGGAAGAGGAAGGCTTAATTACTATTGGCAGTCATGGGGTAGACCATCCTGACTATGCTGAAATCACAAAGGCTTATGCAAGTCAAGACGCGGGAGTTTCAAAACAAATCATCGAAGCTAAATTAGGCCATTCGATCAATTTATTCGCTTATCCCTTTGATTCGGTTCCTCAAAATCCGGAGGGAATTTTAAAACCTCTGGGTTATATGGGGGGATTTAGTGGATGGCCCGAATTTCAAGATCGCTCACTAGAGTTTGGGAGTCAACTTTTTTGGGAAATACCTAGCTATTATCCATACTCTGGAGATAATTTTTACCCAGAAATTACGACAGCGGGCCCGTATTTCGGATCCATATTTCCTGAAATGCTTTTTAAAGCAATTGAAGTATCCGAAACAGAAATAGCAGAAATGGCTGGTCGAGCAGCAACACCTTCCAATGACGAAGTAATCGATCCAACAGCTACACCTGCAGAAATGACACGAACGGAATCTGTCCTAGAAGAAACGGCTGAGCCAGCGACAGATCCATATTTTCAATTTACCCATTATTGTCTCTCAAATTACAATAAGGTTTTGGACGTAAATTATCTAGAAAGCATTGCTTTTCCACCAGATATTAGCCAACATTCTCTTGAATTATTATCCTCATCGGTGATTGTAAAACCCGTGTGCCATTTCGATAGAAACAATGCTCCAGAAGCAATAGTGCTTCATTACACCGGGAGTTTGGCAAATCATGAAGGGTCCCTGGACCATTTTAGAGACCCGACTAGCGGAACGAGCGCTCATTATTTTGTTGAGCGCGATGGGACGATCATTCAATTGTTACCTGAAAGTTATGTCGCCAATCATGTCAGTTGTTATGGCAATCCTGCAGTAAATTGCCTCCCCAATGCGCCACTGGTCTACGATGAAAATGGTACTTACACACGGCCTGCAACTCGTTCGATCGGCATTGAAATTGTTAATGCGGGACCCTTGGTGTTTCGAGATAAAAACCCAGATGTGCTATCTGATAAATTTGGAACCGAATATCATGGGACACCCTTTGTCTATGATGATTTCGACCCTATCGGAAGATATCGGTACGAATTTTGGGAACCCTTTTCGGATGCCCAACTAGAGGCTTTGGCTATATTAATAGAAGATATTCAAAGCCGATGGGGTTTTGAAATGGTGGTCGGGCATAATGACTTGCAGACGAATATTGATCCGGGACCCGCTTTGCAAGAATTTATTGACCAATACCACTAATATAGCCGGGCGAAGTAAGTTAGGTAAGCTTAGCTTGCTGGAAATCATCAAACTTATTAGAATAAGATGATCTTTATGAGAAAACTTTTAATTGGAACATTCGTTTCAGTTTTATTAATAGCATATCCAAAATCTGTGCAGGCTTTTGATGGGGCTGAGGGTGATGGATTTAACGCGGAAGCATTATGTCTCCCTGGGGTATATATTAATGATAACTCATCTGAATGTTTAGTTTTAGGATCTGCTGAGTATCAGACTACCAGGGCAGGCGTTGAATTATCTATCGCCACCCTTCCTGATCGTTATTTGGCAACAGATGAGAATTATGGAAAATCTGACAATAAATATATATGGTTGGATAAAGATGCCAATTTAAAAATCTATTATTCACTAGATAAAGCGATCTATAGTGAAACTTCGGATGGGAATTTTCCCGGAGGATTTAGTTTTGCAACCTTCCAGTATCGGGAGGACATAGGCGGAAAATCTTATTATCTTTTAGAGAACGGCACCTGGATAAAGGGTGCTGATGTGCTTAGGGAGGTGTCCCCCACTCCGTTTAGAGGGGTTATCACAAATGGTTTAACCCCAGTACGTCCATTTGGATGGGTGTTGTATCCTGCAGAAACCTTTAAGGGTCCAGGCTGGGCTTCTCCGAAATCAGGGAATTCCTTAACACGTTATGATGTTATTGAAGTCTTCGATACAGTGAACTACCAGGGATATGATTGGTATCAGATCGGTATCGATGAATGGGTAGACCAACGTTGGGTGGCATTAGTATTTCCTAATGAAACTCCCCCAGAAGGGGTTAAGAATAGTCGATGGATCGAATTAAATTTATTTGAACAGACAACCGCAGTTTATGAAAATTCCAAGCTGGTATTTGCAACTTTGACGACAAGTGGGTCTGACAGATATTTCACACGTCCTGGGTTGTTTAAGATCACTGAAAAAGTGGAAACCACTTCTATGGGAGGGGGCGTTGAGGATAATGGGTCTGACAGATACTATTTACAAGGTGTTCCCTGGTCGATGTATTTTGATGAGGCCCGGGCGTTTCATGGACAGTATTGGCATGACCATTTGGGGTATCAATCTTCCCATGGGTGCGCTAACTTATCCTTTGCTGATGCTGAGTGGATGTATAACTGGGCAGAAGTTGGAGATTGGGTTTACGTTTGGGATCCTTCTGGTCAAACTCCAGTGGAGGAACACCTTTTCACCCAGCTAATCGACGATTAATTTTGTAAATCAAATATTTCCCCGATAAAAATTCTAACTTATTGAAATGTGATCTCTTCGATGATCACATTTTCTTTGCCTACGATTGCCTCTATACGAGCGATCATGTCTGAGCTGATATGGGTTGTGTCATTGGGGAATTCAATTCGATATCCCCTTTCCCTTTCGATCACATAAAAAGCGAATCGGTCAATTCCTGGGTAGCTTATTAGCATGCCATGGACCCGGCGCATTCTTAAATTATCTCTGGAAAGATCTGCAAAGTTTCGCAATACGACGGTTGCCATGCGTGGTTTTCCGTCCACAGCAGGAACTGGGGCGTCAGGTTGTTTGGGTGGCAGCACCATAGGGACAGGTGGGGAGGGATTAAATTTACTATCAGTTTCGGCAGAAGCTACACTGGGTATTTCACCTGGTTCACTAAGGCTTAACTTTTGAGATTCTTTAATGCCCTCCTCAATTTTTAGTTCACCAACTCTTACCTTTTCTTGCATCACTACATCTGATGATAAGTTTTGATTTTCGCCCTTATTTTTATTTAAATCCTCTTCGATTTTTTTTGATTCTGAGGTATCCAATTCACTGGAATTATCGGGTTGCGAATTCTTTGGAGAGATC
This sequence comes from Chloroflexota bacterium, assembly GCA_018662365.1. Lineage (GTDB taxonomy): Bacteria > Chloroflexota > Anaerolineae > Anaerolineales > UBA11579 > JABJGH01. Next base: position 8,114 of record JABJGH010000014.1, on the reverse strand, counting down.
GCTGAATTTGTGCCAAACTCTTCCTCCCAGCCCATTGGAAATACATCTGGTTGTGGAGGCATCTTAGATAGATCAATATTGTCATCCGCAGGATCAACCGTTTCATTTTCGGATGGCTTTTCAAACGATTCAGATTTTAAGGAATTAGTATATGTTTTTGGTTTTTGTTCTTTAATTATTTTTGCTTGCGGTTCTTCCTGAACTTGTTTATTTCGATGGGTACTTTTTTCTTCAAATGGTTTGGGATATTCGGCATTTGTACTCACTCGGTCCACTAAAATTTTGGGTTCCCCTCCCTGCGCATCAATTTTTCCGTCTACAATGACCACTTTGTCATATTCCATCAACTCTTGAACTTCTTTCCAAGTGCGAGGGAATATCACTAAATTCATTATCCCATGGGTATCTTCTAAGGCCACAAAGGCCATCTGATCGCCTTTCTTAGTGATATGGGGGCGAATCCGTGAAACCATACCGGCAACCTTGACCAACTGCTGATCTTCAGTATGGGCAAGTTGGCTAGAGAAATGAGAGACTATATTTTTCAGGTCTTCCATTACTGGGCGCAGAGGATGATCTGAGATAAATAGACCGACTAATTCTCTTTCCCAATTGAGTTGTTCTCGTTTGTTATAATCTGGGTCCACTTTTGGTATTTCAATTTTTTGTACGATGCCGCTATCTGCACCAAAGAAAGAAAGTTGTCCTTCTTCGGCTGCTTGAAATTGAGATGAACTAATAGAGATCGCTTTTTCCATTACTTGTAATAACGCCATTCTTGGTCCAAATTGGTCCAAAGCTCCTGCTTTGATTAAAGATTCTAAGGCTCTTTTACCTACCTTTCGTAAATCTACCCGGTTTGCAAGGTCAGTGAGATCCTCAAATATTCCTTCTTTACGTGCCTCAATCAAAGCCTCAACCGGCCCCTTACCCACATTCTTAACCGCTCCCATTCCAAAGCGCACATTAGAATTTCCATCTTCTACATCTTCAATAGTGAATTCCCAATTGCTTTCGTTGATACTTGGGCTAAGAACTTCAATACCCATATTTCGACAATCTGCTGCGTAGAAAGCTACCTTATCTGAATTAGACTGGTAGACAGATAATAAGGCGGCCATATATTCCACCGCATAATGAGTTTTTAGGTAGGCAGTTTCGACAGCAATAACGGCATAATCTGCGGCATGCCCTTTGGGGAAACCATAATTTGCAAAGGCTTCCCAGTCTGCAAAAATTTTCTCAGCTATTTCTCTAGAAACACCGTTTTTGCCCGCACCTTCGACGAATTTTTCCTTATTTTTAAGTAAGTCCTTTTCTTTCTTCTTGGCAACGGCTTTTCTTAGGAAATCTGCTTCAGAGGCAGTGTATCCGCCGACATTCATGGCGGCATACATGATCTGCTCTTGGTAGACGGTGATGCCGTAGGTTTCTTTGAGGATTGGCTCTAATAATTCATGCCGATAGGTTATCTCTTCTTTACCGTGCATTCTTCTGACATAGGAAGGGATAAATTCCATAGGACCAGGACGATAAAGGGCAACCATTGCGATGACATTTGGAAGAGATTTGGGTTTCATTTCCATCACCCATCTAGTCATTCCTGTGCCTTCCAATTGGAATACCCCAGCTGTATTACCTAAACTTAGCTGTTTAAAGGTTTCTTCGTCATCTAATGGAATATTATTAATATTTAAATCGACGCCATGTCTTTCTTTGATCATGTCCGTGCATCTTTGCATGATTGTCAATGTGGATAGACCCAAGAAATCTACTTTAAGTAATCCAAGGGCATCAATGGTGGACATTTCAAACTGAGTAACCGTTTTAATGGGCGTATCTTCTGCGGAGGCCCCAGTTGGTCTATGAAGCGGGATATATTCAACGACAGGTTTATCTGTTACCACAACTCCAGCGGCGTGGGTGCCAGCATTGCGGAGGGAACCTTCCACCTGCCGCGCATTGTCCAGCAGGTCTTTCACATAACCTTTACTTTGATATTCGTTCATCAAATCTGGGGTGGTTTCGAGAGCTTGGTTAATGGTCATGTTTAATGGCATCGACGGAATCATCTTTGCAATTTTATCTACTTCGGAGAGCGGGATGTCCATCACGCGACCTACATCCCTAACCGCAGCACGGGCCTTTAACTTACCGAAGGTTATTATCGAGGCAACTTTATCTTCACCATATCGTTTAGCGGTATATTCGAGCAGTCGATATCGTTGATCATCTTGAAAATCAAGATCAATATCGGGCATTGAAACCCGACCAGGATTAAGAAAACGTTCAAAAATTAGTTCATGGTCGATGGGATCGACCAAGGTTATTTCCAATGCATATGCAACTATGGAACCGGCAGCTGACCCCCGGGCGTTGTACCAAATCCCCTCTTTTTGCGAAAATTGGCAAAGATCCCAGACAATCAAGAAATAGGCATTGAATCCCATTTCATCAATGATGCCTAATTCATATTCCAAACGTTCCTGGAAAACTTCATCTTTATGCTGGCTGCCATAGCGCATTTCAAGCCCCTTGTCGCAGAGGTCTCGTAAATATGTTTTATCTGTGAATCCAGCGGGGACTTCAAATTCTGGCAATACATACCCATCTGTACTTAGATCGACATTGCAACGTTCTGCAATCAAAAGACTATTGCTAATGGCTTCAGGCACATTGGCAAATAAGGCTTTCATTTCCGATCCAGGTTTCAGATAGTAGGAGTTATCACTCATCCGCATTCTTTTGGGATCGTTCAGCAAACTGCTGGTTTGGACGCATAACATAATGTCTTGTAAGCGAGCATCTGATTGATCTACATAATGCACATCATTTGTGGCGACAAAGTTTGCTTTATAGCGTTCCCCCAGAGCCAACAGATCTTTATTTAATTTTGGAATCTCTGGGATATCATGGCTTTGCAACTCCAAGAAGAAATTCTCAGGCCCAAATACATCGTAATACCAATCCAATTTCCTTTTAGCTTCCTCAGGATTATCCTTTAACAGAGATTGGGGAATCTCGGCACCCATACAACCCGATGTGCAGATGATTCCTTCGGAATGTTGGGCTAAAAATTCGTGATCAATCCTTGGAGAATAATAAAATCCCTCCAACTGCGCGGCAGAGGAGATTTTAAGCAGGTTTTTATACCCAGTCATATTTTCGGCTAATAGTAATAAGTGGGTTGAACTTCGATCTAATTGACCTTCTTTATCTTTCATTCCTCTTTTAGAGAGGTAAGCTTCCACCCCAATGATCGGTTTAATACCTTCATTTTGGGCTGCATTGAAAAAATCGATAACCCCAAACATTGTGCCATGGTCGGTAATTCCCAACGCAGGCATCTCTAATTCTTTTGCGCGTTTCATCAATTTATCAATATGGCTGAACCCATCTAGCAACGAGTATTGAGTATGAACATGCAAATGAACAAAATCTGACATAATTTTCTCTTCGAGATCAATGGGTGTATAAGGAATTAATCGAATTCAATAAAATGATTATAGCATTTGAAGCATTCAAAGAGATGAGGATTGCCTTAAAAGATTCGATTCTTTAAGATTGGCGAGGCTTAAATTATTAATTAATTAATAAGATTGGAGAATTCTTCTTTTGTCATTTGGAAAATTTGTTCAGTTTTCCTCATTGTCTGTTGATGCCAATTTTTCATTTTTGGGTTTGGGTGTTGGATATTGTATGCCATATAATGCCATGCGGAAATTGCGGCTCCCGCATAAATCGTAAAAAATTGTATTGCGTCAATCTCTTCGCTTTTTAATTTACTAATTTTTTGATAACCTTTCAATATTTGAGATGCTCTGCTCTTATTTAACTTGCCCTTTTCGATACAAACACCGAAGAGGATGCTTCCGAGATCATAGGCGCGGAAATATTTACAGCTATCTTCAAAATCAATAATCGAAATAAATTCCCTTTGATCAACTAAAATATTGTCGTCAAACAAATCCCCATGGATAAAACATTTTGGCAAGCTACTAGGGAGGTATTTATTGATATAGGCAATCTTATCCTGCAACCATATTTCATAACCTGGATCGATTCCATGTCCCAAAGATTTTGGCATCTCGATGATTCCAAACGGATGTTCCCTCGATAAAAATGAGGGCGCTGGGATTTTATGTAATATTGCAAGGGATTCCCCAATTGGCAAATAATCTTGGATCGGGTTTTCTCTAAGATTGCCCCCCTGAATCCATTTTTTTATTAATAGAGGTTTCCCTTCAAATTCATGGATGCGATGATTATTTGAAGGGGAAATCAATTTTGTTGTTGGATAATTATGACCTTTCAGATAATCGAGGATTTTTGCAATTTCCAATACTTCCTTTTTGGTTTTTGTTTCAAAGATTGTTAACACATACTGGTCATTTGAATCCTCGAGGAGATAACTGGTGTTCGCTTCTCCAGCTTCAATAGGCCGATAATTAGAAATCTTTATGGAGAATGACAAAGCGATATCTCGGACTTGATTTTCTGTTAATATCGTATGTTTTGCCATGAAACCTCACGTTCTCTTGGGGTAAAATAAAAACAAGGATAAAAAAGGAATTACCGTGGAAAAATTAGTTGATTTACCGAATATCGGGGAAATACTTGCCGAAAAATTGATTGGAATTGATATTTATACATTTGAAGAATTGGTTGAAATTGGAAGCATTGAAGCCGTGTTAAAAATCGGCGAAACCGATTCTCATACATGTTATAGCATGCTTTATGCTCTAGAAGGTGCCATTCAAAATATGCGGTGGCATGCAATCCCTAAAGAAGAACGTAAGATTTTGAAGGAAGAATTTGATTTATTGAGAACTACTAATTAATGTCTCGCAGCAAATTATTCCACTTGCTTCGACATAATAATTAGATAATCTCGATGTTCCCAACCATTTTTTTTCCAAAATTGAATTGCATTTTCATTATCAGCAACGACAAATATATGGCTTTTCTTTATTCCTACTTCCGCTAGTTTCTCAAAACAAAGCTTAAATAAGTTTTTGCCAATTCCAGATTTTTGATGATTTTTTGCTACTGCCAAATGGTGCAAATAACCTCTTCTTCCGTCATGTCCGCAAAGAACAGTACCCACAATTACATCCCCGTCCATTGCCACATGGCTATACGCAGGATTTCGATCTAAAAACACATTTATCGCCTCAAAACTATCTGCAGAACTCAAACCAAGCCCTTCTAGGTTTTTCCAAAGAGCATAAGATCCCTCATAATCTTCAATTTTCATAGGTCTATATTTGATCACTTTTTGTCCTCACAATTAAGTTGCCTAATTTTCAATCCCATAACTAATCCTCATAAAAAGGGTTTTATAATTTAACTGTAGCTTGCCTAGCTACGGATTTTTTCAACCAAATCTAGGAGATGGATGTGGATACCAAAACTTTAGCAAAATATTCTTATATGATCGGTTCATTAGTTGCAATTTTAGCTGCATTATTCAAATTTTCTGCTGAATGGCTCAGCATCGTTTTAGCAATTTTGGGTATTTTCGTGGGTCTTTTTGGCATTGCTTCAGACAAAGCAAAAGCATTGGTTATTCTATACTTTGGTTTGACCCTCACCTTTAATACTCTGAGTGGATTCCCTTATATTGGCGAATATATCACTACAATCGTTGCCGCATTCTTGACCTTTATGACACCAGTTGTGTTTACCGCAACCTTATTTGGCGCATACAAGTATTTCGCCCAATCTGAGGAAATGTAATCTAATCTCCAAGATCAAGGCCATCGAATTTGGCAATCGATGGCCTTTTTTATTTAACGTTCCACTTTTGGAATAATTCAAAATGTTCCTCATAATGCCAATATGTGTTCGCAGCAATGATATACCATAATGGACGCCCTTCTCTCCATGCAAAAACGTCTGCATCGTTGATAGCAAATTCATCAACCTTTTCAGCAAAGCTTAGGGACTGAGCATATGAAGTTGATAAGTGGGATAAAACATCATCAAGATCATTCCCTTTATCTCTTTGAAATTGAAACTCGTTGAGGGCATCAACCGCTTCCCTAGTTTCTGGGAAATCGTCTGGTGCTCCCCCCGCTAAAGTAATATTCATCCAGCGAATCATATTTTGCTCCCAGGCAATGATATGCGAAAATATATCTTTTACAGTCCAATCTCCTTCTACCGGGGTAGACATATCACTCTCAGGAATATTAGAAATAAGACTTTCAAGAATTGTCCTATTTTCCTTTATCTTTCCAATTAAATCTTTTTTGCTAATGGATTCATATCCCAAATCAACACCTCCATAATTCCTAATAACCCTATTGTATCCTCAATTATTACTAATTATTAAAGAAATAATCTAATATCCTTCATACACCTACCTATACTCCCCTTGGTATAATATTTGCTTGGAGAAAACCTATGTTAAAAAGAATAGTATCGGCGATCGGGGGGGACCCCAATAAAAAAGAAATTTCCGCATATGCTGAAGTGGCGGTTGAGATTAATGGACTTGAGCCTCAAACAGAGGTTCTTAGCGATGAAGAATTAAAATCAAAAACAACAGAATTTAAAACCAGGCTCGCTAATGGCGAAACCCTGGATGAGATTCTGCCAGAGGCGTTTGCCGTGGTGCGCGAAACCAGCAAACGGATCTTGGGAATGCGGCATTTTGATACTCAGCTGATCGGTGGCATGATCTTGCACCAAGGCAGAGTTTCAGAAATGAGAACCGGTGAAGGCAAGACCCTGATGGCCACGCTTCCGATGTATTTGAATGCATTAACCGGAAATGGCGTGCACTTGATCACGGTAAATGATTACTTAGCCAGACGTGATGCTCGCTGGATGGCACCGATATTTAATTTCTTGGGATTGACGGTTGGGGTGCTGCAAATGGGGAGCCGCACCGAGGGCGGGAAGAAAGCTTTTATGGTCGACCTAGAAAAGGAACATCCTCAAGAAGATCAAAATCAACTTGAAATGGTTGATCGGTATTTGGCCTACGAAGCTGATATTACCTATGGCACCAACAACGAGTTTGGCTTTGATTATCTTAGGGATAATATGCGGCTCACTTTGTCGGGTCGCTCCCAGCGGGGACATAATTATGCGATCATCGATGAAATTGATAACGTATTGATCGATGAAGCAAGAACCCCTCTGATCATTTCTGGCCCTTCACATGACGATGCGGATAACTATCATCGGATGGCAGCGGTTGTGAAGCAACTGCGTTCTACGGATTATGAAGTAAGCGAGAAAGATCGCACAGTAGTATTAACTGAAATCGGTGAAACACGGGTGGAACAAATATTAGGAATTCAACTTAGAGATCCCGACCGCCCTGAAGATGTCACCCCTGAAACTGCGAGATTATTAGGCTATTTAGAACAATCGTTGCGCGGACAATTTTTATTTAAACGAAATAAAGAATATCTTGTTCAAGGAAAACAAGTTGTGATCATCGATAGCTTTACCGGACGGTTGATGCCTGGCCGACGATGGTCGGATGGATTACATCAGGCCGTTGAAGCAAAAGAAAATGTGCCCATTCAAAGTGAGAATATTACTCACGCGACAGTCACGATCCAGAATTATTTCCGAATGTATGAAAAGTTGTCCGGAATGACAGGTACTGCAATGACCGAGGCTGAGGAGTTTAGTGATATTTACTCCCTTGAGGTCGTGGCAATTCCACCCATTGTAGAATTCAACTCGTCAGGTGAAGAACCGACCTTGGTAGCCCACAAAAAGAAAGATGAATTCAATTACGAATATACCTATTATTCAAATATTGATGACCCAGATCAGAATGAAACTTTCTTTAGAAGGAAAGATTATCCTGACGTCATTTTCCGAACTGAAGAAGCTAAATTCCGTGCATTAATCACTGAAGTAATTCAGTATCAGATAGTGGGTCGGCCCATATTGATCGGTACTACCTCAGTGGAAGCCTCGGAAAATCTTTCGAATCGTATGCGCCCAGATATGGTTCGCAAATTGATGCAAATCACGTTGCTAAGAAAAGAGTGGTTCAAGGCCAATGATCGAATAGAAGATGGTCGAATGGTGATGGCTCTGAGTTTCTTAAATGAACCGATGGATAAATTGAAGACCAATGACCT
>JABJGH010000036.1 GCA_018662365.1 Chloroflexota bacterium | reverse complement strand
TGGGATTGGATGAAAAAATAGTAAAGACCCGAGTGCAAAATGCCCTAAAACAGGTAAATATGGTTGGCTATGCGCAAAGGTACTCTTATCATTTAAGTGTGGGAGAGAAAAAACGGATTGCAATTGCGACAGTGTTGTCTATGGAGCCAGAAATTCTTATTTTGGATGAACCTACTGCAGGGTTAGATCCGAGGGCAAGAAGGTCTTTATTAGAATTGTTGAGAAAATTGCCCCAAACGATGCTTGTGGCGACGCATGACATGTTAATGGTCAAAGAACTTTTTCATCGTATGATCGTTTTAGACGAAGGTTTAGTGGTGGCAGATGGATTAACAAAGGATATTTTCAAGGATCCGGATTTATTAGAAGCCCATGGACTAGAAATGCCGTAGAATATATCAATAAAAAATAACCCCAGGGAATAATCCCTGGGGTATTTTCATTAAAATTATAAGATTTAAATTCCTGCAGCCGCTCTCATTGCGTCCGCTTTATCGGTTTTCTCCCATGCCAAGTCCAAGTCATCGCGACCAAAATGGCCATAAGCGGCAGTTTGTTGGAAAATTGGTTTTCTCAATCCCAGATCACGAATGATTGCTCCAGGTCTGAGGTCAAAAAATTCTTCAACTAAGGCAGCAATCTTATTGTCTTCGATCTTGCCAGTACCAAATGTTTCCACACTGACACTGAGGGGTTTAGCAACGCCAATGGCGTAGGCCACTTGAATTTCACAACGGTCTGCGAGGCCTGCTGCAACCACGTTTTTTGCCGCCCATCGAGCAGCATATGCAGCAGATCGATCAACTTTGGTGGCGTCTTTTCCACTAAATGCACCACCACCATGGCGCCCCATACCCCCGTAGGTATCAACGATGATCTTCCTACCGGTTAAACCTGCATCACCCATGGGGCCCCCAATTACAAATCGGCCTGTTGGGTTTACAAAAATCTTCATATCTTCGTCAACTAATTCTTTTGGTAATACCGGATTAATTACATGCTCAATGATCCCAGCTCGAATGTCCTCTTGGGAAATATCGGGGGAATGCTGAGTGCTTACTAGAACCGTATCAATTCTTTTCGGTTTCCCATATTCATATTCCACTGTAACCTGGCTTTTTCCGTCGGGGCGTAACCAATCTAAAGTACCGTTTTTACGGACTTCTGACAGTTTTAGGGATAGTTTATGCGCATAATAGATTGGCATTGGCATAAGGGTTTCTGTTTCGTTACAAGCATAACCAAACATCATTCCCTGGTCGCCAGCTCCAATGGCCTCAATCTCTTCTTCAGTCATTTCGCCATCTTTTGCTTCTTTGGCTTTATCCACACCCATCGCAATATCCCCAGATTGTTGAGCAATAGCGACTTGCACCCCACAGGTTCCCCCATCAAAACCGTATTTCGCACGGTTATAACCAATACCTGTCACGACATCCCGAACCAATTGGTCATAATTTATTTGAGCTTTCGTAGTGATTTCACCTAAGAGCAATACAAACCCCGTTTTTACTGCAGTTTCGCAGGCCACTCTTGAAAAAGGATCTTGCTTGAGGCAGGCATCTAGGACTGCATCACTGATCTGGTCACACATTTTATCGGGATGACCCTCTGTCACCGATTCGGAAGTGAAAACTAATTTCGGTGAATTCATAAATGTTGTACTCATATTAACTCCTTAAAAACAATTTGCCCAATCTGCACAAAATCTGTGGAAAGGGCAAACTCACATTCAGTTATGCCCTCTCATCTTCCAGAATGCCTGACGGAATTGGCACCTTCCCGTAACGGGGGTTGCCGAGGTTTCAAAGGGCCGGTCCCTCCACCTCTCTGGATAAGAGTGCTTATTTGGTTTATTAATTATCGGGCGAAATGATACCACCAAGAATTCATAATGTCAATTCCAATATCCGTTTCGATAACCTTATTATGATATATTATATCCTAATTACAATTAATCTAAGGATCCCTAATAAATGGAACAAGATAATAAATCAAATCATTGGTATCACCTGATTGCGGGTGATACTGAAAATGTAAAATCGTCTGAGATTCACATAACACCTGTTCTTAGACACTTCTTTGGGATGTTACCAGCTGAACCTCGCTGCAAATATTGCAATTCGCCCTTTTCAGGATTTGCGGGCAAGATGCTAGCTCCTTTTGGTTATAAGCCTTCTAATATGTCGACGAGCTTATGCATGAATTGTGAATATAAGGCGAAAGAGGAGGGTGGTGGCGGGGAATTAGATATCTCAATGCTTTTTGCGGATATCCGAGGGTCAACCACTCTAGCAGAGGGAATGAGGCCGGGTGAATTTAGCAAGCATATTCAGAGATTTTATGCAGAATCTACAAAGGTTTTGGTTCGCTCTGATGCGCTGATCGATAAATTGATCGGGGATGAGGTAGCAGCCTTTTATCCCCCCGGATTTGCAGGAAAAGATCATCCAAAGAAAGCAATCCAGGCTGCCATTGATTTGCTAAAAGTCACTGGGCATGAAGACCCAGATGGCCCATGGTTGCCCGTGGGAGTTGGTCTAAATTATGGTGAAGCATACGTTGGGGTGGTTGGGGCAAAAGAAGGTCTTAAAGACCTCACCATTTTGGGGGATTCGGTCAATACTACCGCACGCCTAGCCTCCTTAGCTGGACCAGGGGAAATATTAGTTAGTGAATCTATCTCTAATGAAGCGAATTATCCAACTGAAAATCTTGAAAAAAGGGAATTAAAGCTAAAGGGGAAATCTGAAGCAATCAATGTTTCTGTAATTAAAATAAACGCATAAAAAAAGGAGGGGACAAGAAGCTCTCCTCCTTTATATTTATTTTCGAGTAAGCCTCTCAATATAAAAAACCCACCAAACATAAAATAAAAGGGCAATAACAAACATCCCATAGAACGAAAGTCTAATTCCTAGGGGCGCGGATTCTACCGCTGAATCTGGATGCAATACCATACGATCTGTTTGAATAGTCAAAAAAATAAACAAAACAGGGAATGCAGTTAGCGCAGATTTTACTATATCCCAAGGAACCAAAAGCATTATGCCGCCAGTTAGTATGGAGGCTATGATCACATTCAAGGTGGAAATAAACCTCGGTTCTTGGAAGGGCACACCTCCCCAGTTAATATAAGAGGAGATCATGCTTGAAAAATACCCCAAAATATAAATTCCAACCGATACACCAAAAACTATATATATCCACCTATAAAGATTTTTATTTTTTGTAAATGCCCCGTACAAACCTAGAATTGCTGAAATCGATAAACTAAGCATTCCCATCCAAGTAAGCGCTACATGCACGTATACAGGTTTAATGCCTGCCTTCAAGGATTTTTCTTCGGGGGCGATGATCACAGCGACCACCCAGAGAGCCAAAATTAATATCAGGGGCCAAATTGGAAACTTCTTATCTTTGGATTTGGAATTCATATTAAGCTTTTGATCCATTCGAAATGACCGTACCTACTTTTTCCCCTAACATGGCATTTTGAAGATCGTCTTCTTCCCAGAAATTCAACACAAGAATCGGCAGGTCATTTTCCATGCAAAGGGTTATTGCGGTGGTATCCATAAATTTTAATCCCAAATTTATTGATTCGATATAAGACAATTTTTGTATTTTCTTTGCATCCTTGTTCTTCTCTGGGTCGGAATCGTATACGCCATCGACCTTGGTGGCTTTGATTACCATTTCCGCCCCAATTTCGACTGCTCTAAGGGCAGCGGCAGTATCTGTAGAAAAATAAGGATTACCGGTACCTGCACCAAAAATGACCACTCGACCTTTTTCTAGATGTCGGATTGCTCTTCTTCGAATATAGGGTTCAGCAACTGCTCGCATATCCACTGCAGTCTGCACTCTAGTGTTTACACCCGCCCTCTCAATTGCATCCATAAGTGCTAAGGAGTTCATCACTGTTCCTAGCATGCCCATATGATCTGCCGTCGTTCTATCCATGCCGCGATCTAAGCCTTGAGCCCCACGCCAAAGATTTCCCGCACCAATTACGATAGCAAGCTCTACACCTAATTCGTGAATAGCAACAACTCTTTTTGCAATGGCATCTGCCCGATTAGGATCGATTCCCTTACCATCTTTACCAGATAAGGATTCTCCGCTAAGCTTCAATAAAACCCTGCTGTATACAGATTTATTCGTCATAGATAGATAATCTCCTTATATTTATTGAAAAAAAGGTCAACCTGTTTGGCTGACCTTTTAAGTAATTTATTCTTCGTCCTCATCTTCATTCATGCTGGCTTCACCCAATTCCCAACGGGCAAACCGGCGAATGATCAAATTTTCACCAGAGGATGTGATGTTTTCATTTAGCATATCCGCAATTGTGATGTTTTCATCACGAATGTTCTTTTGCCTCATCAATACGATCTCATCTTTATATTTTTCAATACGCCCTTCGACGATCTTATCCAAAATATTTTCTGGCTTTCCATCTTCAATTGCCATGTTTCTAGCAACTTCTCGTTCGCGGTCCAGAATATCCTCAGGAATGTCTTCTTCGTTGACCACAATAGGGCTTGTCGCTGCAATTTGCAGAGCCAATTCATGTGCGAATTTTCGGAAACCTTCCGAACGCCCAACAAAGTCTGTTTCACAATTAACCTCTACCATGACACCCACTCGTCCATCACCATGGTTATAAAGTTCAACAATGCCTTCCGAGGCCTCGCGATTTGCACGTTTGGCAGATTTCGCCAAACCTTTCTCTCGTAAAAAGTCTACAGCACCGTCGAAGTCGCCATCTGAATGGGTTAATGCTTCCCGACAATCCAATATTCCAGCACCAGTCGCCTTACGCAATTCTTTAATTTGTTCTGTTGTTATTGCCATTTTTCAATTCTCGAATTACTCTTCAGTTTTTTCTTCGACAACTTCCTCTTTAGCCGCTTCTTCGGTCTCTGCTTCTTCGGAGGTTTCGTCAGCATTTTCTTTTGCTTGTGTAGATTCCTCTGCTTCTGTAGCTTCTTCGGCTTCTGAAGCCTCTTCAGTTTCCGTACCTTCCGCAGCTTCGGCTACTTCCTCGGCATCAACTTCTTCAGCCTGGGCAGCTTCGACCTTAGCCAATGTAGCTGCACCTAAAAGGTCCTCGTCACTTAATTCTTCTACCTGAGCATCTACTGCTTTTTCTGCAACGACCTCGGCCTCATCGTCTTTACGCATCCCTTTACCTTCCAAAACTGCATCTGCCATCGTTCCAACCATTAATTTTATGGCTCGAATGGCATCATCATTGGAGGGGATTACGTGATCAATTAAGGAGGGATCACAATTTGTATCTACTAATGCTAATATTGGAATGTTTAATGTATTTGCTTCTTTCACTGCCGTTTCTTCTCGTCGAACATCAACGATGAAAATAAGGTCGGGCAATTTATGCATTTTTCGAATACCGCCAAATCGAGCTTCCAATTTGTCGATCTTGCGAGTATGCATCAAACCTTCTTTCTTTGTAATGCGGTCAAATTCGCCACCATCGCGCATTCTTTCAAGTCGATCAAGTTCATTAATTCTTTGGCGCATGGTTGTCCAATTCGTAAGCATACCACCCAACCACCGAACAGTTACGTAGGGCATTCCGCAGCGTTCGGATTCATCGACGATCGTTTCAAAAGCTTGGCGCTTGGTGCCCACAAATAAAACTGTGCCACCATCTGCAACCAAATTGGTGACCATTTTTACTGCTTTGTTTAATGATTTTACAGTTTGTTGGAGATCAATAATATGAATACCATTTCTTTCAGTAAAGATATAAGGTTTCATATTGGGGTTCCACCGATGAGTACGGTGGCCGAAGTGCACGCCACTTTCCAGAAGCGCCTTCATAGAGACTTTTGCCATTCTAAAACTCCTTTGCGTTTGTCGTCCGCTCTCTTCTACCCTGTGTAAGGCCGTATTTTATACGGCACGCCTGCACAAGTCCAAAAGCGTGTGAGATAGGTTTGCTCTGTCCTACAGAGCCGAAAAAGTATAACATAAAAACTCTGCAAACGTCCAGCAACTAGATTGGAAACATATTCGATTTGCTTCCCTTCCGTTCCTCAGTTATACTTACACAATTTTATAAAAACTGGGACGGATAATGTGTCATGAGTGAAACAATTCAGCTAAAAAATACAGATCATTGGCTAGCAAAACGAGTGCCATTCTTTTATGGCTGGTTGATCACGCCAATCTCCATTCTCGCCATCGTTACAACCAGTCCTGGGCAAACTCTGATGATCTCGGTTTTCAACCCGAGATTCCTTTCTGATCTAAATATAAGTCTTAGTCAGCTTTCCTGGGCATATATGGTTGGCACTTTATTGGCTTCACTACCGCAATCTTATCTGGGAGATTGGATGGATAAGATAGGTTGGCGGAAGATGTTGATCATCGTATCGATATTATTTAGCCTTGCCTGTTTTTACACAAGTTTGGTGCAAAATTTACTGATGCTCTTTTTTGCATTTTTATTCCTGCGTATGCTTGGACAAGGGGCTCTCAATCTCATCGGCTCAAATATGCTTGCGATGTGGTTTAAAGAACGTTTAGGAACAATTGCGGGGGTTAGTGGGGTATTAGTATCCCTGCTTATAGGCGTGGTACCCCTCGGCGCATTGGCGTTGATCAATCAGTTTGGATGGAGAAAGGCTTATATCATTTCAGGTGGCATCGTTTTAGCAGTGATGCTGCCGATTGCAATATTTGTATATATTTCTAGACCTGAAGATATTGGGGAAGTTGTGGATGGCAATAATGAAAAGAATTCAAAAGAAATGGAAGAATTGGAAGAGTTAGAAAACAGCAGAAATTCTTTTTCTTTAAAAGAGGCTATAAGAACCCGATCCTTCTGGATACTCACTCTAATCGCCTCGTTTTGGGCCGCAGTTGCAACTGCAATAACATTTAATATACTGCCTATCTTCACGGGAAAAGGACTGACCGATCTCCAAGCTGCTGCCACATTCACCTATCTATCGATTGCAGTGGCAATTACACGAGTTGTCGGGGGTTATCTGGCAGACAAAATTTCTTTGCACATATTAACAGTTTTAGCTGTTTTTTCCTATGCACTTGGCACTGGGGCATTATTCATTCTTCCAAATTCAAGTGTGGTGATCACATATATTATTTTTACTGGGATTGCCCAGGGCTTTCTCAGTGGCGTCTTTAGCACTGTTTGGGTGAGATATTTCGGGAGGAAAAACCTTGGAAAAATTAATGGTGTAGTTTGGACAGCAACCGCCGCAAGCAGCAGTGTTGGCCCATTATTGATGGGCATCTCTTTTGATCACTTTGGGGATTATCAATTTTCCTTAATGATTGGCGCAATTATTTTCTTAGTTTTGGCTATTTCTGGTTTTTGGGCTACCCCACCCAAAAGATTTCCTGAGATCGCTTAAAAATACACATACTTACCAAAATATCTAACATCTTTTAAATAAGAAGAGAGGTAATATTTTACAAGGCGGGGTATAATGTACTGATGTGATATATAGGCACAAGAAACACATATTTTCATTATTAAATACATAGGCAATTGGAAGGTTTTTATATGGATATTGGACAAGTTGAACGGATAGATATTAACGACGAAATGCGTTCGGCTTATTTAGATTACGCAATGAGCGTAATTGTTGCCAGAGCATTACCCGATGCTCGAGATGGATTGAAGCCTGTACATAGACGCATCCTTTACGCGATGCATGATATGGGGATTAGAGCGAATTCGACCTATAAAAAATCAGCAAGGATCGTTGGTGAAGTACTCGGAAAGTATCACCCTCATAGCGACACTGCCGTTTACGATTCCATGGCTCGAATGGCCCAGGAATTTTCCTTGCGTTATCCGCTTGTGGACGGTCAAGGGAATTTCGGCTCAATTGGTGGCGACCCCCCTGCCGCAATGCGTTATACCGAAGCAAAAATGGATCGTTTAGCCGGGGAAATGCTGGTAGATATTGACAAAGAAACAGTAAAATTTACTGATAATTTTGATGCATCTCTACAGGAGCCTTCAGTATTACCCAGCCGTTTACCTAATTTATTACTAAATGGTTCTTCTGGAATTGCCGTTGGCATGGCATCTAACGTCCCTCCGCATAATCTCACTGAACTTGCAGGTGCGATTAATTACATCATCGATAATTATGATGGGATTGATGAAGTCAGCGCAGATGATTTGATGAAGTTTGTCACAGGTCCTGACTTTCCAACAGGCGGCATTATTGTTGGTACGGAGGGCATTCGTAACATTTATAACTCTGGACGTGGAAAGCTCACCGTTCGCGGACGTGCGATCATTGAAGAAATGGGGAAAGATCGACACCGCATTGTGATTTCCGAAATTCCATATCAGGTAAACTTAACAAATTTGATTGAGCGCATTGCAGAAATGGCTCGAGGCGGTCGATTAGATGGGGTTTCAGACCTGAGAGATGAATCAGATCGAACGGGAATGAATATTATCATTGAGATGCGCCGGGGAGCACAACCACTCACCGTTCTCAATAGACTTTATAAGTACACCCCCCTGCAAACAACCTTTAGCGCGCGTGTTTTGGCTCTGGTCAATAATGAACCCCTTACTTTAAATCTTAAACGATCTTTAAGTATTTTCATTGAACATCGCGTGGAAGTAATTACTCGGCGAACTCAATTTGACTTAAGAAAAGCAAAAGCTCGATCTCACATTTTGGAAGGATTACTAATCGCATTAGCAAATTTGGATGATGTAATTGAAACGATTCGTAAATCTGATGACGTAGACCAAGCTCGGGAAAGACTTGTGAGTCAATTCAAACTTACCGAAATTCAGGCCCAAGCTATTTTGGATATGCAATTACGGCGTTTAGCAGCATTGGAACAACAAAAAATCCAAGATGAACATAAACAAGTGCAAGAGATTATTTCTCATTTGGAAGACCTTTTGGCTAACCCAAAGAAAATTTTAGCGTTGATCAAGGAAGATATGGTCGAGCTTGAAAAGGCTTATGGGGATGAGAGACGCACAGAAATCGAAATTAATGAGCTTGGCGAATTTAACGAAGAAGATCTGGTAAAGGATGAGGCTGTTTTCATCAGCATCACCCAAAGAGGGTATATCAAACGAGTTGTCGCTGAAGCCTTCCGAGCACAGGGTCGCGGTGGAAAAGGTGTGAAAGGCCATGCCACCAAGGAAGAAGATGAAGTAAATATCTTCATGCCAGCCCGAACAAAGGAAACAATTTTATTCTTTTCAAATCGCGGAAAAGTCTATTCGGAAAAGACATATCGTATCCCTGAAGCAAGCAGAACTGCCAAGGGTAGTTCAATTTTCAATTTATTGAATTTGGAACCGGAGGAAACGATCACTGCCGCACTACGTGTAAAAGATTTTAAAAATTCTGAGTATTGCATTTTGGCAACCAGAAATGGAAAAACAAAACGCGTCGCTCTTTCTGAATTCTCATCCGTTCGACCCTCTGGTTTGATCGCAATGAATTTAAATGATGATGACGAATTGGGTTGGGTTCAATTAACGAGTGGTGAGGACGAGATTATTTTTGTATCTGAGAATGGGCAAGCCCTGCGTTTTAAAGAAGATTCTGTTCGAGCGATGGGCAGACAAGCGGCTGGTGTAAAGGGAATCAATTTGCGAGGCGATGACAAGGTTACCAGCATGGAGGTTTTGCGGGAGGGCTACGACCTTTTGATCATCACAACCAATGGTTATGGCAAACGAACGCCCTTAGATCAGTACAATGCCAAAGGGCGCGCCACAATGGGTGTAAAAACTATTGACACCAACGCGATTCATATCGTCGGGAAAATTGCAGGCGCAAAGGTCGTTAAGCCTTCTGATAATTTGACGATCATTTCCTCCAATGGCGTGGTACTCAGAACAAAAGTTGAGGATATCAAACAGGCCGGGCGTGCAACCCGTGGGGTAAAAGTGATCAATCTTGGTGAGGGAGATAGCGTTGCCTCGACCGCGAGGATGGCAGAAGAAAGCATAGAAGATATCACCGAAGAATCTAACGAGGAAGACTCTGATGCAAAAGAAAAAGACGCTAATGATCTGAAAGAATAATATCAATTTCAATTAACAAAAAAGAGCTCTTTTGATAAAAACCAAGAGCTCTTTTTTTTTGTTTAAATTTCTATTTCCCTAATTTTGCTATCTCATCCTTCGATAAAAAAGCAATTTCCAATGCATTTAGTTGGGCTAATCTGGTTTCCTTTGCGGTTAATCCTGCCTCTTTTGCTGCAATGTTATATTCGCAGGAAAGGTCAATATTGCTAATTCCAGGATCGTCAGTATTTATCGTTGCAAGCAGACCATAATCTAACCATTTTTTAAGCGGATGGGCGGAAAGGTTTTCTACCGTACTCGTTTGGTAATTACTGGTTAGGTTTGCCTCAATGCCAATTTTATTTTCGATCATATAATTTACTAACTTAGCATCTTTTGTAATGCTTAGAGCATGACCAATTCGCTTTGCACCCAAAAGTTTAATTGCATTCCAAACACTTTCTGGTCCAGCAGCTTCTCCAGCATGAATGGTAATCTCAAATCCGGCATCCCTTCCTTTTTTAAAGTGATCTTCAAATAATTCAGGAGGAAAATTTATTTCATCTCCAGCGAGATCCAAGCCTACAATTTTATCCTTCTGCGACAAAATTGCATCAAGTTCTTTCCAAGCAATGTCTACCCCGTAAGTGCGACTCAGAATCCCAATCAAATTAACCTTGATGTTTTGAATTTCATTAACACCTTTTTGGACACCATCTACAACAGCCTCAACTACTCCCTCTGGATTTAAGCTATGAGGTTCTGCCATAAACCACGGGCTAAAACGAAGCTCTATATAATCGATTCCCTCTTTGCTGGCGTCAATCACATTTTCATAGGCAATTCTTTTGCAGGCATCAAAATCTACTAGGGCACCCACCTGCCATTCGAACTTCTTAAAAAAAGCTAATATGCCGGGTTGAGGTTCGGTAACCTGAACGAATGGTCTGAGTCCTTCCAAGTCTTTTGCTGGCAAAGGCAAATTATGTTTCAATCCAAGGTCCAGAATTGTTTCCAAACGAACACTGCCGTCTAGATGCCGGTGGAGGTCAATGAGGGGAAGATCTTTATGGATCATGGTAAATCCTTTAATTTTCGAATTCTATTTAACAAAAAAGGTGCATTGATAAAGATACACCTTTTTATTCTGATCAAATTTTATTTACTCTTTTTCGTAGGGTTGTCCACTTGCAGCTGGCATTTGACCGCGTCCTACTACCCCGGCCAAAACGATCATCGTAGCGATATAAGGGGTCATTAATAAAAATTCTGATGAGATATTGACTCCGAGAATTGCTAATTTTGAAGCGAGGGAATCCGCAAATCCAAATAGCAATCCTGCGCCAAAGGATCCAAATGGAGACCAATTACCAAAGATCATGGCTGCGAGACCAATAAAACCACGACCTGCCGTCATTACTTCATCGAAACGTCCAACAGACCCTAATGTGAAATATGCACCCGCAAATCCCCCCATCATTCCGCTTAGGATCACTGCCATGTATCTTGTTTTATTGACATCAATCCCCAATGTATCCGCCGCTTTTGGGTGTTCACCGACTGACCTAAGGCGTAAGCCCCAGCGAGTCTGGAACAGGGCAAAGTAAAGGAAAAAGAGGAAGAAATACATCGCATATACGAAAATATTATGATCGAACAAGATCGGTCCGAAAAAAGGGATTTCCGACAAAATGGGAATTGGAAAACTGTGGAATATCCCAGAAGAATTTAGATGTTGATATTTCTGCAGGAATCTTGCGGAAACAAACGAGGTTAGACCCGTAGCAAATATCAATATCACTGTACTTGAAATGATCTGATCTGTTTTGTATTTTATAGAAAGAATGCCATGCACCCAAGCCAGTAATCCACCAACGATGATGGCAGCAATTAACCCAATCCAAAGATTGGTTAAACTTCCGATCAATACACTTACCAATGCACCTGCAAGCATCTTTCCTTCGATAGCAATATTTACAATGCCGGCCCGCTCATTGATCATGGCCGCAAAAGCACCCAAAGCAATTGGCACCGCTCGGACCATTGTGCCTTTTAGCAATCCTGCCAAATTAATCGATTTTTCAGCGGTAGCCCAACTCAAAAAGGAGAAAACGAATAATCCAACTACGATCGATAAAATCAAATTAGTTCGTTTCCCAAAACCCTTGATAAATTGATAGGCGCCAAATGCAAACGCGATCATAGCAAATGTATTTAATGTCGGTAGGGTTGAGAATATCCAATTTGGCAATTCAAATTCTGAACCACCAGGAGTCATCACAAATGTAGTAAATGTCCCAGTTTCAAGAGATCTGGAAAATATTGCCCAAATTCCAAGTGCCAAAGCCATCTGGATACCGCCCATCCAGCGTTGGCGTGATGGAGAAACATAATCTATTTTTTTACGTAATGTTGTTGTCATATTAATTTGCACCCCATGAGGTCACAAAAGTTTGTTCATCACTCTCTTTGGGTTCTTTCAACCTATAGATAGATCTTACAATAGCCGGTGCAGCAATGAATATAATTACCATTGCTTGAATAATGGTAATTATATCGACTGGTATGCCTACAATTTGCATACGGATGGCACCATTTCTCAGGAAACCAAATAATATGGCGGATAAGACAACTCCAAATGGATGACTTTTCCCAAGCAAGGCTAAAGCAATTGCATCAAACCCATACCCTGATGAAAATGCCAAAGCAAGATTATGGTTTACGCCCAAGACTTCGTTGGCACCTGCTAACCCGGCCAAAGCGCCAGATAGAACCATGGCTAAAATTGTGCTGCGAACAATGTTCATCCCGGCATATTTAGCGGCCCTAGGATTGGCCCCCACTGTTCTGAGATCAAAACCCCATTTTGTTTTGAACATAAACCAGTAAACTAACCAAGCAACAAATAGAGCGATAAAAAAGCCTAAATGGAAACGAATCGGGCTTTCAAAAAATCTGGGTAATTCAGCACTCTCCAAGATCATTGGGCTGACAGGGGTAAAAGTTTCTGGGCGCATTAGGGGGCCTCGCAAGAGGTACTCACTTAACCGGAAGGCAACATAGTTCATCATGATCGTATTGATCACCTCGTGTGCGCCAGTTTTCGCTTTTAACCATCCTGGTATAAATCCCCAAATTGCACCACCCAAAGCACCCGCAAGTAGGGCCAAAGGTATATGTATGATTGCGGGCAAACCTTTCACTGCAAATCCGACCCAAACTGAGAAGATCGCTCCCATAAATAATTGGCCTTCAGCGCCGATATTGAATAAACCGGTTTTAAAACCGAGGGCAACTGCAAGACCAGCAAAAATATATGGGGTTGAAGCGACAAAACTTTCCAAAAATGGGTTGAATGCCCTTCTTATTAAGAGGTCATCACCACTTTGAAGGGCTGCTATAATTTTTGTGGGACTCCCAAATGAACCAGTAAATAAGGCCACAAAAGAGTCAACCATGGCTCTAAAGCCAAGGCTCAATCCCTCAAAAATTTGGCCATCACCAATCAAAATGTACATCTCATCGGTTGTAAACATAACGATAAGACCGCCCACTAACAAACCGCTAAATATTGCTAAAATTGGCACTAACCATGAACTTCGGGAGACTTCATCAAAAAAAACAGAAATAGAAGATTTATTATTTTTTGATTCTTTTTCTTTATTTGTCATTGGTTACTCTACTTTTACCATTTCTTTTGCTTCAGCTGGATTTACTCCGGCCATAATCAAACCTACAAGATCCTTGGTCGCATCTTTTGCATCAAGAACATCTACAATTTCCCCACGATACATCACCGCAATTCGATCGGCAAGTTGCATGACCTCATCTAGTTCAGAAGACACCAAAAGTACAGCTGTTCCAGCATCCCGTTTCTCAATAAGCCGGGCATGAATATATTCGATGGAGCCAACATCTAATCCCCTGGTAGGTTGCGAAGCGACAATAAATTTTGTGGGACGTGAAAATTCTCTAGCGACAATGACCTTTTGTTGGTTTCCCCCGGAAAGTGAGCCAGCAGTAGTCTCCGCATTTGGTGTTCTAATATCAAATTTTTCGATTAATTCTTCAGCAGATTTTTTCATTATCTCTTCTTGAAGAATTGCACCCACTGAAAAAGGATCAAGATAATACGTATTTAATGCCAAGTTATCAGTAATAGAATAATTTAAAACCAGCCCATCTCTTTGTCTATCTTCTGGAATATGGGCCGAGCCAAACTCTGTGATCTTCCTAGGAGACTCGTCAGTGACTTTATTTCCTAAAAGAAAAATATCACCAGCGAAGTTTTCTCTTAGCCCAGTCAAAGATTCGACCAGCTGAGTTTGCCCATTACCTTGAACACCTGCTATTCCTAATATTTCCCCTTCTCGTACTTGGAATGAAACGTTATCCACTGCCAATTGGCTTCTATCATCCAAGACGTTAAGATTTTGAACGTCCAGAACAACATCCTTAGGATTAGAAGGATCTTTATCTACATTTAACATTACTGGTCGCCCCACCATCATCGAAGCAAGTTTTTCCTCATCCGCTTCTTCAGGAACTGTGGAACCGACTACCTTCCCCTGTCTAATCACGGTAATTCGATCAGATGCTTTCAAGACTTCCTTTAATTTATGGGTAATAAAAATTATTGATTTACCCTTGTCTAGTAAATTATTCATTACTTCGAATAATCCATCTGCTTCTTGAGGAGTTAAAACTGCAGTAGGCTCATCGAAAATTAAAACCTTAGCTTCACGATAGAGAAGTTTTATGATTTCCACCCGTTGTTGAACACCCACGGATAAATCACGAACGTATGCGTCCGGATCGACGTCCAAATTATATTGCTGAGAAAGTTCTAGGATGCGTTTTGCTACAACCTTTCGGTCTAAGAATACCCCTCCCCTCAATTTTTCATCCCCTAACATTACATTTTCAGTAACTGTGAAGACAGGGATCAGCATGAAATGCTGGTGAACCATGCCCACCCCGGCTTTTATGGAATCAAGAGGAGAATTAATTATTTTCTTTTCTCCATCTATAAATATTTCTCCTTCATTAGGTTGGTATAACCCATAAAGGATATTCATCAAGGTGCTCTTCCCTGCACCATTTTCCCCTAACAAGGCATGAATTTCGCCTTTTTTTAGCGTCAGATCGATATTGTCATTTGCTAAAACACCAGGAAATCGTTTCGTAATTCCTTTCAACTCCAAGACATTTGTCATATGGACCTCTTGGTCGGATTTTTTTTATTAGAAATAATAATGGCGTGCGATTTTATATGTATATTTGATTACAAAAAAAGGGAGGCGGGAAATTCCCACCTCCCTCAAATTCAATATTGAACTATTGAATTTAACTTACGGTTTTGTTGCAATATCCCCAGCAATGATGCCATCAATTAAGAATTGAACATCAAAGTCACCGGCAATACCTACGCCACCATTTGCCAATGTACCGACCCAGAGGCCGCCAGCAAATGTGCCGTTCACAACTTCTTCTGTAGTATCAAATACGCCAGCATCCATATTCTTTAGAACGGAGGTCAAAACGATGTCAGCATATTCTGGATTGGAAAGTGTCCAATCGTTGTCTACACCAACAATCCATGCGCCGCCACGTTCTTGAATGGCTGCAGCAGTTCCGAGACCCACAGGACCAGCTACTGGCATAATTACGTCAGCGCCTTCGTCCATTAAGGTTTCGCCCATTGCACGGCCATCATCAGCAGATTCAAAGTTGCCAGTGAAGAGACCTTCTTGTGTTTCTGGGTTCCAGCCTAAAACTTCTACAGCTGTGCCGTTTTCTTCATTGAAATAAGCCACACCATAAGCATAGCCATCCATGAATGCGGTTACTGGAGGAATATTAATTCCACCGAATGTACCAACTACACCAGTTACAGTGTTAGCAGCAGCTACGTATCCAGCCAAGAAACCTGCTTGGTCAATAGCAAAATCTAAGCCCATCAAATTATCAAAGGCTAAGTAATTTACATCGATAATGGCAAATTTCTGATCTGGGTTAGCTTCGGCAGCGGCGGCAGTTGCGTCACCGAGTAAGAAACCAACAGTAATGATCAGGTCACATTCTTCTTCAATAAAAGCATTAATGTTTGTTGCATAGTCTGTTTGTTGCTGGGATTCCAAGAAGGAACCTTCGACATCAAAAGCGGCTTCTGCATCTTCAACGCCTTTCCAAGCGGTTGCGTTAAAGGACTTGTCATCAATGCCACCCACATCAGTTACTTGGCATACTTTGACAGGATCTACTACTACTTCTGGAACATCTTCAACTACGGCAGCGTTATTGTCTTTGCTACCACAAGCTGTTAATGCCAAAGAAGCGATCAACAATAAAACGAAAAGGGTGGTAATTTTCTTACTCATTGTATTTCTTCCTCCATTAGGATTATGAATGAGATTTGTATTAGTCTAATTAGTATTAGACCATATACTGCATAATTATATTATGACCCCCTGATTTTAACATTAAGTAAATACTTGAGCAAGGAGAATGGCGAAAATTTTAGAATGTTGTCTAGATGGGTAGCTATAAATTTCCACCCTAATTTAGGGATATTATGGTATTTTTTCTATATAGATTTGCAAATTGAGGAGTTCGCATGACGATGACATCTCGAGAAAGGGTATTGACCACCATAAATCATGGTGTGCCGGATCGAGTGCCAATAATTATTGGGACGAGTAATGCTACTGGATTAAAAATAAAACCGTATTTAGAACTAAAGGAAATGGAGGGTATAAATACTCCCGATAAGTATTTATACGATTGGCCAGAATTGGGCACCGCTGACCCTGACGAACAAATAATGAGATTATTGAAAAGTGATGTCAGGGGTGTTCTGGATCAAGAACCGGCGCATATTCTAGAAAAAAACAAAAACCGTCCCCCCATTCTGATTATTTAGATTCCTGGGGTTCCAGTGCATCGGAGATCGGACCTGATGATTGGTATCCCGGAGTTCATCCCTTATCAGAAGCAAGAACAATTGACGTCTTGAAGAATTATCCCTGGCTAGATATGAATGATCCAACCCGGGTCGCTCACGTAAAAGCTCAAGCCAAAAAATTGGCAGAAGAAAATCAATATTCAATCATGGCTACTCCATGGCTCCTTTTCCCTTTTGAACGAAGCTTTGCGATGCAGGGGATGGACAAAATACTATTAAACTTAGCAATGGTGCCAGATTTTGCTGAGGCATTATTGAAGAAAATTGCGGAACAATGCAAGATTTTAATGGGGCATTTTTTGAATGAATTGGGTGATAATGTGGATATTATCAAAATTGGGGATGATCTGGGCACACAAGAAAGTCTGATGATCTCTCCAAAAATGTATCGGCAGATCCTGAAGCCCATTCATGCTGATTTTATTTCATTTATCAAGGAAAGGACAAAAGCGAAGGTATTTTTCCACACTGATGGAGATGTTTTCCCATTAATCCCCGATTTTATTGAAATGGGTGTTGACATTTTGAATCCTATCCAAACATCCACTGGAAAGCTGGCTGACCTTCCAGAACTCAAAAAACAATTTGGCAGAAAAATCATCTTTTGTGGCGCAATTGATACGCACCATTATTTGCCAAATGGCACTCCTGAAGACGTTCGCCAAGAGGTAAAAAGAGTAATCGAAATTCTTGGTCCGGGTGGTGGTTATATGCTTTCATCTGTTCACACGATAATGAACGATGTGCCTGCAGAAAACATTTTGGCGATGGTAAATGCAGTTGAAGAGTTCGGGAAATACTGATCGGGCAAAAAACTGTTATCCTTATGGTTGAATGAAATAGAAAAGAATAATAATCAAGCTTAAATTGAATTAAAAATGGAAAACTTATGTTATCAAATTTGATCAGCAATAATAGCGATACGTCTGAACCGGAAAATCAGATTCCTCCGATTAATTTAGATGCAATGTCGGAAAAAATGAAAGCTGCTGTAAAAAGAGCGGGGTGGGAAAAGTTAGCACCAGTACAAGAAAAGGCAATTCCTTATATTTTGGCAAAACGCGATTTGATGGTTCAAGCAAAGACGGGAAGTGGAAAGACAGGGGCTTTTATATTGCCCTTATTAGAAAAGATCGATACTTCGAAAAATAATTGCCAAGCCATTGTGCTTGTTCCTACCCGAGAATTAGCCCAGCAGGTTTCTAAGGAAGCCCAGATGCTCGCAGGGGATTCTGGTATGAGAATTGTTTCTGTTTATGGTGGCACCAGCTACAAGCCCCAGATCGAAGGTTTTAAAAAAGGAGCCCATTTGGTGGTCGGTACTCCAGGGCGGATCATCGATCATTTAATCAAGCGGAATCTATTATTAAAAAAACTGAAATTTGTAATATTTGATGAAGCGGACA
This sequence comes from Chloroflexota bacterium, assembly GCA_018662365.1. Classification (GTDB taxonomy): domain Bacteria; phylum Chloroflexota; class Anaerolineae; order Anaerolineales; family UBA11579; genus JABJGH01. The sequence continues at coordinate 45,132 of JABJGH010000036.1, read as the reverse complement.
GAATGATGTCGATGGGCTTTTATCCGGACATGGTTAAAATTCAGGAATATATTCCCGAAAATGATGTGACGAGTCATATGTTTTCCGCAACAATGCCTGCCCACGTCATTCGATTGGCTAATCAATTTTTATATAAGCCTGAATTTTTAAGCCTCAGCCGGGATCAAGTCCACGTCGAAGACACAAAGCATGTATATTACATCACCCCCGGAATGGATAAGGATCGATCTCTAGTTAGAATCATTGAGATGGAGAACCCATCTCAAGCAATCATTTTTTGCAACACCAAAGACCGAGTTTTTTATGTATCGCGAGTGTTACAAAGGTTTGGCTACAACGCCGATCAGATAAGTTCAGACCTATCCCAAAGCAATCGAGAAAAAGTATTACAGAGAGTGCGAGATGGGAAATTGCGGTTTTTAGTCGCAACCGATGTGGCCGCCCGAGGGATAGATATTCCAGAGCTATCGCATGTTTACCAGTTTGAACCCCCGGATGACATGGAAGCTTATATTCATCGCGCAGGAAGGACGGGACGAGCAGGCGCAACTGGTACTGCAGTAATGCTAATTAATTTAAATGAAAGGAAACATATCACTCGTCTTTCCGCACGATATAAAATAGAATTTGAAAAACTTGAATTGCCACGAGATGAAGATGTACAAACTTTGGTTTCTGAGAGGTTAACAGGGCAACTTGAAGCTAGGTTGAGAAATAGAGATCGTTTGCAAATTGAAAGAATGCAACGTTTTATTCCGCTGGCCAAGGAGTTGGCTGAAGAAGAAGACGGAGTGTCCTTGTTAGCGATGTTATTGGATGATACGTATCATGAATGGATGCATAAACCCCCTGAATTGCCTCCAATAACGGTAAAAGCTCCGGGCAAAAAGGCTGGAGGAAAACCCAGGAACGATTCAGGCAGAAATCGAAAGGGAAGACCAAACAATAACCGGTATAGGAAAGATAGAAAATAATAAAAAAAGAGCAAAGAATTTTTCTTTGCTCTTTTTTTATTTAAATTGATTAAGACGAAACTGCTGATCCTGTTAATCTGGGGTCTTCCTCTACCCCATATTGAACTTCAAGCTCATGACGAAATTGCTGGGTATACAACTTGTAGTAATGACCTTTTAATCTTAAGAGTTCAGCATGAGTCCCAATTTCGGAAATTTTCCCCTCCTCGATCACCAAAATTCGGTCTGCATTTCGAATTGTGGACAGGCGGTGGGCGATCACAAAGGATGTTCTTCCTTTCATCAGGTTCTCCATACCCTTTTGGATCAAGGCCTCAGTCAATGTGTCGACACTAGAGGTGGCTTCATCCATTATGAATAGTTCAGGTTCAGCCAATACGGCTCTGGCCAAACTAATCAATTGTTTTTGCCCAACTGAAAGTAAATTGCCACCTTCGCCAACCTCTTCATCATACCCCTTACTCATTTCTTGGATAAAGTTATCGGCACCCGCAATCTTAGAGGCATTTTCAACCTCTTCATCTGTTGATGATAATTTTCCATAGCGGATATTCTCGCGAATTGACCCAGAAAACAAGTGAGGGGTTTGTAGAACTATTCCAATTTTCGAATGGATGCTTTCTAATGTGTAATCAGTATAATCAAGCCCATTAATCTTGATGGAACCTTCCTGGGGTTCATAAAACCGGCATAATAAATTCACTATTGTTGATTTTCCTCCACCGGTTGGTCCAACCAAAGCTATTGTTTCTCCTGGTTCAACTTTCAGATTGAAATCACTTAGCACCGAAATCCGATCTTCGTAATAAAAATCCACGTGGTCAAACTGTATTTTTCCCATAAGGGTTTTGGCTGGAATGGCAGTTGTTCGATTCTTTACCTCTGGCTCAGTGTCAGCCATTGTGAAAATTCTTTCTGCGGATGCGATAGAATGTTGCATTTCCGCATACACACGAGCCAAGTCTTGAATTGGCCACAACATAAAAGTGAGATATGAAACAAAGGCCTGAATACCACCAATGGTGATAAATCCAGTCGAAATTTGTAATCCGCCATATCCTACGATAATTCCTAAGGCAATTGAAGAAACAATTTGTACTGCTGGCAAAAATAGGGCTGACAACCAAGCAGCCTTATAACTGGTTTTAAACATCCTATCTGTAAGACCTTGAAATTCTTTCAGATTTTCTTTTTCGCGGTTTAGGGCCTTTACAATGCGAACACCCTGGATATTCTCGTTATATGAACCAGTGATCTTCGAATTTGCTTTACGAGAACCCCGAAATTCAACCAAGATCCTTTTCCGAAATTGGACGGCGGTGAGTATCATTAATGGAATTATTGCGAAAACGATTAACGCTAAACGCCAATTGATAATTGCCATAAAGATGGTTGAGGTAACAATGGATACAGTTCCCCAAGTAACGTCCAGGATCCCCCAGGTAACTAATTCCGATACGCGTCCTGTATCTGAGGTTACCCGAGCCATCATCCGGCCTACTGCAGTTTGAGAGTAAAAGGACAAAGACAATTTTTGCAAATGGTTAAATAACAGTTTTCGCAGATCATATTGCACTCTTTCACCGAGTATTCCAGCCAAATAAATGAATCCAAATACCATTCCAGATTGGACAATGATGAATACACCATAGATCTTGGCGATTCTTAAAACTTGATCAAAATCAGACAGTAATATACCTTTATCAACGATCTCTTTGTTCAAAAAGGTAAAATATGAGTCAACCATAGAGGTTAGGGCGATGGAAACCATAAAACCAAGCGCCATTTTCCAGTGAGGTTTGATCATCCCCAATATCCGCTTCAATACTGGAGCGGTAAGTTGGGATTCGTAATCTTCTTCTTCGATTTCAATTTCAGGCATTAAATTTCTCCAAATGCTTAAAGCGCATTCGCAATTTCACTTTTTAATTCATCATCAATACGAGTCTGAATGTCGTATATTTTCCGATAGGTCCCTTCAATAGCTAACAATTCTTCGTGGGTCCCTTTTTGAATAATCTCCCCTTTGTCCATTACTAAGATCAAATCTGCGATCATTACTGATTGAATTCGGTGAGCAATCACAAATGTCGTCCGGTCTTTCATAAGACTGTTTAGAGCTTTTCTGATCTCCGCTTCCGTTTCCGTATCCACCGAAGATGTTGAATCATCCAAAATTAAAATTTTCGGGTTCTTCAATAATGTCCGAGCTACAGCGACTCTTTGTTTCTGACCGCCAGAAAGAGTAACCCCCTTTTCCCCCACAACAGTATCGTAACCATCTGGGAAGGATAGGATTACGTCGTGTACTGCCGCTGCTTTGGCTGCTTCAATAATTTCTGTTTCAGTAACCCCTGCATGGGCGCCATAAGTGATGTTTTCCCTAATCGATCTTGAGAATAAAAATGGTTCTTGTTCCACAATGCCGATCTGACTGCGCATATATTTGCGTGGATAGTCTTTTAATTCTTGCCCATCAACCTTTAAGCTTCCCGAGGAATAATCATAAAATCTGGGTAATAAATTTACCAAACTCGTTTTTCCAGATCCAGTAGATCCTAATAAAGCAATTATCTGCCCGGGCTTCACTGTAAAATTAATGTCTTTTAATACTTGAACCCCATCTTCGTATTGAAAAAATATACTTTCAAAAGAAACCTCCCCCACAAGTGGCCCATCTGGTTGGATTTTTCCCGCTAATAATGGTTCGCGTTCCTGTTTGACAATTTCTAAAACCCTACCGTAAGATACTAAACCTGTTGAAGTCTGAACGATCAGTCTTCCCAAATTACGTATCGGCCAGATCAACCAAACCACCAAACCCACATAGGCCAAATATGTGCCAGTCGTTATTTCAGCATTGATTGCCAAATTGGACGCATAAACAAAACCACCAAGAAGTTGGAAACCCAGCACAATATCTGAGAGCGGCCAAAATAGGGAATGAAGGGAAATATATTTTTTTCCTCTAAGAAATTTTTCCCAATTTGTCTTTTCAAATTTACCAATTTCATAGTCTTGTCTGGCAAATGCTTTCACCACTCGAACACCTGTTAGATTTTCTTGGAGCGTTGTAGAGAGGATAGCCTCTTGTTCTTGGTATTTTTCGTAAGCCACTTTTATCTTTTTGAAGAACCATAACGATACCAATAAAACGAACGGAATTACGATGACTGAAACCAATCCCAATTTCACATTTAAGCTGATCAGCGCAACAAAATTTATCGTGAACATCAAGATTATTCGACCCATACCGATCGATTGCTCGCCAATGAATCTTCTAAAAGCATCGAGATCTGAAGTCACCCTTTCAATCAGTTCACCAGTCGAAGTATTGCCATGGTACGCAAAAGACAATCTCTGAATATGATCGAATAAAAAGTCTCGAAGACGACGGGCAATATTTTCGGATGTATACGCCGCGAGGCGACCAGAAACATATGAGAAAGAGCCCTCAATGACAGCGAGCACAAAAAAACCGGAACCAATTAATATGAGTGTAGACTTTAAGGTCCCGAAAATATATTCCCCGTTGGTGAGCACATCATCTGCAAAAAACTTCAATAGCAAGAAGGTAAATGTCTTTGCCGTTGCAGAAAAAGCCAAAGATAAGGTTGCCCCAATATACGCCAGTTTATAATCAGATAATAACCACCATATCCCTTTGAGATTGCTCTTTGATAATGCTTTTCTAAAATCAAATGTATCTATCTTATTATTTCCTAATCCCATTAAAAATTTCTCCTAACCTGCCCTACAATATTTCAAAAAAAAAGCCACAGCGATGAATACGCTGTGGCCTGTAAATTAAGAATTATAAAATCTTCTACAAATAACTGGCTATAGGCGCACTCAAAAAATACGGTGATAAACCGACATTCTTGCTGACATCGTATGTGAAAGTGTTTCTGTTCATCAGTGCGCCTCCTATGTAAGATTTTTGTTACAGATAAAAGTTTAGCATGAATAAGAAGAATGTCAAGGATTTTTATCAAAATCTCATTAATTTAGCAATTTCTTTATCTATTTCTGCACTAAGTGTACAATAAATCTTAATGAAAACAAAGATTGTTAAATCAAATGGCATCAGCGGCACAATAAGATTGGCTGGGGATAAATCAATTTCCCACCGAGCCGCCCTTTTTGCAGCTTTGGCAACCGGCCAAAGTTCTATTGAAAACTTTTTAGACGCGGGTGTCACTAGGGTGTTACTTAATAACTTAACCAAGTTAGGGGTGACATGGCAAATGGCAGGAAATACATTAACTGTTGAAGGCAATGGCATTGGCGGTCTTAAAGAACCCACCGATGTATTATTTTGCGGGAATTCCGCCACAACCCTTCGGTTGTTAGCGGGAGTTATTGCAGCAGCCGGGCTAGATGCAACCTTAGACGGGTCTGACGGTTTGAGAAAAAGACCGATGAAGCGCATTATTGAACCCTTGCACTCTATGGGTGTACCCTTGAAGGGATCAGATAGCAACACAGCCCCATTAAAGTTCCAAAAAAGGAGTCTTTTTGATCCATTGGAGGGTCAAAATATTAGTTTGAATGTAGCAAGTGCTCAAGTAAAGACCTGTGTATTACTTGCTGGTCTAGGCGCTAATACGCCAATAATCGTCAATGAGCCTGCTCAATCTCGAGACCATACGGAACGCTTACTAAAATTGATAGGAGCTGCTATTACGGTGGATGAAGCAAATCATAGCATTAGGCTAATAATCCCTGATGAAATCATGCTCAATCCACTTGACCTAACAATACCTGGGGATATCTCCTCGGCAGCATTTTTAATTGTTGCAGCACTTATCATTCCAAATTCATCGCTAAGAATTGAAAATGTTGGATTGAACCCTACTCGAACCGGCTTGTTAGATGTGCTAATTGAAATGGGTGGTCAAATATCAATTCTTGATGAAAGGGTCGAAAATAATGAACCAGTTGGCACCATAGAAGTAAGATCTTCTGAATTAGTTGGAATAGAAATTGACGGAGATACAATCGTAAGAATGATCGATGAATTTCCAATATTTGCGATTGCGGCAGTTTGCAGTGAAGGAAAGACAACAGTACGGGATGCCACAGAATTACGTTATAAGGAGACCGACCGAATTTCCGTGCTGTCTGGGGAATTATTAAATCTTGGTGTTGATATCGAAGAGAAACCCGGCGGTTTCATTATTGAGGGCGGGAAAGGAATAAGCGGCGGTGAATGTAATGGACATGGGGATCATAGACTTGCAATGTCTTTAAGTATTTTGGGAACAGTGTCCGAGCAACCCATTATCGTTAAGGGGACCGGAATTATTAAAGAGTCATTTCCCAATTTCTTTGAACTGTTGACCTCACTTGGGGTGGACTCCATAAACCTGTATGAATAATTTCCGATTAGGCCTCGTTGGTTATCCGGTTTCCCATAGCCTCTCCCCTATCATTCACAAGGCCGCATTGGAATCTTTCGGGTTAATGGGTAGCTATGATCTATTTCCAATCAAGCCATTTCCTGAGGGGAAACCAGATTTAATTAATCTTTTATTGGATGTAAAAAAACAGAAAATTAGTGGTTTAAATGTAACTGTTCCGCATAAGCAAAACATATTAAACCTGGTTGACGAGCTAAGCCCCACAGCGAGAGCAATTAGAGCAGTGAATACTGTATATCTCCGGGACAATACACTTATTGGAGATAACACAGATGGAAAAGGATTCTCAACTTCATTATTATCTTCAAGCCTAATAGATTCTACAAAACCAAAAGTTGCTTTGATTTTGGGTGCTGGGGGATCGGCCAGGGCAGTTGTACACGCTCTTGCCAAGGATGGATGGAAAATTATTATTGCCGCAAGACGGATTGCACAAACTCAAGGGATAATCACTTCCATGCCCCCCCATTTGTCAAAAGACGCGTTGGTTACTTCGACAAATATATTAGATATCGAGGGTTTCTTGGAAGAAAGCCAAATCCTGGTCAATACAACGCCAGTTGGGATGCATCCTAATATTGCCGATAATCCCTGGCCCCCTCATATAGATTATCCCTCGCATTTAAATTTGATTGACCTGATATACAATCCTGGGAAAACCACACTCTCAAAACTAGCAGAAACCGCTGGTGCTCAAACCATCAATGGATTAGGCATGTTGATCGAACAGGCTGCTTTATCCTTTGAACTTTGGACTGGAAAAATTCCCGACAGGAAAATATTGACCCAGGCAGTACAAACAAATCTTTAAAACCACGGCTATAATACATTTATGTCAATTAGATACCTTACTTCTGGAGAATCACACGGCCCTGCTTTGGTTGCCATTATTGATGGCATTCCAGCAGGCTTAAATATTGATTCAACAATCATTGATGAGGATCTAAAAAGACGCCAAAAAGGATATGGGGCTGGACCAAGAATGAAAATGGAAAGCGACCACGCAGAAATAATTGGCGGTGTGATGGCTGGTGAAACTCTTGGTTCACCGATTTCTCTGATGATCAAGAATAAGGATCACAAAAATTGGGTTGGAAAAAATATTGAATCAATGACCAAACCCAGACCTGGCCATGCGGATCTAACTGCGGCGATTAAATATAACTATAAGGATTTTCGACAATCTTTAGAAAGAGCATCTGCTCGAGAAACAGCGGCAAAGGTGGCAGTTGGTGCTATTTGTAAGCACTATTTAGCCCAGTTTGGCATTTTGGTGCAGGGATACGTTTCCTCGATCGGTGAAATTAAAGCCAATATTAATAAACTCCAGATAGACCAAAGATATGAGATTGCTGAAAAAAATTCTGTCCGCTGCCCTGATGTTGATGCAGCAAAACAAATGGAAGAAACCATAAAAGAGACCATTAAAGCAAAGGACACCATCGGAGGGGTCATAGAAGTAGTCGTGATGGGGCATCCCGCTGGTTTGGGATCGCATACGCTTGGAGATAAAAAGCTGACTGCAAAGTTGGGGGCTACAATTTTGGGCATCCAAGCGATGAAAGGGGTTGAATTTGGAAATGCTTTTGAAAATACGAGAAACCCTGGCACAAAGGTCCATGATGGGATATTCTTAGAAAACGACAGATTAACCCGCAAAACCAATCGTGCTGGAGGGTTGGAGGGTGGCATCAGCAATGGGGAACCGATTATTATCCGAGCAGCAATGAAACCCATCGCCACAACCCTCAACCCACAAAAGACAGTTGATGTTGCAACTGGAAATGAAGAGGATACCCAGTACGAACGCTCTGATTTTTGCCCAGTTCCTCGAGCCGTACCCGTTTTGGAAGCCGCAGTGTCGATCGTGATGGCAAATGCATTGATCGAAAAAATTGGAGGGGATTCTCTTTCTGAACAAATCCCTCGGTTTGAGAAATTAAAAACAACAAAACTCTCTGATCTAGAGATCGATGGTGAGGAGCATCTTTGGTGGCCGGATTAAATCAATTTATATTCATATATGGCCCCCCTGGCGTGGGGAAAAGCAGTACAGGGAAAGTTTTAGCGGAATCTTTAGAGATTCCTTTTTTCGATCTAGACTATGAAATTGAAAAAAATACTAAAAGAAATATTCCAGACATTTTCAGTGAAGATGGGGAAATGGAATTTCGAAAAATTGAATCCGTGGAATTGACTAAACTACTCAATGGGAAACCTAGCGTTGTTGCGTTAGGTGGCGGCACCTTAATAAACGACGAAAATATGAATTATGCCTCCTCATTAGGTTCGATCATCCTATTATCGGCAGAATTTCAAACGATTCGCGATCGAATTGCCAATGATTTAACTAAAAGACCTTTGTCTATTGATGAGGAAATGCTAAAAACTTTAATGGATGAAAGAAAAAAGCATTACGATTCTTTTGAGTTGAAGATCGATTCCACACCACTTTCCCCCGAAATGGCTGCATGGGAAATTCAAAAAACAATCGGTCAGTTTCAAATCACTGGAATGGGGAATCCCTATCCTGTTTATATTCAAGAAAATAGTGTGAAGGATATTGGGCATATTCTAGAAAGTCAGGCAATAGGAAAAAATATTGCGGTAATTACCGACCAAAATGTCGCAAATTTCTATCAAAAGCCGGTGATGGCCTCCTTAAAAAAATCTGGGTATCACGCTAAATTTATAATATTGTCTCCTGGTGAGGGCAGTAAAAACATTCAATCGATGATGCATATTTGGGGGGAATTATTAAATAATGGAATAGATAGAAAAAGCACAATCATCGCACTTGGCGGAGGTGTCATTGGTGATCTGGCCGGATTTGCCGCATCGACATTTATGCGAGGAATTGATTGGATCGGAATGCCAACCTCCATATTGGCTATGGTTGATTCGAGTTTGGGTGGAAAAACAGGAATTGACCTTCCGGAGGGGAAAAATTTAGCGGGAACCTTTTATCCTCCAAAAATGGTTTTAGTCGATCCAGCTGTGATAGACACACTACCAATTGTGGAAATTAAGAATGGTTTAGCCGAGGTTATCAAACACGGAATTATTAGTGATAGCAATCTATTTGAATATTGTAATAATGGCCTCCATCATATCGAAAAAAATTGGGGAAAACTTATTCGACAAGCAATGGCTGTAAAGGTTAAGATCATCAAAAAAGATCCATACGAACAAGGGATTCGGGCTACGCTTAATTTAGGGCATACAATTGGTCATGCTGTCGAATCCTTATCAGAGTTCTCGATTCGACATGGCGAAGCGATTTCAATCGGTACATATCAAGAGGCTCGGCTAAGTGAAAAACTTGGTCTCGCAGATATGGGTCTTTCAGAAATCATTAAAAATTGTTTTTCAACTGTTGACCTCCCTACTGAACTCCCAGAGTTTATTAATTCGGATCAATTATTTCATTCCATGAGATATGATAAAAAAAAGAAGGATGGCAAACTTTTCTTTGCCTTACCAGTGAAAATTGGCGAAGTAAAGGCTAGTGTGGAAATTCCTAATCTAGAACGTCAATTAGCAGAATTAAAGGAGGGCAAATGAAAATTCTTATCCTTCACGGGCCTAATCTAAATTTACTCGGAACAAGAGAGACAGATATTTACGGTAAATTATCCCTCGTAGATATTAATTTAAATTTGGAAGAATACGCAAAAAATAATAATTTTGAAATCAAATTTATACAATCAAATATTGAAGGGGAATTAGTCAATGCATTACAGGAAGCCCAAAGTTGGGCGACCGGGGTAGTATTCAACCCTGCTGGCTATACGCATACTTCGGTTGCCCTTAGAGATGCGATCACGGCAATTGAAATTCCTGTGATCGAAGTCCATTTGTCTAATGTTTATGGTCGCGAAGAATTTAGACAAAAATCGTTATTGTCTGGTCAATGTGCAGGGAAAATAACTGGATTCGGTTGGCGGTCGTACCTTTATGGATTAATGGAAATCATTGAGCTAAGAACTAAACAGCCCTAAAGTTTTTTATCTGCACTGTTTAGCTCATTGAGTATGGACTCAATATCAGGAATTTCGCGAGCCGCTTTTTCTAGCATTGCAAACCCTTCGGTTACTAAAAAGCCCAAATTTCCGTCATTTTCGATTGTGGGATTGTTTGAGTACGAATCGATTCCTTTCATAAGTGAACCCCTTAAACCACTTGCCCGCTTTGCCCAAAGCGAATCTGCGGAAAGCCTTTCAAGTCGGGATATCAATATCATTGCGACTTTATAATTCTTATCCGAAACCGGTTTCAACTAATCTCCCATGGCGTTGTGACCTGATTTCCTTTGGGGTAAATTGCCTCGAATACTTGATTTTCTACCATGGGGAGAATCTTTCCCGTAGCATGCAATAATCCAAAACATCCAGCTAACATCATATCTCCAAAAGGGGCAGAAAAATATGGACGTAATTTTGAAGTTCTCATCATTGATTGCCGCGGACCAGTGACGGCTACCCCATAAGGACCAGTAGATAAATCAACCCCAGCACCTTTATTGACAATTGCCCCATGACCATGCTCCATAAATACATCTTCATGTTGAATTGTGCCGTCTGCCAAATTTGCGAGCAATATATCCATTTTTCCCACATCTATTAGGCCAGTATGGTGCTCAAAAACCCCTTCCACCTTTTCTCTATTCATTCTAAATGCCAAGGTATGAAAATTCCCAATATTTACAATGACGGAATGCTCTTTTTCTTTAACCTTGGGGTCAAAACTTGCACCTAATATTGCAGCTGGAGCAGTATCCATGAGAATTAAAGGCACATCTACATTTTTTGAGGATGCCAATACCGATTGCATCCTGGTCATACTTTCTGGAATATCATCTGAAAAAAAGGCAAATGTCTCCAATTGGGGGTTTTTCGATAATTGATCGGATATATAATCAAAGCGAAATTGCCGATCTGAGTATTTTGGCGGGGCATTGCCATGATCAAAAACCGCAACTGCTACCGCAGCAAGATCATTCAAAGATACGCCAAATTCTTTGAATGAGTTGGCAATTGCTGAGAAATCAAAGTCGATTAATTTAATTCTCATGATGGAGGAGGCTAGGCTCGAAACTTCTTCCTCTCCAATAATTTGGATGCCCATTTTTTTGACTTCAGATAGGTCATCGTCAAACGATCGGGCTGCTAGTGGTGTAGCAAACACGGAATACCCCGCTTTTAAATGGTCCATTGCTGCCCAATGACTGGGCCCCCCACCCATTGTTACCCCGGTTAAACAAATTCCTGATCCATTCTTCGTCGCATTTTTTATTTTTCGGTGAATAATCATTGTTGGGGACGGCACCACTAGTTTAAAACTATTCTCGACATTTAATCTTGTATCGAATAATAAGATATCTTGGGTACCTGTGCCAACATCTACAGCTAGAATTTTCATGATATTTCCTATTTGAACCTGATGATTATCAGCCTATTGTATAATGACTGCTGATTTTGTCAAATTCAAGAATATTGGACTATGATATTTTAAATTTCTTTACCAATTGTTTATTTACAAATTATTATAGGCCGCATAAAAATGCAACAAATATAATTTTTGAGGATAAATTTATAGAATGGCTACTTCCCAACTCGATCCAGCAAAGACCATATCCCAACAACTTTCTATCTCATTAGATAAAGTTAAAGCAACAATCACTCTCTTGGACGATGGAAACACGCTAGCTTTTATTGCGCGTTACAGAAAGGAGAAAACGGGGGAATTGGATGAAGAACAAATTCGTCTCATAACCGAAAACCTAAATAAATTCCGTAAACTCGAAGATCGACGAACTGTAGTATTAAAAACAGTTAAAGAAATTGGAAAGCTGGATGGGGAATTAGAAAAACAAATTCTCCTCGCCGATAATCTCACTGTTCTAGAAGATATCTATCAACCTTATAAACCAAAGCGAAATACCAAAGCAAGTTTAGCTAGGGAAAAAGGGTTACAGGGATTAGCTGATTTGATCTTGGAACAACCGGAATCGAATATTAAATCCAACCAATATGTTGCCCCATTTGTTGGCGGTAAAGTCGAAACACCAAATCAAGCATGGGAGGGAGCCAGACATATCGTGGCTGAAATGATCAATGACCATGCTGGAGTCAGGCAATCCCTTCGTTTAAAAGCAGAAATTTTGTCAATTCTCAGATCAACCAAAATCAAGAAGGCTACCGACGAGAGAGAAGTCTATAGTAGCTATTATGATTTCCAAATAAAGGTAAAAAATATTAGACCTCATCAAACCTTAGCAATTAATCGGGGAGAAAAAGAAAAGATTTTACGAGTAAAAATTGAATTCAATGAAAGAGATTCACTGGATTCAATTCGATCACATATTAAGGTGAACCCCTTATCTCCCCTCTCCCAACATCTTGAAATTGCAATTGAAGATTCTGCAAATCGTCTATTACTGCCCTTTATTGAAAGGGAAATTCGACGATCCATAAGAGTAAAAGCGGAGAATCATGCAATTGACATATTTGCCAAAAACCTTAGAGGTCTACTTTCGCAAGCCCCCCTAAGTGGACATGTCATTTTAGGGTTGGATCCTGGATATAGGACAGGTTGCAAAATTGCGGTAATTGATAAAACCGGGCAAGTTCTTAATACCGGCACCATATATCCGCATAAGCCCCAAACGGAAATCAGCCAATCGAAAAATGCACTTTCAAAATTGATTCTGGATCATAACGTATCTCTGATTTGCATAGGAAATGGAACCGCATCCAGAGAATCTGTCGAATTGATTACGGAGCTAATTAAAGAAAAGCATAAGAATCTAAAATATTTGGTGGTAAGCGAAGCAGGAGCCAGCGTGTATAGTGCAAGCAAAATAGCCCGAAAAGAATTTCCAGATATGGACGTTTCAATTCGCGGAGCGGTTTCTATTGCACGGAGAGTTCAAGACCCCCTTGCAGAATTGGTTAAAATAGACCCGAAGTCCATTGGAGTAGGCTTATATCAACATGATGTTGACCAAAAAAGGTTGTCGGAAAGCTTAACATTTGTTGTTGAAAGCGTTGTAAACCAAGTTGGGGTAGACTTATCAACAGCTTCTTCGGCCTTGCTCTCATTTGTGTCGGGTATTGGTGAAAAATTAGCTGAACGAATTGTAGATTTTCGAAATAAGAATGGATTATTTCCCGATCGAAATTCATTGAAAAATGTGCCAGGACTTGGGGAAAAAGCATTTGAACAATGCGCTGGGTTCATCCGAATCAATGATGGCATCAATCCCTTGGATGCATCAGCAATTCATCCCGAAAGTTATCAAATTTCAGAGAAAATAATGAAAAACGCTGGGACAAGTATTGTTTCACCATTTGAAAAAAGGAAGCAAGCAATTGAAATATATTTTCAAAAGCAAACTTCAGAGAGGTTAGTCTCTGAATTAGGTGTTGCAAAGTCAAGCCTTGAGGATATTCTTGAACAACTAATCCGCCCGGGCAGGGATCCGAGGGACGAAGGAACAACACCAATTTTGAAAAGTGAATTATTATCGATGGAAGATCTTACGTCGGGGCTGATATTAAATGGGACTGTTCGCAATGTTGTAGACTTTGGTGCTTTTGTTGATATTGGAGTGAAACAAGATGGCTTGCTTCATCGGAGTCAGATTCCTCAGAATACTGTATTGCACTTGGGACAGGTTCTCCAGTTAGAGGTTGGTCAAGTAGATATTGATCGCGGTAGGATTTCCCTTCATTGGGTAAAATCTTGACATTATCATTAGATTAATTGAACATTTAAGAAAGAGAGTTTAATGCCAATTTTAGAAAATATTAATTTTTCAATAAGCATGAATTCCGTTTTGCGGTCTCAAGGCGCGGATCCAAAAATTATTAGAGAACGAAAACCAATACTTTTGGATTATGCAAAAAATGCAAAAGAGATCGGGCAACCTTTACTAGAACCAAAAATACTATTTCAAGAGTTTGCAATAGAAAAGGTTGGCCATGAGAGGATAACCCTTTCGAATGGAAAATATTTGAAGGGACAATTGATATCTCAACATTTATCTGGTGCAGAAAAGGTCTTGGTCATACTTTTAACCGTTGGAGATAAAATCGAAAACAAGATTAATGAAATTATCTTTTCAGACCCAGTTTTGGGTATGGCCCTCGAGGCAGTTGGCTCTGCCTCCACCGAAGCATTAGCAAATGAAACTTGTAACTATTTTGATAAAGAAGCGCTAAATAACAACCTTGAGACAACCATTCCTTTAAGCCCAGGCATGGTGGGATGGTCTTTGGAAAATGGGCAAGCAGAAATATTTGACCTTCTTGATGCTTCAGAAATAGGCGTTGAATTAACTACTTCTTCCTTAATGTTTCCCCGCAAAACTCTTTCCCTAGTGATTGGGGTTGGGAAAGACCTGGAAAACCATGGGGATATGTGCAGCTATTGCGCAATGAATAAGAATTGTCAATATAAAGAACATTATTCTGAAAAGGTTTCCTGACTAGTAAAACTCATTAGTTTTTATCTGTACATTTTATTGACAGAAAACCTATTTATATGTATACTCCACCAAGTTTCAAAAGCAAAAACCATGAATAATAAAACCTTTAGTGCCTTTTCTTTTTATTTTTATTACGGATTCCAAAATACGGAAACCGTTGGTGGTGCTTAAGGGATTTAGATTTTTACTGATTACCCAAATGCGAGGCCAACGGTCTCGCATTTTTTGTTTAACCGAGGAGATTAGAAAATGTTAAGAGGTGTGCGTGGGGCAACCACAGTGGATTCCAATAGTGAAACCGAAATTCTTCAAGCTACTGAAGAATTATTACTTTCAATCCAGGAGAAAAATCCTAGTTTAGACTCAGCGGATTTGGCAAGTGCAGTTTTTTCAATAACTAACGATCTTGATGCAACCTTTCCTGCTGTAGCAGCTCGAAACCTGGGTTGGCAATTAGTCCCTCTTTTATCTGCTTTA
Organism: Chloroflexota bacterium; assembly: GCA_018662365.1. GTDB lineage: Bacteria > Chloroflexota > Anaerolineae > Anaerolineales > UBA11579 > JABJGH01. Next base: position 29,767 of record JABJGH010000036.1, on the reverse strand, counting down.
GAAATCCCAGTTCCTGGGAGTTTAAGGTTATGTATCAGAGTGCTTCTCCATTGGAATACTCCGCTGGACCAAAAAGAAATTCAACATGTTTACTTACGTAAAGCAGTCAACTTACGACCAGACCTTCACCAAAACTCAAATTAACCAAAAATAAGGAAAAGAATATGATGATCATTATGCGCACTGATGCAACACAAGAAGATATAGATAATATTGTTTCCAGGGTGAAATCTAAACAATTACAAGCCCATCTTATCAACGGTGAGGAAAGAACTGTGATAGGTGTGGTTGGAGACGGTCGCCCTGTTGAACCAGATCAATTTGTTCGCATGCCCGGGGTTGATCAAGTGACACCTATCTCACGACCTTATAAATTAGCTTCGCGAGAGTTTCACCCAGAAAATACTGTAATTCAATTGAAGGGTTTAGAGATAGGAAGTAACCAGATATTCATCATTGGCGGTCCTTGTGCAGTGGAAAGCCGAGCCCAACTATTGGATACCGCGGTGAAAATCAAGGAATCAGGCGCTCATGCATTACGAGGAGGAGCCTTCAAACCTAGAACATCCCCCTATTCCTTCCAAGGGATGGGCAAAGAAGGACTTGAGATTTTGGCTGAAGCGAGAGAAATGACTGGCCTTCCGATAGTTACGGAGGCCACGTCCCCTGATCTCGTACCAATGATCGCCAAATACACCGATGTCATTCAAATCGGGGCAAGGAATATGCAAAATTATGCCCTATTGCAAGCGGTTGGGAAAAGTAACTGCCCTGCCCTTCTTAAACGCGGGATGAGCGCAACGATAAATGATTTCCTGATGGCTGCTGAATATATCCTCTCAAAGGGGAACCCTAATGTGATCCTTTGTGAAAGGGGTATTCGTACCTTTGAAACTGCTACAAGAAATACTACCGATATCAATGCAATACCTGTACTTAAATCGTTGACCCACCTTCCCGTTCTCCTAGACCCAAGCCATAGTACCGGACATTGGGAATATGTCACCTCCCTTGCAAGAGCAGGAATTGCCGCTGGGGCAGATGGTTTGATCATTGAAGTTCATCCAAATCCGATCGAAGCACTTTCTGATGGGGCACAATCTTTGAAACCAAAAAGGTTTACTGAATTGATCGAGCAAGTGAACGCAATTTCTCAGGCAATGGGTAGAGAGTTAGCGCCACTTACAAGCAAAACTATCAGTCCTGAAGTCATACAATAAATAATCTCTTATGAAATCTGAAAACAATTCATTTTCAAATAAAAATATTGCGATAATTGGACTAGGTTTGATCGGGAGTTCAATCGCTATGGCAATAAAAAATAGATGTAATTTTATTGTCGGTGTTGATACAAATAGCGAAACTTTGAAAAAAGCCAAAGGTTTAAATATTTTTGACAACCTATTTTCTACTTTAGAGGAAATTTCCCCCAAGACGGACATAATCATTCTTGCTGTTCCAGTTGATAAGATCATTGAGATATTAGCTAATCCAAGGAGTATTACAAGCAAAAATGCAATTATCATGGATGTGGGGTCCAGCAAGGTCGAGATTCTTCGGGTGATGAAATCCCTGCCAGAAAGCTTTCAAGCCATTGGCGGCCATCCGATTTGTGGAAAAGAAAACCTATCCATTGAAAATGCCGAAGCCAATTTATTCCAAGATTCTCCATTTGTCCTGACTACATTGGAGAGAACAACCGAATTAACAATAAAAATAGTGACCGAATTAATTGAATTATTGGGTGCAACACCTCTTTATATGACTGCAGAGGAACACGATATGTCCCTTGCTGCTACCAGCCATGTCCCATTCTTAGTGGCTTCCGCATTAGCCCTTTCTGTCCCCATCGAAAATAAAAATCTTATTGGAACCGGATATGGCAGCACTGCCCGATTAGCAGCAACACCCTCATCTATGATGTTAAATGTTTTGCTCAGTAACAAAAAAAATGTAACAAATTCCGTCGAAAAAGTTAGAGATAATCTTGATCAATTTATCGACTTACTCAATAAAGAGGATTCTGTAAATTTAGAGGCAACTTTGGTAAAATGTGCTAGTCATCATAAGAAATTAATTTCAGATTGACTGGATAGGGTTGCATGAATAACACAAATAAAAACTTGAAGAATTATTCCTCAAAAAGACTTGAAAAAGCACCCGCATATTTTTTCTCAGAACTCGATCAAATCATTGCAAAACACAGGGAAGAGGGGAAAGACATCATTCGATTAGATATCGGATCACCCGATCTCCCTCCTCACCCTTCAGTGATGGAAAAGTTATATCGTTCATCTTTGGATCCGAGCTCACATGGTTATCAAAGCCACTTAGGTACAAAAGCTTATAGACAAGCTTGGGCAAAGATGTACAAAAAAGTTTTTGATGTGAGCCTCGATCCCAAAAAATCCTTCATCCCGCTCACCGGTACAAAGGAAGGAATCTTTCACTTACATCAAGCCTGCATTGATCCGGGAGATGTTGTATTGGTTCCTGACCCCCACTACCCCACATATTTAAGGGGCACTCAAATTGCTGGAGGAACCCCTTATTTTCTCCCCTTAAGACCAGAAAATAATTATCTCCCAGATTTGGATGCAATTCCAGCGAACATTGCGAGTAAAGCAAAAATTCTATGGATAAATTATCCAAACAACCCTACAGGCGCATCAGCACCTTATTCATTTTTTGAAAAAGCAGTAGAGTTTGCAAAAAGAAATAACATCCTAATTTGCTCGGATTCCGCCTATACACAAGTAACCTTCGACAATAAGCCTACAACCAGTATATTTCAGGTTCCGGGGGCTATGGAGGTTGCAGTCGAATTTAATACCTTATCGAAGTCTCATAACATGGCAGGTTGGAGAATCGGTGTTTTGGCTGGCAACCACCCCATCTTAGACACTTTCCTTTCATTAAAATCTAATATTGATAGCGGCCAATTCTTACCAATCATGGAGGCAGGAATTACTGCCTTAAATATCGAAACAAAATGGATCCATGAACGAAATCAGGTTTATAAGAAAAGAAGAGATTTAGTATTGTCTTATTTTAAAGATATGAATTTACAGATCCAGATTCCTGAGGCGGCGATTTATCTATGGATTCCAATTCCCTCCGGGTGGAAATCGAAGGATTTCACCAATGAACTTTTAAATAAAACTGCTGTGAGCATTGCTCCCGGCACCATATTTGGAGATCAGGGAGAAGGATTTGTAAGAATCACCCTCAATAAACCGCTGGCTATTTTAGATCAGGCGATGCAAAAAATTATCAAATGGTGGGAAAATGACAAATAAATTGATCGCTTTTCAGGGAGAGCACGGCGCATATAGTGAAGAAGCCGCATTTGAATTTTTCGGAAATGATGCGGTCACCATTCCATGTAAATCCTTTGAAAATGTTTTTAATGAGGTCAATGAGGAAAGTGCAACCCATGGTTTGATACCAGTAGAAAATTCTTTAGCCGGAAGCATTCACCGTAATTATGATCTTCTCCTTCGAAACACTCTCACTATCACGAGTGAGTATCATCTTCGCGTGAAACACTGTTTGCTTGGCTTACCTAGTGTGGAATTAGATCAAGTCAAACAAGTATATTCACATCCCCAAGCTTTGGCTCAATGCGAAAATAATCTAAAAAATCTCGGTCTACCGGGAATAGCGGAATACGATACAGCAGGAAGCGCCCGTCTTCTAAAAGATAATAATAACCAATTTTCTGCAGCAATAGCATCAAAGCATGCGGCAAAAGTGTATGGATTGAATATTTTAAAAGAAGGATTTGAAGATAACCCAAATAATTACACTCGATTTTTAGCTATTCAGAGAGAGAATGAAAAGTTAGAAAGTAAAACTATTGAGAACCATAAAACATCCATTGTTTTTGGTTTGAAAAATAGCCCAGGAATTTTATTTGAAGCTTTGAGTTCATTTGCTACCCGCAAAATTGACCTTAGCAAAATTGAATCAAGACCTCTAATTGGAAAACTCTGGGAATATTATTTCTATATTGATTTCATTGGTCATCAGTCTGACCCAAATTGTCTTGCCGCAATTGAAGAATTAAGTGATATTTCTAATTTCTTTAGAGTTCTGGGCTCCTACCCTCGCCACCAAATAGATTAAGTTTCCAATAATTTCTTTTTCCCATTTCTTGAATCCCCATTCCAAATACACCAAAAGATCAAACCAAATCCTATACGATTAGGATTGGAAAGAACTATAATACATTCACTGAGGATAAACCTTCATGAATAAGTCCACACCAATTTTCGAAGATTTAATTTTAAATGATTCTTTAAACTTGCTATTTCCTGCAGAAGCTATCCTCTGGCTTAATAAAAAGCCAGAAAGTGATATTAAATTTAAATGGGTATCCCTGCATCCCGAACAACTTGAAAATGGAGATTTGTTGCTTTTAAAAGCCACCAATCTTAGGACAAAAACAATTAAGTCAGCAATTTCTTCCGGTGCAGTAGGAATTTTGATATTTGGGCCTCACAAAATTAATATTCAGATTCCCGAAAATATGCCCATTGTTAATATCAAAAGTAATGAAAATATTCGGGATGTTCAAAGAGAATTTACAAAATTATTAACCAATAAGAATGCATCGCTGAATGAGCGAAAATTACAGATCCAAAACCAGTTGACTAAATTAGCTGCTGAAGGGGAAATGATCGACGGAATTGCTAAAGCAATGGTAGATATATCGCGCCATGGCATAATAATTCATGATAAAAGGTTGAATATTATTTCTTCGATTCCCTCACCAGACCTGCAACAGGCGTGGTCGGATATCACTGTCCTTTTCAGCCAACAGGAAAACCTACCCAGCCCTTTACATGACCGACAACAGGCTGGAGAAAATGATTTTGAAATCCTGCAAGATATTACCGGAGGATTATCCAGAATTATCGTTCCGATCAATGTAGGCAATGTCGCTAGAGGATACCTTTCAGTGGTGGGAATGGAAGGGACTCTAGATACCCTAGACCATCTAGTTGCTGAAGAGGGCGCACGAACCTGCGCGATCATTATGTCTAGAACAAAGGCTGTGCGGGAAACTGAAAAGAAACTTCAAAGTGACTTGCTATCTGCGCTTTTACAAGATGATCTTTCCCCCCGGGATGCAAGTTTATGGGTGGAAGCAATTGGATTAGACCAATCTCAGGCCCATGCAGCCCTTCAATTTTCCTGGGATTCCACCGCCCCTCCTTCCAGGAGGAGATTAGAAACACTGATTAATGGTGCAGTGATCGAGTTAGATGCAAAAGTAATTCTGCATCCCGCAGGAGAGTCTGTGGTTTGTTTTTGCCAAAATCCAGTTTCAGATGATAAGGCTTCATTGGCAGTATCGCTTGGGGAAAAAGTATTGGAGTTATCTAAAATAGAATATTCTGACACAAATGTACGATGCGGAATCGGATCACCAGTGACAGATATTAATAAATGGCATCTGTCATTTAAAGAAGCTGGCCTAGCATTAGAAATGGCAACAAAACTCAAAGAAGGGAAACCATATTACTATCCAGATCTATCTGTGTATAGACTATTATTATTATTAGAAGATAACCCAGAATTGAATTATTTCTTAAAAGATGTTCTAGGCTCCCTTCTATTGGATAATAAACAAGATAATTTAATTGAAACACTTGAGGCATATTTTAAAAATAATTCAAATATATCAAAGACCGCTGAAACCCTTTTCATCCATAGAAACACTCTTTCATATCGTCTAGACAAAATAAAAAATATTACGGGAATGGACTTGAACAACCCTGAAACGGCATTAGCCGTGAACTTGGCACTAAAAATCTATCGAATTTCCCCAAATTAGATAAATTATTGACATTTTTAATCAAATCGCTTAAAATGATTGTGCAATTTGCACTAATTATAATTCTTTTTATTGGGCATTTTGCCATAGACTTTTCAAAAAGGCACTTGTACACTATCTATAGTAATTTTGGTCACAAAAGATTAGGAAACTTTTAGAGGATAATCCTCTTACAAAAAGGAAACAGCTTAAATATGTTATTTTCAATTTCGTTACTTATTATTTTAGTCCTTGGATTGGTTCTTATTATCGAAATTAAGAACCCTCATTCTACTTGGGCAGCTCGGCCGATAAAAATAAGACGCCAGCGCAGGAAATAAAAGCTACTGAAAACACAGAGCTGCCCAAACAATGGGCAGCTTTTTTTTGTATAAGGAGAAAAAAATGAAAACCGAAGATAAACCCAAAAAAAATAAACCTGTTCGTACCCCTGAGGATGTACCTATGTTTCCGTACAGACCTGTTCGCATGGAAACTGAGGATGGGAAACAAGACTCAATTGAAATGGCTCAATTCGATTTCGTAAGGGAAGCTGGGCAGCCAAACCAACCCACTCCCCAAAAGAAAAAGGGTAATTAACCTTTTGGAAAAAAAATATGCGTTCTGATCAGATTAAAAAAGGATACGATAGAGCTCCCCACAGAGCCCTTCTAAAAGCCACCGGCGTAAAAGATGAGGACTTTTCAAAGCCCTTTATCGCAGTGGTTAATTCATATATAGACATCATTCCTGGGCATATGCACTTGCAATCTTTTGGCAAGATCGTCAAAGACGCCATTAGAGAAGCAGGCGGAGTGCCTTTTGAGTTCAATACGATTGGCGTGGATGATGGTATTGCAATGGGTCATTCAGGGATGAAATTTAGTCTACCCTCCCGTGAAATTATTGCAGATAGTGTCGAGACGATGATAGAAGCCCATTGTTTTGACGCAATGATCTGTATTACCAATTGCGACAAGATCGTTCCAGGGATGGTAATGGGTGCTCTAAGGGTCAATATCCCTACAATCTTTGTTTCAGGTGGCCCCATGGAAGCGGGGAAAACCCCGGATGGTGAAATCGTTGATCTGATCTCTGTTTTTGAAGGTGTGGGCGCATATCAGGCAGGAGAAATAGATGAAGCGAGATTAAAAACCCTAGAAGATTTTAGCTGCCCAACCTGTGGATCATGTTCGGGAATGTTTACTGCCAATTCAATGAATTGCCTCCTTGAAGTATTAGGGCTAGCCCTTCCCTATAACGGCTCTGCTCTAGCTACTAGCGAAGAACGCAAAGCTCTTGTTCATAAATCTGCCCAACAAATTCTAAACTTGATCGATCTAGACCTAAAACCAAAAGATCTGGTGACCAAACAATCGATCGACGATGCATTTGCCTTAGATATGGCGATGGGTGGAAGCACGAATACAGTATTACATACTCTCGCCTTTGCCCATGAAGCGGGCATAGATTATTCCTTAGAACGGATTAATGAAATCGCTAATCGAATCCCCCATCTTTGCAAAGTCAGCCCATCGGGCAAATGGCATATGGAAGATGTGCACCGGGCTGGCGGGGTTCCAGCGATTCTAAATGAAATTAACTGCTTGGAAAAATCTTTGAATTTAGATCGTATGTCGGTCACGGGAAAGACTCTAGAAGAATCTATTCAGGGTATGGAAATACTTGATAAAGAGGTCGTCCATTCCATTGATAATCCTCATTCAGCCAAAGGGGGTCTTGCGGTAGTATTTGGGAATTTAGCCCCCCAGGGCGGCATTATTAAAACAGGTGGCGTTGCACCTTCTATGAGAGCTCATTCGGGACCAGCCAGAATTTACGAAAGCCAGGATGAAGCCATTGCAGGAATATTGAATCATGAGGTAGAAGCCGGAGATGTAGTTGTCATCAGGTATGAAGGCCCTCAAGGTGGACCAGGCATGCAAGAAATGCTCTCCCCCACTTCAGCGATCATGGGTATGGGATTAGGTGAAAAAGTTGCTCTAATCACCGATGGGCGTTTCTCTGGGGGCACCAGAGGCGCGTGCATTGGGCATATCAGTCCAGAAGCGGCTGCAAAAGGTCCGATCGCAGCAATTGAAGAAGGGGACATTATTGAAATTGACTTGGAAATGAGATCGATTAATGTAAAGCTGAGCGACCAAGAGATCGAAGCTCGTTTGCTTGCGTTACCTGAATTTCAATCAAATATTAAAAGCTCGTGGCTCAAACGCTACTCAAGAATGGTTTCCAGCGCAAACCAGGGCGCAGTGCTCTTATAAAAGGAAGAATGGAGAAGAACAGTATGAAAAAAACCGGTGCTCAGATCGTAAATGAATGCTTAGTGCAAGAAGGTGTGAAAGTAGTGTTCGGATACCCTGGAGGAGCTATCATGCCTGTTCATGATGCAATGCTAGATTATCCGATCCATCATGTGCTTACCCGCCACGAACAAGGGGCAGTATTTGCCGCAGATGGATATGCTCGTACTACCGGCGATGTGGGCGTCTGCATTGCCACTTCTGGACCTGGGGCTACAAATTTGGTCACCGGCATTGCTACAGCGATGATGGACTCCTCCCCTGTTATCTGCATAACCGGACAAGTTGCCGCTCACCTGATTGGTGGAGATGCTTTCCAAGAAGTTGATGTAACCGGCATCACCCTCCCCATAACAAAACATAATTATTTGGTCACAAGTGCTGATCAACTTGCGGAAGTGTTCAAAGAGGCGTTCTTTATCGCTCGGAGTGGAAGACCCGGCCCAGTATTAATTGATATATGCAAAAATGCTCAAGTTGAAGAAGCTGAATTTGATTATCCAAAGGAAATATCCCTTCCGGGGTATAAACCGCCGAAACATGCAGATATGAATTTACTGGAAGATGCAGCAAAAATGATCGGAGAAGCCAAACGCCCAGTGATTTTAGCTGGACACGGCGTTCTCATGTCAGGGGCGATGGAAGACCTCCGGTTGTTTGCAGAAAAAACCCAAACCCCAGTTGCTATGACCTTATTAGGATTGGGTTCAATTCCAGCCTCTCACCCCTATAGCTTAGGCATGATGGGAATGCATGGTGAGGCGTACTGTAATCAAGCCATTCAGAATTCGGATCTATTATTAGCATTTGGGATGCGTTTTGATGATCGAGTTACCGGGCATCTCAGAACATATGCACCCCGCGCTCGAAAGATTCATGTCGAAATAGATCCTTCTGAAATTGATAAAAATGTTGAGGTGGACGTGCCATTGGTGGGAGATCTCAAAACTGTATTGGAAGATATCACTCCTATCGTTTCGCCAAAGGATAACGAAGAATGGCTGGACCAGATCAAGGAATGGCGAGAGGAAACGGAAGCAAGAGATATATTATCTTGGCCAGATGAAGAAAAATTACATTCAGCCCACGTGATCCGTGATTTTTGGCAAAAGACTGGGGGGGATTCGATTGTTACTACAGGGGTCGGCCAACATCAGATGTGGGCTGCTCAATATTATCAATTCGAGCAACCTTATAAATTTATCACTTCTGGTGGAGCAGGAACAATGGGATTCGGCCTTCCTTCTGCTCTAGGTGCATGGTTTGCAAATCCAGATAAAGAAGTGTGGACAGTCGAAGGGGATGGAAGTTTCCAAATGTCTTTGAATGAATTGGCCACAGTAGTTCAGGAAGGCGCAAATATAAAAATACTCCTGATCAATAACAGCTATCTAGGCATGGTCCGACAATGGCAGGAATTCTTTTTTGACAAACGCTATGCCGCAACCCCGATCACCGGCCCAGATTTCGTCAAATTAAGTGAGGCCTATGGCGTCCCAGCAAAACGAGTTACGAAAAGTGGAGATATGGAAAATGCGATCGAATTTGCACAAAATACTCCCGGTCCCGTATTGATTGAATATCAAGTTGAAAAGGAAGAATCGGTCTATCCGATGGTTCCAGCAGGCGCAGCTCTGGATGAGATGATTAGACGTCCAATTACACAAAAGAAAGCAAGTTCATAAGGGCATCGGCTATTAAAAGAGGAATAAATTATGCAACATACATTAATTGCTAAAGTAGAAAATAAACCAGGCGTGCTAAATAGAGTCGCTTCCCTTTTTAGACGACGCAATTTCAACATTGAATCTTTAAATGTTGGTCAGACAGAGAACCCAGATATCTCACGGATGACGATCGTAGTGGAGAATAAAGGAAACAATGCGAAGATCGTTGAAGCGAATCTATATAAATTGGTAAACGTGATCGATGTGCAAGACCTGACGAACCAACCCACCGTTACAAGAGATCTCGCACTGATCAAAGTAAAGGTTGATGCAATAAAAAGAGCCGAAGTCGTAAATCTGGCTAATATATTTAGGGCAAAAATTGTGGATGTCGCTTCTGATTCTGTGATTGTTGAGATCGCTGGCACAGAGGAAAAAATTGAAGGACTTGTAGAATTGCTCAGCCCCTTTGGCATTCTTGAAATGGTGCGAACCGGCCAAGTTGCAATGATGCGAGGAGACTCCCCCGGTGTAAGGCATACACCTGGAGCAAATGGTCATCAATCAAATAACAATAAAAATACAAAGGTGAATTAAAAAATGGCAACAATTTATTATGCTCCAGATGTGAACGCTGACCTGATCAAAGACAAAAAGGTTGCAGTAATTGGTTATGGCTCCCAAGGCCATGCACACACTCTAAATCTAAAAGACAGTGGAATAAATGTAAAAGTTGGCCTAAGAGAAAATAGCAAATCGGCTGAAAAAGCAAAGGCTGATGGGGTAGATGTCCTATCGGTAGAGGACGCGGTCAAATGGGCAGATATCATCATGGTACTTGCGCCAGACACTTCACAACCCGATATTTACGACGATCATATTGCGCCTAACCTCCAAGCAGGAAAAACACTAATGTTTGCACACGGTTTTAATATTCGATTTGATACGATCAATCCTCCTGCGGATGTTGATGTGAGCATGGTCGCCCCTAAAGCCCCAGGGCATCGAGTCCGGGAGGTATTTGAAGCCGGTGGCGGCACTCCCTCATTGATGGCAGTCCATCAGGATGCAAGCGGTAATGCCAAAGAGATGGCATTGTCATACGCCCATGCCATTGGCGCAACCAGAGCTGGCGTGCTGGAAACTACCTTCTCTGAAGAAACAGAAACCGATCTTTTTGGTGAACAGGCAGTTTTATGTGGGGGGGTTTCGGAATTGGTGAAAGCAGGGTTTGAAACCTTGGTAAAAGCAGGGTATCAACCCGAGATCGCTTATTTTGAATGCATGCATGAACTTAAATTGATTGTCGATCTGATGTATCGCGGGGGATTAAATTATATGCGATATTCCGTCTCAGACACAGCAGAACATGGGGATTACACAGCTGGACCAAAGATTATCACTGAAGAAACAAAAGGGGCAATGAAAAAGATATTAACCGATATCCAAGAAGGGCGTTATGCCCAGGGATGGATAGACGAGAATAAAAAGGGTCGACCCTGGTTTAATAAAATTCGTCAGTCTGAACAAGAACAGACCTTAGAAAAAGTGGGCGCAGATTTACGAGAAATGATGCCATTCATTGACCCAGTCAGGATCAAACCTGGGGAGTAATAAATTATGAATAATAACTATGTAAAGATCTTTGATACAACCCTAAGAGACGGAGAGCAATCTCCAGGGGCTACATTGACTTCCGCGGAAAAACTGGAGATTGCCCGCGCACTTGCAAAATTGGGTGTGGATGTAATTGAAGCAGGATTTCCGGCTGCCTCTCCTGATGACCTTCAGGCCGTGCAACAAATCGCGAAAGAAATAGGAAACTCGAAATCAGGCTCAGCACCCATAATTTGTGGGTTAGCACGTGCAAATAAAGGGGATATAGATGCGGCATGGGAAGGTGTTCAGAATGCAGAAAACCCCCGCATCCACACTTTTTTAGCCACCTCCCCTATCCATATGAAATACAAATTGAAGATGGATCCCGAGGAAGTTGTTGAGAAAGTGAAAGAAATGGTTGCCTATGCGAAAGAATATTGTGATGATATTGAATTCTCTCCTGAAGATGCAGGGCGCAGCGACCACGACTTCCTCTATTTGGTACTAGGGGAAGCGATCAAGGCCGGTGCTACTACCCTAAATATTCCAGATACCGTTGGTTATACTACTCCCGAGGAATTTGGTGCACTGATTGAAGGCATCATGGCAAATACGCCAGGAATTGAAAATGTGGTGGTTTCGGTGCATTGCCATGATGATCTTGGACTGGCAACTGCAAATGCCCTAGCCGGGATCCAGGCGGGTGCTCGTCAGGCTGAAGTGACAATGAATGGCATTGGGGAGAGAGCTGGCAACACTTCTCTAGAAGAGGTTGTAATGGCGATCAGAACTCGTCGCCAGATATATGAGCTTGAAACGGGCATAGATACCACCCTTTTGACACGAACAAGCAGGATGGTTTCAAACTACACCGGCATTGTAATCCAACCCAATAAAGCAATTGTCGGGGCAAATGCGTTTGCACATGAAGCTGGCATCCATCAAGATGGGATGTTAAAAAATCAGAATACGTATGAGATTATGGAACCCGCCATGGTCGGTCTAAGCAATTCGAAATTAGTCTTGGGCAAGCATTCTGGGCGGCACGCATTCAAAGCTCATCTGGAAGAAATGGGCTACGAACTTTCTGATGAAGACTTGAACATATCTTTTAAACGCTTTAAAGATGTTGCAGATAGAAAAAAGGTGATTACAGATATTGATCTAGAAGCACTGATTGCAGATCAAATTTCGCAACCCTTAGAATTTTATAGTTTGGATGGATTACAAGTGAGTTGTGGAACAATGGGTTTGCCAACTGCAACAGTTAGACTTTGCGGGCCGGATGGAGATATCCACGTACAAGCTGCAGTTGGCACCGGACCCGTGGATGCCACCTTTAGCGCAATTGATCAAATTGTGGATGCACCCAACACCCTATTAGAATTTAGTGTTAACGCAATTACAGAAGGCATAGATGCAATGGGAGAAGTATCGGTTCGTCTTGAAGCTGAAAATGGCTCGATTCCAAAACGAAAATCTCCCCAAAATAATTTCTTCCAAACCCGCACTTTTGGCGGACACGGAATTGACCCCGATATTATTGTTGCCTGTGCAAAATCATATTTATCAGCACTAAATAAACTTTTATTGGCGAGCGGAAAATATGAAGATCCTAAAACAATCTCAGTGAAGGTTGGCTGATCAAACGATGAATATCGTAAAACCAAAAACATTATTTGATAAGGTGTGGGAGCGGCATATTGTTTCAGAAGAAGCAGACTCACCCACAATACTATATATTGACCTACACCTAATTCATGAGGTGACCTCCCCACAAGCTTTTTCTGGCTTACGCCAAAGAGAAATGAAGGTTCGTCGCCCCGATAAAACCCTTGGCGTAATGGATCACTCCACCCCTACGATAAGTTTATTGGAATCCGACATTATAGATAATATGTCAAAGATTCAAATGGACCAAATGGCGATCAATTGCAAAGAATTTGGCATCAAATTATATGAATTTGGTTCCCCCGACAATGGGATCGTACATGTGGTTGCCCCTGAAAAAGGGGTTTCCCAGCCAGGAATGACGATTGTTTGTGGTGATAGCCATACTTCTACCCATGGCGCCTTTGGGGCCCTTGCATTTGGGATTGGCACCAGCGAAGTTGAGCATGTCTTGGGTAGCCAATGTCTGCTGCAATACAAGCCAAAATCTTACGAAGTGCGCGTAGATGGAAAGCTAAAAAAAGGGGTGACTGCAAAAGATATCATCCTGACCGTGATCGCTAAAATCGGCACAGGAGGTGGTACCGGCCATGTGTTTGAATTCACAGGTTCCGCGATCAGGTCTCTTTCTATGGAAGAGCGAATGACAATTTGTAATATGTCCATTGAAGGGGGGGCGAGAGCAGGAATGGTGGCCCCGGACGAAACAACTTTTGAATACTTAAAAGGGAAAGAATTCTCTCCAAAAGGAGAGGAATGGGAAACGGCTGTTGAGAATTGGAAATCATTAACAACAGATGAAGGCGCAATTTATGACGCTCAATTGATATTGAATGCGGAAGATATCGAGCCTATGGTCACTTATGGTACCAACCCAGGGATGGGCATCCAAATTACAGAATCGATCCCATATCTGATCTCCATTGCTGATCCTGATAGCAAAGTTTCTACTGAAAAAGCCCTTGATTATATGGGAATTTCCCCTGGGAAAAAAATAATGGGGCACCCTATTGATGTAGTGTTTTTAGGAAGCTGTACGAATTCCCGAATCTCTGATTTACGACAAGCAGCCGAAATCCTAAAAGACAGAAAAGTAGCAGACAGCGTTCGCATGTTGGTAGTTCCTGGTTCTCAGTTAATTAAAAAACAAGCTGAAGCGGAAGGATTAGACATTATTTTTAAGGCGGCCGGTGCAGAATGGCGGGAAGCAGGATGTTCGATGTGCTTGGCCATGAATGGGGATCAATTATCTCCCGGACAGTATGCAGTCAGCACAAGTAACCGTAATTTTGAAGGAAGACAGGGAAAGGGTGGGCGCACATTCTTAGCCTCCCCCCTCACTGCAGCAGCATCAGCAATTGCCGGAAAGGTTGCTGATGCAAGGGGTTACCTTTAGGAAAATACTATGAATAATTTTAATACGATCACTTCAAAAGTGATCCCCCTTCCTCGAAATAATATTGACACTGACCAAATTATCCCTGCGAGGTATTTGAAAGCCACCGATAAGGTCAGCGTCGCAGAGGGGTTGTTTGCAGATTGGCGGTTCTATCCAGATGGTTCTCCAAATCAGGAATTTATCATTAACCAGAAGATTTACCAAAATGCAGAAATATTGCTAGCAGGTGATAATTTTGGATGCGGCTCTTCTCGCGAACATGCCCCATGGGCGATTACTGGCAATGGCATTAAGGCGGTGATCAGCACCTCTTTCGCTGATATATTCAAAAACAATGCCTTAAAAAATAATCTACTACCAATAACTGTTGATCCTGAAATACATAAATCACTCCTAGATCTTAGCGAGGAAGCACCCGAAGCAAATATTTCAATAGATTTAGAAACACAAAAAGTATTTTTGCCCGCTGGACAGGAATTTGATTTTCAAATCGACCCATTTGCAAAAAAATGTCTGCTAAATGGTGTTGATCAACTAGGGTATATCTTGTCTTTTGAAGCTAATATCGCCGAATATGAAAAAACAAGAAAATCCGTGATAATTCAATAATCTATTAATAACAATTGGAAACAAAAGAGTCTTATGAAAATATTTACCTATGATACAACCTTAAGAGATGGCACACAAAGAGAGGGTATTTCATTATCCTGCAACGATAAGTTGCGGATTGCGCAAAAATTGGATGATATAGCGATTGATTATATTGAAGGCGGATGGCCTGGATCGAATCCTAAAGACGTTGAATTTTTTGATCGAATGGATGAACTTGATCTAAAACATGCAAAAATCGCTTCCTTTGGTTCGACTTGTCGAGCCGGATCTGACCCCAAAGATGACCCCAATATCAAAGCCCTTCTGGACTCTAACACCCCGGTATGCACCGTTGTAGGAAAAACCTGGACCTTACATGTGACAGATGTGCTTCAAACAACATTGGAAGAAAACCTGCGAATTATTCAAGAAAGTGTACGATATCTTGTTGATCAGGGGCGAGAAGTGATTTACGATGCTGAACATTTTTTCGATGGGTATAAAGCGGATCAATTATATTCCCTCAAAACCCTTAAGGCAGCTGTTGACGGGGGAGCTGATGTCGTCGTGCTTTGTGACACGAATGGCGGAAGCCTACCCCACGAGGTATCAGAGATCATAGCTAAGATTAAAAACGAAATTCCTGATGCAAATATCGGTGTCCATACACATAATGATGGAGAATGTGCTGTAGCAAACACATTAGTTGGCGTTCAGTCAGGTGCGATGCATGTGCAGGGAACCATTAACGGATATGGGGAAAGATGTGGAAACGCTAACCTTTGCAGCATTATTCCTAATTTAGAAATAAAATTTGGTCATACCTGTTTGCCCAAGGGAAATTTGGAACAATTATTTGAGCTATCTCATTTTGTTGCTGAAATTGCTAACCTTGCCCCCGATGATCATATCGCCTATGTTGGAAACAGTGCTTTTGCCCATAAAGGCGGGATACATGTGGCAGCAATGCGACGAAACATCCATAGCTATCAACATATTGATCCTGAACTAGTTGGTAACCAAATGAGAACAGTCGTATCTGAACTTTCTGGGCGGGGAAATTTGTTTAGCAAGGCAGATGAATTTGATATATCAATAGAAAACAATGAAGATTTAAGTGAGATTCTTGAACAAATTAAAACATTAGAATCACGAGGATTCTCCTTCGAATCTGCCGAGGCCTCAATTGCCCTGATGCTCCATCGCAAGAAAGATGGTTACGAAGCTCCTTTCGAATTGATCGATTTTTCAGCTACTGTAGAAAACCGGGAGGGTCGCGGGGTATTTGCCGAAGCAATGGTGAAGATCAGAGTAAACGATGAGGTCATTCATACAATTGCTGAAGGAAATGGCCCTGTGAATGCTTTAGACTCAGCCCTAAGAAAAGGGTTGATTCCAATCTATCCAAGATTAGAAGAATTTCAATTGGCAGATTATAAAGTCAGGATCATTGATGGAAGCAACGGCACTGCATCTATCACGCGGGTTTTGATTGATACGCAAAATGGACATAAGCGCTGGAGCACTGTTGGCGCCAGCCCGAATATTATCGAGGCCAGTTGGCTTGCACTAGTCGACAGCATGGAATACGGACTCTCAAACTTATGAAAGCAAAAATTGTAATTTTACCTGGGGATGGGATTGGCCCAGAAGTCATAAAAGTATCGCAAAAAATCCTAGAACAAATCTCTCACAAATTTGACCATCAATTTGAGATAGAGGAACAATTGATCGGTGGAATCGCCATAGACAAAGAACAAAATCCCTTGCCTCATGAAACCTCAAAAGCTTGTTTAGAAGCTGACGCAGTCCTTCTGGGGGCCGTAGGAGGGCCAAAATGGGATGATCCAACTGCAAAGATGCGCCCAGAACAAGGATTATTGGGGCTGAGGAAAAAATTAGATCTGTTTGCGAATTTGCGACCCATCAACCCCCATCATGATTTGATTTCGGCATCTCCACTAAAGGAAGAAAAATTATTAGGGGTAGATTTTATAGTGGTCCGCGAGCTAACTGGAGGTATTTATTTCGGTCAGCCTAGTGAAAGAAGGGTAGTTGATGGTCAAATTCAATCTCTGGACACCATGGTATATAACGAATCGGAAATTGAAAGGGTTGCAAATCTTGCATTTAACCTTGCGAGAGAACGCAGCGGAAAACTTACCTCAGTGGATAAAGCAAATGTGCTGGAAAGTTCAAGATTATGGCGTGAAGTGGTTACAAGGGTCGCAAAAGAACACTCTGATATCGAATTAGAACATCTATTGGTGGATGCCGCCGCAATGCATTTACTCACAAGACCGGCTACATTTGATGTGATCGTCACCGCTAATTTATTTGGAGATATTCTTACGGATGAAGCTTCCATTTTGACGGGCTCACTCGGAAACCTCCCCTCTGCCTCAATTGGAAACCAACTAAATTCGCTTGGTTATCCCCGGGGTGTATATGAACCTATCCATGGCTCGGCTCCAGACATTGCAGGTCTCGGAATTGCAAACCCGATCGGCACGATCCTTTCTACAGCCATGATGTTACGACATTCTTTGGGATTAGAAACTGAAGCTAAGGCGATAGAAAAAGTCATTGACGATGTATTGACCGCTGGTTATCGAACAGCAGATCTCGTTAACGATGGAGAGACCGAAATATCTACAGAAGTTTTGAGCGGGCATATATTAGAACGATTAGATTGATTTTTAAAGAACAAATTTAATCCAAAAAAAGACAAGTATTAAAATAACTTGTCTTTTTTAATATGGAAAAATAAGCTTATGAAATTATTTTCAAAATGAAAAAAATCCTGGTATGATTTACAGCTATGGGAAATCCATTCAACAAATTAATTCAATCAAAATCTAATCAGGATCTAAATAATGAGAAATAAAAGCCTATTAAAATTTCTTCTTTTCATAGGTATTCTTTTACTTGCCCTGGCAGCCTGCCAAACAATTGCTCCGCCTGAATATATTCCCCCTGATGACCTCACTCCTGAAAAGATTGAATATTATGAGCAGGGAATGATTGAATTGTATCCAGACGATCTTCCCCTTTTATATCTCTCTGAAAATCCCACTCAATATGAATTGGGAGATTACAACTATTATCAAATTTGTGTGGCCTGTCATGGAAATTGGGGACAAGGATTAACGGATGAATGGCGCGAGAAAGGTTTCATGGAAGATAGTAATTGTTGGACATCTAAATGCCATGGCTCAAATCATCCCCCCCAAGGTTTCACATTTCCAAGAGAAGCACCTCCCCTATTAGGCGAAAATGCTTTGATCGGATACAACAGTGCCAGACAACTTGAACTCGTCATTCGTACAACAATGCCCTGGTGGGATCCCGGTCAATTAGATCCCGAGGTTTCCATGGCGATCACTGCCTTTTTAATGCGAAATCGAGGGGAAATACCTGAGGGTTTGGTTCTCACAGATGAAAATATCAGTGATTATCCGATCAACCCCGAACCTAATAATTCATCTTTATGGATCGCCATTGGCGGATCCATAGTACTAATAATTTTGCTAAGGGTCATTATTAAAAAGCAAAAAGAAAGTAAACCTGACAATAATTAAACCAAGTTTTAAATTATCCTAATAAAAAAAACCTCCAACAAAGAGGTCTTTTTTTATGACCAATATTTAGACTTATGATTGACTACCCATAATAATAGTTATTTTGTGCCGCGCATTCTTGGATCGAGAATATCTCTTAGCGCATCACCGACCAAATTCCAGGCTAATACGAATAACAATATTGCCATACCTGGGTAAATAACGATATGGGAATATTCTGCCAAGGATGGAATCCAATTTCTAGCAAAACTGATCATTTGACCCCAGTCCGCATATCCTCGCTGTGCTCCTAAACCAAGGAAGCTCAGGGCTGCAAAGGTCAATACGTAGGATCCAATATTCATTGAGGCAATCACCAATACTGGGAAAATTGCATTTGGCATCAGATGCCGGAATAAAATTCGCAGATTTTTTGCGCCAATTGTCTCAGCAGCAATCGCATATTCATAATTCTTCACTGTAAGAATATTGCCACGAGTAACCCTTGCAATTGTCATCCATCCAAACATAATGATCGAGATCATGCCGGTTAGAATAGTTAATTGAATAGGGTTAATTTTTTCAGCTAAACTGTGACCGAATGTGAGGAAAGCTAGAATTTTTGCCGAATAAATTAATGCACCCGCTTCCCCGCGACCGTATACCGCTTGAAGCACAGAAGTGAGGGTAATTGCCGTTAACAAGAATGGGAAAGTTTGGAAAATTTCCGTAATTCTCATTAACACTTCATCAATCCATCCGCCGTAATAGGCAGCGACTGATCCAACCATAATGCCCATTAAGGTTGTAAAAAGGGTGATCACTACACCGATACGAAATGCGGTTCGAGATCCCCAAATAATTCCATAGAAAATATCGTATTGTCCTTCAGTAGTCCCTAAAATATGATCCTCATTGGGAGGAACGGGCACTGCACTAAATCCATCTCTGGGAATCATATAAGGATCACGGGCATTTTCTGGAACCGGAGCAAAAACTGGAGCCCAAACAGCCATAATTATAAATCCCAACAGCAACAATAACCCGATAAATGCAATAGGATTTTTAATGAGTTTTTTGAATACATATCCAAATGTCATAGGGTGGTAACCTCAAAAGGTGAATTGTAAATCGTTGTCAGCACTCTTCTAGTCCAAACGAATTCTTGGGTCAACAATACTATAAAGCACGTCAACAACCAAGTTTCCTACAATTAATATCATACTTGAGAATAATGTCAGACCTAATACTGAAACAACATCAAGCGCTACAGCAGCTTGCGCCAAGAAAGACCCAATGCCCTTGATATTGAAAATTGTCTCTGTGATCACAACACCGTTAAACAGACCGATCAGCGTCAAACCACCTACAGTAATAACAGGAATGAGCGCATTTGGTACAGCGTGTCGTGAGATAACTTTACTTTCTGGCAAACCCTTTGCTCTTGCAGTCGTAATATAATCTTGTCGAAGGGTATCGAGCATTGAGGAGCGAGTAACTCTGAGCAAGAATGCCCAACTCACTACAGACAATGTGACAACTGGTAAAACTAAGTGTCGAATAGCATCTTTGAACACATCAAATCGCAAATTTAGTAATGCATCTAAAGTATGTAATTTTGTATATTGAATGAAAGCATCCGATTGGATAAATTCATTCATTCCAATCGAAAGTCTTCCGGGCGGGAATAGATCTAAATCTGAATAAAATTTCAATAATAGCAACAAACCAAACACAAAGGTTGGTATAGACCAACCCGCAATCGCAGCCAAACGCAAAATTTGATCAACAAATTTGTCATGATTAACTGCCGCCTTGATCCCCATCCATACCGCCAACCCGATTAGTGGTATTGCAGACCATATGGCTAATTCCGCAGTAGCAGGTAATCGTCGGGCAATAACTTCAGCTACAGTGCTTTTTCCAACTTTTGACCACCCCAAATCCCCGCGCAACACACCACCGGTTACTTCCCCGGTATCTTCATCTTTTTGACCAACCATCCATCGCCAATATTGGACATAAATCGGATCGTCAAGCCCATATTTTTCAATAATCCCTTCAATTGCACCCTGTCGTTTGGGTATATCTGTCACATAAAGTGCAGCCCGTTCGTATGGGGTGAGCAATGAAAGCATAGCAAAGATTAACATCGAAATCCCAGCCATCAGGATCGGTATAATCATCACGCGTCTAATAATATAATTGGTCATATTTGCTTCCTCGAGTAGAACTTGCAGGGAACTGGGAGAGGTCCCAATTCCCTGCTTTTTAAACCATCACATTAGTATTTCAAAATTACTAAGCGATATGCTTTTGATTAAGCTTACGGTCCAACTTTATCCAAAGCATAGATGTAAGAGAAGGAACCAGCTGAATAGGCACCATTGTAATACCAACCTTCAATCCATGGAGAGAAGTGGTAGCGAACCAATGGTTGGTACATCCAAATCATTATGGCTTCTTCCTGAGCCTTCAACTGCAATGCTTCATAGATCGGTCGGCGAGCATCTGGATCTGTTAGAGCAGCGCCTTCAGCGATCATGGTATCAAGTTCTGTTTTCAAAGGATCTTGAATGTTAGCCACACGGCCATAAGCACCACCAGAGTGGAGGAAGGGGTGTACCCAGTTGTGAGGATCATGGAAGTCTTCTAGCCAGCCACCAACATAAATTGGCAACTTGCCAGCACGGCGTGCGTTAAGCAGCACAGGCCACGGCATTCCTACTACCTGAATTTGGAAATTCGGGTTGACATCTTCGATGCCAGCTTTGAGTACTTCAGCTGCCAAACGGCGACCTTCGTTTCCGGTGTTGTAAGCGATCTGCATATAGAAGCCAGTATCCCAAACGCCAGACTCTGAGAGTTGGAATTCTTCTGCACATTTGTCAGGGTCGTAAGAGAATACGAAACCATCGTCACGGTAACCTAACATTCCAGCAATGATCGGACCTTGAGCCTGTGTTCCTTCACCATCTAGGGCTTCAGCGATCACAGTATCATAGTCGAAACAATAACTGAAAGCTCGGCGGATATGGAGATCCGTAAAGAAATCATCTGTAATACCATTTCCATCAAGCGCACCACTACCTTGGAAGACGTTTCCACCTTCGCTATTGATAGCCTGGTTGAACTGTGCGGGGGTCATAATAGGACGTTGATAACCTGTATAGGCCTGTATCCACCCATCAGAGGCAACTTCGACACAAGACTTGTGGTCTGGGGCATCACATGTAATCTCACCATAGTAAGGTTCTACTTGAGAGTTGAACTGGGCAGGTACAACTACATAATCTGCATCGCCAGCTTCAAACATTGCCAAGCGAGTGCCCCATTCGTCTATCAAAAGGTAAACAAAGCGTTGGATACTAGCAATACCACTTGGTCCACCTTCCCAAATGGGGTCGTCATCAGCACGCCAGTAATTCTGATTGGCGGTCAAAACGATTTCTTCACCAGGAGTCCAGTGATCTAAAACATAAGGGCCTGTACCATTTGCAACATTGAAGAGAATTGATTCTTCAGCTGCAGGATCATTGAAGTCTTGCCAGGTAGCACAATCTCCGTCCCAGTCACCATTTTCTGCCATCCATTCCTGGTCAACGACTGCACCAGCAAAACTGTTGGCTAAAATAGCCATAAACCAAGGAGCTGGTTGAACCAATGTAAATGTGACAGTGCCAGCGGCATCATCAGCAACTACGGCAGACTTTACCAGTTCACATGCGGCAACTAATTCTTCTGGGGTTCCATCAGCAACACCGCCAGATCCATCACCAATACTCTCGGCGATTGAATAAGTGCCAAAGAATACTTCGTGAGTCATCCAGTGAGGTCCATCGACGCGATCTTGCAAAAGAGCTCGTTGCATGGAGTAAGCAACATCATGAGGTTCTAAAGTGCCACCTTCATGGAAGGTTACACCCTCGCGAATATCAAAGGTCCATACGTCCCCAGCATCATTTGCTTCCCAGCCGGTTGATAAGATCGGAACAAATACATCTGTTCGTTCTCTTTCAAACCAAACCAAACCTTCATATATATTATTTTCAAATGCCGAGCCAGAAGTCTCATAGGTCCAAGCAGGATCCAATGTTTCTGGTTCACCAAATGATGCGACAACATAAGTGTCAGGGTTTTTGAATGGATATTCAAAACCTGCTGGTTCATCTGCTGCAGGTTCATCAGCGGCTGGTTCGTTTGCTGCAGGTTCATTTGCGGCAGGTTCATTAGCCATGTTGTTGTCCATGTCAGCATTATTGTTTGAGTCTGCGGGTCCACAAGCTACGATTAACATGCTTGCGATTACCAACAGGCTCAATATGTAAAGCAATTTTCTTGCATTCATTTTTTTTCTTCTCCTTCAAACTTAAATAAAGGTTTTCATTAAAACAACTTATCGAACCGGTTATTGCATCGACTTATTAGCAACCACCTCCTTAAATTTTTTAGAGTAGTGAACTAATTAATTATACAACTAATTAACCAAATGACATGCAACCCAATGTCCTGGGGCAGCCATACGCCATTCAGGGTCCTCTCTTCGACAAATATCCTCAGCAATAGGGCAACGGGGGTTAAAGTTACATCCTTCAGGAGGATGTGAAGGGCTTGGTACGTCCCCGGTTAAAATTACCCGATTTCGTTGTTTTTCTTTAATTGGATCTGGAATGGGTACCGCAGAAAGTAGCGCTTGAGTATAAGGATGGAGAGGGTTGTCATATAATTCTTGTCTTTCAGTCAACTCAACCAATTTACCCAGGTACATCACGGCAACTCGATCAGATATGTGTTTCACCATACTAAGATCATGGGCAATAAATAAATAGGTCAAATCAAATTCTTCTTGTAGGTCTTCCAAAAGATTGACGACCTGTGCTTGGATCGAAACATCCAATGCTGAAATAGCCTCATCACATACAATAAATTCTGGTCGTAATGCTAAGGCACGTGCAATACCCACACGTTGTCTTTGCCCACCAGAAAATTCATGAGGATACCTATCCTTGAAAAATGGGTTTAGTCCCACCTTACTGATCAATTCTTCAGTTTGTGCCAATCTTTCCTTTCGATCGCCAAGGCCGTGAACCACCAAGGGTTCAGATATAATTTGACCAATTGTCATTCTTGGGTTTAAAGACGCGTACGGATCTTGGAAGATCATTTGCATATTTCTGCGATTTTGGCGCATTTCCTCGGGTTTAATGTCCGTTAAATCTTGGTCATGGTAGTAAACTTTGCCCGCGGTGGGTTTATATAATTGAAGTAATGTCCGACCGGTAGTCGATTTGCCACAACCACTTTCCCCCACTAACCCCAGTGTCTCACCCTGATAAATATCAAAAGAAACGCCATCCACAGCCTTGACCGCCCCAACTTGTTTATTGCCAAAAACTCCTTTCTTGATTGGGAAATGTTTCTTTAAATTTTCAACTCTTACCATTACTTTGCTATTGTCATTTGTCATCTGAGTTTACCTGTATCAATATCGACCCAACAAGAAATTCTGTGTTTTGATTCAACTTCTTCTAATACGGGAATATCTTCTCTACATTTGTCTAAGGCGAATTCACAACGGGGAGCAAAAGCGCAACCCTTTGGTAATCCGAGCAAATCAGGGGGCAACCCTTCAATGGTATCTAGCTTCGCTTCTCTTTTCCCATCGATACGGGGAAGGGAACGCAATAGGGCTTTCGTGTAGGGATGGCGTGGATTACCATAAAGATCATCCACCAAGGCATCCTCCACAATTGAGCCGGCATACATCACAATCACTCTCTCTGCCAAGCCAGCCACGACACCTAAGTCATGGGTGATCCAGATCAAGGACATCCAAATTTGTTCTCTCAATCTTTTTACTAGATCAATAATTTGGGCCTGGATCGTCACGTCCAAGGCAGTGGTCGGTTCGTCCGCGATTAATAATGAAGGGTTACAGGAAAGACCCATCGCGATCATTGCACGTTGCCTCATACCCCCAGAAAATTGGTGAGGATAATCCTCTAAACGTGAGGCCGCATCTGGAATACCAACCATTTCCAATAATTCTGCAGCTCTTTCGCTCGCTTCTTCTTTTGTATAGTTTAGATGGAGCATCATTGGTTCACGTAATTGTTTGCCAATGGTTAAAACTGGATTTAGAGAGGTCATCGGGTCCTGGAAAATCATCGCGATCTGACTTCCACGAATGCTTTGCATTTCACGCTTGGGTAGACTTAGAAGGTCTTTTCCATGAAAATTTATATGATCTGCTTGTATTTTTGCTGGGGGTTCTTGCAACAATCGTAAAACTGATAGCATCGAAACACTTTTACCACAACCACTTTCCCCCACAATGCCTAAAGCCTCGCCTTCGTACATCGAATAAGACACACCATTTACTGCGTTTACAACACCCGCTTCAGTAGAGAATTCAGTGCGAAGATTTTTAATATCTAATATGACATCTCTCTTCAAGGTAATCTCCTCTAAATGTAATAGAATTTTTCTTTCATATATTTAATTAAAAAACGATTGAAATCACAACTGGAGATAATGCTACCATAAGTCCACATATCTTTCAAATGTATACATTTTTCTAAAAATAATTTTTTTTTTTTGGGATTTTATAATTTAGAATATAATAACTATGGTAATAAATTTTGAAGGTTTTTGACGAAAATCAACCAATCCAGGTATTTATTCCCTAAATTGACCTCAAACATACCGTAAATAAGTATATTATTTCTTTACGGTTCGGAAGCCCGAAAAAATATTATTTCGGTCAGGCGTATAAAAATTTCTAAACGTGTTTCTAATCACATGAGGTCTAGTTGCCCAGCAACCACCCCTTAATACCTTTTGCTGACCAAATGACGGTTCTGAATAAGTATCATAGGGATCTAATACATAACCAGGATAAGGATTAAAAATGTCCTCAGTCCACTCCCAAACATTTCCTATCATTTGGCGTAAGCCAAATCTGCTGTCCCCAGTAGCATATGCCCGCACATCTTCAATCCCCCCAGTTAATGAATTTAAATTTGCCTGAGCACTTTCTGGATGTGAGTTCCCCCATGGGTAAATCCCTTTTTCTTCATTCAATTCATTCTCAGACATACTAGCAGCATATTCCCACTCGGCCTCTGCTGGTAATCTTCTATCTGCCCATTTACAATATGCTTTGGCTTCATACCAATTCACATTAATCATTGGAAGAAATGGGGATAATAGCAGCCATTCTTGAAACCATCTCCATTGCCACTGACCATTTTCATCTTTTTGCCAAAATATTGGATGCCGTTGCCCGCTTCTTTCTAGCCATTCCAGGCCTTCATCCTCCCATAATTCTTTATTCTGATAGCCATCATCTTCAACAAATGCTAAGTATTGTGAAAAGGTTACAGGGGTATTTGATATTTCAAAAGGTTTAACATCAATTGGATGCACCCATTTCTCATTATCAAAAACAAATCCCTGTTTTTTATTTGCGCCAAGCTGGAATGCTCCACCCCCAATAAAAATATCCCCTAATTCAAAGTTATCATCAATATCCGGGGGAACTCTTTCTACTGACAATTTTGGCGCTGAATATCCAAAAGTATGCCGAATATGGTGCATAGTTTCTGAGTGCATTTCCTCATGATTCAAGGCTAAGGTATAGAAATAGATTTCTTCCTCTGTGGGATCTCTCCCTTCCAATCTATCAATTATTCTGTGTAATATATCTGTAATATACTCAGTAGTTTGACCTAAGGATGGGAACATTAAATTCCAACGATCATCATTGGGGATATTAAATGAATCATATAAAGAATTTGCTTGATCGTCCGCGGGAGGAAATTTATCAATATTTTGTAATATCCAGCGATCTTGAAACCAACCCACATGGCCAAGTTCCCAAATGGGTGGTTCAACAACTCTATTTTTTGATCCCAAAAGTTGCTCAGGAGAGAGATCGCTAATTAATTCTAGTTCTCGTTTTCGAGTGTCCAATAATCTATTGACAAGGTTTTTTCCAGATTCAGTTAAACTAATTCCTGAATTGCTTTCCATCTTTTCACCAACTTAGTCTATCGTCAAACAATTGACGCTAAAATATTTTTTCTCATCTACCCAAGATTTCCTGAGTGTGAATCCAGATTGATCAGCTATTTCCTGAATCTCCTCTAAAGAATATTTATAGGAAACTTCTGTCAGCAAATTCTCCCCGTTTTCAAAGGTAATTTCCTCTTCTCCAATACTCACCATTTGGTCAACCTTGCTAACCAAATGCATTTCTATCCGGCCAAATTGCAAATTATATTCAGCAAAATGTCTAAAGTTGTCCAAATTAAAGTTCGATCCAAGAATTGAATTAATATTACTCAACATATTTAGATTGAACTTTTCTGTAATACCTTGAGAATCATTGTATGCCAAATTTAATATTTGGGGATCCTTCTTCAAATCTATGCCAATAATTAAACCACCCCCTGATCCGACCTGATTTGCAACTTTCTTCAGAAAGGCAATTGCCTGCTTTGGGTAAAAATTCCCAATGGTAGATCCCGGGAAAAATACTGTATTTTTCTTTGTTTTACTGGCAATACTCGGCAAATCAAAGTTTTTTGTATAATCCGCAGTCACCGGAATAATTTTTAAGTTTGGGTACCGGCTTTGGAGCGCTTTCGCTGATTTATGTAAATGGCTATACGAAATATCTACGGGTATATATGTACCTAGATCAGGCAAATTATCCAATAAAATTTTAGTTTTTATGCTACTCCCACTTCCATATTCGATAATTACCGAATTTGAATGAATACTATCAACAATTTCATCAATGTTTTCGGTTAAAATTTCCGTTTCAGTCCGGGTAGGATAATATTCCTCGAGTCCGCAAATTTGATCGAACAATGCAGAACCTTTTTCATCATAAAAGTATTTTGGAGGCAGTTCTTTTTGTTCTAGTTTTAGACCGGTTAGAATTTCAGAATATATGCTTTCTTTTCGATCATTAAATGGTAATTTTTCTTGGGGATCCTTAGTATTTCCTTCCACACGCTCTCTCTTATTTTCCAATTTAGTTTTTCCAGACGGCTATTATATTACAAATCCGACATTTTTTATTATATTTATATTATAATTTGATAATTCTTAAACCTCTGCAGCATCATTATAAAACAAATAATCATAAGGCTGGATATGATCTGTTCAAATTGCCAAACTGTAAACATTGAAGATGCAAAGTTCTGCATGAATTGTGGCGAATCTTTAAATATCACCTGCCCGAGATGTAAGTTCAATAATCCTGGGAATGCGAAATTTTGTGTAAATTGCAGCCAGAGTTTTGCATTTAGACAAAAAAAAACAGTTTCACAGACTAAGAATGTCATTCCAAAAGAATATGAAGAAAAACTGACCATTGCTAGAACGAAGCAGTCAATGAAAGGGGAACGCAGGATTGTAACTATTTTATTTTGCGATGTGAAAGGTTCGACTTCGATGGCCGAAAAATTGGATCCGGAAGAGTGGGCTGAGATCATGAATCAGGCCTTTGATTTCCTGATTGCTCCGATTTACAAATATGAGGGAACCCTGGCTCGCTTAATGGGCGATTCAGTACTCGCATTTTTTGGGGCTCCACTCACTCACGAAGATGATCCAAAACGAGCCCTGCTCGCAGGTTTAGACATGCTTGAAGGTATTCAACCTTTTAAAGAAAAAATAATTGAGAAACATAAACTTGATTTTGATGTCAGGGTAGGCATTAACACTGGGTTAGTCGTCGTAGGAGGTGTTGGCTCTGATCTCTATATGGAATACACCGCGCTGGGTGATGCAATCAATATTGCTGCAAGAATGGAACAAACAGCCGAGCCGGGGACTATTCAAATATGGGAAGACACACACAAATTAGTAAAAAATGATTTTGATTTCCAAGAAGTATTGGGAATTGATGTGAAAGGGAAAACCGAACAAGGGAAAATTTATCAAGTTCAAGGGATAAAAAGTAAATTTCAAGAAGTAAAAACAACAATCAAAATGAATATGCCTCTAGTTGGTCGAGAAAAAGAGGTAAACCTTCTTCAACAGAAAATTGAATCCCTAAGAAAAGGCCAGGGACAAATCATTAATATCATAGGCGAAGCGGGGCTAGGAAAAAGCCGTCTAATTCGGGAAGCAAAAAGTTTTTCGGAATTGACAAAAAAAGACCTTAAACCATTTGGGGAATTAGGAAATCGATGGGATCAGATTTTTGGTGTTTCTTATGAAACGACCCGGCCTTATAGTTTAATAAAAAAACTCATTAAGAATTTTATGGGTTTATCAACGACCAGCGATATTTCCAAAATCAGAAAAAACATTATTGATAATTTTACGTTTAATACTGTCCCCCCCACCAAGGAAGTAGTGGATTTATTTGAATTATTACTGGGTGTTGACAAGGGAAAAAATAAAAACCCCCTTGCTGGTGAAGGCTTAAAAAAATCTATCTACAATGAGCTCTACAATATCCTTGAGGCTCTTGTAATACAGGGTCCAACCGTAATAGCAATAGATGATTTACATTGGTCTGATCCCGCCTCTGTTGACCTACTGATTCACTTATTCTCATTATCAGAAAAATTACCAATTCTATTTATATGTGGTTTTCGCCCAGATTCGCTATCCCCTGCTTGGAAGATCAAACAAATTGCTGATTCAAAATTTGCACATCGTTATACTGAAATTAAACTAGAAACGATGTCGGAGAAAGAAAGCGATTTATTATATTCGCAACTGGTAAAAGGCTCAAAAATTTCCGCTAAAATTAAATCACTCATCCTAAAAAAATCTGATGGAAATCCTCTTTTTATGGAAGAAGTGATTCGTTCCATTCAGGAAAATCAAAGTAAATCTATTGGAAAAGCAGGAATTAAACCTTCTGAAATTGATATTGATTCCATCGCGATCCCTGATAATTTACAATCTCTCTTGGCGGCACAAATCGATAGGATTGGAGAAGGCGCCAAGCAAGTCCTTCAATTGGCTTCAGTAATTGGTCGGTCTTTTCACCACGATGTGCTAACAAAAATAAGTCAAGGGAGAAACAACGTTGATAGTGAAATAATCAATCTCCAACAGTTAGGTTTAATTCTAGAATCGGAAAGTGACCTGCCCCCAATAGTTGTACC
>JABJGH010000016.1 GCA_018662365.1 Chloroflexota bacterium | reverse complement strand
TTTAAACATACAAATGAAATTGAAGAAAATAGCGAAACTTTGGAATCTGAATCACTATTAGTTCAGGCAACTTTGGCAAATCTGTCAGGTGATGCGATAATTGCCACAAAAATGGCAAAGTCTTCATTTGAAAACCTTGAAGGCGACGAAAATACCAATGATCTAATTGCCTTAGCAAAATTATTAATTCAATTAGAGTTGTACCCAGAAACAATGAAGGTAGCAGAAAGAGGGTTAGTTCAAGATCCAAATAATTTAGAACTACTTTCTATACACAGCAAATCCCTTCTAGCATCTGGCGATTTACCAAATGCCGTCGAAACTGCACAATTAACTGTTGCGTTAGGTCCAAAATCTTTAGATAATCGGCGCCATTTAGGAAAAACTCTGGCAACAAATGAAGATTGGGAGCAAGCGATTCCAGAATTCCAATCCTTGATCAATAATTCTGAAGATTTTGTTATAGAAGACCATAAGTCTTTAGCTCATAGTGCCTTGATGGCTGGGGATCCGAACAAAGCAATTGAAACAAGTGAGTTAATTCTTGAAAATGATATTTCTAACGGTTCTGCCCATTCAATAATTGGGGAATCCTATCTCAATTTGGGTCAGATCAAACCTGCAATGGATAACTTGGAAAAAGCAATCTCCCTCTCCCCTGAAATTCCCGATCCATGGTTAGCAATATCAAAATATTATCTTGATAAAGGGGATTCTAAAACAGCTATCGAAAAATTAATTGCTGGAAATCAAGCAATTTCAGAAAATGCGAATTTAAGATTTGCATTAGGAAGGAGCTTCCTGCAACAAGACCAGCCAACAAAGGCACTCACAGAAATACAACATGCGGCATCTTTAATTTCGGACGAAAATCCAATTCTTGCTCAAGAGATTTATCTCAGCTTAGGAAAAACTCTAATTGACCTAGGCTATCAAGATGAAGCAAAGAAAAGGTTAGAGGTAGTAAACGAGAAATATCCAGATAATATTCTTATTGCACATCTTTTTGCGAAATCATTAATAAGTTCAGACGAGATTCCCGAAGCAATTGAAATTCTTGGTAAAGCTATACAATCACCTGAAGCAAATTTAGAGATATTTACTGATTACGGAGAAGCCCACCTCAAATTGGGTGAAGATCCAAAAGAAGCCATTCGTGCATTTGAAAAAGTTTTAACAGCCGACCCAGAAAACGCAAAATCCTTGGCACAGTTGGCCGAAGCCATTTCTTTAGATGGGGATTCTAGTAAATCACTAGCTATCTACAAGCAGGCTCTGGAAAAAGGATTGGGATCTGATCCTGAATGGAATCTACGAATAAAGATCGGTATGGCAAAGTCAGCTTTGGAATCAAAAAAACCAGAGGTTGCAGTCGCTGCATTAGAAGACTTAATTGAAAATAATCCAGATGATATTCGAGTAATGAAAATTCTGACGGATGCATATTTAGCGTCTAATCTGAAGGACAGTTCCTTAAAGACATTAAAATCAATCCATAAACTTAGTAAAAATTTACCCACAACTTTGATGTGGGTAGCAGATAAAGCCCTTGTACTAGACCAAGCTGAGATCGCAACAGAAGCCTTAACCTCTGCTGCAAAGATTGCTCCCGAAAAATCTAATATCCTCGTTAAATTAGGGTATCAACATCTTCAAAACGAGAATATTGATTTGGCAAAGGAAACTTTTTCCAAAATATTAGAAATAACAAGCCCAGATACTAAAGATCTTAGGCTCACGGCAAAGGCATTGTATGGTTTGGAGGATCTGTCTGAAAGCGTTCCTTTCCTTGAAAAAGCAATTGAGCTTGAAAGCGAAGATCAATCTGAAATCTTGTCTGAATTAACTCGAACGTATATCCAATTGGAAGATTTTGAAAAATCTTTAGAAGTTATTGAAAGACATATATCGCTCTCCGCCACCGAGCCCAACTTGCTAAAAACCCGTTCGGAAATCTTGATGAAATTGGGAAGACCGATGGCAGCTTTGTCTTCAATTCACGATGCAATTAAACTTGAACCCACAAATTCAAATTTACATTTGGAGGCTTCAAAATTATTCAGAGCAAACCAAGATCTTTCCGCTGCGATCCACCATTCTGAAAAGGCATATGAATTATCTCCAGATGATGAAGATATTCGATTTCATGCAGCTCAAATAAAATTTGCCACATTAGATCGACCAGGTTTAAAAACCCTTTTATTTGAAACAGATAATAAAAAGGTGGGCGAATCTTGGCGAATGATGCAAATTCAATACCTTATTCAAGATGAGGAATTTTCAAAAGCGATTGAGTTATTTGAACAAATCGAATTTCTATCCCCCGAACATCCTCAATATTTAGCGGTGAAAGCACAAATCCTTCACCATCAAGGGAATGATCTGGATGCTAGGTCTTCACTTCAAAAAGCAATCGATATTGTGGACAATGAGCCCAGCACTTCCATTGAAGATGCTTATAGCAATAGTTATTTTTCAATTGTGGAGGCTGCTATATCTCTTTGGGAATGGGAAATTGCCTTAGAACTCTCTAACAAATTATTTGATAAGCTGCCCAGTGAACCTATAGTCTCTTGGATTTATATGAAAGCCCTTTCCCTAAGAGCAGAATTTCAGCACCTTTGTGAAGCTGCCTCTGTGATCAAGCACTCCCCTGGTCCAATCGCTACGAATGAGCAATCATCTTCCACCTTTGAAGAAATCGCGGAATCTGCTGTAAGAACTGCTTGCACGGAATTTGGCGGGAAGGAAGCATTGCGATGGCAGGCTCGCGGTCGACTGGCATTTGGCAACATTGAAGCAGACCTGGAAGCCCTGTCCAATTCCCCGGGTGATGTGGCTGCTCAGGTTGCAGCATTGAGACATTCCAATGAAATTGATCAGGCCTTAAAAATTGCCCAAACCCAAAAAGATGATCCTTCAATTTTAATCCAGGTGGCAATTGCCCTTTCGGAAGATGAGAAATTGATGGAATCTCAGGGAGCGGCTTATAAAGCAGCCGAGAAACAAGCTAACAATCCGTTCAACCATGCAATATTAGCCATTTTGGCTGAAGAAAGTGAAGAGTATTCCCTCGCCCTTGAAAGCATTCGAAGGTCTCTGAATATTTGGGGAGACGAACCAGATTGGCATATTCTTGCAGGAATATTACAATCTCGGCTTGGTTATCGAACTGCCACCATTGCTCATTTTGAAAAAGCTACTCAACTCCGCCCCAATTATGCACCCTATATTCTTGAATTAGGGAAGGCTCATTTATCTGATCAAAGGTCAGAGTCTGCCGTGAAGGTTTTAGAAAACGCGATCCAACTCAATCCAGAGAATTCAGAAATTTGGAGTTGTCTCGCTACAGCTTACCAACAATCGGGAGATTTTGATCAAGCTTCATATTGCGTAGAAAAATTAATTGAACTTAACCCCGATCAGGTATCTCCCTATTTAGTGGGTGCTCAAATCAACCTTTCTGCCGAAAATATTGATAATGCGGAAGAAATGATTTCAAAAGCCTTGGAGATCGAACCTGATCTTACCGAAGCCCTTCAACTTCAAGCGCAAACCTTCAGTTTAGGCAACCAACCAGAAAAGGCAATTTCAATTCTGGACAAGGCAATATCGAAAACCATTGAACCCCTCCCCCTTCTCATTGAACGTGCCAAATTAATTCCATTACTACATGGTGAGAAAGAAGGACTAAGTACCCTTAAATCAATTGCTCAAGAGTATCCAGAAGAACCCACAATATTAATGGCCCTGACCGATGCATTTATTCAAGCTGGTAAATATGAGGATGCGATAAAAGCTGCACAATATGCCCTCAAAGTAAACTTCGGGAAATTGTCGCAGAAGGATATTGCACAACTTCAGTACCAACTGGGTGTCCTCCTCCGGCAAAGTGGTCAATACGATTTATCGATCCACTATCTGAATGAAACCATTCAACTTTCTCCAGGATTTTTGAATGCTTACTTAGAGATAGCAGAGGTTTACCACCAACGCCGCCAACACCAGGAAGCCCTTGATTATTTGCAGCAAGCGATATCTATATCCCCCAATGATCCCAGGCCCTTTGCGATTGCCGGCAATTTATTAAGAGAAGCAAAAGATTACCAAGGTGCCAAAGAAATGTTAGATCGAGCGGCTGAAATCGCCCCCAAAGACATTGATATCCAACGCAAGTTAGGTGCCGTCACAGCTCTAACCCTCGTTCACCCCACACAAGGA
Organism: Chloroflexota bacterium; assembly: GCA_018662365.1. Taxonomy (GTDB): domain Bacteria; phylum Chloroflexota; class Anaerolineae; order Anaerolineales; family UBA11579; genus JABJGH01. The sequence goes on along the minus strand of JABJGH010000016.1, from coordinate 11,934 downwards.
AAAGAGGATTAAGATGGAAATAAATCGAAATGCTGAAATAGCAGCTGGAAATAATGTTTTCCGTCATGAAATTATTCTAATTCTACAAAATGCGATCAGCATAAAAGAATATCGCTTTGCAAGGAATTTGGCATCTCATTGGCTAAAAAAATATCCTGGGGACCTACAGGTCGATTTATTGCATGCGCAAGCGTTACTACAAGATGGTCGGGAGGATTTGGGCATTCCAATCCTCAAACGTGTATCCAATACGGATCCCGAGTTTCTCCCGGCCCAACGCTTGCTCGCCCTTGCCGGGAACAAAACGCAATACTCCACATCAAAGGCCGTATGGGGAAATATAAAAGGATTAGGGGGTAAAGGCATTGGCGGGAAAGATATCCCTAGTTGGAGTCAATCGATTGCTAAGGCTCGTAAAGCCATCCAGAACAAAGAAGAGGAGTTGGCAGAGGATTTGATCAACCAAGCCCTTTCAGAGGATCCTGACAGCCCCCTTCCCGCAATTATGCATCTCAATCAGGTTAGTAAAACTTATGACTGGCAGACGCTGAAGGTGTTATCAGAAAAATACCATAATAGATGGGCGGACTGTTTACAAATTAGTCTTTATCTGGCGGACAGCTTGATGAATTTAGGACAGGAGGAGAAAGCGGTAGACCTCTTGCACCTAACGGCAACCCTAGATATTGCAGCCCAAGTTCCTCAAAGACTTTGGGGCAAAGAATTTCCTTATAAAAATATGTGGCAGAGTAATTTTCATATCACTTTGCCAATCCCTTTTCCCGCAAATGTAATTGCAGCACTTGGTTGGAATCAGTTAGCTGTTGGGGAGCCGATAATCAATAGTAAAGAAATCCCTAGCGCTAAAGAACCTTTAGAAGCGAAGGATTTAGCAGGCAATCTTGATGCGGTAAAAGACGAATTTGCCAGGATCGCTTTAAAATTAAGAAAACCTGAGTTGGGAAGAGATGAAGCGCGTTTTCCAATTTTTGTCGTGCTCACCACTCGTGAGGGATTAGAAAAACAATATGGTGCAAAAAATTTACCTTTGATTGATCAAGCGATGAAAAGTGTTGTTCGCTCTAGTGACAAATTGCATCGATGGGATTCTCAACTCATTTATGTGGATGATGAAGATACTGTTAAAAGATATGGCATTCCACCTGCATCTGCAAACGAACCTTGGTCCATTAAGAATTTCTTGTCCGATCTTGACGAATCTTATAGAAAAACCGGTGAAATGATCGGTGCCCTTTTGATCGTTGGAGGGCCAAAGGTTGTTCCATTCCATCGACTTCCTAACCCGATCGATGATATCGATGCCGAAGTCTTATCTGATAACCCGTATGCAACAGCTGATGAAAATTACTTCATTCCCACTTGGCCAATCGGTAGACTACCCGGTAGCAATACAAACGACCCCAGACCATTAATTAAGCAATTAAATGAGATTGTTAAACGTCGAAACGTATCCTACAAAAAGACGCCATTTTTTGAACGTTTATTGGACAAGATATTTGGTAAAAAGAGAAAGACAGATAGTTTTGGGTATTCCGCCCAGATCTGGCGAAGAGCCTCAAATTCCGTGTTTAGACCGATTGGGAAACCTGAGCGAATTAAAATTTCCCCCCCCACATTGGCCGTTGAATTTGACAAAAAACCTCTAAAGCCAGTTCAATTAGCTTATTACAATTTGCATGGTTTAGAAGATGCACCTGAATGGTATGGGCAGCGCGACCCAGTCGAAACAAAATCAGGGGAAGACTATCCAGTTGCTTTACGACCGCAAGACATTGTCAATAGCGGGAGAGCCCCTCAGATCGTATTTTCGGAAGCATGCTATGGCGCTAACATTATTTCAAAATCTGTTGAAGATGCAATATCTTTAAAATTCTTAGATTCTGGCACGCAAACGGTTGTTGGGTCGACATGCACCTCCTATGGTTCTGTCACCACTCCATTGATCGCCGCAGATCTACTTGGAAAATTATTTTGGAATTACCTACAGGCGGGCTATCCGACAGGATTATCACTGCAACGAGCGAAGATCGAGTTAGCCAAACAAATGCATAAAAGACAGGGTTACCTAGATGGAGAGGACCAGAAGACCTTAATTTCTTTCGTGCTTTATGGGGACCCACTTGCACAGCCTCAGCTCGATGGACCAAACCCTAAATCTGGCCTCCGTCCAGATATTGCTAACCCCCATGTCAACATTGTTTGCGCAAAAAGCAGTGTTGTAGAAGAATCTGTTCAAACGCTCCCTCCCGCAATGATGAAACAAGTAAAATCCGTTGTTCGGGAATATCTACCCGGAATGGCTGGCGCTGATTATCAAATTTCCCAAGAACACAATGAATCAGAATGTGAAGGGCATAATTGTCCAACAAAACATTTGGGGTCCAAAAATATCCCCGGCACATATCCAAACCGTAGTGTAATCACGTTAAAGAAGTCAATTACTACTAACAAGAACAATCACTCTCAAATTGCCCGGATCACAATGAACAAAGAGGGAGAAATTGTAAAGCTGGCAGTTTCTAGATAATACCCATAAAGATTTCCAACCGAGGTTTTAGAATAATTTTTATCTAAAACCTCGGTTTTTCTTTTTGAAAATGTTTCTAAAACTAAAATAGAAATTCATTTCAGAATATGCTAGAATCAACCTATGGGCATCAAAATATTAGCCAAGAATCGAAAAGCTAGCCATAATTATTTTCTCCTCGACAAATTTGAAGCAGGTTTGGTTTTACGCGGTAGCGAGATCAAATCTATTCGTGCCGGTCAAATAAGTCTTAAGGAAGCCTATATAAAAACCGATGGATACGAGGCATGGTTAATGAATGCACACATTGCTCCCTATGATCCCGCAAGTAGCCAAAATCATGCGCCTACCAGAGAACGAAAACTTCTATTGAACCGTAAAGAAATTGACCAACTTTGGGATAGTGTACGGCTAAAGGGATTGACCATCGTACCGTTAAGCGTATACCTAAAAAATGGACGCGCAAAAATTGAAATCGCCTTAGCAAAGGGGAAACGCAATTACGATAAAAGACAAGTATTAGCCAAAAAAGATGCTCAAAGGGAAATGGAACGAGCCATCAATAAACGCGAATAATAAATGCAAAATACTTCGATTGCGACAATTAACGATTTACCGCTCCCAGAAAAACGAGAAATTTATCATCGTTTAATTCCCCCTGAAATGTTAGAAAAATTCAACCTCAACCCCTTTTTAGTCGATACGGATGGCAACGATCTCTTAGTTTTAGATGCCGAGAAAGATAGTAGTGACACAGAAATTTCCGTATATCACCAGAAAAATTTTAAAGATCCTGTTCTATATGGTCATATGACAGATACGATAAATGGCCAAATTCATATCCTTCTCTACATTATGAACGATCCTCATTCCCCTAGATTCGATGTTGATCGAATGCCTGACGGGTCAAGCACTGGGTTTGGTATATTGCAGAGAAACCTTATGGCAGAAACTGATGCACTTAATGCTGGTTTGTTGCCCGGCCAGGTGAGACAAGGGATGCATTTACTATCCAAAGCCATAGATTCATTTGAAAAATTTGTGCAAAGCTTGGGACATTCCCATTACTTTGCTGAACCCCTTTATTATCATAATGCGATCATTTTTGAACGATATGGCTTTAAATATCAATCTGGAAAAAGATTGATGGAAGAGATCAACCTTGGGTTTGGTCCCAAGGGAAATCTCTCCGCACAATTAGACGGATCCATTTTTAGAGCAAAAAATTCACCAGAAAGTATTCGACTACGATCCTGGGCCATTCATGATGGTATCCTAGGAAAAGCCTTTAGCAATGTGACTATGTATAAGGCAATCAAAGATCCCGCGGGGTTAAACACCGCCCCCGGAATCAGTTGGTAGGAGAAAGCATGTTGGAAAATAATATCCTTGCGACCGTGATCACATTAGCCGCAGCCTTACTTTGGTTGAGAGTAAATGATTTCGCGGCTCATAAAGGCTGGATGAATAGTCAATTAAGTAGAAAGATTATCCATATGGGTACAGGTCCCATCTTCGTACTTTGTTGGTTATTATTCGATTCCTCCCCAAATTCTCGTTATTTTTCTGCCCTTGTTCCTTTATTAATATCCGTGCAATTTACATTGGTTGGCCTAGGGATCATGAAGGACGATGCCGCAGTCCAAGCCATGTCTAGAACAGGAGATCCAAAAGAGATCCTGCGCGGTCCCTTGTATTACGGCCTCATTTTTGTTGTCATCACAGTTCTATATTGGTTAGATAGTCCGATAGGCATTGTTGCCCTCATGCTTCTTTGCGGTGGCGATGGGCTTGCAGATATTCTGGGACGTCGATGGGGAAAGGCAAAACTCCCCTGGTCTAAAGATAAATCTTGGGTCGGTTCATTGGGTATGCTTACTGGAGGATTATTATTTGCAATTGGAATTGTATATATATTTAATTCTGCAAATATTTTTTCAGGGAAACTTTCTGACTATTTTCTTCCAATAGTAATTATTAGCCTGGTAGCGACAATTATTGAATCCATTCCTGTAAGAGATATTGATAATATTACAATTACAACTTCCGCCCTTATTCTAGGTCATTATTTATTCTAACTAAATCGGAAAACGAACACTTATGATAAAAATTGATGGAAATCATTTAACAATTGAAGAAGTCATTTCTGTATCCCTACATTATGAGGAAGTTGAATTAACCCGCGAAGCTCGAAAACAGATCATCACCTCCCATGAACATGTTGCAGAGATCGTTAATGCGGGCAAGCCAGTATATGGCATAAATACCGGATTTGGGATATTTTCAAATAAAAATATTTCCATCGAAGATATCGCAAAACTAAATCGCAATCTCATATTAAGTCATGCGGTGGCAACAGGGCCTGATCTACCCAAAGAAGTCGTGCGAGCGGCGATGCTAATTCGTGCCAATACTCTTGCCTCCGGTTATTCAGGCATTCAAATTGATTTGGTCGAGAATCTGATTGAAATGCTGAATAAAGATTTGATTCCCTGCGTGCCCTCCCAAGGCTCAATGGGTTCCTCAGGCGACCTTGCCCCCCTTTCTCATCTCGCTCTTGTGCTAACAACCGATGATAGGGACAAGGATTCGGATTCTGGCTTGGCGGTTTATCAGGGCAAGAAAATGACCGGAAAGGCAGCTATGAAAGCTGCAGGTATTGATCGATTGATCCTCGGACCCAAAGAAAGTTTGGCGATCACAAATGGCGCCACTTTTTCTGCAGCCCTGGCAGCCTTATCGATCCACCATTCCAGAAATCTCCTCGAAGCAGCTGAGCTTGCATTGGCAATGAGCCTTGAGGCTCTATTAGGTGTATCAACTGCTTTCGATGAGCGCATTCACCAGGTGCGAAAACAATCTGGTCAAATAGAAGTTGCCAAAAGAGTACGAAATCTTACCAAAGGAAGTACTTTATTAAATGCCGGAGGTCGAGTTCAGGACGCCTATTCTTTAAGATGTGCCCCACAGGTGCAGGGCCCGGCAAGAGATACACTAAATTTTGTAGAAAATATAATTAGCAATGAAATTAATGCCGTAACAGATAACCCTCTCATTTTTGGACCAGATGAGGCGCTTTCCGGGGGAAATTTCCATGGGGAACCTGTCGGAATGGTGATGGATTTTCTAAAAATTGCAATATCAGAGGTCGCTGCAATTTCAGAAAGAAGGATCTTCCAGCTTACGGACAGTAATATGAATGCGGGGCTCCCCCCGATGCTGGTCCATAATGAAGATGCTGCAGGATTAAATTCAGGATTGATGATGCCCCAATATACGGCTGCCTCCTTAGTGTTAGAAAATCAACATTTGGCTGGGCCAGACTCTGTAAATTCCCTACCTACCTCAGGGGGGAAAGAAGATCATAATGCGAATTCAATGACTGCTGCCAGAAACGCCTACCAAGTAGTTAAGAATGCTACCCATGTCATTGGTGTCGAATTATATTCAGCCTCCAGAGCCTTAGACATTCGGAAAAACCAAATCTCCGATGCAAAAATCGGAGATGGCGTTTATTTAGCTTTCAAACAAATAAGGGAGCAAATTCCATATCAAGCGGGGGATGCCTGGTGGGCGCCGGAAATTGAAGAGGTCAAAAATATGATCTGGGATGGCAAGTTTAAGTTATAATAAGTTTCTAATACAGTAAAATTTGACTAATTTGAATAAATTTGATAATATTCATACAAATTAGCACATCACAACGTATAAAGGAAGTTCACATGGACTTAATCAATATTGAGAGCGAAGAAACACAAACTGAAGCAATAACCATCACTGAGGCTGCAGCAATTGCAGTACAAGAGATGTTAGATAAAAAAGATTTAAAAGACCACGCTCTGCGAGTTTTTATATCTGGTGGTGGGTGTTCTGGATATCAATATGGTATGGCTCTAGAATCCGAAGCTCGACCAAGTGACTTCATTTTGGAGCAATATGGCGTAAAAGTCTTTGTAGATGACGTATCTATGGGCTATATGAAAGGCGCTAAAGTAGATTATGTGGATGATGTGATGGGTAGTGGCTTCAAGATTGATAACCCCAAAGCTACATCCACATGTGGCTGCGGACACTCCTTCCAAACAGAAGGGAGTGCAGAGGAAGGTGGCGGAAGCTGCCAATAAAGTAAAAGATACTAAACAAAAAGCTTTCGGTAAATACCGAAAGCTTTTTTTATTTCATTATTTTGTAAAAACTATTTACTTTTTGATATTCAAGGCATCCCAACCTGCATATCTTGCTGAAGACCCTAGTTCTTCCTCAATTCGCAATAATTGGTTATATTTTGCCACCCGGTCAGATCTCGCTGGTGCACCAGTCTTAATCTGACCCATATTCAAAGCCACTGAAAGGTCCGCAATCGTATTATCCTCAGTTTCTCCAGAACGATGTGAAGTCACTGCCCGCCAACCAGCTCGTTGGCATAATTCGACCGCTTCAATCGTCTCAGTTAAGGAACCGATCTGATTCACTTTGCAAAGTAATGAATTGCAAGATTTCTCATTGATAGCTCTACGGACTCGGTCGGGGTTCGTGACCAAGAGATCATCCCCAACGATCTGTACTTTATCGCCAATTTCACTAGTCATGATTGCCCACCCTTCCCAATCATCTTCAGCAAGACCATCTTCAATGGAAACGATTGGATATTGTTCCACCCAGTCTTTCCAAAACTCAACCATTTCATTGCTATTTAACTTTTTGCCTTCCGTGCGCAAATTATAGGTTTTACTTTCTGCATCATAAAACTCGGAAGCTGCGGGATCTAACGCAATGCTTACTTCTTCACCAGCCTTATAACCTGCTTTTTCGATCGCTTCCAAAATCACTTCTACCGCTTCTGCATTTGCCTTCAATGCCGGTGCGTAACCACCCTCATCCCCTACCAATGTTGTGTACCCTCTTTCTTTAAGAACTGCTTTAAGGGCATGATATATTTCCACTCCCCACCGTAAACCCTCAGAAAATGACTCAGCTGCAAGAGGCATCACCATAAATTCCTGTGCATCAGTGGATTGCCATCCGGTGTGCGCACCACCATTGAGAATATTCATCATCGGGGTGGGCAATAAATGGGCATGCACGCCACCAATATATCGATACAATGGCAGTTCCATAGAATCTGCCGCAGCTTTAGCAAGGGCTAAGCTGGTACCTAATATCGCATTTGCGCCAAGATTAGACTTATTCGTAGTGCCGTCTAATGCCAGCATTGCCATATCAATATCCCGCTGAAGTGTGGCGTCTTTCCCAACAAGAAGTTCTGCAATCGGGCCATTTACATTATCAACAGCTTTGTTTACAGACTTTCCTAAATATATATTCTTATCACCATCACGCAATTCTAAGGCTTCGTGTACGCCTGTCGAGGCACCAGATGGAACAATTGCTCGCCCTTTACTGCCATCCACCAAAATAACATCGACCTCAACGGTAGGGTTTCCCCGAGAATCCAATATTTGTCTTCCAATTACTTTTTCAATCGCTGTGTACATTTTTTTCCTTAAACCTTTCTATAGTTTTTTATCTTCTTTCCATTCAATCCCAGCTTTTTCACAAGTTGCCCTAATAAATTCCAAGAACAAGGGATGTGCTTGTGTGGGAGAGGAAAGAAACTCCGGATGAAATTGTGTCGCAACCATATACGGATGGTCAACCATTTCAGCTATTTCCACTAGTTTACCATCAGGTGAAATTCCCGAGAAGCGCATTCCAGCTTCCTCATAGATCTCTCGGTAAGCATTGTTAAACTCAAAGCGATGTCGATGGCGTTCATCAACTACTTCTTTTTTATAGGCATTCGCAGCTATGCTACCCTCAGTCATTACGCATGGATAAACCCCCAATCGCATCGTTGCCCCCTTATCAGTGATATCTCTCTGCTCCAACATTAGATCGATTACCGGGTGGGAGGTTGAATGGTCAAACTCAGTTGAATTGACCGATTCGTCGTTCAATATCTTCCTCCCAAATTCAACGACCATCAGTTGCATCCCTAGGCATAATCCCAAATAGGGCACTTTATTTTCTCTTGCATATTTAGCGGCCATGATCTTCCCCTCAATACCCCGGCTACCAAATCCCCCAGGAACCAATACCGCATCGGCCGCCTTCACTTTTTGCCATAATTCTTCTTTGGTCTTTCCCTTTTCCAATTCTGCGGAGTGGATCCACTCTATCTCTACCCCCACACCAAGGTGAATTCCTGCATGTTTTAATGCTTCGCGCACGCTCAAATAGGCATCGTGGAGTTCCACATATTTCCCCACTAGCGCTACCTTCACAGTTTCTTTTTCTCTGCGTGCAATTTCTACAATTCTGCTCCACTTCTTCAGTTCAGGTTTTTTACGGGGTTTCAAATTTAATTTTTCTAATAAATATTCAGCAATTCCGGCTTCTTCCAGTACAAGTGGCACATCATACATCACATCTGAGGTCACTAAGGGGATGACAGCTTCTTCATCCACATCACAAAACAATGCGATTTTGTCACGAAGTTCAGAATCTACCGGATGATCGGCTCGGGTGACGATAATTTGTGGGGATATGCCGATGGAGCGGAGTTCACGAACCGAATGTTGGGTGGGCTTGGTTTTCAACTCTCCAGTTGCCCCAATATATGGAAGCCAGGTCAAATGGATATATGCACTATTTTCAGGACCTGCATCCTTTCTCATTTGCCTCAAAGCTTCCAAAAATGGAAGAGATTCAATATCCCCTATCGTCCCCCCCACTTCTACAAACACGATTTCTGCTCCTGTTGTTTTCGCGACCATTCCAATTCTTTTTTTGATTTCATTAGTGATATGCGGAATTACCTGAATTGTGCCCCCCAGGTAATCACCTCTTCGTTCTTTGGCAATGACATCCGCGTAAACCTGCCCGGTCGTCACATTACAAACCTTCGTTAAATTTATATCTAAGAACCTTTCATAATGACCTAAGTCCAGATCTGTCTCTGAACCATCATCGAGGACAAACACTTCCCCATGTTGGTAGGGGCTCATTGTGCCCGGGTCCACGTTGATATAAGGATCGAGTTTTTGAACAGAAACCTTGTACCCTCGCTCTATCAATAATCGTCCAAGGGCAGCGGCTGTGACACCTTTTCCCACGGAGCTAAGTACACCACCAGTTACGAACACATATTTAGTTTCCATTAGGACCCGTCCTTTGGGGCAGATATTCCGGATAAATTCTTAAATAAAAAAAGGGTGGGCAAGATAATGTGCCCACCCTCTGGAGAAAATTTTTCTGTGATAATTTCTTTGATATCATCCAACCAATTTTTCAAGATCCTCTGTTGCTCTTCTCATTTCAAGAAAGATCAACCCAAGTTTTGCTTCTTTGCGAGCTAATGCAGTTAATACAGCTTCGGTCCCGATTGCTGTTAATAGTACAAATCCTTCTTCGCCACGGATATAAACTTCATTTAAATCTCCACGCCCTAATTCAGAGGCAATTCGCTCGCCTAAGCTCAACATTGCTGCTGACATAGCGGCAACCCGGTCTTCCTCAACATTTGTAGGAAGGGCGGATGCCATTGCAAGGCCATCCACTGATATGACTGCAGAAGCAATAATGTCTGAAGCAGCGGCTTGCATGTCTCTTAGACGAATTACCATCTTGTCAGAAATTGATTCAGACATCTTTATTCCCTTTTTTCTCTCAATTGTTAATAAAAACAGTTTACCATATCTAGGTAACATTTGCAAAAATACGATTGCATATGAATATTAACCTACCTTTTTGCTAAATATCTCTCAATTTTATGACAATTTCATAACCCTTTTGAATTAGTTAAATAGTCTTTAGAGGAACCTTTTATTGACCCAGTATATGCTTCATGTTAAACTCGATGATTGCTATGAATCAATTAATATTATGGTCAAGCTTCCTATTTATTTTTCTTAGCCAGAATTTTTCAGGTTCTGCGCTTCAGCAAGCAGAATATGAAATTAAGTTGATCTCACCGATCCCAGGATCAGCAGTTCAGGGACTGGTCGAAATTGTTGGCACTACCAAAACCGATGCTTTTGAAGATTTTGATATCAGCTTTTCCTTAATCACTGACCCTTCTGAAACATGGTTTCCAATAATTCATAGTCAAAAGATCATTGATGAGGATACCCTTGCAGAATGGGATACTTCCTCCCTGACAGATGGTTCATATGCAATTAGATTAATCGTAAATCTAACTGATCAGGAACCGATTATCATTATTCATGAGGATATTAGAGTACGGAATTATTCCCCAATTGAAACATCCACACCCGAACCCACCCAAGCAGATTCCCCGGATCAACCTCCGACTGCAACCGTTACTTCAATTCCTCCCACGGCCACAAATATTCCAGAGAATCCGGCACAGATCGACAAACCCGAAATAAATTCTGCGCTCACCTGGGGGATCACAATAACAATTTTGTCATTGCTTCTCCTCGGATTATATACTTCATTAAAACAGCGGTAAAACCATGGAAAAATTATTTTCAAAATTTCGAAAAAACAATAATGAAGAACAAAATGAACTATTTTTAATTATTGGCTTAGGGAATCCAGGGCCGGATTATAAAAATAATCGGCATAATGTGGGCTTTATGGCCGTATCGGAAATAGCAAAAAAATTAGATGTTGAATTTTCTCGGGTACAAAACAAATCCTTAGTAACCAAGGCAAATCACGCTGGGAAGAGAATTATCCTTGCAAAACCCCAAACTTTTATGAATTTATCTGGGCATGCAGTAAGTTCTCTGCGTCGGTTTTATAAAATCCCTACTGCAAATTTACTAATCCTATTTGATGATGTCGACCTGCCATTTGAAACCCTTCGATTAAGAGCTGAGGGTGGATCCTCTGGTCAAAAGGGGATGAAATCCATCATCCAATCTTTGGGTACCCAAGATTTTCCTAGATTACGAATTGGTATTGACCGACCGCCAGGGAAAATGAGAACACCAGATTATGTGCTGCAGAATTTCTCTAAATCTCAATCAGAAAACCTGCCTTGGGTGATCAATAGAGCTGCTGAGGCTTCATTATTATTTGTTGCAGAGGGGATAAATTCTGCTATGTCAAAATTCAACCAAATCGAAAAATGAACAAGATTGCAAATCGAATTCACGATCTCCCTGGATTTGATAGCTTTATCAGGCAGGTCCCAGAACCCGGTGAAATTCGTAGTTTAGGTTTAAATAGAGCCGCCCGGCTACCCGTTTTATCTGCAATCACCAAAAAGCTTGAACGTCCAATACTTTTACTGACTACCAAAACAGATCATGCCCTTACCTTGGCAGACGAACTAGCCCTTTGGTTGCCAGATAATGTTCGCTTATTTTTTCCTGAACCTACCGCCCTATTTTATGAAAATGCGGCTTGGGGAGATA
>JABJGH010000017.1 GCA_018662365.1 Chloroflexota bacterium | reverse complement strand
TTCTTGACTTAACAGCACATCCGCTTCTCGCAGTTTTGTGATAATTTGTTCAGTTGAATAACGTCTCTTTCTTGGCATTTTCTGCCTCCTTTGGCCTGATCTGTAACATTGTACTTGGATCAGGTTTGGGGGGGCAGGTCACACCCGAGTCGGTAAAATAAAGCAGAACGCCTTCTCCATATATCGTTTCATGACCACTCATCTTAATTTCACCAGAAATACAATAAATCCCAGGGTGTAATATGACTGTCCCGTTCATATCGCCCCCATTCCAATTTCCTGGAAAATAATCATTCCCAGATTTTGTCCCCGCAGAATTGCACTCCGGTTCCGGTAATCCAGCAAGCGGATCATCGATCGGTGTATTATGGTTGAACCCAGTAAGAATAGGTATCGGCGAGGTCATCGAAGAACCTGCATAATCACAGGTGCCAACGCTAGTAATCGGTCCGCCTGATATGATTCCATAACCATTATTAGGCTCATCCATCGCACAACATCCCCCTGGCCCTTCATCCGAATTCAGAAAGATCCCCCCTCCCGTGGTAACGATTCCACCGCTATTCCCACCACCCGTGAATTCAAGGTTATGGCCCCCAGAAGCATTACAATTTCCAGTGGTCACCAAAGCATGATTTGTTAATATCGAGGTTAAGGCCGCATTAAAGAGTTGGATTCTCGCAACAGCCTCAACAGTTACTTTTGTCTCCCCACTATAGAAAAACTGGATCAGTGAGGTTTCTGATTCTGTTGTGATAAAAACTTGAACGTAATTATCATCTGCGGCATAAAACCCAGAAATAGGGGGAGAATAAATAGTTACCGTGTTGGTAACCCCATCATTATTAAATTCATTTTCAGCTGCTCGGTCAAGACCTCTTTGCAGCCAATCATACCCCTCAACTTTCGCCAAAGCAGAAGTCATCACCGCCTGATCAGCGGCATTTTGAGCTCGTCTTCTATCTAAATAGATTCGTCCCCCATCTATAGATAGCGCAGTAAATCCAAGGAGCGCCACCATTCCAATCGCAATGATATATATTGCTTGTCCAAATTCCGATTTATTAACATCTTTCATGGGCCACCTCAATAGATTTCTTTTTGTTCATTTCTACCAATAACTAAGAAATCTACAGTTATTCATACCAATAATAGTCTTACATTTCCTGATGACTGATCCTGTTTGTATCTTTGCAACCAATAATGATAAACCAATCAATATTTTACATAATAATTATAATACGTACTCCATTATATTGTTATATCAATTATATTTCTATTTTCCTCAATTTTAGTTTGCAGTTTAGTAAGAATTGGCACAATTTCAAACTATTTATTTTCACAATCCCGGAATATCAAAATATTCAACCACGATCATCGATAAATAAAGTAAAAATACCGCAATACTATTCGTGATGATATGGATCGCAATTGTGATCCACAAGGTTTTGGTTTTCTCGTACACATAAGCCATCGCAATTCCCATGATGAAGCTCGAAACCAATACCCCGATCGAATCAAAATGAGCCAATCCAAAGAACACCGAACTTGCAATGATACTCGCCCACATCCCCCATCTCTGCCTAAACCAATCATGGAGCAGCCCTCTAAAATATAGTTCTTCTGAGATCGGCGCCAATATACCCACGCCGATGAACATCACCAAAAATCCCCCCCAGGTCAATCCCCCTGCTGAGAGAAGATTTTCCCGCTGGATTAAGCTGTCCACCCCCCCCTCGATAGCCATCTGCACCAATAACCCAATTGCACTGCGGATCGGCATCAATGCAACCGCCAGCACGCCTGCCAGTAGGATATATTCCCACTTCCAAACCACTGGTTTAATCCCTAGCTGCTTCCAAGAGATCTTATTGCGTCGGATGCCCAAAATATAAGCAGACCCACCCACAAATAGCAAATTGAAGATTATCGATAAGGTAGTTAATCCGAGCGTAATTTCATCAAAAAGAGGGCCAACCAAAATTCCTGCCAGTAAAAAAAGACCAAATCCACCCAACAAATAAAGGACTAAATCCGCCCCCGTTCCTTTTTCCAATGTCTCACTTTCTTCAAGAAGTTTTTCGGGGTTAATTTCGCTCATCAGAAATGGATCTCCTCCCCATCTTGAGGAATGATTAGTTGCCCTGCTGGGATACCATTGTTTTCCGCGTGATTTGCCAAACCTACCCGATCAATTTTTCCATGATCCAGCGTGTCCATATGAATCGCGATCACCTTCGCCTCCGGTGCAGCTTGGCACACCAATACCGTTTGGGCGTCATCCATCACGATCGGCTCACTCCCCTCAAACCTCGCCCCACTCGAATGCGTAATGATGATCTCCGGAGAATATTTTTTAACCGCTTCTTCTACATCTGCTGTCCAGATCGTATCTCCACACCAATAAACGGTCGGTTCACCTTCCGCCTTAAAAATATAACCCGACACCTTTCCCATTCTTTCCCCCCACTCACCCGTGCCGTGCTGTCCATCCACCCGAATGATCTCAATATTCCCGATATGCACCGAATCAGAAATTGGATGCACATCCAGAAAATCGAAGGCTTCCACTCGTAATTCATCCCCACCCTGGCAGTAGATCGGCAATTCTTTGTCCAACATCTTTTGCGCCATCATATCAAAATGGTCCACATGCAAATGCGATAGCAAAACCACATCAACACCCTCAATCACTTCCTGGGGAAGTATTGGGAGATCTACCAAGGGGTTTTCGGAAATTCCGGCAAAGGATTCAACAGAAAATTTTGGGCCTAAAAAAGGATCGGTTAAGATCATTTTATCGTCATAATCGATCCGCATCGTGGCATTTCGAATCAGCTGAATTTTCAAAATATCTCCAATTTCAAACGTCAATAAGCGCTTAATCTATCTTAAATCTTAGTATATCATGTTGAATTTTTGGGATATATCTGAATTAAAACTAGTGCACGAATTGTTGAGCCAGCAATCTTCCCAGCCCGATCGCCACCAATCCCAACACAATATGAACCGCAATATTCGCCAAACCCCACATATTGCTGCCATCCTGGAATAGGGAAAAGGAATCATTCGCAAAAGTAGAAAATGTTGTAAATGCCCCTAATCCCCCCACAAAAATAAATGATTTCGCATCCACGCTGAAAAATTCAGACCTCTCCCCCAATACAGAAAGGAATCCGAATACAAATGAGCCGATCAGATTGACCAACAGGGTACCCGAAGGCATCTCTACGCCTTTGGCGATCCACTGAACAGAACCTGACACCATAAAGCGTAAAATTGCCCCAAAGAATCCTCCCAATCCGATCCACAAAATTTGTCCCAAAACATCCCTCTTACTTACAAATTTTCAATTTACAAAGCCCAATAGTACCAGAATAAAAATATTCTTCAAGTTAAAAATCCAAACAAAAATGTCCTGGTCGTTTGACCAGGACAAATGTCATCATTTCAATAATTCGATACAGCGATCCAACCTTTCTAAAGTGCTTTCCTTCCCTAATGCAAAAGCTGATTCATATAAAGGGGGAGAAACGGGTTGGCCGGTAACTGCATAGCGCATCAAGCCCAAGAATGGACCCGCTTTCTCATTATCCGTCACCTTTTCCCCCAATGCACTCAATCCCGCACTCAACGTCTCCACCGAAAATTCCGCCAGCCCAGCAATCAAATCCCTTGCCTTCATTATCGCATTTAGCGGATCAGCGATCTTTTTATGAGCCAACTTTTCTGCTTCTGGGGCAAAAACCTCATCCTTAGATAAGAATTGAAGCATCTCCTCCCCATCGGTCAATCGTTTAAGTCGCACCTTCATTGCAGGCACAATCGCCAATAAGGCCTCATCTGTCACCTCAAGGCCTTCGGCATCTAAATAAGGTTTTAGGGCTTTTGCTAGGTCGGCATCACTCATTTCCTGGATATATTTACTATTTAACCAATCCAATTTTGAATATGGAAGTTGTGACGGAGCTGGATTAATATCTTCAAGGTTAAACTTCGGAATAGCCTCTTCCATCGTGAACTTTTCCTGGTCCTCCCCAAAATTCCATCCCACATTAGCCAGAAAATTCACCACTGCTTCTGGCAGCATCCCCGCCTTTTCAAATTCATCCACTCGCACCAATACCTCAGTCCCACTATCATCAAATCCTTGGGACCGTTTGCTCAATTTCCCCTTACCGCTCGGGTTCATCACCAATGGCAAATGAGCATAATCAGGCATATCCCATCCAAAAGCCTGATACAGATGGATATGCAATGGCGCCGTATTGATCCACTCGTCTGCCCGCATGATATGCGTGATTTCCATAAAATGGTCATCGATCACATTCGCCAAATGATAAGTGGGCAGCCCATCCGATTTCAATAACACCGCATCATTAATTTGCTTATTTTCGTAGGGTATTTCCCCCCGAATCATGTCTTTGACAACCGTCGTGCCATCCATCGGCATTTTAAAACGAATCACAAATCCGTCGGTTTCATTTTCTCGTTTTTTTATCTCTTCTTCGGTCAGAATTCTACATCGGCGGTCATACCCCAGAGGCAGTTTTTTCTCAGTTTGTTCCTTCCGCATTTCATCCAATTCCTCAGCGGAACAAAAACATTTATAGGCATGCCCCATATCTAGCAGCCTATTTGCCCATGTCAAATATAGAGAAGAACGCATCGTTTGGACATAGGGCCCAAAACTGCCTCCCTTATCCGGTCCCTCATCCCAATCGATGCCCAGCCAAGTCAATCCATCTTTAATCGCCTCAACCGCCCCCTCCACATAGCGTTTTTGATCCGTATCTTCAATTCTCAAAATAAACTTGCCGCCATGTTTGCGTGCAAACATCCAATTAAATAAGGCTGTGCGGGCACCGCCAATATGCAAATATCCTGTGGGGCTTGGGGCAAAACGAACTCGGACTGTCATTCATATTCTCCAAATGGGTTTTTAGGTTCTAAGACCCCATTTTACCATTAGACCCTTCTGCTGCTTCCTATCTAAAAAACCCAATTTTCCTCGAAAACACCCCAACAAATCTCAATAAATATCGAGTATTAATTTCTTTTTTTAGTAGTTTTTATGTACAATAAGAATACACACTTTTTAAGTGACCTTATTCACGAACAAAATTTCCATTCGTTCACCTTCTCTGCTGTCACAATCCTCCTCATCACCCTCTTTGGAAGTATTTTTTTTAGGGGATTATCTTTGGGAAAAGATAGGAGGAATACGATGCGCACTTGGATTTTTCCAACAAAGTGTTTTATTTTAATTATTATCATGGGGACACTTCTCCTCGGCTGCAATATGCCCGAGGATGCGACTGGCATTTATGTATGGCTTGACGTCCCCCTCAACGGTCTTACCATTCCGGTGAACCAAGAAGTCAACATTGAAGGACATGCCTCATCAGAATCGGGCATTTCAAAAATTGAAGTTTTGATCGAGGGTGCAATTATTCAAGTTTTCGATGATCCAACGATCAACGGAGATTTAGCCCAATTTTCCACCACCTGGACACCCCCCGGAATCGGCGAATTTAATATCCAGAGTATTGCTTACTCAGCGGATGGTGAAGCCAGCCTGCCAGATAACTCAGTCGTGCATGTGGGTGACGAACCCCTTGATCCCAGCCCCACACCAGTTATTACCGAAGTCACCCCTACTGAAGTCATTACACCCACCCTCACCCCAACGGTTACACCCGTTGTTCTCGAACCTGTTGTCAATTTTTACGCAGAACCTGCCAGTATCTCTGCAGGTTTTTGTTCCACCATATATTGGCATGTTGAAAATGTCGAATCGGTCATCTTGGGCGGCTCAACCCAAGCCTTTGATGGTTTTTATGAAGACTGTTTATGCAGCACTCAATCCTACCCGCTAACAGTAAACCATTTAGATGGCAGTCAAGAAATCGTATATATGACGATCGAGGTAACCGGCATTTGCGCCACCCCCACCCCACCGCCTGATAACACGGCTCCCCCAGTGCCAACACAGTATAGCCCTACCAATGGCTATAATTACCCTTCTGTTGCTTCATTTGTGACCTTAGACTGGGAATCTGTTTCAGATCCTAGCGGTATTGGTGAATATCAAATCGAAATACAGAAGCACCCCGGGGACAATAATTGGACACCGGTTTCATTCAGTCCGATTGTTGGTATAGCAGGAAGCGAAACAACAATTTCTGTAGATAGTGCTATATATCGTTGGCGGGTAAGAGCTATTGACGGAGTTGGAAATATGGGGACATGGTCTGGTTGGTTTACGTTCACGGTACCTTTAAGTTAGGAGGGATCATAATGGATAAGAAAAGAAAAATTCGTAATTATTTGCTGGCATTCATCGTATTTTTATTGCTGGCCGCTCTGATCTTCTTTGGGTTCCGTTTCATATCATTATGGCGGCAGTCAAACGCACCGTTACCGATGGTACTCATTCATCGACCCTATAATAATCAAGAAGTTTCTTTGGAAGATGGCATCGCCATCCACTCAACAGCCCGCGCTGAAGACGGAATTTCCAGGATGGAATTATGGGTGGATGGGAAATTCATTACTTCCCAAGAAGCCCCAGAGTCCGGACCAATATCCCCCCTAATTTTACATAGCAACTGGTTGCCAAAAGGGGAAGGCACACATGAGATCATCGTCCGTGCCTATGATGAAAAAAATAATCAAGGGATTGGAAGCATTCTCATAACCGTGCTTAGCACAGATGAACTTCCAGAAGTAGCTTACAACCCCTTCGAGGAGGAAGTCGAATCATCCGATACCGAAGACGCCGGGGAGGAATCTAGCGAAGAGACTCCCCCTGCTTCAGATGGTTCTCCTCCACCAAGTGGCGGCGGAGACGGCCATGCCGAAGTCCCAGCCGAAGAAGGATCCCCACCCACCGATGATGCACCTCCTCCATACCTACAATTAGCAGATTTCACCTTAATGAGTATTTTTGACTTCGCACCTATCGGGGAAGAGGGAGATCAAGATCCTCTTTCCACCAATAACATGCTCGAGCTCGAAACCCTCAGCCTGACAACCGATGGTGTCTATGAAGGTGTCCATTGTTATATCGGTCTAGGGGAAAACTCCCCTCGATGGTATCCCGACACCGATTTCGATCAATCTACCGACGAAAACTTCTCCATGATCGAGCCGGGCCGGTGGGATGTCGCCGACAGCGTCTCCTACCAAATATATTGGGATGTTTCCCAACCTGCCCCATTCACAGTCTCCTGTGTCGCCCACACCAATGGTGGTACAGAAGCAATATCCCTCGGTCTGGTCGAAGTAATTATCCAACCCAGCGAATTTGATGGCATCACCCGCAGTATAAGCGCCTCTGATGAAGGAAGTTTTGAACTTGCCTATCGGATCACACAGGGCAGCCTCACCACCAAAGATGAAGATGAGTCGATCCCAATACCTTATAACCTACGCATCAACGACCGCCGCCAGGAACTAGAATGGGATTGGGACCCGGGAGAGGAAGGGGAAAGTGCCGGCGTGGTTGGATTCCTAATCTTCGTCAATGACAATCTCGTCTTCACCATCAGCGGCAGAGAAGTCAGAGCAGTTCGACTACCCTATGTTTGGTTCTCACCACCTTGTCGCGCTGGCTACGATCTCACTGTCCGGGCCTATAAATCCCCGTACCCAGACAATGACTATTCAGTATCCTCTGAAATCATTTCAATCCCCGACCCTTCCGATCCCGCCCGAACCGACTGTCAACCGGAGTTCATCGTAGAATTCCACACCCTCACCACCGGGGAATTTAGTGGCGATGGACGCCCCAACAACTGGGCCGGTCTAGTGGGACCTGTATCTGGATATTTCTTTGCAAATGACCAAGATGTCAATTTTCAGGGCGTGGATATGCAGCCAAACCGATCTTTCGACCTACCCGACCTGATCTACGAAACAACCGGCACGATGGCTTCCTTTATCCTAGAGCCGGTGCCCGGCGAAAATGTCCGAGTGGGATTCGATCTAGCAATCTATAGAGGTTGGGATGGATTTGACGATTTCTGTACAACCGCCCTCTATCATGACTACAGTTTCAATCAACTTATGGAATATGGCTATTTCGAAGAAACACTATATTCCCATGAGGATGAGGGACGCAAATGCCAGATCACCTACACCATCCGCCCGCTTGGGGGGTCAGCCTTCGGCACGGGAAACCCAGACTTTATTCCGCTCCCTTGGCTCGATGTGGTAGATATGAAGCTCGAAAGTATGGAAGCAAACCTCATTGTTGAAGTGAGGAATACAGGAAGTGCCGCTTGGGTGAATCAAGATTTGAGGATCCACTTCGATAACCGAGAGAGTTCTTGGCAGGCCGATCACATTGAACAAGATTTGGTTCTTGAAGTCGGAGAGTCCAAGGAGATATTGACCACCATAAGAGGTCTCAACTTCTCTCAAATTTGTGTAACCCTTGATCCAGACAATTCTGTTTTGGAACTATACGAAAGTACTGGTGCCCTTTATCACGCCACCACACCCTATTGTCCGCAAAGACCCGACCTCCGCATCACTGACGCAGTATATGATTTTGAAACGAACAATTTACGGGTCCACATTTGGAATACCGGGGAAAACACCGGCTCTTTCGGATCAAGTGATTTTGACGTGCGGGACCTCATGATAAAAATTGACTCAAGCACCACATCCGATGAATATAGGGTCGGACCAGATTTCTTTGGTGAAACCGAGATCCGCCGTGGTGGCGACATGTGGTTTGAAATCCCCGTAAACGCCGCCGCTCGCACTTGGATGGACGAAGGCTATACCGTCATCATCGATCCAGAGGATTGGGTCTATGAGACCAACGAAGATAATAATGAACTTGAAATCCGCGGTGGAGAAACCGTGCGTGTGGTTTGGAGCGGCATGCATCTAAAATGGTATCCCACCAATGCCTTACAGGAATGCACCAATTATGGTCGTTGGAACTCAAACTCAGTGGATGTAAATGTAAGTGTGAATGCAAGCTCAGCTTACAGCGATCAACGCATCACTTCCTGGAGTTGGGACGGCAGAGTTAACGAATCCGATCTTTATCTCCCAGCAGAAATGCACTCCCGCTATAGTTGGGATTCAAATGCCCGTGTCGCCGAATTCTTCATCAGGGGAGAAGAAGACATCGTCATCTCGGTCAATGGAGAACAAGGCACCCACAGTATGGGGTCCTCAACCGGCACCTTTTCCTCAGATGTCAATTGGCTAGCCATCAATCACATAACTCCCGCTGGCTCATGTTTAGCAAGAAATTCGGACGGGTATTTATTACGTGGCATACCGATCAGCGTCTCCCCCACTTACCATAGGTTTTCTGGTTGCATGAACTCCTGGGTTGTATATATTAACGTCTGCACCATCGCAGATTAATCTTAAATCGTATTATAGAAAAAGAGACGGACCAAAGTCTGTCTCTTTTTCTATCTAAATTATTGTCCTACTCTGCGCTCACATCCACCAACACAGCTCGCACCATTCTGCGCAAGAAATATTCACCGCTAATGGGGTTGAAATACTCGCAAGTCACCATAGTCACCCAGTCATATTCTTCGTGTCGAAAAACTTTATCCACACCAGTTGGCCAATCTAACTGACTCTCACGCACTTCGTAGGTGTATGTCAATCCCCCCCACTCTTCGTAATTACCTTCCAAGATTATATGAACTATCAAATATTAGTAAAATTAATATTGAGATTTCAACCACCGATATTGCCAGATAAACAAGTTTTCATTTCTTGAAAACCGATTTTCTCCAAAATCAATTATTTGGTTTTCTGAAAACAATATTTCCAAGGATTCGTTAATTTGCTCAATAGTTGAAAATTCTTTATAATTTCTTAATTCACATCTAATTAGTAAGTCTTCTGACGTCCAAATCCCTCCCCTCTCAATTATGAAATTTAATAATTTCCAACAAGGTAATTTTCCAAGCCTATTTAACGTGGCTTGAGTATCATTCATTAAATATACGCCCCATTGGGATTGAAATATTTTTAATTGTTCGGAAATTTTTACTGGATCGGTAGACACTGAATACATTGTAGATCCATATAATGTGCTATTTTTTCCGTAAACCGGAACAGTTGTATGGGCAGTCCAAGATGAAATAATTACTTTTCTGTTTATTATTAGGAATCTTATCCTTGGAGAATATTCGACATAGCCAGGTTCAAAACCCATAACTTCCAAAAATTCTTTTTTTCCCTCATTTGCATGTCCACAAAGTAAATACATTCCATTTTGTTGCAATAATTTCTTTGCTCTATCATTATAATTAGTTACATTTCTCTGATTAACTATCGCTATATTTGAACCCTCTTCATTTGCAAGTTTTTTTTCGACCCCTTCAATTAATTTTCTGTACAGGGGTACATTTTCCCCAAAAGAAGCCAACCAACAAATTTCCCATAAATTTTCGTATTCCAATACCTTTTCTACTTCTTCAAGATATGCATTGCGTACATTTTTTTGGGTATAACCAATAATTTCATTTGAATTTACTTCTTGAGTAGAGTTTACAAATCCAGTCGATACCCTAAACCTCTTAATAAAATAAATTCTAGCAATCCAGCCCAATTCAACAATAATAGCTATCAGTGAACCAAAAAAAGGAATCAATACAACCTGATAGGGATTAGAGATATTTATGGGAATCAGAGAGGCAACATTGGAAACCGATCTAGTTATCGAATCCGAATCTTGCAGAGCAAGGAAAATAACCAACCCTGCTGACAATACAATTCCAGTCATTAATGTGCGATGAATATTAACAGAAGATAGTAATGTTAATATTCTAATCAAACCAACCATTATCATTCCCAAAATAGCTAGTTCAAGAGAATTCAAATTAACAGACGAAGTTCTCCCCGGAATTAAAGGAATTGCAAATCCATATAGAATAAAAAAGCCTACAATTGAATATAACAATATAATTACGCTAAGAGAATCAAAAGATATTCTAAATTTTTCTAACATCTTCTGTGGATGACGTATTTGGCGAATTATTGGATATTGAAAATGAACCATCCACTTACCAAAAAAAGAATAAAGCGTTATTGATGTGAGGATTGTAATAATTGCATTTCGGGTTAGGGTTAAATAATCCATTATATTTATTTTTGAAATTCCTTTATTTTTTCTTTTTCTGTTCTGTAGATTGCCAACTATATTTCCACGATATCCCTTCAATTAGAAAAGATGGCGACAATACTGTAATTATCCCCAAAAATAACATTTCATAGACAAATAACTTGACCAATTCCCCCCCACTATTAGAAAAACCAAGAACTACAAAAAATAAAAAAAGACTAGATATTCCAATAGTACTTAGATGAACTGTATGGATCCTGAATCCCTTTATTGAAATTAAATTATTTATGGGCAAAACAATCAGCCAAAAAAGCAAAGTTCCTACCCCAATAGCAACAAAAACATCTAAGAGTGTATGGGATTCTCCATAAATTCTAGCAAAACATACCATAATCAGCAAAAATAAGTTTATCGAAAAAATCGATATTCTTACAATTTTTGGATATCGATTTTTTGCTCTTCGTTCAAAAACCATCCAATTAACTAGCCAAAATAATCCTATTTGCCTCATAACAAATCCCGATGGCATGCTTGTTGGAGCGCCCTCATGATTATTCGAAATAATACCCCTTATAAATTTTGTAACAAACGGTTCTTGAAGTCTTGATAATGGTCGTTGTACGGAAAAAGCAGGTTTAATCAAATTATCTCCAATTAAGAGCATAATCCCAAGAATTACAAAGGGTAAAAAAATAGCAATTATTCTTGACCATTTTTCATTTCCTTTTACAATTCTTGCTGAGAAAAATATCAAAACGGAGCAGATAATGGCTGTGAAGAGATGTATTATGAGCGGGTCAAATATAACTGATCCATACAAATTATCTAATGTGGGGCTTTGAATGGCCTTTATTAGGGGGTCAATAAAATTTCCACCAAATACAGATAAAATAATCGTTAAAAAAATGCTAGTTAAAATAGAAATATTAAAAAGTTGGAATGGAACTGCAGGGAAACAAAGAAAAGGACCCAAAATAGCTAGGACTAGCTTTGAGTTTACTAATTTAAACACAGGTTTATCGTCAATGTAATTTTCAAATACAAAATTTTGTAAAGATTTTATTTTCATTGCCCACATATCCTTATTTATTTAGCTCTCTAAATAATAGGGTTGATTTATTTATATGTCAAGTCATGTATTCTTTCAAAACAGAGCACGTCTCCCCCACTTACCGCACATTCTCCGGCTGCGTGAACCCCTGGGTCGTTTATATCAACGTCTGTACGATCGCTGATTGATTTCCATTAACCAAATATACAGACCCCAAGAATTGCGGAGTCTGTATTAATTTAAATGATTTAAAAATAAGAAAATTTATTTTTGAGCCGCTTCTGCTATCCCCACAAACTCTTCAGCCTTTAAACTCGCTCCACCCACCAACGCCCCATCAATATCTGACATCCCAAAATATTCCTTCGCATTATTGGCCTTAACTGATCCCCCGTATAAAATCCGAATTTTATTCCCCACATGTGCCCCATAAATTCCTGACAAGATTGGCCGCACAACGTTTCGGATCACTCGATTGGCCCCTTCTGCTGTCGCAGAGCGCCCTGTCCCGATCGCCCAGATCGGTTCATAAGCCACCACCAACTTACTCCCATCAAAAATATTTGCACCTACCAAGCTTGCTCTCAATTGGGTCGAAATCACATCCGCAGCCTTCCCCGCCTCATTATCGGCCAAGTTTTCACCCACACATAAGATCGGAATGAGATCATGAGCCAATGCGGCTTTGATCTTTTTATTCACGATCTGGTTGCTCTCCCCAAAATATTCTCTTCTCTCGGAATGCCCCAAGATCACATATTCACAAAGGTCTTTGAGCATCGTCGGGGAAATTTCCCCAGTATACGCGCCCTCTGTCTCATAAAACATATTCTGAGCACCCAATTTTATGCTGCTAGCATTCAATAACCTTGCCGCAGAAGATAATGCAATAAAGGGTGGACAAATTAATTTTTCCACACCGCCTACTTTTTCTAAACCCGGCATCATAGCATTGATCAATTCGATCGCTTCAGATTCGGTTTTATTTAATTTCCAATTACCTGCAACTAAGGGGGTTCTCATAAAAGCTAATCCAAGGACTCGATATATACCGAATCGACGATCCCTACGATCAAAGAGATCACACAACCTTGCGGGTTATCCATCACCTGTCTGGCCCCATTTCCCTCTCGATTAACCAGCACAGTATCCCCCACTCCAGCTTGTGTATTATCCAGCGCAACAAAATCACCCTCAATTTTTTCACCGGGTAGCATCAACGGTTGAACCACCAATAACCGCCGGTTCTTAAAATCAGCATGACTAATTGTCGTAACGATCGTGCCCGTAACTTTACCTAATATCATATTTGCCTAAGTGTACTTAACATGCCCTTCTTTGAGCGTGAAATCAAACTCGCCGTCAGGTTTCACGGTCAATTCATCAACGATCCCCACCAATGCCAGGTCCACCGGAACAAAAGTGTGGATTTGCATCGCCAATGCCGCCTCGCGAGATCGCACCATCACACACAGATCTCCTGCGCCAGCTTGCACAACATCCACCGCCACTGCCAGGGGTCCAGCAGGTTCCAGCTTTTTATCCAGAGGTTGCACCACCAACAGTTTCATCCCTTCCATGTCAGGGTATTTCACCGTGGCTACTGCCGTCCCTCTTACCCGACCAAAAAGCATCTTAGTTGCTCCCCACGCTTTTCAAGACTCTTTTGATGATCGTTTCAAGCAATTTGCCATCTACAGAATCACCAACTTTAGCCTTTACCGCCTGGGTCACCTTTTGCTCCAAACTCACCTTATCCACTGCAGGTGCAGATTGAGCTTTTGCGGCGGGTTTGACATCAACAATTTTTTTAGCGGGTGCTGTCCGTACGGGTGCTTGAATTGGCTGATCCTCTTCTCGAACAAGTTCGAAACCAAGTTTCATCGCCTTTTCTCGACCCAGATCCGTCACAACGACATCATCGTTGACGACCAAAGAACTGACACCACTGTTATTTAGGTCTTCTATATCTCTATCTGTATAAAAGATTTTTGCCATAGGAAAACTCCTATCTAGTTCAAACGATTATAGGGTCTTGCCATCCAATGCATCTAAAGCTTGGATCGCAGCATCTCGGGCGGTCACCATTTCAGCCTCTGTGCCAGACATCCACATTCGACCAAATCGACCGACCGAAGAAATATGGATCAACTTAATATTCGCTTTCTTCTCGGCTTCATTTGCCGCATAAACGATATACGCTGCAGGAGCAACTTCGAGAACGAACATTGTCTCACCGGGGACCAACATTGACCCACGTCTAAAGCGGTTGATCAATTGGGCTTGGTAGGGATCCACTCGGGTGATCAAATTTGATGAATGCACTTGCGGTTTGATACGGTCTTCTTGGTTAAGAGCTAATCGCTCTAACACAATCCGTCCAGATTCTTGTACATCCGCTTGTTGCAAAGAATGCACTTCAAACATACCAAATTCACGCTCAACAACTTGTGCGCCAGGTTTTGCTTCTGTCGCCTTTACCGCGATATCTACGGTACGGAAAACTTCATTACCTGGAGCCATTTCCACATACAGTGAGGCCATCCCTTC
The DNA here is from genome assembly GCA_018662365.1 of Chloroflexota bacterium. Taxonomy (GTDB): domain Bacteria; phylum Chloroflexota; class Anaerolineae; order Anaerolineales; family UBA11579; genus JABJGH01. Next base: position 15,528 of record JABJGH010000017.1, on the reverse strand, counting down.
TACCGGAAGGTCACCCTGGGTGATCGTGCCCACAAAGGCTGCCACCTGTGGCTGCATGCGGTCGAGGTAACTATAAACTCGTAATTGAAAATCTTTCTTTGCCATAATTATCCTTCACTTCCTAACTTTTGATGCATGGCCATACCGAGAGGTGTGACCAAGAATGGGTTGTCAGGCACCCATGTGGGGATTCCAGTGTATTCCGCAACCACTTCATCTGCTCGATAAAATGCGCTTGTGCCACCAACCATCACGATCTTTGGCACCGAATACCCTTCGATCTGTCGTGCAACGATACTTGCTACTTTTTCAAAGACTGGTCGGATCACTGGAAACAATTCTTTTTGCCTCGTTGTATCCACTTTCAACTTTTCCGCGTCTTCGAAGGGAATATCCTTCGCACCTGCAATCACCAATGTGAGATGGGTGCCGCCAGTTGCTTCATCGGCAGTGAAAACTACTTCACCATTTTCGATGATCGCAATGCCGGTTGTACCACCCCCCACATCTACGATCGCACCATTCTGCATTTCAATCACAGCATTCGCGGCGGTGGGCTCATCGACCAAGCTCTCGCAGAGCATGCCTGCTGCTTCGACGACATTTGCCGTGGCGCGCACCTCAGCTTGAGGAACGCCGGGAGGATATCCACTAGCTGCATGGGTCAATTCTCGGCCAATACGTTTTTCAACGCGGGCCTTCATTGATTTGACCAAGTCCACAGCACCGGCATAATCGACGACAAGTCCATCTCGAGCAACTTGCGCAAATTGATATTCTCCAGCAATTGGCTGCAGATTCTGATCTAAGACAGCCAGGGTCAGGTAAGCTGTCCCAAGATCGACACCTACATAGAGGTCCCCTTCGGGAACTTCTGCGAGCGGTGGGGGCTCAGGATCATTTACCCAACGGATCACCTTAGCAGCTTGCTCTATGGTCAAACGAAGGTTCTCTTTTAGCAAGATAAAACCTATTTGCTATCGGTAGAACGACCGCCGAATCCACCTTTACTTGTATCAGGCAGGATCATTTCAACATTTTCGTGAGGTCGTGGGATCACGTGAATGGAAACCAATTCGCCAATTCTCTTGGCTGCGGCACCACCAGCGTCTGTGGCTGCTTTTACTGCGCCCACATCGCCACGGACCATCACGGTCACGAAACCACCACCAACATACTCTGAACCGATCAATACTACATTAGCTGCTTTTACCATTGCATCTGCAGCTTCGACTGCCCCGACCAAACCACGGGTCTCAACCATTCCAAGGGCGATGAATGCGGGATCTTGCTTTGCCATATCTATTCTCCTAAAAAATATAATTGTCAAACTTTGATTATTTTATAGATTCCAAATCAATTAAGATTTGAGAACCTCCAAAACCACTTCACGGACGATATTTTCTAACTCGCTAACTGAGGGGCCATGCACGGAACCCGCTGGCACCGATGAGGGCAAAAATGCCTCAGGGGGCGGCGAACTGGTTTCAAATGCGAGGCGTTTAATATTCAATAAATGGTGCACCGTAATATTGTCTCCGGTGATCGCGCCACCAATTCCGCCCGACCCTAATGTAAGGGAGGGTGAAATTCCGGTGGTCATACCGATCATTCCTAAAGTTCCCATGGTGTTGACACCAATTCTAAAGACGGGTTTTTCCAAACCAAAACTCATGATGATCTCTTCGTTTTCGGCATGCAATAACACACTATGTCCACGCCCACCAAAATTGATCATGTCAACACATTTGTCACAACCAGCTTCCCAACCTTCGGCTTCGTAGAAACCAAGGACGGTGGTCATCTTTTCACGGGATAAGGGTTCGTCTCGGCCAATGCGGGTCAATTCAGCCACCAAAATTCGGGCGGAGTCGGGGACAGAAAAACCTGCCATTGCCCCTAAATATTGCGGGGATTTACCCACGGAAGCGGCATTAATTGTGCCATTCGGCCAAAAAAGGATTTCTCTCAAGAGGTCTGCTTCGACCGGATTGACGAAATGGGCACCTTCGGCTTTCATTAATTCTCGTAGACGATTAGCGATCGGTCGATCGGCGATCACGGCTTGCTCGGTGGCACAGATCACAGAATGATCAAAGGCTTTACTGCCGACGATATATTTTGCAGCACGTTCAAGATCAGCACTGCGGTCTACATATACCGGTACATTACCGGGGCCAACACCAAAAGCAGGTTTGCCTTGGGAATGAGCGGCACGCACCATATCGGAACCCCCAGTTGCTAAAATCACAGCAGTATATTTGTGGCTCATTAACTCGTTGGTGCCAGGTAAACTGATCTCGGACATGCAATGGATCAAACCTTCGGGGGCACCAGCGGCGACGGCGGCTTTTGCCATTAATTCTGTGGTGTCTAAACAGCTATTCTTTGCAGAAGGATGTGGAGCAATAACGATACCGTTACGTGCTTTGACGGACATCAAAATCTTGTTCATCACGGTGGAGGTGGGATTGGTGCTGGGGGTTAACGCTGCGACTACGCCCATCGGCCAACCGATCTTATATAGTTTATTGACTGGATCATGATCGATGACGCCCACTGTAGGTACATCTTTGATGCTTTCCCAAACATGTTTCGACCCAAATTGGTTTTTTAGTTTCTTATGTTCGGGGATACCGAAACCAGTTTCTTCCGCGGCCATGCGCCCTAAACGTTCGGAGGCTTGGTAGGCTGCGTCGGCCATAGCAGCACAGACCTTATCGACTTGGGCTTGATTTGCCCAGGCCCATTCACGCTGGGCGTCCCGGGCGGCGGTAACCATGCGTCGAGCTTGTTGAATAGAGCGTAAATCTTTATCGTAATCCGTCATAATTTATCCTGGTCTATTCTTTCTTGAAGGGCACATCGCCATTGACTGCTAAATGGTCGATGACTGCCATAATGACTGCATCTACGGGTTTATTTTTTGTGATTGCGGTTAATCTGCCACTGGAACCATGTGCAGTGAGGACTAGATCGCCAATCCCGGCGTCCAAGGTGTCTACGGCGACATAGGGTTTACCAAAGGGAATGCCGTCGACCTCGGTTTGGCGCAAGATCAATAATTTGCAACCTTTTAGGGTCTCATCTTTTATGGTGGATACGGTGGTTCCAATTACTTTGGCGATCAACATAAATTTCTCCGATTACATCCTGAAAACAATTTCGCCGTCTACTTCTAGTTCGTCGAGGACCGCCATGACAACGGCATCGACGGGCGAATCTTTGGTGAGGTGCGTTTGTCGAGCTGCGGAGCCATGACATGTAAGGACAAGGTCCCCTTCTCCGGCGTCGACGAGATCAACAGCGACATATGATTTGCCAAAGACTTTTCCCTTTTGATCGGTTTCAGCGCAGATCAGAAGTTTTTTGTCTCTTACTTTTTCGTCTTCGATGGTCGAGATGGTGGTCCCGACGATTCTTGCGATCTTCATCTTTTATCCTAGTAGGCTGATGCGGTTGCGGGCACGGCGGATTTTACTGTGCTGCCTGCTTCTTTTTCTCCGGCGACGATCTTGACACCTGCGCTAGCCCCAATTCGGGTGGCACCTGCATCGATCAAACTTTTTGCTTCTTGGAAATCATGGACACCACCAGAGGCTTTGACGCCCATCTCTGGGCCAACGACCCGGCGCATGAGGGCGATATCTTCGATGGTGGCTCCCCCACCGGAAAAACCTGTGGAGGTTTTAACAAAGTCTGCTCCGGCTTCTTTGGCGAGGAGGCAGGCTTTTACTTTTTCTTCTTCGGTGAGCAAGGCTGTTTCGATGATGACCTTTAAGATGGCACCGGCGGCATGTGCGGCTCGGGTGACTTCACGGATATCTTGTGCGGCGAGGGTATGGTCTCCGGCTTTGAGTGCGCCAATGTTGAGTACCATATCGATCTCGGTTGCGCCATCCGTAAGGGCGGTATTGGTTTCAAATACTTTGACATCGGTGGCGGAGGCGCCGAGGGGAAAACCGATGACGGTACAGACATCTACTTGGGTGCCTTTGAGCAGATCGGCACAGAGTTTGACGTGACTGGGATTGACACAAACGGATGCGAACTCGTATTTGCGAGCTTCATAGCAGAGTTGGGCGATCTGGTCTGCGGTGGCATCGGGCTTGAGTAATGTATGGTCGATCATTCCGGCGACATGGGGGTCATCGGGGATGCCACCTAAGGTGGTGGAGAGGCGGGATGCGCCAGCGCTGACGACTTGACCAACTTTGTTGAAACAGGTCGAGACGCAAATGCCATCGGCACATTCTTCGGTGCAATGTTCGCTGTGGACATGATCTTTGGGGAGCTCTTCTTCACGAAGGGCGACCAAAACTTCACGGGTGATGATTTCTACGAGATTTTTTACTTCTGCTTGTGTTTGCATATTTTTTTCTCTATCGTTCTATTTCCATAATTTTGTTAACGCGAGGGGCATGACGGCCACCAGCGAATTTGGTATTGATAAATGTATCGACGATCTGTTTGGCCAAGTTTTGGCCGATGAGACCTGCGCCTAAACTGAGGACGTTAGCATCGTTGTGTTCACGGCTGTTGTTGGCGGTGGCATGGTCGTAGCACATGGCGGCACGTACCCCTTTGACTTTGTTGGCGGCCATGCAGGAGCCAATTCCGGCACCGTCGATGACGATCCCCCGCCAAGCAAGCCCGGCGGAAACTTTTTGGGCGACGGCTTGGGCGATATCGGGATAATCTACGGCATCGGTGCTGTGTGTGCCACAATCGATGATCTGATAGCCGGCATTTTTGAGATGATCTTTGAGCACTTCTTTCAGAGCGACGCCGCCGTGGTCAGTTCCAATTGCAATATTCTTATTATTTGCAATATTTGTTGCAATTGCTAATTTCTTACTTTCTGCAATTTCTTTTGCATTTGCAATTTTTTTTGCGGTATTTCCGAAATTATCAGGCCTGGTTGCCATGATGGCGGTGACGACTTCATCGACGATTTTCTTGAGTTCTTGATCGTTGATTGGATCAGCCATTTTATTCTCTCCTCGAATCTACGGGCAGTCGTTGAAAGACAAAAGGCTGGGCCATAGCGGAAGCCTTGAGGTTGGTGTAGAAGCGGAAACGATCGGCGCGAAATTCTGAGTCGACGTATTCGATGACCCGCCCTGAACGATTGCGGGTTTCGCGATGGAAAACCAGCACCACTGTGGGGGGTGTGAGGTCTAAGAGTTTGGCAACCTGATCGGTGGCGAGCTCGGCTTCGATCTCCTGCTCGGCATGGTCGGGCTGCATATTGTATTGCTCTGCAAGCACCTCATAAAGCGATTCCGTTCTGAAATCGTGATCGAGGATATTCTCGCAAAGTTCATGTGGCAAATAGGCCCGTTCGATGGCGGTGGGTTCGCCGCCCATGATGCGGAGGCGATTGAGGTAGACCACTTCTGCGCCAAGCTGAATGCCGAGACGACGAGCGAGGAATGGATCTGCGCTGATGATCTTGGCATCGAGAATTTTGCTGGTGATGGACTGACCACGGAGCGCCATTTCTTGAGAGAAACCGTAGAGGAATTCTGTGGTTTTGGCGAAACGGGTGTCTTCGACGAAGGTGCCGACACCTTGCAAAGTGGTGAGGACGCCTTTTTGGGAAAGCTCGCTGAGGGCATGGCGGATGGTGTTGCGTCCGGCATTGTGGAGCTTGCATAATTCGGATTCGGAGGGGAGACGACTGCCGGGCGCGTAGCTGCCGTCTTCGATCTGTTTGAGGATCGCGTTGGCGACAACTTGATAAAGGGGCAGGGCTTGATTAATTTCAGTCATCATTTTATTTGAAACATGGGAGATGAGGACAGGTTGTCCTAACCTATACCAACATGTTCTAATGAGAATATACACAATTTCTCCCTTCTTGTCAATTGGCAAATTCCGGTGAAACCGGAAATTGCCTTGGAGAATGGCGAAGCCATTCTCCCCACCCTCAAGGTCAGATAGAAAGAAAATAAGCAAATTTGATATTCGGTTGTTAAAGATCAACGGGCAAAATTTTCGCCCCATTCACATGCTGCAGCATGCTTTTTGATTCTATTGTTTGAAATGGTTTAGTAAAAGCTTTTGATCGCCCCCACAGACGATTCCTCCCTTTGCAAAGCCAATTGTAGCACATATGTTCTGCTTTGTCCAGTGCTTTTCCTGGGGCAATATTGCGTTGGGAAAAATACTCTATAACCCAGTCAAAGCTTAAAGTATTCCGTCATCTGGTTCTGAGATTTCAATGAAGGGTTGATGGAATACTTTGCGCTTTGGTAAGTTGCCCAGAGTGTTCGGCGGGCAGATAGAGAAGCGAGATTCCCGCCTACGCGGGAATGACAAACTAAAACTATTGTCTATTGGGTTGCTTCGCAATCTCCCCTGTTTGCAAGATGATGTTTGCCAACGGTGAAACTGTTGGCTTTGAAAGTTGCTAATTGAGGATTGAGGGTATAAACTTAACATATTCGTAAGTGTGATTCTGCTTTATGAACAGGAAAAAAAAATGAGATAATTGGATAAATAGCTAGTCCGATTAAGGCGTGGGAGGAGAAATTTCTCCTCGGCAGAAAAGGGAGAGAAATATGAACTTACAGAGATTAGAGCAAGTTGTGGAGGATCTGCGGGATGACCTGGGAAACGCATTGGTGGCTACGGATATATGGGCGACCGATGACGGCACGTCTTTGGCAGGTTTTAACCCCCAACCAAAAGCGACCGCCCTGTTCAATGAGATCACGCGTAATTTGATCAAGAGTTTGAAGGATTCGGAGTTCCCGGGTCTGGGGAATTATTATTTAATCCAGTTGGAAAATAATTTTAGTATTGTGATCGTGATCCAGGATCATTTGCAACAGGGGATGTTGGTGGATCTTAGCCATACTTCGTTTGGCATTTTGACTTATATCGTGATTCCAAAGGTGCGGGAGGGGCTTAAAGATGCCCTGGGATAAACACCCAGGGCTTGGAGATTGCTCCGCAATCTCCACTGATTAGGAAGAAGGGGAATAGAGTTACCAGGGTATATGGGGTTGGGAAAAAAGAAGAGCGGTGGTTGGGCAGGAAAGGAAAGGCGTAATCTCATCGAGAATAACCAAGCTACGCAAGAGAGTTAACTCAAACACACCCATTTCTTGTATAATATTAAATACAGGTGGGTAATAAAAACAAATACCTCCTAATAACAATAAAAGAACGGAATAATTCTAATCGAATAAATAAAAACATTTAGATCTCACACATAAATTAAAGACTCTAAAAGGATGGGCAATATGTTTACACCTGATGTAATAAAAACCATTGTTTGGGCTTTGGCAATGATAATTGTATTAACAATTTTTATTCTGATTTTCAAGAAACAGCTTGCATCGAGGATTGAAAAAATTGGGATTCGTGTAAAAAAAGGGGATGCAGAATTAGAAATATCTGAAAATATTACCGAGCCTCCATCAGAAATTATTTCTGACGTTTCACAAACAGAATATATTAATTTAGAAGATAAAATTGAGGCTGATAGGGACATATCAGATAATACAAAAGATGATTCTGAAATATTGACTTCCAAAATGTGGGAATCATACGAAGAGAATGATTTAGCAGAAATGAAGAAATCATTTTTAGAACTCAATAAGATTGAAGGTGATAGTCAAAAAAAATTGGAAAATGAAGTTTTATATAATTCGATGTTACAAAGAAGGGGAAATTCCGAAGCTCTGAAGGAATTAAATAGATTGGCTGAAAATTCAATGGTTGCAAGCTATGCTTTTACACAGCTAGGAAATTGTTACGAATTTAATGGAAATTACCTTGAAGCAATAAAAATGTACGAAAAAGCTTATGAAATTTCTGATTCTGACATTAAAAAAGCCAATCGCCTAGTTGATATAGCACTGAATTTATCAAAATTTGATAACCCCCAAACAGGAATTGATAAGATTTTGGCAGAGATTGATAATTTTTCAGATTCTGATGCAATATCTAGCACTTATTCTGGCTTATCAACTCTTTATAAAGAAATAGAAGATGTAGAATTGGAAACTTTAGCCCTAGAAAAAGCAATTGAATATGGATTAAATGATACAGATTTGCTCTTTAAATTAGCATATCTATATGGTGAAAACAATCAGGATAATATGGCAATTTTGCATTATGAAAATTCAATTTTAATTAATCCTAAAAATAGTGCAGTATTAAATAATTTAGGTGTATCTTATTCTGATTTACAATTACCAACTAAAGCTGTTAACTATTATGAAAAAGCTCACGATTTAAAAAACACTTTAGCTTCCTCAAATTTAGCAATAAAATTGATTAATGAAGGGTTTTCAAATATTGCTAAGAAATTACTAGATGAAGCCAAAAATCAAAAAAAGGTCTCAAGCAATGTAAATAAATACATAGCGAGATTGAATGAAAAAGAAGAAAGTGAAAATAAAATTTACACTGAATTAATAGAAAACGCTAAAAAAATTAGATCTTTTAGAAGATTATATGCTGAAAAATTATTTACTATAAATTCAGAAATCCCAACCATAAAAGGCAATTGGGGAAAAATAAATAATGAAGTAATTATAATAACTCAAAATGAAACCTTCTTTGAAGGAAAATGGAAAGAAAGAAACACTAATAAAAAAATTGATGGGACAATAAAAAACAATTCAGGCAAAATTACATTTTCAACTGAAAAGAAAAAACCAAATACTGTAAATGAGTATCATTATGTGAATGATTTCAATGCAATTTTCTACTTATCTGAAGATATAAAACAAATTAAAATAATGACAGAAGACTCAAAAAATGAATTTCTAACTTTAGAATTATTAACTACTGTTGAAAATGGCCAAACAATAGAAGAGTAAAATCAATTTCATTTATTATCCATTTTCAAACTATGAAAAATAACCTTCTCAAACTTACCTCCTACTTTATTCTCCTCCTTTTCGCCCTCACTCTCCTGTTCCAAAAGCCGATCAGGATCGCTGTTGCTGACCTGATCTATGATAATAAGATTCATTTGACGGCATGTAAGGATCTGCCTACTTATGAGGAAGTGGAAAAGGTTTTGGCGGAGAATGGGGAATTTGTGAGTGAGATCGAGGGGGTGAAACCGGGGTTTATCGATGTGGAGGTGGGGATGGTGGAAAAGTGTGATGGGAAGGCGGATATTTGCTAACGATAAAACTGTTAGCTTGGAGAAGCTTCGCTTCTCCACCTCGAATAAGGTAGGGGGGCATTCACAGCGGGAGGAAATTGAGGTAGCTGAGACGAGGAAGGTAAGGTTGGCAGTGCGAGCTTCTGATTCGGAGGGGCATAGGCAGCCGATGCCGCCGAGGCGGAAGTGTGGCGGCTATGCGAACAATGTGGTGCATCAGGTGGGGCTGAGGGTGGGATAAGAGGAAGCCAGCATTTCTTTTCTTGGTCTAATTTATTCAAATATTATCCCTTTTCTCATATTATAATATCGCATGACTGAAATCAAACCTGGACTGCTGATAAATGAACGATATTGCCTTGACAGCTTGCTGGGTCAAGGTGGGATGGGGGTTGTATATAAAGCACATGACGAAGTGCTAAAACGCGATGTAGCAGTGAAATTATTGTCGAATGCGGGGATGGGGACGGATGGACGTGCCAGATTGCTGCGGGAAGCCCAAGTGGTTGCAAACCTGAACCACCCCAATATTGTCTCGGTGTATGATGCGGGGGAGATCGATGAAACCCCGTATATTGTGATGGAATATGTGGAGGGGCAAACGCTGAATGAGGCGGGGGTGACCTCGCTGGATGAAATCTATCGAATTGGACAGCAGGTTTGTAATGCGCTTGAGCATGCGCATGAGCAGGGAATCATTCATCGCGATCTAAAACCTGAGAATGTGATCATTGAACCCAATAAGAATGTGAAATTGATGGATTTTGGGTTGGCGCGATCGAAGGCGACGCGACTAACTAGTGACGGGGCGACGGTGGGGACGGTATTTTATATGGCGCCGGAACAGGCGATGGGGGATGTGATTGATCTCCGGACGGACCTGTACTCACTAGGGGTGCTGCTTTATGAAATGGTGACGGGCAGTCTGCCCTTTGAAGCGGAGGATATGATTGCGGTGATTACGCAACATCTGCATGCCCCGGTTGTACCACCGAAAGCGAAACGGGAAGACCTGCCCTCCCATATCAATAAATTGATCACAGAATTACTAAGCAAAAAACCAGATGAACGACCGCAAAGTGCAGCTGCTGTGCGGGAGATATTAAGTGCGTCCCAATCGAAAGGCGGCGATTCCAGTACGGAGGCGGTGATGGGGATCGACCGGATCGTGCGGGGGCGAATCATTGGGCGTGAGAATGAAATGAAGCTGGTTCGTGATGCTTGGGAACGAACCCAGACAAACGAGGGTCAGGTTCTGCTGATCAGTGGAGAGCCGGGAATTGGGAAAACACGATTTACACAGGAAATTATTACTCAAGTTGAATACTCGGGTGGACGCAGCCTGTTTGGGGCGAGTTACCAAGAAAGCAATGCACCGTATGAGCCGTTTGCGCAAATCATTCGGAGTGTACTGCGCCAATCTTCTGACGATATAAAGAATATTCCTGAGCCGATTGTGGCAGATCTCATAAAAATCGCGCCTGACCTGCGAGCCTATTATACGGATATTAAAGAAAATCCAAAATTGGAAGGGTCGGCAGAACAGCAACGCATCTTTGAAAATTTTTATTTGTTTATTGAATCTTTGGCAGCAAGCTCCCCGATCTTGATCGTATTGGATGATGTACATTGGGCAGATTCGGCAACCCTGGATTTGAGCAGACATTTGATGCGGCGATGTAAAAACCAGCAAGTTTTAATAGTGGGCACATACCGTGAGGTAGAGTTAGCCGGATCGGTACAATTTCAAAATGCGCTGAATGGTTTTAACCGAGAAGGAAATACAACCCGAATAAAACTGGGATTATTGGATAAGGAACAGACCCATCGATTGCTCACCACTATTTTTGATGCGACGATATCGGATGATTTTCTAAATGGCATTTATAGGGAAACGGAAGGAAATCCGTTTTTTATTGAAGAGGTTTGTAAGTCTTTGGTGGATAGTGGAAAACTGTATTTTGAAGATGGGGAATGGCACCGCCCCGATATGGGCGAATTGGAAATTCCGCAGAGCGTAATGGTGGCGATTCAAAGCCGAGTAAATAAGATGAGTGAGGATGTAAATAAGATCTTATTATTGGCGGCGATCATCGGGCGGGAGTTTGACTATGAAGTCTTGGCAGTGGCGAGCGAACTTGATGAAGATAAACTGATCGATATTATTGAACAGGCTGAACATGCTCAACTGGTGGAAGAGCTACCCCGCAAAGGAAGTACGATTTTCCAATTTGCGCATGCACTCATCCCAGCAACGATGCTGGAAAATGTGAGCAGTCTGCGCAAGCGTCGGATACATCGGAAAGTGGCAGAGGCGATGACTCAAGTTAAAAATGCAGATGTTTCTGCATTGGCCTATCATTATATTGAGGCGGGCGACCTTGTTAACGGTTTGAAATATGCACGAGAAGCGGGTGATCGGGCTACTGAAGCGATCGCAAATCAGGAAGCGATTACTTCTTATCGATTGGCCTTAGAATGTGCAGAGGGGTTGGAACTTTCGACCGAAATCATCACTCTAAATCGGTTAATCGGTTTCGCAAGTTTTGACATCGATTACAACCAATCTATTAAGCATTATCAGCAAGCCTACGACCTAGAAACGGATGAGACAGAACGGGCTGGTGATCTGGCAATGTTGGCTCTGCAGTACGTGTCCATAGGGGAAGGTGCGATTATTCCAAGGTTGTTGGAAGTACTGCCCTTACTGAAAAACGCTGAAAGTCACCAACTGCAATATGCCCTTGCATTATCTGCAATTGCAAGACACCATCACTTACAAACAGATTATGGAATTGCGATTGATTATTATCAGAAAAGCTATACCGTCTTAAAAACCTTAGATAACCCTACTGAGCTACTCCGTGGGATGGTCGCATTTTGCGGTCCTTACCAACACCAGGGACAATTTAAAGAAAGTTCGCGTTGGGCGGAAGAAACGATTAAGCTCAGCCAAAAAGAACAAGTACCCATCACCGAAGCAATGGGATACGAATATCTTGCAGAAAATTATTCGTTTACAGGAAAGTGGGAAAAAGGACTTAAGGCCGGCGAAAAAAATCTTGCGATAGCGAAACAATATGGATTTATAACCAGGATGGGTTGGGCAAAATTCTCGTTGGGTTATACCCATAATTACCTTGGAAACCTAGAAATAAGCCTTCAATATTTCAAGGAATGCATTGTTCTTGCTCAGCAGACGGGGGATAAGCGTTTGGAATCAATGGCGAGAACATTTTTTGGTCGTTTGTATGTAGATATTGGAGATCAAGAAAAAGCGATCACTCAACTTGAGAAAGCACTTGAAATTGCAAATCAGTTGGATGAAAAACAATTATTTGATCATGCGTATGCATGGATGAGCTATTTTCATTGGCACTTTGGAGATTTGGACAAAGCTTTAATTTGGATTCGTAAAATGTATGATTCTGTGATCGATTCTCCACAAAGACGTTACGCCATGTTTGCATGTATCTTCCTTGCTGGTATTTTGGTTGAAAACGGAACCACTGATGGCATTGAAGATTTATTGAATACTGATTGGGATTTAATCATCAATGAAGAAATCATTGATATGGAAGCCTTAATTTATCAAATTAGGGGAAGCGCAGCAAGCCTAGAGGGAAAGTATGATGAGGCTGATGAGTTTTTTGATAAGGCGATGGCAATCTTTGAAAAAAGTGATACAGTGATCGAAAATGGGCGAACGTTATTGGCAAGGGCAAAGATGAGGCAGAAGCAGGGAGAAATTGAGGAAGCCACTGAGGATGCGAGAAATGCCCGGGACATCTTTGAGAAGTGTAAGGCAGCCAATGATCTGAGTAAGGCGAAATTGTTTTTAGCTGATTTGTAAACCCGATTGTTGCGGGGAAAATTTGCCAACCAACAAACTGTTGGCTTGGAGAACTACGTTCTCTATTCTTATCATTCGGATGTGGAATACTTAAAAAAAAAACAAGATTCCCGCCTGCGCGGGAATGACAGCGTAAAAATATTGCCTGAAAAAAAGAAATTTAGTTATGTTAAAATAGCTTTATTAATTATTATTTTTTGAAGGGTATATTACGCATGGAACAGGAAATACTATATCGGAAAATTTTGGATAATGTAATCACGGGTGTGTATTTTGTTGATACTGAGCGGAAGATTAATTTCTGGAATAAAGGGGCGGAACGAGTTTCGGGATATTCAGAGAGTGAGGTAATAGGAAAATCCTGCCGAGAAAATATTTTAATGCATATTGATAAAACTGGAAAATTGTTGTGCAATGATGGCTGCCCGCTCCAGGCAAGTATGGATGATGGCAAAGAAAGAAGTATTGAAATTTTTATGAAACATAAAGACGGGCATCGAGTGCCTGTGATGGTGCATTCATTACCTCTAAAAGATGAAAATGGAAATATTACAGGTGCGGTTGAAATATTTGATGATATTTCACCCTATCTTAAACTGCAAAAACAAATCGCAGAGTTAAATACCGAAGCCTATGTGGATCCGTTGACAACGGTGGGGAGCCGACGGTTTATTGATAATATCTTAGAACATTGGTGGCATAAAGTTGTTCATGAAGGCTATAAATTTGGAATCATTTATATTGATTTAAATGATTTGAAATTATTAAATGATCAATTTGGACACGAAATTGGTGATAAAGCCTTAAATAGGCTGGCAATAACTTTAAAAAACAGTATTCGTGATGGTGATTATATTGGCCGCTGGGGGGGAGACGAATTCCTAATTCTATTAGAGTTGGATTCGACAGAAAAAATCGAAATTGTTGAAGGGAAGCTCAATGCGATGTTACAAGCAAGTTCGATAAAAGTAAAATCACAAAAAATAAAATTGACCGCTAGCTTTGGTTTCGCTTTATCTTCTGAGGCAGAATCAATTGATGAGCTGATTCGTCTGGCCGATCAACGGATGTATGAAGACAAGTTAATTAAAAAAGGGGAATTATAGCGAATCTGAAACCCATTTAAATAAAATCTTGTTTGCAAAGTTGGTTCTACCAGGCATCCTACAAAAAATATGTAACATTGGATATGGAAACAAAAAAACACACACTTTTAGGTGTGTGTTTTTTGTACCCCCACGGGGATTCGAACCCCGGTCTTAGCCTTGAAAGGGCTACGTCCTAGTCCCCTAGACGATGGGGGCGGGTACAGCGGACAGAATTCTACCATTGCCTGTTTGGAAGGTCAAGTTATTTTTTATTTTTTCTCGCTTTTGAAGAATTCGGGACCTATTTTTGTGCCTTCTGGTAAAACCGTACTTTTGGGTACGACGATAATGCCATCTCGGACTGACCACTCATCAGTGTCAATTTCGGTGCCTCGGGGGAAGGGCTTTATGATGACATTTGGTCCAATTCTGGCATTTTTATCGATTATGGCCCCTTCTATGTGACTCCCCTCTCCGATGCCAATTGCTACGGATCGGTTTGCAATGAACCGCTTTTGGGTGTCAAAATAATCTGCGCCCATGATGATCGATGATCTGATGGTGACATTTTCACAGATATGGCTACGCAAGCCGATGACTGAATCTTTAATGTCTGAGCGATGAATATGACAGCCATCTGCTAGCAAAACGTTGTCGATCTTTGAGCCATTGATAACCGAGCTGGGGAGGTAACGAGGACGAGAATAGATCGGGTCGGTGGGACTGTTAAATTTATATGGGGGGTCTTCCTGAGTAAGGCTCAGGTTTGTTTCATAGAAAGAGCGAATGGTTCCGATATCTTCCCAATATCCATTAAAGTGATAACCAAAAACTTCATGGGATTTTATCGCTCTGGGGATTAATTCCCCCCCAAAGTCGGCATCTTGAAAATTACTTAGAAGGTCAATGAGGACTTCAGTATTAAACATGTAGATGCCCATGGAGCCAAGATAGGGATGATCAGGGTCCTCTCGGGTAATAAATTTTTCTAGCACAGATTTTTCTTTTGGTTTTTCAGCAAAATCGGTAATTTGCCCATTTTTTGCAGTTTTTAGTAATCCAAATCGAGATGCATCGTCTCGGTGGACGGGTTGCATGGCTACAGTGATATCTGCCCCCATATCCCAATGGTATTTGGCGAGCTCATCGTAGTCCATCCGATAGAGATGATCGCCAGCGAGGATAAGGGTATATTTTGCGTTGGTGGCTTTAATTTCGAAGATCTGCTTTCTCACTGCATCGGCGGTTCCCTGGTACCAGTCCATAGATTCGGGGGTTTGCTCGGCTGCCAAGATTTGCACCCAACCGCGACTGAAGGAATCAAATTGATAGGTTTGAGATATGTGACGATGGAGGGAAACGGAATTGAATTGGGTAAGGACGGCAATACGATGGATGCCCGCATTAATACAATTGCTGATGGGAATATCGATTAGACGATACTTTCCAGCTAT
>JABJGH010000018.1 GCA_018662365.1 Chloroflexota bacterium | reverse complement strand
CATTTCCCCATTCTCCCTAAGTAAGGCGTAGCCTTACGGCACTCCCCGCCCATCACCTCCGCACACTCGCCCCAAGCACCATGAACATCTCTCTGGCCTACCAATGGAATCAAAAAAACTGATTCCTTGGAGAATGGGGAAGAATAGTCTTTACAAAACTCAACATTTCCCCATTCTCCCTAAGTAAGGCGTAGCCTTACGGCACTCCCCGCCCACCACCTCCGCGCCCTCGCTCCCCCCACCATGAACATCTCCCTTACCTTCCCTTGGGCCAATCCCCGAGAATCCAGATCTGTAAGAAAGATTCCCAATTCAAAATCTGGCAACGTTTTAGAGTTATGTTTGAATCAAAATAATATTTCCCCCCATCTTAGTAACACCTGGCAACACCTAATTAATAACTCCCCCAGCAACTTATTTCAAATATTTCCAGAATTTCTCTTTCAATTATCTTTCTAAAAATCTTGGGAGGGGTTTGGGGACACTTGGAAACGATAAAACCGTTTCCTCGGAGAATGGGGAAATGAAAATTCTTTAAACTTCAACACTTCCCCATTCTCCCTGAGTAAATGCGCAGCATTTACGGCGGGGTGAGAGGGGACAGACGTCCCCTCCAAAAACAAACCCACCCTCTGAAAGAATTTCGCACAGCTTCGCAATCAACATTGCCATAATATATTTTTTTCCAAATTACAACCGCCTTAACCCAAATAAAACGCTCGATTTCTCGAGCGTTTTCTACTCTTCCCTCAATCCCCCTTATTAACCCAATACTTCCTCTTCCACCCATCCTCCGGCTCCTCAAACCTCGACCACTCACACCCCTGCGCAACTAAGAATTCATGCCGCGCATCATCCACATCATTATTCCCCGGGCAAAAAATCAACATCCCCCTCCTTTTGATCACCCGCATCGATTCCTCAAACTCACTTTCTGGATGATCCCCAAACACATGCCCCCCCATAACCACATCTGCAAACTCATTTGGGAACGGAATATCTTCGATCAGACCATCTGCCACAAATACATTCGAAAAACCAAGCTTTTTCGCCTTAGTTTTGATGTACCGCCGCAAATTCTCAACAGGTTCAACCGCATAAACAGTTTCCGCCTTTTCCGCAGCAATAAATGCCAACCGCCCCGTCCCTGCCCCAATATCCAACACGATTTTGTCGCTAAAATCGACCCTCCCCGAAAGTTCAGCCGAATCCCAGTTTAAAAATGCCTGCTTATCATAGATCCCCGGATCAACCGCATAGGTCAGCAGATCATTCATCGACTGCATCACCTTGATCTCTGCCTCCCGGATCATTTCTTCATCAGTACCAATTGCACCATTCTCAGCAAAGACTTTATCCACCCAATCATTGACCTCTGAGCATTTATGCCTAAAATACCATGCCACAGATTCGTTCGCCCTTAACGCAATCGCCAGCTCAGCTTCAGGCAACCACCCCGGGAACCAACTGATTTGCTCCCGTTCAAGCAACAACAAATTCTTAAAAGATATTTCTTTTACATTGATCCAGCAATACGACATACTTTTAACTCTTTTTATATACCATTATTAAAGTTTCCTCTCCCTCTCATATTTGAAAATAATTGAGGTTATTTGTTACTTTTGCTAACTCTAATATATTTTTTCCAACCGCCATCTCGCAACGAGGTTATTAGATTTGAAATAATATTGAGCAACAGTACAGAAGGAACGGCAACAACCATTAATGCTGAAACGATAAAAATTGTTCGTTCAAATGGATCCATTCCAGTAATATTTGATTCATTCTCAATATAAAAGATTACACATAATAAAACGCTAGGAATAAAACTCACGAAAAATTTTCCCATCCCCGTAATACCCCTCAATAAAATCCTGAAAATATTTCTATTTCTAGAAAAAGACCATTGAAATACAAGGTATTTATCAACATTTTCTTCGTCGGTTATTTTTTGGATTCGAGGTATCAATTTATTTCTCAAATAATTCCCAATATCATGAATTTTTACCTCTGTCTCAACCAATCCCCAGCTAATTGATGAGAGTAACATCGAAGCAATTAACAGGAGATATGTTTCAGTTGAAAAAATTGAATAAACAGTAAGCAACCCTCCTAATATTAAGACTCCGTAATTTACCAGGCGATTTTCTACATCAATTAGTAGTTCAGTTTCTCTCCGCATAGAGTTATATTCTGCCACATGAATGTCAACAACCAATTCCCTCTTCCCCATTTTTTCTAAGTTATCATGTTTTCTTTCTTTTATTAATTTAGATTGCTTGAAAACTTTTTCATCCACCTTGGTTGGTGATTTTGATGATTTGCTAATATTTTTATAGAATAAG
The DNA here is from genome assembly GCA_018662365.1 of Chloroflexota bacterium. Lineage (GTDB taxonomy): Bacteria > Chloroflexota > Anaerolineae > Anaerolineales > UBA11579 > JABJGH01. The sequence goes on along the minus strand of JABJGH010000018.1, from coordinate 16,078 downwards.
AAACCGGAAACAAATCCAAAAAATATTCCCAATAAATTTTTTAATTGGTTTTTCGACACAATATTTTCCATCTAATAATCTCCCAAATATATATTGATCTGCCCAATAAAACATAATATGCTAAAACTTATTTTTATTCCTAAACCAAATTTTTACATCCTCCATTAGCATAAATGCTTTTTCATCCCTTGCCTTAATGTTTTTAATCCCCGGTATTTTATCTGTTGCTTCAAAGTTTTGAAACGCTAATGCAATATCATAAAGGTCGGTTCCTATTGTCAAGAATAACAAATCTTTATCCAAATAATTTTTTTCGATCAAGGTTTGAGCAAGAACCAATCTTGCAATTATGTGTGTGACATCCCCTGAAAAAAAACTAGCTGCCTCAGCCGTGTCAGCTTTCCAAGCCACTTTAATTCTTTCCCCAAAGGCAAAAAAATCACTGTTAAAAATTGTTTCCATGGATAAAATATATCCCCGGATTTTTGTTTCAGTTTGGCTTTGAAGGTAACCTTCTATTTGAAAAAATATTGCTAGCAACCCAATTACCACTGCTATCGCTTCAACAGCCTGCCAAAATACACCATTATCGGAAATTGGCCAGAAAATTATAGACAATACTGTAGATATTAAAAATACCCCAATCACTGGTAGTTTTCTTTTCGTAATTTTCATTATACTTTCCTAAGCAAATAGTTATTTCGACAATATTTTTTGTTATTCAACTTTTCTTTTTCATTTTAAATATGGTTTTACAATAGCTTCTAAACCCTGGATAATTGATTCAATATCTTTAGAAAAATCATCATCAGAATGGCCAAAAATAATCCTTTCGTACTTCTCGATATTATCAGGGTTTAGTGGCGAATTTTCTATTTGAGCCCGGGTATATATATCAAGAGTTATCTTTAAAGTTTTAATTTTTTCATCTAATTTGAATAAATGCTCATCAATTTCTAATCCCCATATCGCCCTAGATTCTAATCTTAGTATATGCAAATTATTATGATTTTCATTCAAACCTTTCATCCTAATAAAATAAACAGATCTTAGGATTTTTCCATCATATCCTGGGTCTTCTTTTTCTAAATCCAATTTTAATTTCTCATACGCATTTGCTCTTTCTCCCCCTGACATATAAAAACTTCGTACAAATAATAGTGATTCTTTTATTTTGTATATTTCAACCAACAGTTTTTTGGCTAAATCGTATTCTGTTCTTCCTTTTAATTGTATTTTCCATGTGCGCAGTCCTAATATTGCGACAATTCCTGCAGTAATGGTAGCAAAAATTGTCGATAAATCTTTTACGAATTGCATTGTGAGAAGCCAATCTCTTGATACCCACCATATGATTACTTTATCCATTTTTTCCTCCACATATCCCATTATACGAAATCCCCGTTATTCCTCATATAGGCAAATGTACTGTTTTCGTCCAAGAAAAAATTCATCCAATCTTATTAATAGAAGAAATCCCCCAATTAAAAACTCCTCCAGCAATTTATTTCAATGTACTTCAATAACATCCCTCCCTTTATCTTCCTAAAAATCTTGCCAGGGGTTTGGGGCATGTGATAACGATAAAACCGTTATCTTGGAGAATGGGGAAATGTAGCTTTATAAAAATTCAATTATTCCCCATTCTCCCTTAGTAAATGCGCAGCATTTACGGCGCCCCCTCCAAATAACAAACCTACCCTCAGCGAGATTTTTGCACAGCTTTGAAATCATCCCCGATGCAAATTTATTCTCCACCCAAATATCTCCATTTCCCCCAACCGGAGAGAACGGGGAACTCTTTCTCATAAACAATCTCCTCCTTCCCCGTTCTCTAAGCAAATAGTTCCACCATTTGCACCCTTGCACTATTAGAACATATGTGCTATAATTTACTTATTCGGGGACACCAACCACCAACGGGGAAACAAAATCATGCTTCAGACAACTATCAAAACCAACTCATTCCAAAACCAACTCAATCATTTAACATACAAAATTCACCACTTCTTCACCACCCTATTTACTCTTTTTTTATCCAAACCACTACATCACTTTCAACCAACATTTGATATAATCCATCGTGCGAAACATCACAACTCTAACAAACAGAGGAAAAATATTCCAATGGATTTTAAACTAACCGAAGAACACAAAATGGCCCAACAAATGGTCAGAGACTTCTGCGCAAAAGAAGTCATCCCCACCATCGCCGACTGGGACCGCAAGCAAGAAATGGATCCCGCCATTCTCCCAAGAATGGCCGAACTCGGCATCATGGGCATCAACCTGCCCGTCAAATATGGCGGTCAAGGCTTCGACTACATCACCCTCGGGCTCGTCTGCGAAGAACTCGAATACGCCGACACCACCCTAAGGGTCGTCATGTCCGTCCATATGGGCCTTTGCGCCATGTCCATCCTCCAATGGGGTACCGAAGAACAAAAAATGCGCTTCCTCCCCAAACTTGCCTCCGGTGAACACTACGGCAGCTTTGGCCTCACCGAACCCGGTGCAGGCTCAGACGTAGCCGGCATGGCCTCCACTGCCGTCAAAGATGGCGATGATTACATCCTCAATGGCGAAAAAATGTGGATCTCCCTTGCCACCAAAGCACACGTCTGCCTCATTGTCGCCCGCACTGATTCTACTGCCGATAAACCCACCAGCGGTCTCACCGCCTTTGTCGTAGAACTCGACAGCGAAGGCATCACCACTGGCGACCTCCACGGCAAACTCGGTGTCCGCGCCGGTTCCACCGGCTGGATCGCCATGAACGATGTCCGTGTGCCTGCCTCCCATCGCTTAGGCGAAGAAGGCGAAGGCTTCAAGATCGCCATGGGCTCTCTTGACAATGGTCGCTATACCGTCGGTGCAGGCGCCACAGGCCTCATCCGTGCCAGCATGGACGCCTCGGTCAAATACGCCCACGAGCGCGAAACCTTTGGCAAACCCATCGGCAGCTACCAACTCATCAAACAAAAGATCGGCCGCATGCGCCGAGACTATGAAATGGCCCGTCTGCTCTGTCTACGTGCCGGCTGGATGAAAAATGAAGGCCTCCGCAACACCCGCGAAACCTCTCAAGCCAAATGGTTCGCCACCGATGCCTCCTTCGATGCCGCCAATGAAGCCGTGCAGGTGCACGGTGCCTATGGCTTCTCCGACGAATATCCCGTAGAACGCTTCCTCCGCAATTCCAAAGGAGCGGTGATCTACGAAGGTACCAGCGAAATTCACACCCTCATGCAAGCCGACTACGAACTCGGCTACCGCAAAGACAAACCACTGCGCTGCGAACTCCCCGCCTTCAACGCCGAGGAATGGCAGGCAGAAAAATAAGACCGAAACTGGGATCAGGATGAAATTTTTATCCTGATCCGTCATTATAAGGAGGAAGAGTTGAAGATTATTGTATTTGTCAAACAAGTCCCCGATTCAGCCGCATCCGTTGCAGTTGAAGATGGCAAAGTCACCTGGGGGGACGCCCCACTGGTGATCAACCCCTGGGACGAATATGCCGTAGAGGCAGCACTCGCACTCACTGAAGCACATGGCGGGGATGTAGTAGCCATCAGTATGGGTAGCGAAGATGCCAAAGAAGCCCTCAAACATTCATTAGCCATGGGTTGTGCAGAAGCGATCCTGATCAACGATCCTGCATTTGCCGGTGCCGATTCAGCCGCCGCTGCCCGAATCTTGGCTGCTGCTGCCCAAAAAGTTGGCGACGCAGATCTGGTCATCTTCGGCAAGCAAGCCATCGACTCAGACACCGGTGTTTCCGCCGCCATGACTGCCCGAGTTTTGGGCTGGCCGGCCATCACCCTTGTCGCCGCCATTGATGCCCTAGACGCAGATGCCAAAACCATCCAAGCCCAACGCGCCATGGAAGAAGGCCGACAAGTAGTTTCTAGTAAATTACCCGCCGTCCTCAGCATCGTCAAAGACTACGGCGAACCCCGCTATCCCTCCTTCATGGGTATCCGCAAAGCCTCCAAGGCCGAGATCCCCATGTGGTCCGCCGCCGATCTAGGCATCACTGCCCCCGAAGCCGTGGTCTCCTGGCCCGAAATCATGAGCCCCCCTGCTCGTGAGATCGCCAATGAGATCATCGAAGGCGGCAGCCCCGAAGAAATCGCCGCAACCCTCGCCGACAAGATCATGGCAGAGAAGGTGCTCTAATGACGAATAAAGTATGGGTATACGTAGATCAATTCAAAGGTGAAGCACTGCCCGCATCTTGGGAAGCTGTCACCGCTGGCCGAGACCTCGCCGATAAAATGGGCACCGGTCTCACCGCCATCGTTATTGGTTCTGGTGTCGAAGCCATCGCCAACACCGCTATTCAATACGGTGCAGACGAAGTACTGCTTGCCGATGATGCTTCATTAGAAGATTACCGCGCCAACCCCTATACCGCGGTCTTCGCCAAAGCCGCTGCCGATGCTGCCCCCGATGTCGTACTTTTCCCCACCACATCTCGTGGTCGTGAAGTAGCTGCAATGGCTGCCATCGACCTCAACACCGGGGTCTTGGTAGATGTGACCGCCATGGAAACGGAAGGTGACGCAATTTTGGCAACCCGCCCGGTGTATGCGGGCAAATTATTATGCAAAGTAAAATGTGCCACTCGGCCGCAGTTGGTCACCCTGCGCGTACGATCCTTCGGTAAACCCGAATTGGACGAAAGCCGAACCGGTACCACCACAGCCATCGACGCTGTGATGGCCGAAGATGAGATCGCCACCAAAGTCCTCGATTATGTCGATGCAGGTGGTGGAGTAAGCCTTAGCGATGCCAATGTGATCGTTTCGGGTGGTCGTGGTGTATCAAGCAACCCCGCCGAAGCTCCTGCCGACCTGAGCGCCGAAGACCAAGAGATCTGGAAAGCCCACGAAGGCTTCCGACTGATTGGTGAATTGGCCACAGTATTAGGTGGTGCAGTCGGTGCAAGCCGCGCCGCGGTGGATGCCAAATACATCCCCTATGCCCACCAAGTAGGCCAGACCGGCAAGGTGGTTTCCCCCGATTTGTATATCGCCTCCGGAATTTCTGGCGCAATCCAACATTTAGCCGGGATGCGCTCGAGCAAGGTGATCGTAGCGATCAATAAAGATGCCGATGCCCCAATTTTCAAGTTGGCACGTTATGGCGTGGTCGGCGATCTCTATGACATCGTCCCCGCATTAACGGTGGCCTTGAAGGAAAGATTGGGAAAATAGACAAAACAAAAGCAAGATTCCTGCTTGCGCAGGAATGACAAGTAAAAAAAAAAAGAGACGAGCAGTTGCTCGTCTCTTTTTTCGTATTAATGTCCTGCAAAAGATTATTTTTTATCCAAAAATTTGATTCCCATTCGGGCGAGTGTTTTGCCTTTTGTAAATTGGTAAAGAAATGTCCCAGCAACATGCATGAGGAAAAGCAGAACCAAACCTGTTGAAAGCAACTCGTGGAAATCCTCAAATTGGTCTGTTTGCCATAAAAATATACCTGATGCAGCCACCAGGAAAGCAATGAGCATTATGAGTATATGATTCCAATGGATGGCGATTTTTCGCCATTTGGGTAAGTCTGGCAAAGGGTCTAATTTTTTATCTACAAAAAACCATATAATTTGTGCGAGTGTAAATACAAGGGTGGCGATACCTAACATCATATGGCCCCAATAAAAAAGGATGCTATCGTCATCAATATTTGATGAAAACCAGACAAGGATGATTAAGAGCGCATTGACCCAATGGAGAAAACGAGGAATTGATCCATAGGTATTTGCTGAATTTTTCATATTATGTCCCTTTTTGTTCTGAACTGCTCACCTTTGCGATTGGTTATTCTTCATATCCTTCTCTTCCCAAAAACAAGTAGTCGGGCATATCTCCGACAAAATAAGGGAGGTCGGGGTGCCCGAGTTGTTGGCGGACGGCGTGCGCTTCTCCGGTGTGGAAGAAGTAATGGAATGTGGCGCGAAGGATTCTTGTACCAATATTCTCTGGTGACTTGATTGTTTTTTGAGCCAGCATTTCAGCGGTTACTGTGCCAAAGGCAATATGTTCATAGCCTTTTATATCTTGTTCAAGAAAGGTGCTCAACTGATCCTCTGTTACAGTGTCTAAGAATTCGTCGGCTGTTTTAGTGATGTCTTCCCACAACTCCCACATTTCATTCAAAGGTGGAGTCGTACCAGGTTTACCGAAGCCAACCAATTCGATCAGATCAGGATAGAGGATTTTCCCTTGGGGGTAATATACAAAATAGAATTGTTCCTGAGAGGCCATATGACCAATCATCCAACTAATGGCATTCATGGGCAGTAATCGCTTGCGGGCATCTTCATCACTTACACCTTCTAAACAACGTTTGAATTCACTTCGTGCAAAACGAAGTTGTGCAACATAGGGGTTGACCATACTTTCTCCTTCCTTGTTCGGTTAAAATGCGATCTGTGATTATATAATAATTATTATAAACGTTATCCAATTTCCCTTTTTTAAAAAACTAGCTACTTCCTATCTTCAAAATAATTTTTCATGGGCTGAAAATAACTTTCATCCCAACCTGATTGATATTGACCGCCATGGGGAGGCAAATTGCTATGGATTATAGTAATTTTTGTGCCATTCTCAACCTGAAGCAGCGTGATCTCGAGGTGGGAATCTTCTTCTGATTCCGTAAAATCGACTGTGCGCCAGGACTGCACGATCTTTTCATTTGGAATCAATTCAAGGTTCACTCCCTCGATATACCCATCCCAAGCCTGAAAATCTTCCCCGACGATTGCATTTACGTTTGCAGTACCCCCGGTCATCTCTGCGTGTTTTTGTGAGTCTAACCATGCAGCGTAGATATTTTCTGGGGTAGCGGGAATGAAAGTGGAAACTTTAAATTCTAAAGTCATGGTCGGCTCCGAAATAGATCAATACTTGAAAAATTGTAGGTATTTATGGGATTATACAATATAGCTATCCCCCAATTTCTCGTTGATAATGCCGGTACCCATGAAATTGATTTATGCCACCTTGCTAACTGCATGACGAAGACCTTCGGGCTATAATAGTTTTATGCAAGAGCGAAATTCAAATACAGACTATTTCTTTTGGCTGCCATTGGTTGGGGGACTGGTACTATTTTTCTTGGCAGCCCTTAATACTCCTCCCTCTCCTCCCATATTAGCCACATCCACAGAATCACCGGTTGACCTTCCCTCTACTGGAGAGATGTTGGCAGACGGCGGGCTTGACCAAACTATAGACTTCTGGGAGGGGATCATTGAGGTGGAACCCGAGAATGGGGAGGCTTATTATCAATTAGGTCTCCTTTTCGCAATCACCGACCCAAAAAGTGCAGGAAGTTATTTAAATAATGCTGCGGAACTTGATAATCAATACGAAGATAAATCAGCGCAAATAATTCGGGTTTTGCGACTGGTGGAATTTTCGGAGCGTGAGGAGTACCAGTTGATCCAGGTGGGGCAAGTGCTAGGAAGTGTGGAAGAATGGGCGTTGGCTAGGGAGGCTTTTTCGAGGGCAACAACGATCAATCCGAATTATGGTGAAGCCTGGGCTTTCCTTGGGGAGGCAGAAACTCAATTGAATGAGGATCCAAGCGATTCTTTTGAAACAGCATTAAGTATTGATCCAAAATCATTTTCAGTAAATTTCTTTTTAGGTTTATTTTGGCTGAGAAATGACGATCCGGCTAAAGCCCTAGAATTTTTTGCCACTGCTGACGAGATCGATCCTGAAAACAAAATCGTATTAACGAATATTGCTTATGGTCTATTTGCCATTGGGCAGACAAACGATGCGATTGCACAATTCCAGAATATTGTTGAATTAGACCGAAATGATATATTTTCGTGGCTCACTCTGGCGGAATTTTCGATTCAGAATGAAATTCAGGTAGAGATTATTGGGATTGAGGCTGCCAGAAAAGCACTCCTCATAGATAAAAATAATATTAAGGCGAATGCCTTATTGGGCCGAGCCTACACATTGTTAGGGGATCGGGTATTGAGCCGCAGGTTCTTGCAAAAAGCGGTGGAGCTGAATGGAAACGATGCGATGACTCATTATTACCTGGCCCTACATTTCCTATCATTGGAACAGAATTCTGAAAAAGCAATGGCGTATTTGGAAAAAACAATCGAGCTTGGTAAGAATCAGATTTGGGCATTGCAAGCTTCTGAAATCTTAAAACAGTTTACACCCTAGGAGTTTAGATATGTTAAAATATATTCTTTTTAAGACCAAGGGAGTCTTTATGAATTCAAAAATAAAAATATTCTTCACTCTTTTCATGTTGATCTTTACAGTATTGGCTTGCAGCTTACCCGAAGGTATTGCAGTTAAGGACGCTCTCCCTTATGAGGATGATTTTTCGTCCTCGTCCAGTGGTTGGGACCGAATGACTGAAGAAGATTTCTCGACGGATTATTTCGATGGTTATTACGTAATCTCGATCGAATCTCAGGATTATATGGCTTGGGCAAATCCTGGAAAGAATTTTTCCGATATCCATATCGAAGTAGATGCGACCTATATCGGTGGGGGATTAGATAATCATTTCGGGGTGATTTGCCGAGCAGTGGATGTGGATAATTTTTACGTAATGATGATCAGCAGTGATGGGTTTTATGCAATTACCAAAAGAGTCGAGGCAGATTCATTGAGCATCATCGGCTCTGAAATATTTGAATTTAGTGATGTGATCCTGCAAGGGGTTGCCACAAACCATATTGAAGTGGATTGTATTGGAGATACGCTAAGCCTGACGGTAAATGGCACGTTATTAGCTGAGGTGCAAGATACGTCATTTGCCATGGGGGATGTGGGATTGTTGGCGGGCACATTTGATGTAGAGGATACAAAAATCGCGTTTGATAATTTCAAGGTAAGCCTGCCCTAATCAACAAAAATGAATGTATTTTTAGACACGGTTGGATGCCGATTAAACCAGAGTGAGATCGAGACCTATGCGCGCCAGTTTAGGACTGCGGGTCATCGGTTGGTTGGAAAAATGGAAGAGGCTGACATGATGGTATTGAATACCTGTTCGGTTACGGCAGCGGCAGCCTCAGACTCACGGCAGAAAATGCGACAAGCCCATAAACAAGGTATCGAAGAGATCGTAGTGACAGGGTGTCTATCTACACTGCAACCTGAAGAGATTATGGGGATGCCAGGGGTGGTAAAGATAGTGTCTAATCAGGTAAAGGATGATCTCGTTCCTGATCTGTTACAAATCGATTTTAACGAATTTGACTTGGAACCGATTTCCCGAGAGCGTATCCCAGGTTCGCGGGTGCGGACAAGAGCGTTTATCAAAGTGCAGGATGGCTGTGAGAATAAATGCACATTTTGCATCACAACGGTGGCGAGGGGAGAGGGACGAAGCCGGAGTATTGAAGCTATTGTGTCCGATATACGGTCGGCAACGAAGGCGAATGCTCAAGAGGTTGTGCTCACCGGCGTTCATTTGGGGTCTTGGGGGTATGATCTCGAAGAGTCCCAACATTTGCGAAACTTGATACAAAAAATACTTGAAGTCACGGATGTACCACGATTGCGAATATCATCTCTTGAGCCATGGGATTTGAACGAAGAATTTTTCGACCTGTGGCAGGACCGGCGTCTGTGTAGACATTTGCATTTACCCTTGCAGTCTGGTTCGGCAAGCACATTGCGGAGAATGGCACGCAAAGTAACACCAGATAGCTTTGAGAATTTGGTGACGGCGGCAAGAAATAGAATTTCTGATGTGGCGATCACAACCGATATTATCGCTGGATTTCCGGGTGAAACCGAGGCGGAATTTGCCGAAACGGTGGCATTCGTGGAGAAGATGGATTTTGCAGGCGCACATGTTTTCACCTATTCTGAACGAGAGGGGACGGCGGCAGCGACGATGCCAGATCAGGTGCATAACTTTACTCGGAAAGAGCGAAATCAACGACTTCGGGAAATTACTGATCGGTCTGCAGAATCATTTCGGAATAGATTTATTGGGCAAGAAGTGAATGTGTTATGGGAAAGTGTAAAAGCAGGGGATAAGGGGCAGTGGCGGATCAATGGGCTGACCGATAATTATTTGCGGGTGCAGGCAGAGGTATCTCAACCGATTCAGAACCAAATCACCCAGACAAAATTGATTGAATTGAAAGGGGGCGGATTACATGGAAAGGTGTTATCGCTGCCGGATAGTATATTAGTTGGGTAAGAAACCAAATCATTAATAGATTCTAATAACCAATAGGAAATTAATCTCCCTTGTTCAACCGAAGATATTTTTGTATACTAATAATATTACAAGAATAGTCCGAATAAACTATGCCAGAAATTAAATTTACAAATCATCTCAAACGATTCTTCCCTGCTTTGACCAATGGCCCTATCTCAGGACACACGATTGCCGAGGTGGTGGCGGCTTTGGATGTGGCGTATCCTGGTCTTTCAGCGTATATCGTGGATGAGCATGGGAAACTTCGACAACATGTGAATATCTTTGTGGGGGAGGATATGATCGAAGATCGTGAGGGCTTGAGTGACAAAGTAAATGAAGATGAACGCATGTATATTTTCCAAGCCCTCTCGGGTGGATAAATCAAAAGGAAACTCATGGAAACTAAAAATCTTTCTGTAGTTTTAGCTACCCGCAAGGGTGTGCTCATTTTGGAAAAACAATCTAGCAGATGGGAAATAATAAATCATAGTTTTCCAGGAATTCCGATATCTTATGCATTTCGCCATCCATATTCGGGCGTGTTATGGGCTGCATTGGATAGCGATCATTGGGGGGCAAAACTGCAGCGGTCGGATGATGATGGAAAATCTTGGCAGGATGTGGAAATGCCAAAGTATCCTGAAGGTGCAATGACCAATGCTGATACGCCAGCAATTCTAAGTTATATCTGGACGATCTCGGAAGGACATGCAGAACGCCCCGCGGATATATTCCTGGGGACAGAGCCTGGTGGACTTTTTTATAGTAAGGATGGGGGCAAAAGCTTTGCTTTAGTGAAAAGTTTATGGGATGACCCCGGTAGATCTCAATGGTTTGGGGCTGGGAGAGACCATCCGGGACTTCATTCGGTGGTGGTAGATCCTCGAGATGCCAACCATATCTATATTGGGATCAGTGTGGGGGGTGTATATGAAAGCAAAGATGGAGGGGAAAGTTGGGTGCCTAAAAACAAAGGATTAATCGCTGAATACCTCCCCAACCAGAATGCGGAAGTGGGGCATGATCCTCATTTGTTGGTGATGAGTCCCTCAAACCCGGATGTGCTGTGGCAGCAAAACCACTGCGGTATTTTTGTGAGTAGGGATGGTTCAGAGAATTGGGAAAAGGCTTCAGAGGAATCGGGACCCGCCCATTTTGGTTTTCCAGTGATGGTCGATCCTACTAATCCGGAGACGGCTTGGGTGATACCGGGGGTAAGCGATGAGGTTCGGATGGCGGTGGATGGCGCTTTATGTGTTTCTCGAACGGAAGATGGCGGAAAAACCTGGACCGCTTTTAGAGAAGGATTGCCGCAAGAAAATTGTTTTGATATTGTTTTTCGGCATGGATTTGATCAAATGGGGGATGTGTTGATGTTTGGCACTACGACGGGCAATCTTTTTGTTTCGGAGAACCGTGGAGAATCTTGGGAATTGATCTCTTCCTTTATTCCTCCTGTCTATTCTGTGAGATTCATGAAATAAGGGAATTTTTTATAGATTAATTAAAGTCTGAGTAAAAACACATTCATTACTAGATATAAGTAAGAATAATTCAATACTCTTTTATGGTTATGTTTGGCAGCAAATAAGAGCAAACTTAAGATCAACCCGCCTAAAAGGCGAAAAGTGCCATTTGGCTCTCGGTAGGTCGAGAAGGGGATAAATAACAGGGTGAAGGCATTTAGGAATAATCCAATTGAGAATAGATCCATTTTTCCTTTAATCCAATTGTTAACAGTTTGTCCCATTCCCCAGCCGACAGGGATAATGATGGCAGGGGTGTAAATGACGAGCATCGCCGCCAAAAATAGCATGCTGTATTCCCCGATGCGGAAAATGCCCATAAAGGGAATCCATTCGAAAGCCGTGGCTAAAGCACCGCCAGAGCCGATGCCAAAGGTACCGAAGTTTTCTGCGAGCCAGAATTGAAAAATGACAAAGGGGAGTATTGCAATCAGGCTCAATCCAATACTTTCTTTCCATCGCTTGTTGTATAGATCAGAGAGTATTTGTGCAAGAACAAAGAGAATGGTGACTTCTTTAGCGAAAATCGCAGCTCCATAAAAAAGCCAACTTAAGGCTATCTTCTCCTTTTGTTGGGCAAAAATTGCAAAAACAATGAATGCATAGGCTAAGGGTTCTGTGAGGTCGAGCCTTAAGGCCAGCATAAACCCGACCCATAGGCCGTAAACTAAAACCAACCATTTGCTTTGCTTATAGGATTGAATTAATTTTGATAGAACCCAAATGGCAAGTAAGTGAGCGGTCAGGGAAATGAGGGGGATCAGCCAGGCAATGAGATTATGCTGACCAAAGGATAATAGACGAGCGAGGAGGGGCAGCAGAATTCTTTGATAGCGATAGGCAGGGGAATCTAAAAGGGGTGCAACAACCTTTGGGTTTAGGTCTAGCGCGATATAGTAGACAAATTGCCCGTCATAGCCTTCGGTGCCTTCTGGTTTGGCTTCCGAAAAGCGGGTGCCGATCTCGGCAAATACTAGGGGGTCTCCATTCGATTTAGACAGGAAGAAGCCCAAGAACAATAAAATAAGTAGAATACTTACTGAGAGGGGAGAAAGGTATTTTTTCATGAATTTACTTAATCTCACTCTGCTTACGGTAGAAGAAAATCCAAAGTCCCCATCCGATGATTGATAAGGTTAAACCGATATAGAAGGAGTTGGGGACATATTTGAATTCGATTTGGTGAGTGCCCTCGGGTACTTCTATGGCCCGGAATAGATAATCGGCATGAATAATTTCTGTAATTTCGCCATCGACCTTTGCCTGCCACCCAGGATACCAAGTATCGGCGAGGACAAGATACCCATCGGTTTCCGCGTCTATAAAAATAGAAACTGAATTAGGCATACGATTCCAGATCATCTCGGGATGGCTTTCTTCATTGCAAATGAGAGGACCTTCTTTTTCCAATAGCACATTTTCTGGCCCTAGCACTTCACCAGCCCAGATCATAGCTAAGGCATAATCGCCATCTCGGGCGGATATCCCGCAACTTGCCCAGCGCACTTGGCCATAATTTTCTGAAGTCTCTTTGAGAGATATTGTATAGGGGGATAAATAAGAAACAGTAACTACTTTGTCCACCCCCATGCGAGCAAGCATATCTGATTTAAATTCTGGGGAGATTTTATCTAAAACGGACATCCATTTGACGTATCTCTCTGGCAAGATCGGGTCAAAATTGCCAGTGACGCTGACATCATCCAATATATTGGTGTTGGGAAGCAGGGCGTTACGTAATTCTCCAATTCCGCCATTCACTTCAAAGCTTTCAAAAGTTAAGAAGCGTTCAAATTTTAATCGCTGTTCATCCTCGAGGGATAAATGGTAACGAGGTTTTTCGATCAATGTGCTGGCCGAAGAACCGGCCATGCGGTGGTACGCTGAGGAATCGACGGCAGGGTTTAAGCCCCAGCCAACGATTAAAAGATCTAGGGTTAATAATATTGCCACCGACCACTGCCAAAGGGATTTAGGCTTTTCATCTTTGCTAGGAGGCGCTAAAAGGTTAAGAATACCAATGCCAAGGCCGATAGATCCCAGATAGGCAAAAGCAGGAATAAAGGTTGGTTTAATCTCTCCCAGGTCAAATCCGCCATTTTGGATGACCCAATAGCCAATGCCCGCTGCTAGAGTGATTGCAAAGGCTCCCATGGTGCCCAAACGAGACCAGTAAAGGCCTCTGCCCTGGGGTCTTTGCCAGGCCATGACAGCCATTCCAGCTAACATGACTAAGGCAAATTCTGCCCAAATGAGGTATCTGGCGGGGGCTTGGAACATGTCAAAAGTGGGGATGTTGCGGTATAGCCAGGGGAATATGGGGGTGTTGTCGCCTAATGCTAATAGAAAACTAATCCCAATCAAAATGATCAAAAAGGTCGCGAATTTCTTTTGGGCACTGTTTCTATTTTTGTAAAAAATGAATGCAATTGCGAGAATAATAGATATTAAACCAATATAAGTTGCGTCTTCCCAGAAAGCTGCATAGCCCCAATAATCTCCATTAGCAGGGGTCCCAAATAAATTGGGTAGGAAAACAGTTAGAAAACGCCAAGGCCAAAAGGAATAGGTCATCGCTTGGGCAATATTAAATTCGCTGGCGCGTTGGGATTGAAGCAAATATTCCGAGGTAGGCAAGAGTTGCGCGGCTGCCAATATCGCAGCCCAAATGCCCATAAATGCAAATTTTGACCAGTTTTTCAAGATCTCTGTATTAGAAGATTTTTGCCATGTCCAAAAGGTCAGAAAAGCGAAAGTTAAAATTAGGCTGTACCAGGTAGTCTGGGCATGCCCAGCCAATAATTGCATAGTGACAAATAGAGTGAGGAGAAGGAAAGGGCGTTTTTTGTTATCTAGATGAACAAGTTGATATGCTGCAAAAAGCAACCAGGGTAACCAGGCGGCGGCAGAGATGATGCTCAAAAAATGACTTCGGGCGACCAGAAATCCTGATAAGGAAAATGCCAATGCGGAGACGGTTTGGGCTAAAGCTGTCCAGCCCATTTTTTTAGTTAGGGATACCATGCCCCAAGCTGCCCATGCTAAATGGAGGGCGATGAGCAAGGCCTGCCCCCAGGCGATCCCCGGAGAATCTGCGATTTCTGCAAACAGGAAATATAACCAGGTGGGAGGATAAAGGAGTGCAGATTGGTAGTTTGCTAATAATGGGACACCCATACCCACAAGCGGATTCCAGAGGGGGAGCTGACCAAGCTTGAGGGTTTGCCAAGCTTGTGTCCACCAAGGTACAAATTGTAGTAGCGGGGTGCCCCAGTAGATCGCTTTACCGGATAGGATGGTGGGACCCATCAAAATAAATGGGGCAATTATTGCTAGAAATTGAATCTTGAAAAGCTTTTTTAATCGTTCGATCATATTATTTATATGTGACGATCTCATCTAGTGATTTTTTGGTGATATGAGGGACAGTAGCATCCTCTGCAGGATACCCGACGACAAGTAACAGGAAGGGTTTTTCATTGACTGGACGATCTAAGATCTCATTTAGAAAATCCATCGGGCTGGGGGTATGGGTAAGACTAACCAAGCCTGCATGATGAATGGCGGTGATCAATAGACCCGTTGCGATTCCGACAGATTCTTTCACATAATAATTCTTAACTTTTTCTCCGAGGTGGTTAAGATCATAACTTTTTGCCATAATGGCAATCAAATAGGGAGCGGTTTCCAGAAAGGGCTTATGCTGATCGGTACCGAGATGTTCTAAAGCATCTAACCAGGGTTGGGGGGCACGGCTGTTATAAAAATCTGATTCTTCTTTTTCTGCTGCAAGTCTTATTTTTTGTTTTATTGCGGGATCGCCGATGACAACAAAATGCCAGGGTTGGAGATTAGCCCCGTTTGGTGCAGTTCCGGCAGTTAGAATGCAGTTATCGATTATTTCTTTGGGTACTGGCCGATTAGAAAAATCTCTGACTGTACGCCTTAGCTTGACATCGGCGTAAAAATCTTGGGCACGCTGTTTCATATCCTCCAAGGGAAATTCTTGATAATCCTCGAGAGGAATAAATTTTGCTTTGCTCATCCAAGCTCCTTGAAATCCATCGAATTCAGCTAAATTGGCCTATTAAAGGATATAGGGCATATGCCAGCTAGTCAAGGAAAAACTTAGTTAGAGATAGGATTTCTGAGGGTAATATACCCACAAGTATTATGATATTATTTACTGTCGTTCGCAATATATACATCTAACTTAGACAGGTGTTTATTTTGCAGAGATGTTGTACCCATAGAGGATATTACGATGTTAGACAATTTTCGAAAAACTTATGATAAATTCTCCCGACCCTTCTGGGTGTTGGCATTAGCCACAT